>CAWDZR010000001.1:0-12796 GCA_963806755.1 uncultured Gemmatimonadales bacterium
CCTAGCCATCCCAGGACGGAGCCCACCACCAGGCCGGCGAGACCGATCCCGGCGCCGGTCACGCGGCGGTCAGCACTTCTCCGCTGGCGAGGTAGGCCGAGAAGATCTGCTCCACCTCGGCCAGCGACCCCACCCGGTGCAGCCGCTCGCGGAGCGTGGCGGCGCCGGGCAGACCCCGGACGTACCAGCCGAGGTGCTTCCGGAACTCGAGGACCGTCTTCGGTGAGTCGCCGTCGAGCTCGCGCGCGAGCCGGGCGTGCTCGAGCGCGGTGCGAAACCGCTCTTCGGGCCCGGGCGGTGCCGGGACGGGCCGGCCGTCCAGGAGCGCCCGCGCGTCGCGGAACAGCCATGGGTTGCCGAACGAGCCTCGCGCGATCATCACGCCGGCGCAGCCGGTCTGCTCCCGCATCCGCACCACGTCGGCCGCCTCGGTGACGTCGCCGTTGCCCACGACCGGGATCTCGAGGGCGGCCACCACGGCGGCGATTTCCTCCCAGCGCGCGGCGCCCGAGAACATCTGGGTCCGGGTGCGGGCGTGCAGCGTCAGCATCCGCGCCCCGGCATCCTGACAACGCCGCGCGATCGTCACCGGATCGCGGTGCGCCTCGTCCCAGCCCGAGCGGATCTTCACCGTCACCGGCAGCGGCGTCGCCGCCACCACGGCGCGGATGATGCCCTCGACCAGGTCGAGGTCCTTCAGGCACCCCGACCCGCCGTTGCGCTTCACGACCTTCTTGACGGGGCAGCCGAAGTTGATGTCCACGTACTCCGGCGCGAACACCTCCGTCACGAGCGCCGCCGCCTCCGCCATCGCGGCGGGCTCCGCGCCGAAGATCTGGATGCCGATCGGGCGCTCCTCGGGCGCGAACGCCGCCATGCGCAGGGTGCGCTCGCTGCCGCGCCGCAACCCCTCCGAGGAGAGGAACTCGGACACGACCACGTCCGCGCCGAACCGGCGGCACAGGCGCCGGAACGGCGCTTCCGAGACCCCGGCCATCGGGGCCAGGAACAACGGGATTCCGGCCGTCACCGGAAACGGGAAGCGCATCCGGGCAAGCTACGTGGGGCCTCGGCCGTGGGCAACGGCCCCGTTTGACCACTCCGCGCGGGCTGGATTAGGTTACGTCATGCTGCTACGAGAGTTCCTTCGAGAGGATGCCATCAACCTCGCCCTGGCCGCCAAGGCCAAGGACGACGTCCTCAAGGAGCTGATCAAGCTCCTCCAGCTCGACGAGAAGTCCGACGCGATGCTCTACAAGATGCTCAAGCGCCGGGAGAACCTCGGCTCCACGGGCATCGGCCGGGGCATCGCCATCCCCCACTGCCGCTCCCTGGTGGTGAACACCCTCCGGGTGGCCTACGGGCGCCGCGTTGACGGGGTCGAGTACAAGTCCATCGACGAGAAGCCGGCGCAGTTCTTCTTCCTGATCGTCGCTCCTCCGCTCGAGGTCTCGAACCAGTACCTGCCGGTGCTCGGCAAGATCGCGCAGTTCGCCAAGGAGGAGGACGTCCCGAAGCGGCTGGCGTCGATGCAGACGCCGGCGGAATTTCTCAAGTTGGTAGAAGAAAAGGGACTCTAGACTGCCGAGCAGTTGCGAGACGCCGAGTTGCGCGTGGTTACGAGATGACGGTCATCAGCAACGGTGCAGGCCCCGGGCGGCTACGGAGCTGACCGAGGCCTGTTCTGTTTCTCGCCACCGGCAACTCACGACCGCTCGCCACTCGGCGTCTCGCAACTCCTCTCGCAGCTCATCTCTGCCCGACCTGTCCTACTCCCACTCGATCGTGGCCGGCGGCTTCGAGCTGACGTCGTACACCACCCGGTTGACGTCCGGGACCTCGTTGATGATCCGCGTCGCGATCCGCCCCAGCACCTCGTGCGGGAACGGGTACCAGTCCGCCGTCATGCCGTCGAGGCTGTTGACCGCCCGCAGCGCGACCACGTTGCCGTAGGTCCGGAAGTCCCCCATCACGCCCACCGAGCGCACGGGCAGCAGCACCGCGAAGGCCTGCCAGATGTCGTCGTACAGCCCCGCCGCGTGGATCTCCTCGAGGTAGATCGCGTCGGCGCGCTGCAGCGTCGCGACGCGCTTCGCGTCCACGGGCCCGAGGATGCGCACCGCGAGGCCCGGCCCCGGGAAGGGGTGACGGCGCACGATGTCCTCGGGCAGCCCCAGCTCCCGCCCCACCTGGCGCACCTCGTCCTTGAACAGCTCGCGCAGCGGCTCGATCAGCGCGAACGGGAGGTTGGGCCGAAGGCCGCCCACGTTGTGGTGCGACTTGATGGTGGCGGACGGCCCGCCGCGCGGCGAGACGGACTCGATGACGTCGGGATACAGCGTCCCCTGCACCAGGAAGCCGACGTCCGGCCCCACCTCGCGCGCCGCGTCCTCGAAGACGTCGATGAACGTGTGCCCGATGCGGCGGCGCTTCTCCTCCGGGTCCTCGACGCCCGCCAGCTGGCCCAGGAAGCGCTGCGACGCGTCCACCACCCGGAGATCCGAGTCGAGCTGGTCGCGGAACGTCTTCTCCACCTGCTCCCGCTCCCCGGCACGCAGCAGCCCGTGATCCACGAAGATGCACGTCAGCCGCCGTCCGATGGCGCGCTGCACCAGCGCCGCCGCTACCGCGGAATCCACGCCGCCCGAGAGGCCGCAGATGGCGTGGCCCTTCCCCACGAGCTCCGCCACGCTCCGCACGGTCCGCTCGACGAAGTGCCCGGGCGTCCAGTCGGGACGGGCGCGGCAGATGCGGAACAGGAAGTTCTGCAGGATCTCCGCGCCCCGCGGCGTGTGCGCGACCTCGGGATGGAACTGCACGCCGTACAGGGGCTTGGCCGTGTGCCGGAACGCCGCCACGGGCGTGTTGGCGCTGCGGGCCAGCACCTCGAAGCCGGCCGGCGCCACGTCCACGCGATCGCCGTGCGACATCCACACCGCCGTGCGGGAGCCTGCGGCGAAACCGTCGAACAGGCCGTCGCTGCCCATGACCTCGATCTCCGCCCGGCCGTACTCCCGCTCCCCGGCCTTGCGCACCTCGCCGCCCGCGAGCTGGGCGAGGAGCTGCATCCCGTAGCAGATGCCCAGCACGGGGACGCCGAGGTCGAGGATGCCGGGATCGGCCGTCGGAGCATCGACGTCGTACACGGAGCTGGGGCCTCCCGACAGGATGATGCCGGTGGGCGCGAACGCGCGAATCCAGGCCAGGTCGTGCGTGGGAGGATGGATCTCGCAATACACGTGCGCCTCGCGCACCCGACGCGCGATCAGCTGCGTGTACTGGGCGCCCAGGTCCACGATGAGGACGCGCTGCATGGCGCCGGCCCCGCTCCCGCCCGCCGGAGCTAGTACGCCTTCGCCCACACGGCCTCGGTCGTGGACTTCGAGCCGCACCAGACGCAGGTCGGCGGCGCCGACGGCGACCGGAACTCGGGGTCCGGCAGCACGCGCACCGTGGCCTTGGTGGCTTCCTTGATCCCGGTCTCGCACTCGGCCGAGCCGCAGAAGCCGCCGTAGGCGAACCCGCCCGGGCCCGCCATCATCTCCACCAGCTCGGCCCGGGTCACCCCGCGGCGCGTGTTCGCCTCGCGCCGCTCGAGCGCCGCCTTGAACAGGCCCGCCTGGATCTCGTCCAGCGCCGCGCGCACGCCGTCCGCGAGTCCCGCCACGGCGATGGGCGACTTGCCGCCGGTCCGCCGCGCGGCGAACACCTGCCCCTTCGCCACGTCCTTGGGACCCACCTCCAGGCGGAGCGGGACCCCCCTGCCCTCCCACTCGTAGTACTTGGCGCCGGGCTTCATCCCCTCCCGCACGTCCAGCTCCACCCGGACGCCGCCGTCCCGGAGCGTGCGCGCCGCCTGCTCGGCGGCCGCCAGCACCGCCGCGCGCTCCTCGTCGGACCGGTAGATCGGCACCACGACCACCTGCACGGGCGCGAGGCGCGGGGGACAGATGATCCCCACGTCGTCCCCGTGGGTCATCACGAGGCCGCCGATCATTCGGGTGGAGACGCCCCACGACGTGTTCCACACGTAGTCGAGCCCGCCGTCGGCGGTCTGATACTGGACGCCGAACGCCTTGGCGAAGTTCTGCCCGAGGTTGTGGGTCGTGCCGGCCTGGATGGACTTGTTGTCCTGCATCAGCGCTTCCACGGCGTACGTGCGCACGGCCCCGGCGAACTTCTCGCTGTCGGTCTTCACGCCCGTGATGACCGGCATGGCGACCCACTCCTCGTCGAAGCGCCGGTACACGGCGAGCATCTGCCGCGCCTCGCGCTCCGCGTCGGCCTCGTCCACGTGCGCGGTGTGCCCCTCCTGCCACAGGAACTCCGTGGTCCGGAGGAACAGCCGCGTGCGCATCTCCCACCGCACGATGTTCGCCCACTGGTTGATCAGCAGCGGCAGGTCGCGGTAGGAATGGATCCACTTCGCGAACGAGTCGTAGATGATCGTCTCCGAGGTGGGGCGCACGACCAGCGGCTCCTCCAGCTCCTTGCCGCCGGCGCGCGTGACCACCGCCACCTCGGGGGCGAACCCCTCGACGTGCTCGGCTTCCTTCGCGAGGAACGACTGCGGGATGAACAGCGGGAAATAGGCGTTGCGGTGGCCGGTGTCCTTGAACATCCGGTCCAGCGCGGCCTGCATCAGCTCCCAGATGGCGTAGCCGTTGGGGCGGATGACCATGCAGCCCCGCACCGGCGAGTAGTCCGCCAGCTCGGCCCGCATCACCGCGTCGTTGTACCACGCGCTGAAGTCCTTGGCGCGTGGGGTAATGCCCTGCTCCTGGCTCATCGCCCCTTCCCGGCGCCCGGCACCGGCTGATGGTTCGGCAAGTCCGTCACGAACAGCACGTCGGTGGTGTGCGCCGCGTGCAGGGAGGCCGCGCTCACGGCATTCCAGCCTTCGGCCGGCTGCCAGGTCACGATCGCGAACGGGATCATCCGTATCCCGCCGCTCGGATGCTGGCCGTGCCCCGCCGGCGGCGGCAGGAAGCCCAGGACGCGGATCGCGGCCAGCGAGCTGTCGGCCGAGCGCTCCGCGTCCAGGACCGCCTGCATCGTGGCCTGCTGCGCGGCGCGCCCCGCCGACGGATCCAGCATGACGCTGAGGCTGATCCGGTCCACGCCGATCGCCACCCGCTCGCGGGTGCTGTCGAACACCTGGTGCATCGGCCCCGGCGCCATCGCGGCGGTACCCGGCACCGCCGCCGCTCCCGGCGCCTGTGCTCCCGTCTGGGCGGCGGGCGGGTTCCCGTGCTCTACCGCGCAGCCGCCGAGAACGACCGTCGCGACCATCCACCACGCCGCTCTAGAACGCATAGTCCCCGGCCAGGTCTGCGAGTTTCACGCGCCGCTCGGCCCCGGTGCCCAGGGTGCGCACCACCGCTTCGCCCGCCGCGCGCTCGTCGGGCCCGAGAACGACCGCGGCGCGGGCTCCGCGCGCGGCGGCCAGCTCCAGCTGCTTGCCCAGGGCCTGGCGCTTGAGGGCGAACTCCACGCCGAGCCCGCGCTCGCGCAGCGCGTGGGCGAGCGCCAGCGCGCCGGGCCGGTCCTCGTCGCCAACGGCCGCCACGAACACCGCGACCACCGGCTCGCTCTTCGGCGCACCGTCGCGGTCCCCCAGCAGCTCGCCCAGCACCACGTCGCCCATGCCGAATCCGACGCAGGGCAAGTCCACGCCTCCCACTTGCTTCAGGAGATTGTCGTACCGGCCCCCGCCGCAGATGGCCCGCAGCGACCGGCCGGCGTCGAACAGCTCGAAGACGATGCCGGTGTAGTAGGCGAGCCCTCGCACGATGCGGAAGTCCACGTCCACGAACGCGCCCAGGCCCATGGCCCCGAGGGCATCCACGCACTCCCGCAGCGGCGCCGCCTCGCCGAGCGCCAGCAGCGCCCGGGGGTCGTCGAGCCCCGAGAAGAACTTGAGCAGCGCGGCGGCGCGCCCCGCCACGTTCCCGCCCGAGGCCTTCAGCGCCTCGCCGATCCCCGCCTCGGCCGCCTCCGGCGACTTGGCGTACCGGTCCAGCGCCGCGAGGACCGCGGGCAGCTCGTCGTCCGAGACGCCGTGCTCGCGCGTCAGCACCGAGGCGAGGATGCGGCGGTCGGAGACCCGCGCCCGCACCTCGCCCGGCCCGAACCCCAGCGCCCGCACGATGTCGAGCGCGGCGGCGATCACCTCGGCGTCCGCGAGCGGGCCCGCCTCCCCGATGATGTCCATGTTGAGCTGGAAGTGCTCGCGCAGCCGCCCGCGCTGCTGGCGCTCGTAGCGGAACAGCTGCGGGATGGAGAACCAGCGGATGGGCTTCTTGAGCTGCGCCGCCCGCTGGGCCACCATGCGGGCCAGGGTCGGCGTCATCTCCGGCCGCAGGGCGACGTCCCGCTCGCCCTTGTCGGTGAACCGGTACAGCTGCTCGACGATCTCCTCGCCGCTCTTCCTGGTGTACAGCTCCACCGGCTCGAGCGGCGGTCCGTCGTACTCCTCGAAGCCGTAGCGCGCGGCCACGTCGCGCCACGCGGCGAAGATGCGACGGCGCCGCGCCAGGGCGTCGGGAAACACGTCGCGAAACCCCGGTAAAGCGCTCACGGCCATCCGTAAAATCTACCCGAGCGGCGGAGTGCCGGGCAAGCGAGCCATCGCGTCGCCGACGGTGTGGAACGAGCCGGTCACGAGCACCGTGGCCGCCTCACGCGCACCGCGGCCAAGCGCGGCGTCGAAATCCGGCTCGGCCACCGCCTCGAGCCCGCGCTCTCGCGCCCACGTCGCCGCCTCCTCGAGTCGCCAGGCGCGCTCCGCCGGCGCGCTCGGCGCCCGCGTGAGGATCAACCGGTCCACGCCGCCCGCCAGCACGTCGAGCATCTCCCGCCACGACTTGTCCCGGAGCACCGACACCACGGCGGCAAGGGGCCGCGGCGGCGCCGCCGCCGCCAGGGCGGCCGTCAGCGCCCGCATCCCGTCCGGGTTGTGCGCCACGTCGAACAGCCACCGTCCCCGCCGGTCGAAACGGCCCGGCACCCGCGCGCGACGCAGCCCGGCCCGCAGCGCCTCCTCCCCCACCGGGAACGCCGGCGCCACCAGCTCCGCCAGCCGCAGGGCCAGCAGGGCGTTCTGCACCTGGTACGCCCCCTGAAGCCCGATCTCGAGCCCGTCGTAGCGGCGCACCGGCGTGTCCGCCCGGAACCGCACCCCCGCCGGGCCCGCCACCACCTCCGAGAGGCAGCCCGACGGGTCGAGCCGCTCCGCCCGCGCTCCCCGCCGCTCCGCCTCCGCCACCAGCACCGCCGCGATCTCGGCGTCCGGCTCCGTGGTCGCGAACGGGACGCCCGGCTTCGCGATGCCGGCCTTCTCCCGCGCGATGCTCGGCCGGTCCGGTCCCAGGTACTCGGTATGCTCCACCGCGATCCGGGTCACGCCGCTCGCGAGCGGCAGGAGGACGTTGGTCGCGTCCAGGCGCCCTCCCAGCCCCACCTCGACCACTCCGATCTCGACCCCCCGCGCGGCGAAATCCGCGAACGCCACCGCCGTTCCGATCTCGAAAAAGCTCGCGCCGAGGCGCACCGCCTCGTCCTCCAGCCGGGCCGCCCACACGGTGACGGCGTCCTCCCCGATCGGCACGCCGTCCACCACCACCCGCTCGCGGAACGACACCAGGTGCGGCGAAGTGTAGAGCCCCACCCGGTAGCCGGCCTCCCGCAGCACTTCCGCGAGCAGGGTGGAGGTCGAGCCCTTGCCGTTCGTCCCGCCGATGTGCACGGCCGCGAAGTGCCGCTCCGGATGGCCGAGCACGGCCAACAGGGCCTCGGTCGTCTCGAGACCCCACTTGATGCCACCGGTCGTTCTGGGAAAGAGAAACTGGCAGGCGTCGTCGAACGAACGAATCGTCAGGAGGCGCGCTCCACATCGGGCGCCGGCCGCGCCAGCAGCAGGCGCACCAGCCGGGCGCAGGTCGCCGCCAGGCTGGCCCGCGGCACCACCACGTCGATCATCCCGTGCTCCAGCAGGAACTCCGCGGTCTGGAACCCCTCGGGCAGGTCCTGCCCGATCGTCTGCTTGATGACCCGGGCGCCCGCGAATCCGATCACGGCGCCCGGCTCGGCGACGATCACGTCCCCCTGGAAGGCGAACGAGGCCGAGACGCCGCCCGTGGTCGGATCGGTGAGCACGGAGATGAACGGCACTCCCTGCGCCCGCAGCTGGGCGATGACCACCGAGGTTTTGGCGAGCTGCATCAGGGACAGCACGCCCTCCTGCATGCGGGCGCCGCCGGAAGCCGAAACGATGATCAGGGGGGTCCGCGCCTTGAGCGCCCGCTGGGAGAGACGGGCGATCTTCTCTCCCACCACCGACCCCATCGAGCCGCCCATGAACTTGAAATCCATGACCGCCAGACATATCGGCTCGCCCTCGAGCGTGCCGGTGCCCGTGCGCACCGCGTCCTCCCGCCCGACCTTGCGCAGCGCCACCGCCAGCCGGTCCCGGTAGCCCTCGAAGCCGAGCGCGTCCACGGAGCGCAGCCCCTGGTCGAGCGGCTTCCAGCTCCCCTCGTCGGTCAGCAGGGCGATGTACTGGGCCGCGTCGATCCGGCGGTGATGACCGCAGTTGGGGCAGACGCCGTAGCCCCGCTCGAACTTCTCCCGGACGTCCACATGGCCGCATTCCTCGCACTTGTCCCAGACGTCGGCCGGGATCTCGAGCCGCTCGCGCTGGGACGTACGGGGACGTCGGTCTTTGCGAAACCAGGCCATGTCGTAGGGATCGGGGTGAACCGGCCGGAGCCCTGAAAGGGCCTCCTGGGGGACCGCTCAATTTGAATCAGCGGCCCACGCCGCGCCAGAGCGTTCCCATAAGTCGTTGTCAGACCTCGTGATAGCCGAGCTCCGCCCCTTCCTGTGCGGTGCGCATCGCCAGGCCGACAGCGAGGTAACAGACCAGGAGGAAGGAGCCTCCATAGCTGAAGAACGGCAGCGGGATCCCGGTGATGGGCATCACATTCGCCGTCATCCCCGTGTTCTCGAAGATATGACTGAAGAACATCCCGATGACCCCGAACGTGACCAGGCTGGAGAACGGGTCGGGGCTGCGGCGGGCGATCCTGAGCAGGGCGACCAGCAGGGCGAAGAACAGCGCCAGCGCCACCAGGACGCCAATGAACCCCAGCTCTTCGCCGACCACCGAGAAGATGAAGTCGGTGTGCTGGGCCGGGAGGAAGGCGAGCCGCTTCTGGGTGCCCAGGGTGAAGCCCTTCCCCAGCCAGCCGCCGCTGCCGATCGCGATCTTGGATTGGATGATGTGCCAGCCCGTGGCGCGCGGATCCAGCTCTGGGTTCAGGAAGGCCAGGAAGCGGTGCTGCTGGTAGGCGGCCAGTTTCAGCCACAGAGGCCGCGCCAGGATGCCCATCCCGACGTTGGCCCCCAGGACGGCGAGGCCCTCCCAGACGAACGGGCGCCAGATCAGGAGCAGGATGCCGATCACCATGATCCATCCGCCCCACGTCCACGGGGAGAAGGCCAGCACGAGGGAGGCGATGGGCGACGCGAGCAGCACCAGCAGGGGGATGCGCACGCCGGCCCAGAACAGCATGGCGAACAGGATGCCGGCGAAGACCAGCGCGCTGCCCAGGTCAGGCTCCACGGCCACCAGCAGGGCGGGCACCGCCGCCATCACGCACGGCGCCACCAGCTCGCGCATCGTCGCGGGGGGGGTGCGGAGGCCCGCCAGGTATCGGGCGAGCATCAGGATCACCAGCAGTTTGACCAACTCGGACGGCTGGCCCACGCGGATGCCGCCGACGGCGATCCAGGCGTGGGAATGTGCCGCCGTTCCAGCGCCGGTGCCGATCGCCAGGGTGAGCAGCAGGAGGAAGATGCCGACCCCGTAGCCGGCCGGGGCGACCCACTCGAGGAGCCGGGGGGAGACGCGCATGACGAGCCCGGCGCCCAGCAGCGAGATCACGAGCCAGGCGACCTGGCGTTCCCAGATGTGAGCCACCGACGTGGGCACGTCGGTCTGGCCGGCCGAGTAGAGGACCAGGATCCCGTACACGCTCAGGGCCAGGGTGACGGCCGTGAGGGAGCGGTCGAGCCTCGGGGCGGACATCAGTGGGCTTCCCGCGCGCGGCCCGTGTCCACCGGCACCGGCAGCGGCGCGGTGTCCTCGGGCTCGCGCAGCGGCACGGATTCGGCGGCCCGCCCGCGCGTCGTCGAGTCCGGCCCGAGTACGTAGCGCTCGGCAATCCGCGCCACGTAGGGAGCCACGACGGTGCCGTGCAGGCCATTCTCGAAGATCCCCCCGACCACGATCTGGGGCCGGACCGCCGGGGCGAAGCCGATGAACCACCCGTGATCGGGGCCTTGGGAGTTCTGCGCCGTCCCGGTCTTACCGGCGAGCTGCAGTTGCACCATGCGCACTGACCGGGCGGTGCCCTGCTCCACCACGGCGATGAGCGCGTTGCGGATGCTGAGGAAGACGCTGTCGGGGAGGTCCACCCGCGAGACGTCGGGGTAGTTGCCGGCCAGGATGTGCGGCCGGACCACACGGCCGCCGTTGGCGAGGGTAGCGTAAAAGCGCACCATGTTGATGAGCGTCTGCGCGTCCTCGCCCTGGCCGATCGCGAGGTTCATCGCGACCGCCTGAGTCCAGCCCCCCCGGCCGTAAACCCGGTCGTAGTAGTTCGAATCCGGGAAGGCGGGCCGGACCTCGCCCGGCAGGTCGATACCGGTCCGGACGCCCATGCCCAGATAGGCCCCGCCGGAGACGATGTCCCGCACGGTCAGCCTGAGGCCCAGCTGGTAGAAGTACGTATCGCACGAGTTGGCGATGGCCTGGGTGAGATTGAGCGAGCCGTGGCCTCGTGCGTCCCAGCACTTGAAGAAGCGGTTGCCGAACCGGAAGCCGCCGCGGCAGGGCTGCGGCATGTGGCTGTCGAACGTCACCTCGCCGTCCTGCAGGGCCATGAGGGCCGTGGCCAGCTTGAAGGTGGAGCCGGGCGGATACCGCGCCGCGATGGCCCGGTCGAGGAGCGGGCGGCCGGGATCGCTGTTGAGGGTATCCCACAGCGTTTGCGAGATGCCGCCCACGAACGCGTTGGGGTCGTAGGACGGGCTCGAGTACAGCGCGAGGATGTCGCCCGTCCAGGGGTCCATCGCGACGAACGCCCCGCGCTTTCCCGGCGGGAAGATGGAGGCCACGAAGCGCTGCAGGTCGAGGTCGATCGTGGTGCGCAGGACCTTGCCCGGCACCGGGGCGAGCGCGGCGGCGGCCCCCTCCTCGCGCACCACCCGTCCGAGCGCGTCCACCTCCACGAAGCGCACGCCGTCCGAGCCGGCGAGGGTGGACTGGTATTCGCGCTCGAGCCCTTCCTTCCCGATGAGGGTGCCGGGGCGCATCCCCGCGTACGGGCCGGCGAGATCCTCCTCCGTGACTTCGCTGACGTACCCCACCAGGTGCGCGACGGCCGAGCTGTCGGGATATTCGCGCTTGGGCTCGGTCTGGATCACCAGCCCCGGGAGGAAGGCGCTGCGCTCCTCCAGCTCCGACACGAGCGGGAACGGCGCGTCCTTGACCAGGACGGTCGGCTCGTACGGTGCCTGGCGGAACCGGTCCACGAGCCGCTCCACCGTCGCCGAGTCCAGCGGCAGGATCCCCCGGAGGCGCGCGATCGTGGCCGTGAGCGAGTCCTCGTTCGGCGCCAGCACGGACACCGAGTACCCGGGCACGTTGTCGGCGATGATCGCGCCGTGACGGTCGAGGATCAGCCCGCGGGGGGCCGGCAGCGGGATCGACCGCAGGCGGTTGGACTCGGACTGCATGCGGTAGCGGTCGTGCTGGAACACCTGGAGCCGGAAGAACGCGCCGGTGAGGAGCACGAAGGCGACGGCCATGCCTCGGCGCGCGACGGTCGCGCGCAGCGACAGCACGAACGGATGGAAGGCCTGCCGGTCGCTCACAGCGCCGGCGCCGCCCTCAGCCAGGGCCGGAAGATCAGCAGCAGCACCACCGCGGCCGCCGCGGTGCCGAGCGCGCTCAACGGCGACAGCACCAGCAGCCGGGTACCCAGGGCGCCGCTGCGCAGCGTGTTGCTGGCCGCCATCTCGAGCGCGTCCCGGAGCCAGCTCGCCAGGAAGACGAACAGGCCGTTCACCAGCAGGTTGTCGGGGAAGACCACCGCCTTGAGCCACCCCGCCAGGTAGCCCACGATCGTGAGTGAAAAGGCGGCGGCCCCGAAGCCGCTGGGCGCGACGGCGTCGGTGAGGAGGCCGACCACGAATCCCGCCACCGCCCCGGCGCCGGGCCGGGAGCGGATGGCGAAGAACAGCAGCGCGATCAGCACGAAGTCCGGCGCGTAGCGCGACGGGAGGTAGCGGGGCCGCAGCAGGAAGTGCGCCGCGACCAGGAGGACGAGCACGGCCCAGAGCCGCAGGCGCGGAGCGGGGACCCTCACGGCGCGCGCCGGCGTGGTGCGGGGGCGACCGGCTCCGAGTCCGAGTCGCCCGCCACCGGGGCGGACGTGGTGTCGAACGCCGCCGCGAGGGTGTCCCGCGCCGCGGCCCGCGACAGGACGAGCACGTGCGTCACGGCGGCGGGCGGCGCGGCCGGCTTGAGGAGGTAGGCTCGCTCCCAACCCGCGGCCTCGCCCAGGAGCCCCACCACCGTCCCCACCGGGATCCCCCGCGGGAACACCCCGCCCAGGCCCGAGGTGACCACCGGTGTGCCTGGCGGCAGCGTGTCGCGGTAGGGAACGCCGCTCAGCTCCATCACCTCGCCGCCCGAGGCGCCCCGCCGCGCCGCGACGATGCCATAGAC
>CAWDZR010000002.1:0-56916 GCA_963806755.1 uncultured Gemmatimonadales bacterium
GGCATGCCGGTAGCGGGCGATGGACGCCGTATCCTGGTCCCGGTCCACCCAGCGCGACACGTCCGTCAACCTCACCCGGCACAGCAGGCAGGTGGAATCCACCGCGATGGCGTTGCGGTACTCGGCCCAGGCGGCCAGCCACTGCGCGTGGGCGAACATGCGCTCGGCGCGGGTCCAGGCGACGACGCCCTCGCGCGTGTGCGGCAGCGCGCGCAGCGGCAGGTCGGCGGCGAGATGGCCGCCCTCGCCGCTCCAGAGGTCGAGCAGCAGGCCGTACGCGAGGGAATCGGCGAGCCGCTCCCAGTCGGCGGGCGGGCCGGACAGCGTCAGCTCGATGGGGGCGGGTCCCCCCGGCGTGGCATCGGAGCGCAGCGTCAGCTCCAAGCGTCCGTCCCGGCGCAGGGCCGCGCCGCCCCGGAGCGTCAAGCCGGGGCGCAGGTTGGACGCCGCGCCGGCGATGGCCTCCGGCGCGAGGTCGGGAGCCTCGCGCAGATCCCGCAGCAGGGCCGCGGGGAGCGAGTCGGCGAGCCACGGCGGAGCGGGAGGCTCCACGGCGAACCGCGGCAGGTAGATGGGCAGCATCGTCGGCGCCGGATGGCGCGCGACCCACGAGCCGCGGGCGAACACACCGGCCAGGGCGGCGACCGCCACCGCCGCGGCCCCCCAGCGCAGCGTGCGGCGGCGGGCCGCACGCTCCGGCGCTGCCAGTGCCGCGCGGAACTGCGCGGCGCCCGGGTAGCGGTCCTCGGGATTCCAGGCGAGGGCGCGACGCAGCGGCTGCACGAACGGGAGGGGCACACCGGTCCAGTCGCCGAGGGCGGGATCGGCCGCGAACGACCAGGCGCGCCCGGTGAGCGATTCGTACAGGACCAGCGCGACCGCGAACACGTCGGCGGCGGGCCCGACCTCGCGGGCGGCCATCTGCTCCGGCGCCATGTAGCCGGGGCTCCCCAGCGCCTTGCCTTCGTCGGTGAGCAGTGCGCCCGGGCCGCTCGCCTTCGCCACGCCCAGGTCTCCGACGACGGCGCGCCCGCGGGCCAGGAAGATGTTGCCCGGCTTCACGTCGCGGTGCACGATCCCGCGCCCGTGCACGGCCTCGAGGGCGGCGAGCACGTCCACCGCGACCGCTCGCGCCTCGGCGGCGGGCAGCGGCCCGCGGGCGAGGCGCTGCGCGAGCGTCTCCGCCTCGAGGTAGTCCATGACGTAGTAGAGGAGGCCCTGCGACTCGCCGGCGCGGTGCACCGGAATGAGGTTCGGGTGGCTGAGCCCGGCGAGCACCCGCGCCTCGCGGACGAACCGCTCGGCGGCGACCGCCGTGGCGCGGTCCGGGCGGACGATCTTGATCGCGACCGGCCGGTCGAGGGCGACGTCGCGGCCGAGGAAGACGACGCCCATCCCGCCGCGCCCGAGCTCGCGTTCGGGCACGTAGTCCGGAGCGAGCGCTTCCTTCAGCCGCTCCAATAGCGTCGCCACAGCGCCGGCCTCTGCCGTGACCGCGGCCCACGCGGATCGGCTATGTGGTCTTGAACGCCCCCCGCCGCACCAGGGTGCCAATATGCTGCACGTCGGCCGCCAGCGCACGGTCTCCCGCCAGGCGCGGCACTTCGGAGCGCACCAGGGCGTGCGCCCGCTCCAGGGCAGGGCTCGTGGTCAGCGGGCGCAGCGCGTCCACCGCCTCGGCCGCGCAAATCAGCTCCACGGCCGCGATCTGGGCCAGCAACCCGGCGGCGCGGCGGGCCTTGCGGGCCGCCGCGGGGGCCATGGAGACGTGGTCTTCCCGTCCCGCCCCGGTGGGCACGGAGTGCACGCTCGCGGGCATGGCCAGGAGGCGCAGCTCCGTGAGCACGTCGGCCACCGCCACCTGCAGCATCATCAGCCCCGACTCCACGCCGGGGACCCGGGCCAGGAAGGGCGGCAGACCGGACGCGTCGGGATTGAGCAGCCGCTCGACCCGCCGCTCGGCGATGGCGCCGAGGTCCGCGAGCGCGATGGCGCAGAAGTCCATCGCCTGGGCGACGATCTGTCCGTGGAAGTTCCCGCCGCTCTTGATCAGCCCGCTCTCCGGGAAGACGAGCGGATTGTCGGTGGCGCTGTTGACTTCGATCTCCAGCACGCGCCGTACGTAGGCCAGGGCGTCGCGCGCGGCGCCGTGCACCTGCGGCATGCACCGCAGCGAGTAGGCGTCCTGCAGCCGCGGGTCGCCGCGCCGGTGCGATTCCCGGATCGCGCTGCCCTCGAGCAGCGCGCGCAAGCGCGCCGCGCTCACCGCCTGGCCCTGGTGCGGCCGCACGGCCTGGATGTCGGCGTCGAACGGCTCGGGCGAGCCGCGCAGGCCCTCCAGGGAGAGCGCGCCCGCGACCTCGAGCGCCTCGAGCACGCGCTCGGACTCCAGCAGCGCGAGCACGCCGAGCGCGGTGGCGAACTGGGTGCCGTTGATGAGCGACAATCCGTCCTTCGGGCCCAGCTCCACGGGCGCGAGGTGCGCCGCGTGCAGCGCCTCGGCGGCGGGCACCACGCGGCCGCCGTGCTCCGCCTCGCCCTCGCCGATGAGGACGAGGGCGACGTGCGCGAGCGGGACCAGGTCGCCGCTCGCGCCCACGGAGCCGTACTCCGGCACCACCGGGTGCACGCCCGCATTGAGGCAGTCCAGCAGCAGCCCGACGACCCGGGGGCTGCAGCCGGAATGGCCGTGCGCCAGCGTGTTGGCGCGGAGCAGCATCACGGCCCGCGTCGCCGCGCGGTCCACCGCCGGTCCGATCCCGCTGGCGTGGCTGCGGACCAGGTTGCGCTGCAGCGCCAGCCGCTGCTCCGGCTCGATCACCACTTCGGCGAGCCGGCCGAAGCCGGTGGTGACGCCGTACACCCGGTCGCCCCGGGCGACGTGGTCCTCCACCAGGCGGCGCGCGGTCTGGAGCGCGCCGATGGCCGACGGCGCGAGCCGCACCTCCCCGATCTCGCCGCGGGCGACGCGCTCCACGGCGTCGAGCGAGAGGTGATGGCCGTCGATCTCGAGCGGGCCGGCCATCGGCTAGGCCTCTTCCACCGCGGCGGGCGGCGCCGCGAGCGTGGCGGCGCGCAGCGTGGCGGGGTCGCCGCCGAGCCGCGTCCACGCCGCGTCGCGCGCCGCGCACGACTCGTACAGCGCCACGATCGCGCCGCCGCTCCCGGCCAGCCGCACCAGGAAGGCCTCCGTTTCGCGCAGGCGGTCGAGCCAGTGCCCGATGGCGGGCAGCCGCCCCGCCACCACCGCCTCGAAGTCGTTGTGCGAGTGCTGGCGCACCGCCGCCCAGTCGGCGAAGGCGCCGGCGGCGAACACCGCGGCGTATTCCCCGGTGCGCTCCACGCCGCGGTCCTTGTCCAGCCACGCGTACGCCTCCGCCGTCCGGACCGGCGCGGGCGGCGGCACGAGCAGCAGCGGCCGGACGGGCAGGGGCGGCAGGGCCAGCAGCCGCTCGCCGCGCCCCCACCCCAGCGCCAGCGCGCTGCCCGTCAGGAAGAAGGGCACGTCGCTCCCCAGGCCGGCGGCCAGCTCGAGCAGGTCCTCGGCGTCGAGCGGGTCCCCGAACAGCCGGTTCATCGCCGCCAGCGTCGCGGCCGCGTCGCTCGAGCCCCCGCCGAGCCCCGCGTTCCACGGGATGCGCTTGGTGAGCGCGATGGCGACGCCGCCGCTCGCCCGCGCCGCGCCCAGGAAGCGGGCCGCCGCGCGGGCCACCAGGTTCTCGTCCGCCGGGCCCAGCTCGGACGGGGCCCCGGTCAGCCGCACGCCCGCGCCGCCGCGCTCGATCACCAGCTCGTCCGCGAGGGAGACGAGCTGGAACAGCGACTCCAGCGCGTGGTAGCCCTTGGCGTCCCGCCCGAACACCCGCAGCCACAGGTTGATCTTGGCCGGGGCCGCGACCCGCACCCGCGCCGGGAGGCTCACGCCTCGGCCTTCGCCGCCGAGATCTCGTGCAGGCTCAGTCCTGAGCGGGCGAGGTAGTAGAGCCCGATGAAGGTGATGGGGAAGAACCACCCGAGATGCGTGCCGACGGCGAAGCTGACCGACGCGTCGGGCGACACGCCGTACAGGCCCAGGGCGAGGCGCGAGCAGTACTCGAACGCGCCGAAGAACCCCGGCGAGGAAGGCAGCGCCACGCCGACCGCGACGATCCCCTGCAGCAGCAGCGCCGAGGAGAACGGCAGCGGGCCGAGGTGGAAGGCCATGAAGGCGGCGTAGAAGGCCGCGGCATTGATGAGCCAGATGGCCAGCGACCAGGCGACGACGCGCAGGAAGTCGCCCGGGGAGCGCAGGATCTGGAGGCCCTCGATGAAGCTGCGGGTCATGCGCACGACGAAGTCGGCGGTGCGCGCCGGGGCGACGCGGCGCAGCAGGGCGGCGAGCCAGCGCAGGGCCTCGCGCGGGGCGTGGACGAGGAAGAACAGCACGCCGAGCGCGACGATGAAGAGCCCGCCCGTCCAGGCGGCCGTCGCCGACACGCTCGTGCCGGCCACGACCACGGCGCCGGGGAAGTCGAAGGTGAGGATCACCAGCGCGAGGAGGAAGACCACGATCAGCCCGTCGAACACGCGCTCGACCGCGATGGAGCCGATGGAGCGCGCGAGCGGCAGGTCGGCGAACCGCGCCGCGGCGTAGGCGCGGGCCAACTCCCCGGCGCGGGCCGGCAGGACGTTGTTGGCCATGAAGCCGATCGCGGTGGCGCGCCAGACGGGGCGCCATCCCACCGGCGAGCCGGTGGCCGCGAGGATGATGTGCCAGCGCGAGGCGCGGGCGGGGAACGTCAGGGTCGCGAGCACCACCGAGAGGAGGAACAACCACAGGTTGGCGCGGCGGACGTGCAGCACGAACTCGTCGAGGTGGACGCCGCGCAGCGCCCAGTAGAGGAAAGCGAGCGAGAGGACGACGCCGAGCAGCCCCAGCCACAGCCGCCCGCGCCCGCCCGGCGCCCGGGCGCCGGGGCTACCGCGCGGCGCCGAGGCCAAGCTCGATGAGATCGAACACCTCGTGGAGCAGCGCGGCGACGCCGGGTCCGCCGGGGCCTTCGGCCGCGAGCCGCGCGTCGAGCTGCGGCTGGAGGGCCAGCGCGCGCCGGAGCGCGTCGCCGCCGCGGTAGAGCAGCGTCTCGATGTCCACGACCGCCTCTGCGTCCGGGGCCAGCGACTCGATCGGCACCACGTCCCCGTCCGGCGCCAGCGCCTCGATGGGCACGACGCCGGCTTCCGCGGCGGACGCGAGCGGCATCTCGGCCTCGGCCAGGCCGCCCGCGAGCAGCTGTTCGAGCGGTGCGCCGCCGGTCCCGTGTGCGGCGCTCAGCCGCGCCAGCACGGTGTAGGCGCCGGCCAGCCCCGCCTCCGCGCCGGCCGCCGCTTCCGGGACCGCGACCTCCTCGGGGGCGGGAACCGCCGCCGGGGCCTCGGGCGGCGCGGCCGTGCTCTCGAGCTGCTCGAGCCGGCCGGTGACGAGGTCGAGCTGCTCCGCGGGCTCGGTTTCGTCGCCGGCTCGGGACGCGCGCAGCGTGTCCGCGGCGCCGGCGATCAGCTCGGCGAAGGCGGCGGCGTTGGCGCTCGCGGCGCCGCGGTCGATGGCGGCGCGCCCCGCGTCGGCGAACCGGCCGAAGGCGACGGCGAGCGGCGAGCCGGTGGCGCCGGCCAGCGGCCTGAGGCTCGCCGCCATGCCGAACAGGCGGAGGTCGCGCAGCACCGGCGAGGCGGCGTGCTCGAGGCCGCCCGCGGCCGCGGCCAGGAACTCGCCCTGGCTCACCACCTCCGTCCGGGACATCGGCGCCGGCGGCATGCCGGCCTGGGCCACCGGCGTCGCGTCGCCGTCGTACTTGAGCGCCTCGATCTCCACCACCGCGCCGCCCTTGGCGAAGGCGCGCAGGAGCAGCGACGCGAACGCGGCGACCTCTTCGCTCTCGGCGCTCGGCCGGCCGAGGTCCACGACCTCGCGCGCCGCGCGCGCCAGCGTCTTCGCGCCGGCGTCGAACAGGGCGGGCACGTCGGGCCCCACGCAGCCCGAGGTGGCGAACACCTCCTTCACCGCGCCCTCCACGCCGACGAGGACGTCGGCCAGGGGCGGGAGGTCGTTGAGCACCGCCACGCCCCGCAGCGCGGACATGGCGGGCGTCACGCCGGCCAGGGCCGTTCGGCTGGACGGGTCGGTCGCGAGGTCGCGCGCCGCGCGGTCGAGCGCGCTCGCGATGGCCGACGCCTCGCGGGCCACGAACGCGCGGCCGCCGGCGTCGAGCCCGCCGCCCGCTCCCGCGGTCCGCGCCGCCGCCGCCGGGCGGCCCGCCAGCTGCTCGAGCGCGGCGCCGAGCGCGCCGGCGCGGGCGGCGTCGCCGGCCGCGGGCGTGCGCACGCGACGCACCAGCACCGTGACGTCGTCCACCGCGCGGACCACGTCGCCGCGCACCCGCTCGTCCCAGGCGATCCGGCCGTCGCGCACGGCGCGGCTCGCCACCTCGAGGCCCTGCGCCGCCCGCGCGATGGCGGTCTGGCCCGCCATCAGCGCCCCGCCGCGGAAGGCCCGCACGATCCGCACGAACTCCTCCGCCCCCGGCCACGCGCCTGCGGCCGGCGCCTGGGCGAGCGCGTCGAGGCGCTCGAGGTACTCGCCCGCCTCGAGCACGAAGAAATCGAGCATGCCGATCGCGTGGGTCATCGGAGGTCCGCCATCGCGTTGCGAAGCTACGGCGCGCCGCGGGCGCGGTCAATTCGTTCGCGCATCTCGCGCACCGCCCGCTCGATGCCCACGAACATCGCCCGGCTGACGATGCTGTGGCCGATGTTCAGCTCCTCGATCTGCGCCAGCGCCGCCACCGGCCCGACGTTCTCGTAGGTCAGCCCGTGGCCCGCGTGCACCGCCAGGCCCAGGGCGCGGGCCTGCCGGGCCGCGGCCTCCAGCTCCGCCAGCGCCGCCGGCCCGCCCGTGCCCCGCCACTCGTGCGCCCACCGCCCGGTGTGCAGCTCCACCGCCGCCGGCCGCAGCGCGCCCGCCGCGGCCACCGCCTCGCCGTCGGCGCTGATGAACAGACTGGTCCGGATCCCCGCCGCCGCGAGCCGGCCCAGCGCCCCGCCGAGGCGCGCGGCGCCGGCCACGCAGTCCAGGCCTCCCTCGGTGGTGATCTCCTCGCGCCGCTCCGGCACCAGCGTGGCCTGGTGCGGGCGCAGCCGCTCCGCGATCCCCAGGATCTCCCCGGTTGCCGCGAGCTCGAGATTGACCACCGTCCGCACCGTCGCCGCCAGCAGCTCGACGTCGCGGTCCTGGATGTGCCGGCGGTCCTCCCGCAGGTGCACGGTGATCCCGTCGGCGCCCGCCTGCTCGACCAGCACGGCCAGGCGCACCGGGTCCGGCTCGTCGGTGCGGCGCGCCTGCCGCACCGTCGCGGCGTGATCGATGTTGACGTACAGTCTCACGCTTGCTCGCTCCTCGGGCGGCGGTTAGCTTCGCCTTCGTGACCCCCTCGCCCCGCTGCCTCGCGCTCCTGCTCCTCGGCGCGGTCGCCGCCTGCGGCCGACCCCAGGTTCCCATGCCCCCGGCCCCCGCCTCCCCCGAGGCGACGGTAGGGCAGTTCCTGGCCGCCGTCAACGCCGACGACCTCCGCCGCATGGCCCAGCTGTTCGGCGACGAGAAAGGCCCCGTCGCTGTGACCATGCACGACCCGCAGACGCGGGAGCAGCGGATGGCCATCATCCAGCGCCTGCTGCGGGGCGACTCGGTCCACGTGCTGGGCACCGAGCCGGTGCCGGGCGAGCCCCGGAAGCGCCTGCTGCACCTCGACCTGTTCCGCGGCGACCGCGGGCACGCGGTGCCGATCACCGTCTACGAGCAAGCGTCCGGCGGCTGGCTCGTGCAGAAGATCGAGCTCGACGCGCTGCTGCCCGGCGGGGGCTCCGGCCCCACCCCCCCTTAGTCCGACAGCTCGAGCAGGATGCCCGCGGTCGCCTTCGGGTGGAGGAATGCGACCCGCCGGCCGTCGGCGCCGGGGCGCGGGACCGCGTCGATGAGCCGGTAGCCGCCGTCCCGGCAACGCCGCACCGCGGCGTCGAGGTCGGGGACGCGGAAGCAGAGATGGTGAATGCCGGGGCCGTGGCGCGCGAGGTACTTGCCGATCGGCGTGGCGGGATCGCTCGAGGCGAGCAGCTCGATCCGGTCCTCCCCGGCCGCCAGGACGACGATGGTCGCGCCGTCGGCCGTCTCCGGGGGGGAGGCCGCAAAGCCGAGGACGTCGCGGTAGAAGCCCACGGCGTCCTCGAGGCTCCGCACCGCCACCCCGACGTGGGCGAGGCGGACGCCGGCCAGGCGCTGCAGTTCGGGCGGGAGCACGCGAACATTCTAACCCGGAGTCGGAAGACATGGCAGGGTCGCACGCGACGGCGGTGACGGACGGGACCTTCCAGGCCGAAGTCGAGCAGCAGCCGGGCCTGGTGTTGGTGGATTTCTGGGCGGAGTGGTGCGGTCCCTGCCGGATCATCGCGCCGGTGCTCGACCAGATCGCCGTGGAGTACGCGGGCAAGCTCAGGATCACCAAGCTCGACGTGGACGCCAATCAGCAGACGCCGATGCGCTTCAACGTCCGCTCCATCCCGACGCTGCTCTTCTTCAAAGGGGGCCAGCACGTGGACACGATCATCGGCGCGGTGCCCAAGGCCCACCTCGTAGGGAAGATCGCGCAGCACCTCTAGGCCGACCATGCGCTCCTCGACCGCCATGCTGACGGACACCGCCACCCGGCTGTGGGACCTGCGGTTCCCCCACGACCTGGTGCTGCTGTGCCGCTCGCGGGCGGCCTACGTCGCGCTCGACGGGCTCATCGCCTTCAGCAAGAAGGACCGGGACGGCAAGGTGGACGCCTACCTCGCCGCATACCTGCCCGACGAGGTGGTGCTGCTGTTCTTCCTGGGCGGCGACGTAGTCAACGCCGCGATGCTCACGCCCGCCGGCCGCGTCCCGATCGCCATCGCCGAGGCGCTGCGCCGGGTGCGCGCCGAGTCGGAGCGGGGCGAGATCGCCTTCCACGAGGCCGCCCCCGGCCTCCTCTCGGCGATGTACGCGACGGCCACCCGGCCGCCGCTGCCCATCGCGATCGATCCGCGCACGCCCGAATCGGTGTTCAAGACGCTGTTCGAGCGGCGCTGGTCGGGGCTCCTGGAGCTGATCTCCAACGGCCGCGTGAACTACCTCCTCGTCAAGGACGGCCGGTTCGCCTCGGGCCACTTCTCCGACAAGCTGCCCGACGAGCCGCCGCTGAGCTGCGTGGCCCGCCTGTTCCGCTCCGTCCCGCCGGAGCCGCTCCCGCACGTGGTGGTGCGGCTCTACGACCCGCCGCGGGAGCTGCCGCTCCAGGCGCCGCCGGCGATGATCGCCATGTTCCGGCGCTACGTCTGGGACCTCACCGACCTGATGGAGCGGGAGGCGCCGGGCGAGGGTGCGAAGCGGGCGGAGCGGGTGCGGCAGCGGCTGCTGCCGCAGCACGCCGCGCTGGGCTCCGTCGGAGGGCCGCGCGACGCGGAGCAGCCGGATCCGGTGCTGGAGCCGGCGCTGCTGGCCGACGGCGTCGCGGCGTGGACCCGGGAGGTGCTCGGCGAGCTGGAGGTCCTGGCGCCCCAGAGCGCGCCGCGACTGCTGCGCCAGTCGGCGCACGAGCACCGCTTCGCGCTCGGCGCGGTGGGGTTCTTCGAGAAGCTGCCCTGGCGCATCCAGTCGTGAGCGCCGGGAAGCTCTACGTCCTCAGCACCCCCATCGGCCATCTGGGGGATTTTTCTTTTCGGGGCCTGGAGGTGCTGCGCGGCGTGGCGGTGGTGGCGGCCGAGGACACCCGGCGGACGCGCCGCCTGCTGGCGCACTACGAGGTGGCGCGTCCGCTGGTGAGCCTGCACGCGCACAGCCGGCCCGCGGCGCTGGAGCGGCTGCTGGATCGCGTGGAGGCGGGCGAGGACGTGGCGTACGTGACCGACGCCGGCACGCCGGGCGTCGCCGATCCGGGGGCGGCCCTGGCCGCGCGCGCCCACGAGCGCGGGATCGCGGTGGTGCCGGTGCCGGGCGCGGCGGCGGTGCTCGCCGCGCTCGCCGCGTCGGGGTTTCCCGCCGACCGGTTCGTGTTCGTGGGGTTCCTCCCGCGCAAGGGCACGGGGCGGCAGGAGCAGCTGGCGCGCCTCGCGGCCGAGCCGTGGACGGCGGTGTGCTACGAGGCGCCGCTCCGGACCGTGGCGCTCCTCGACGACCTCGCGGCGTGCTGCGGGCCGGAGCGGCCGGCCGCGGTGGCGCGGGAGCTGACCAAGCTGCACGAGGAGGTGCGGCGCGGAACGGTGGGCGCGCTGGCCCAGTATTACCGGGAGCACCCTCCGCGCGGGGAGATCACGGTGGTCGTGGGCGGCGCGCCGCGCGCGGCGGACGGGGCGGGTGCCGCGTCCGCCTCTCCGGAGCGGGGCGAGGTGCGCGAGCTGGTCACGGCGCTCCGGGCCGGCGGCGGCGCGCCGAGTGCCATCGCCAAGGAGCTGGCCCGACGACTCGGCATCTCGCGTCACGACGCCTACCGCCTGCTGACAGGGTGAGGACGTGCCCCCGCTGACCATCGGCCGCGTGCACTACGACGGTGGCGGGGACTGGTACGGCAATCCCTCCTCGCTGCCCAACCTGCTGCGCGCCATCCGCGAGCGCACCAGCCTGGAGACGACGGACCGCGAGCGCGTGGTCCGACTCACGGACCCGATGCTGCCCGACGTGCCGTACCTCTACATGACCGGGCACGGCAACGTGCTGTGGTCGCCCGACGACGTGCGGGCCCTGCGGCGCCACCTCGAGGGCGGCGGGTTCCTGCACGCCGACGACTGCTACGGCATGGACAAGTCGATCCGGCGCGAGATCGCCAAGGTCTTCCCGGGCGAGCCGTTCGTGGACGTGCCGCTGAGCCATCCGATTTACCACGTCGTGTACGACTTCCCGCGCGGGATCCCCAAGATCCACGAGCACGACGGCCTGCCGGCCCAGGGGTTCGGGTTCTTCATCGGCGGGCGGCTGGCGCTCTACTATTCCTATCAGTCGGACCTGGGTGACGGCTGGGAGGACCCGGACGTGCACCACGATCCGGCGCCGATCCGGGAGCTGGCGATCCGCATGGGGGTGAACCTGTTCGTGTACGCGGTGAGCGGCGGGGCGTGAGCCCGCTGCTGGACGACCTGGCGCGGCTCAGGGACGCGCTGGCGCGGCGGCGGGCCGCGGCGGCGCTGCTGGGCGCGGGCGCGGCGACGCTGGCGCTGGTGGCGGTGGCGGCGCTGGGCGCGCGCGCCGGCGCGTTCCGCTGGCTGGGGTGGGCGCCGCTCGCGGTGTGGGTCGCCGGGGTGCTGATCCTCGGCGCCGCGGCGCGGCGCGCGCTGCGGGCCCGGCGCGGCGGCGGCGACGCGCTGCGCGAGACGGCGGCGCTGGTCGAGCGGGAGCGGGCGCTGCGCCGCGGCGCGTTCGTGGGCGTGGTGGACGCCGCGCTCGCCGTGCCGGCGGGGACCTCGCCGGCGCTGGCGGAGCGCGCGGGCGCCCGCCTGGCCGCGGCGCTGCCGGGCGCGGACCGGGGGACGGCCTGGGCGCCGGAAACGGCCCGCGTCCTCGCGCAGCGGGTGCGGGAGCGCGCGGCCGCGCTCGCCCTCGCCGGCGGCGGCGCGGCGGGGGCGCTGTGGCTCGCCGGCGGCGCCGCCGCCCCGCTGGCCGCGCCGATCGGCGCGCTGCGGGCGTCGCTCCGGGCGCGGGTCGAGATCGCCGTGACGCCGGCGCGCGTCCCGAGCGGCGGCGCGGTCGAGGTGCGGATGCGCACCGCGTCGCCGTGGCGGATCGTGCTGCACGAGCGCGAGACCGGGGAGACGTGGCGCGCGGTGCCCGTGCGCGCGACCGGGCCGGGCTCGGCGATCGCGCGCCTCGCCGACGTCACGGCGCCGGCGTTCGTGTTCGCCACGTCGGGCCGCGCGACGTCGGACACGGTGCACATCGGCGTCGTCGAGCCGGCGTTCGTCACGGACTTCACCGTCACGGCCCACTATCCCGCCTACCTGGAACGGGACGACGAGGTGCTGCCGCCCGACTCCGGCGCGGTCGCGCTCCCCGTCGGCACGGTGCTCGCGCTCCGCGGCGCCACCAGCACGCCGCTCAGCTCGGCCGCGCTCACGGCGGGGCGGGAGCGGGAGCCGCTGGCCGCCGAGGGCCGGACGTTCCGCGGCTCGCTCGACGTGCGGGCCTCGGCGGTGTGGACGCTCGCGCTCGCCGACTCCGGCGGCGCGCCGTTCCCGGCACCGCTTCCGGTGCTCCACGTGGCGGCCGTGCCGGACAGCGCCCCGACCGTGTCGCTGCCCGTGCCCGGCGCCGACACGGCGGCGCCGCTGGATCTCCACCTGCCGCTGGTCGTGGACGCGCACGACGACCACGCCCTCGGCACGGTGGAGGTCGTGAGCTGGCGCGTCAGCCGGCTGGGAGTGGTGGGCGCCCGGGTGGTGGACACGGTGCAGGGGATGGCGGGGGCGGACCACGCCGTCCAGAGCCTGCTGCTGGACATGAACGGCCGCGGGCTCCTCCCGGGCGACACCCTGCGGCTGTTCGCGCGCGCGACGGACCGAGCGCCGCGGCCGCACGTGGGCGAGAGCCGCGAGTATGCCATCCGCCTGCGCACCATGTCGGAGCTGCGCGACGCGGTGCGCACGGGGGTGGACAGCCTCGCGCAGCAGGCGTCGAGCCTGGCGGGCGACCAGGCGGCGCTTGCCCGCCGGACCCAGGACCTCGCCGCGCAGCGCATCCGCGGCGCCGACGCGTCGGCGGGCGCCGAGGAGTCGGCGGCGCCGGGGGCGGGACCGCAGCCCGGCGACGGCGCACTCAAGTTCAACCAGGCGCAGGAAGCCGGGCGGGTCCGCGACGAGCAGCAGCGCCTGCTGGACCGGGCCGACTCGCTGCGCCAGGCCCTGCAGCGGGTGGCGCAGGCGGCCTCGGACGCGGGGCTGAACGATCCCGGCTGGCAGCAGCAGCTGCGGCAGCTCGATTCGCTGCTCAAGGCGGCCATCACGCCCGACATGGCGGCGCGGCTGGAGGAGCTGCGGCAGGCCCTGGAGCGGCTCGACCCGGAGGCGGTGCAGCAGGCGCTGCGGCACCTGGCCGACGCGCAGCGCGACCTGCGGAGCCAGCTGCAGCGCAGCGCCGAGCTGTTCGAGCGCGCGGCGCTGGAGGGGTCGCTGGAGACGTACGCGCAGAACGCGGAGGCGTTGCGGAACGCCGAGCGGCAGTGGGCGCAGCGGGCGCCGGCGCGGCAGGGGAGCGACACGGCCGCCGCGGCCGCGGAGCAGCAAGGGCTGCGACGCCAAGCGGACTCGCTGGGCGCCGGCCTCGACGCAATGGGCCCGACGCTCGCGCAGCGCGGCGACACCGCGACGGCGGCCGCGGTGTCGAAGGGCGCGACGCAGGTGAAGCAGGCCGCGAGCCGCATGACGCAGGCGGCGGCGGCGATGTCGGCGGCGGAGCAGGGCGAAGCGCAGCGGCAGGGCGAAGCGGCGGCGAGCGATCTCGATCCCGTGCCGGAGGCGCTGCGCGCGCAGCGCCGGCAGATGTCCTCGCGGTGGCGGGCGGAAGTGGTGAAGACGCTGCGCGACGCCGAGGCGGAGACCGTGGGGCTCGCCATGTCGGAGCAGGGCGTCGCCGATCGCCTGCGCCGCGGCGACGCCTCGGGCGATCCCGCCGGGCGCCAGGCGTCGCTGGAGCAGGGCGTGGACCAGATCACCCGCAGCCTCGGAGCCGCAGCGGGGCGCAACGCGCTCGTCCCGCCGCGGCTGGGCGCGGCGCTGGGCGCGGCCCGGCAGCAGGTCGAGCAGTCGCGCCGCGCGCTGGAGGGCCCGCGGGCCGATCCCGGCCAGGCGGCGGCCAACGCGCAGGGCGCGGCGCAGGCCCTCGCCGCCGTGGCGTTCGAGATCCGGCAGGCGGAGGGCGACGTGGCCGGCGCGCAGTCCGGCTCCGGCCTGGCCGAGGCGCTCCAGCGGCTCGCGGCCATGGCGCGCGCGCAGGGCGGCATCAACGACCAGCTGGATGGCATGCTCCCGATGTTCGGCCCGGGCGGCGTCCCGGACGCGGTGCTGCAGCAGCTGCGTGCCATCGCCGCCCGGCAACGTGCGCTCGCCGACCAGCTGGAGCGGCTCGGCGGCCTGGGCCTGCCGGGACACCCCGAGCAGCTCGCGCCCGAAGCGCGGCAGCTGGCCGACCGGCTCGACGCCGGCCACCTCGACGCCGCGACGCTGGAGCGCCAGCAGCGGTTGTTCCGCCACATGCTCGACGCCGGGCGCAGTCTCACCGGCGACGAGACCGACGCGCAGCGCCAGAGCACGACCGGGCGACAGGACCTGGTGCACGTGCCGAATGGTGCCGTGCCGCGCGAGGCGGCGCTGCGCTACCCCGTCCCGGGCTGGGAGCAGCTCAAGACGCTCACGCCGGCGGATCGGGCCATGGTGCTGGATTACTTCCGGCGGATCAATGGCCAGGATCGCTAGGCGGCACATGGGAGCGGCGGCGGCCCGGCTGCTCGGCCTGCTGGCGCTGCTGGTGCCGGCCGGCGCCGCGGCGCAGGACCTGGTCGGGCGGGCGCTCCAGCTGGAGCAGGACGGCTACAACGTACAGGCCGCGGCGCTGTACGCGATGGTGCTGCGCGGAGAGCCGGGCAACGACGTGGCGCTGCTGGGCCTGGAGCGCGCGGGCTCGCAGGCGGGGTGGCGGGATTCGATTCGCCCCTACGCCGAGCGCGCGCTGGCCGCCGACAGCGGCGACGCCGCGGCCTGGGGGGTGGAGCTGCGCGCCGTGCGGTCCGCCGGCGACGACTCGCTCGCGGCGGCCGTGCTGCGCCACTGGGCCGCGGTGGACCCGCGCAGCGCGGCGCCGTACCGCGAGTGGGCCCGCTACAGCTTGAGACTCGGGCGGGTGGCGGACGCGCGCGACGCGGTGGTGCTCGCCCGCCGGCGGCTGCACCAGCCGACGGTGCTGGCCAACGAGATGGCCCAGGCGGAGGTGCTGCTCGGGGAGTGGTCGAGCGCGGCGGCGGAGTGGCGCACGGGCGTGATGCTGGATCCGCCGTTGGCCGACGCGGCCGTGTTCAGCCTCCACGCCGCGCCGCCGGCCGAGCGCGACGGCGTGCTGCAGGCGCTGACGGGGGCGGGCGACGCCGCGGCGGCCGGGCGGCGGCTGGCGGCGAACCTGCTGCTCGGATGGAACGAGGCGGGTCACGCGTGGGCGCTGCTCCAGGGCGACCTGCCGCCGGCCGGGCAGGCGCGAGCCGACGTGCTGCGGCAGTTCGCCGAGCGGGCGAGCGAGCTGGACGGCGTGGACGCCCAGCGGGCGGCGGCGGCGGCGTGGGACGCGCTGGCGCAGGGCCTCGCTCCCGACGACGCCGTCGAAGCGCGGATCGCGAGCGCGCGGGCGTACGCGGCGGCGGGCGACGACGCGGCCGCGGGGCGGGCGCTGCGCGCCCTGGCGGACGCGGCCCCCGACTCGGCCACGCGCTCGTCCGCCCTGGGCGCGATGGTGGACCTGCAGGTGCGGGCCGGGAACCCCGCGGCCGCCGCGCGGCTGCTCGCGGCCGACTCGTCGGCGTTCACGGTCAGCCAGCGCGCGCTGCTCGGCCGGGAGATCGCCCGCGGCTGGCTCCGCCTCGGCGCACCGGACAGCGCCGTGCGCGCGGTGGCCGGCGACGGCTCGCTCGAGGCGGACGAGGTTCGCGGCTGGGCGGCCGTGTACCGCGGAGCGCTGGGGGAAGGGAAGCGCCTGCTCGCGGCCGCGGGGGCGCGCACCGGCGAGCCGCGCGCGGCGGCGCGGCGCGCCGCGACGGTGGCGCTCCTGGACGCGGTGGACCGTGACACCCTGCCCGCGCTGGGCGCGGCGCTGCTCCTGGCCGAGCGCGGCGACTCGCTGGGCGCGTCGCGGGCGCTGGCGGCCGTGGCCCGCACGATGGCCGCGGACACGGGCGAAGCCCAGCCGACGCTGCTGGCCTGGGCGGCGCGCTACGCTGCGTCCGGCCAGGACGCCGCGGGCGCCGACAGCCTGTGGGTGGAGGTCGCGCGGCGGTTCCCGTCCGCGGCCGTGGCCCCGGAGGCGGAG
This sequence comes from uncultured Gemmatimonadales bacterium, assembly GCA_963806755.1. Taxonomy (GTDB): domain Bacteria; phylum Gemmatimonadota; class Gemmatimonadetes; order Gemmatimonadales; family JACORV01; genus Fen-1245. The sequence goes on from CAWDZR010000002.1 coordinate 16,103, forward strand.
CTGGCCGTGGCCCGCGCGCTGGCCGACCGCGGCGACCTGCGCGGCGCCGAGGCGCGGCTCGAGGCGATGATCCTGGCGCACCCGCGGAGCGCCCTCGTGCCGGAAGCGCGGCGCGAGCTGGACCGGGTCCGCGGCCTGGTGCCCGCGTCGTGAAGCGCCGCGGCTTTCTGGAGCGGCTCGCCGGCCTCGCGGGCATGGCCCTGTGGGGGCGCGGGGGCGCGGGGGCACGGCGGCACGGGCCGGCGGGCCGGCGGCAGGGCGGCGCCCCGGTGCTGATCCCCATGGACGACGCGCAGACCAACCACCTCAAGGCGTACGGGATCGCCTACGCCGCCGTGCAGCGCGGCGGCCACACCGAGTGGCTGCTGAACTACCGCGGCGGCTCGTTCTTCGTCCCCGACGACCCGGACGTCCGCCGGGCCGCCACACTGGCCGGCGTGACGCTCACCGACGTGAGCGAGGCCGACGTGGTGGACATCCGCGGCACGATCGAGCAGCACAACATGGACACCATCCCGCTCGAGCGGGCGCCGCGCGTCGGCGTGTACGCGCCCCCGTTCGCGCCGCCGTGGGACGACCCGGTGACCATGGTGCTGCGCTACGCCGAGATCCCGTTCACCAGGGTCTGGGACCCCGAGGTGCTCGGCGGTGGCCTCGCCGGCCTGGACTGGCTGCACCTGCACCACGAGGACTTCACGGGCCAGTACTCGAAGTTCTACCTCACGTACGCGGGGGCGCCGTGGCTCGCGGACATGGTCCAGGCCAACCAGGCGGCGGCGCGCCAGCTCGGCTTCGCCACCGTGCCGGCGCTGAAGAAGGCCGTGGCGCGCCGCATCCGCGGCTTCGTGGAGGGCGGCAAGTTCCTGTTCGCGATGTGCGCGGCGACCGAGACGCTGGAGCTCGCCCTCGCCGCGCACGACGTGGACATCGCGGCCGCCTTCGCCGACGGCACGCCGATGGACCCCGACGCCGACGCCAGGCTGGACTGGACGCAGGCGATGGCGTGCCAGAACGCGCACCTGGAGATGGATCCCCGCATCCCCGTGTTCTCGGACATCGACGGCCACCAGGTCAACAATCCGGCGCGGCGCCAGCCGCTGGGCGCGTTCGAGCTGTTCAACTTCAGCGCCAAGATCGACCCGGTGTACACGATGCTGGTGCAGTGCCACCGCCAGGTGATCCCCGACTTCTACGGCGTCACGACCAGCTTCACGCGCCACACCCTCAAGGCCGCCGACACGATCCTGGCGGAGGAGCCCGGCGCGCCGTGGGTGAAGTACATCCACGGCGACCTCGGCCAGGGCACCTGGACCTATCTCGGCGGACACGATCCCGAGGACCCGGAGCACCAGATCGGCGCCGCGGCGACCGACCTCTCCCTGCATCCCACCTCTCCCGGCTACCGGCTGATCCTGAACAACGTGCTGTTCCCGGCCGCCAAGAAGCGCGAACTGAAGACGTGACGGACGGGCGTCTCGCCGCCGCCGTGCGGGAGGCGGTCGCCGGCGCGATCGCCGCCGCGGGCGGGCGCGAGGTGTCCTTCGTCGCCGACGTGGCGCCCGACGGGACCCTGACCGGGGCGGCGGTGGCGGCGCGCGGCACGGTGGACGCGGTGCTGGCGTTGCCCGGCGTCGCCGGGCGCGGCCAGATGGTGCTGCACAACCATCCCAGCGGCGTGCTGGAGCCGTCGAACGCCGATCTCGACGTGGCGGTGCGGCTGCACGACGGCGGCATCGGTTTCGGGATCGTGAACAACGACGCCACGGCGCTGTACGTCGTGGTCGAGGTGCCGCGCGCGCGGGAGCACGAGCCGCTCGACCCGATCGCGGTGGCGAAGCTGCTCGCGCCCGGCGGCGCCGTGGCCGTCGAGCTGGGGGCGCACGAGGACCGCCAGGCGCAGCGCGACATGGCGGCGTACATCGCCGACACCTACAACGAGGGCGGGGTGGCCGTGCTGGAGGCGGGCACCGGCGTGGGGAAGAGCTTCGCCTACCTCGCGCCGGCGATCGCCTGGGCGACGGCCAACGGCGAGCGCACGGTGGTGTCCACCAACACCATCAACCTCCAGGAGCAGCTGGTGGGGAAGGACCTGCCCCTCCTCGCCCGCGCGCTCGGCAGCCGGCAGCGCCCGGTGCGCTACGCGCTCCTCAAGGGCTGGCGCAACTACGTCTGCCTCACGCGGCTCGAGCAGGCCGCGCGCGGCGTGGGCACGCTGCTCGAGCCGGACCGCCGGGACGAGCTGGAGGCCGTGGCGGCGTGGGCGTCGCGCACCGCCGACGGCAGCCTCTCCGATCTCGCCTTCTCGCCGAGTCCCGACCTGTGGGACGAGGTGGCGGCGGAGTCGGATCTGTGCACCAGGCTCCACTGCCCGCGGTTCGAGCGCTGCTTCGTGTTCGCGGCGCGCCGCGCCGCGGCCGACGCCGACGTGGTGGTCGTGAATCACCACCTCCTGGCCAGCGACCTCGCGGTGCGCGGGGCGCAGGGCAACTGGCAGGATGCGGCGGTGCTGCCGCCGTACCGGCGCCTCATCCTCGACGAGGCGCACCACCTCGAGGACACCGCGGCCGACCACCTCGGCCACCAGGCCAGCTCGCGCGGCGTCGAGCGGCTGTTCGGCCGGCTGGAGAGGGCCAACCGGGGCGTGCTCCCGGCGCTCAGGGCCGCGCTGGCCGGCGACGCGGACGAGGTGCTGCGCGAGGCCGCCCTCGACGTCGTGACCGGCCGCGTCGCGCCCGCGCTCGCCGACGCCCGCCGCGGGGCGGAGCAGCTGTTCCGCCTCCTCGACGCCTACCTCGCCGGCAAGGCGGACAACGTGGTGCGGCTCGGCGACGGATTCGGCGACGACCCGGTGTGGGCCGGAGGGCTCGCCGAGGCGCTCGACGGCTTCGCGCTGGGCGTGAGCCTGCTGCGGGAGTCGCTGCTGTCGTTGGTGGACCGCCTGGGCGCCGACGCCGAGCCCGCCGAGCGCATCGCGTCGCTGGCCGGCGAGCTGCGCGGCATCGCGGCGCGGCTCGAGGGGGCGCTCGACGCGGTGCGCGCGACCCTGCGGCCCGCCGCCGGCGCGCCGCCGTCGGTGCGCTGGCTGGAGCGGAGGGGCGCCGCGCACCTGGCGCTCGCCGCCGCGCCCCTGGAGGTGGCGCCGCTGCTGCGGGAGCTGCTGTTCGACCGCGTGGAGACGGTGGTGCTCACCAGCGCGACGCTCGCCGCGGGCGGCACGTTCGACTTCCTGGCGGGGCGGCTCGGGCTCGACCGCGCGCCGGCGCTCGGCGGGCCGCGCGAAGTGCTGCCCTCGCCCTTCAACTACCGCGACCAGTGCGTGTTCGCGATCCCCGACGACGTGCCCGAGCCGCGCGACGACGTCGAGGGCCACGGGGCCCGCGTCGCGGAGATCGCGGCCGACCTCGCCCACGCGGCCGACGGCGGCCTGTTCGTGCTGTTCACCAGCCATCGCGCGCTGCGCCAGGCCGCGGCGGCCCTCAAGGCGCGTGCCGACCTCGCCGGCCGCTGGCCGCTGCTGGTGCAGGGCGAGGGGCCGCGCGACCAGCTGCTGCGGCGCTTCCGCGAGGCGGGCTCCGCCATCCTCCTGGGCACCGATTCGTTCTGGGAGGGCGTGGACGTGCCGGGCCCCGCGCTGCGGGCGCTGCTGATCGCCAAGCTCCCCTTCCGCGTCCCGACCGAGCCGATGACGGCGGCGCGCTGCGAGGCCGTCGCGGCGGACGGCGGCGACCCGTTCCAGGACTACCTGGTGCCCCTCGCCGCGCTGAAGCTCAAGCAGGGCTTCGGCCGCCTGATCCGCTCGCGCGGCGACGTGGGGGTCGTGGTGCTGATGGACCCGCGGGTGGTGCGGAAACGCTACGGGGGCGCGCTGCTCGAGGGCCTGCCCGACGCGCACCGCATCGTGGGGCCGTGGCCCAACTTGCTATCGGAGATCGAGGCGTTCTTCGAACTGCACGGCGTGAGAGGTGATCTCTGAGTGAGAGGTGAGAGGTGAGAGGTGAGACGTGAGAGGTTCAAGGGAAAGGTGAGAAGACGAAGTGAGAGGGTGCGTCCTCTCACGCCGTTCGACCCCTCACCTCTCGCTTCAGCGTCTCACCTCTCACTGCTCACCTCTCACGCGGGGAAGGGAGGAGGCGGGAGCCATGTACGTCCCGGGTAAGATCGTCTGCGTCGGCCGCAACTACGTCGAGCACGCCAAGGAGCTGGGCAACGCCGTGCCCGATCACCCGCTCATCTTCCTCAAGCCGCCTTCCGCGGTGATCGGAGACGGCGAGGCGATCGTGCTGCCCGCGGCGTCGCGGCGGGTCGAGCACGAAGGCGAGATCGGGGTGGTGATCGGCTCGCGGCTCCGGGGCGGCGACGAGCGCGCGGCCCGCGCCTCCATCGCCGGCGTCACGTGCGTCAACGACGTCACGGCGCGCGACCTGCAGAACAGCGACGGGCAGTGGACCCGGGCCAAGGGCTTCGACACCTTCTGCCCGGTGGGGCCGCGCGTGCTGCCCGTGGGCCCCGAGCTCGACCTGGCGGCGCTGGAAGTTGCCTGCCGCGTGAACGGCGCGGAGCGCCAGCGCGGCCGGGCGGCGGAGATGGTGTTCGGGATCCCGGCCCTGCTCGCCTGGATCGCCGGCGTGATGACGCTCGAGCCGGGGGACCTCGTGGCCACCGGCACGCCGGCGGGCGTGGGGCCGCTCGTGGCCGGCGACGTCGTCGAGGTCGAGATGCCCGGCGTCGGAGTGCTGCGCAACCCGGTCAGGACGGCGGCGCGGTAGGCTCCCGCGCCGCGAGGGCGCGGCGCACCGCCGCCAGCAGCTCGACGGTGGTCCACGGCTTGGCGAGGAAGTGCGCGCCGGCGGGCACCTCCGCCGGCGCCTCGCCGTTGCGGCCGGGGTAGCCGGAGGTGACCAGCACCGGGATCCCGCCGATGCGCTGGCGCAGTTCCCGGATCAGGTCGCTCCCTCCCAGCCGCGGCATGACCATGTCGGTGATGACGAGGTCCGCCCTCGCCCCCCGCTCCACCATGTCGAGCGCCTCCCGCCCGTCGGCGGCGCCCAGCACCGCGTAGCCCGACCGCGTCAGCACGCGCGTCGCCGCGCGGCGCAGCGCCGGCTCGTCCTCGACGAGCAGGATCGTCTCGCCGGCGCCGCGGGTGGGCGCTTCCGCGGGCGCGACCGGCGCCGCCGCCGCGCCGTGGGTGCGCGGCAGGAACACCGTCACGGTGGTGCCGGCGCCAAGGCGGCTCGCGACGTCCAGGTACCCGCCCTGCTGCTTCACGAGGCCGTACACCATCGCCATGCCGAGCCCGGTGCCCTTGCCGACCGCCTTGGTGGTGAAGAACGGCTCGAACAGGCGCCGCAGGGTCTCCTCGTCCATCCCCGCGCCGCTGTCGCGCACCGCGACGGCCACGTAGTCCCCCGGCGCGGAACCCGGACGGCCGCGGCAGAACTCCTCGTCGAGCGCGGCGCTGGCGGTCGTGACTTCCAGCCGGCCGCCGCCGGGCATCGCGTCGCACGCGTTGGTGACGAGGTTCATGACGATCTGTTCCACCGCGCCCGGGTCGGCCCTCGCGGCCGCGCCTTCCGCGCCGAGGTGCAGCCGCAGCTCGACGTTCTCGGGCACCAGGCGGCGGAGCAGGCGATGGAACTCCCCGAGCTGTCGGTCCACGTCGAGCGCCTGGACCTCGAGCGGCTTGCGGCGGCTGAAGGCCAGCAGCTTGGCGGTGAGGGACGCGCCGCGCGCCGCCGCGCCGTGGATGGTCTCCAGGTCTTCCCGCAGCTCCGACCCCTCGGGGATGGCCCCCGCCATCAGCTCGTAGGTGGCGAGGATCGTGGTCAACAGGTTGTTGAAGTCGTGGGCCATGTTTCCCGCCAGCCGGCCCACCGCTTCCATCTTCTGGCCCTGGCGCAGCTGCTGTTCCATCGCCTCCCGCTCGCTCACGTCTTCGGCGACCACCAGGCGCGCCGTGCGGTCGCCGATGTCCACGGGGTGCGAGGTGATCCGCACGTGGAACAGGGAGCCGTCCCGGCGGCGGTGACGGAACACGCCGCGGCGGATGCCGTCGGGCGGCACCGTCGCCAGCTGCGCCAGCAGGACGGGCTCGTCTTCCGGCGGGCGCAGCTCGGTGATGAGCATGCCGAGCAGCTCTTGGTGCTCGTACCCGTACTGGCGCACCGCGGCGGCGTTCGCGGCCAGGAGGCGCAGGGTCGCGACGTCGTACAGCAACAAGGGAATCGGATGTCCGTCGAACAGGGCGCGGTAGAGCGCCTCCGGCCCGCCGAGGGCGGACGTGCCCGCCACAGGCGGGACCTTGTCGTCAGAATGCGGCATCCGCATGCTCCTCCACCGTCGCGGCCGGGACCGGGTTGGGCGGGCCGCCGCGATGGCGTACATTAGCTGGCGGACGGGGTATCATGCGGGACGCCGTGCCGGGGTGCGGCGGGGCGGGCCCGCGCCGGCGCCCGCAAGAGCGCCCACCACCATCCGCAAGGGGACGTCGTGGCACACGTCGCGAAGCGTGTCGGGCAATTCCCGGGCTATCCGCTCGCCAAGATCCCGCGCCGGAAGCGGGAGCTGCTGGCGGCCGGGGTGGACGTCATCGACGTTGGCGCGGGGGATCCGGTCGAGCCCCCGCCCGCGGAGGCCACCGCGGCGCTGGTTGAAGCGCTGCGCGATCCGGCCATGAGCAAGTACGGCTTCCAGCTCGGACTGCCGGCGTTCCGGGAAGCCGTGGTGCGCTACCACCAGCGGCGCTTCGGGACCGCGTTCGACCCCATGGCGGAGGTCCTCCCGCTCATCGGCTCCAAGGAGGGGCTGGCGCACTTCGCGCTCGCCACGACCAACCCCGGCGAGATCGTCATCGTGCCGGAGCCCGGCTACCAGTGCTACATCGGCGGGGCGATCGCGTCGGGCGCCGAGGCCCGCATCGCGCCGCTCCGGGCCGAAGCGGACTTCCTCGTCGAGCTCGGCGAGCTGCCCCGGGACGTGCTGCGGCGCATCAGCCTCGTGTACCTGAACTACCCCAACAATCCTACGGCGGCCGTGGCGCCGCGCGAGTACCTGGAGCGCACGGTGGCGGTCTGCCGCGAGTACGGCATCGCGCTGGCGTACGACAACCCCTACGTCGAAATCACCTTCGACGGCTACCGCGCGCCGAGCATCTTCGAGATCGAGGGCGCCCGCGAGGTGGCCGTGGAATTCCACTCCTGCTCGAAGTCGTTCACCCTGACCGGGTGGCGGCTCGGCTGGGCGATCGGGAACCGGGAGCTGATCGCAGCGTTGACGACGATCAAGTCGTATCACGATACGGGGCCGTTCCTCGCCGTCCAGCACGCCGGGGCGGTGGTGCTGGACCAGGCCGAGGTCCTCACCCGGGCGGCGGTCGAGCGGTTCGAGCGGCGGCGCGACGCGGCGGTGCGCGCGCTGACCGCGGCCGGCTTCGAGGTCGCCGTGCCGCGCGCGACGCTGTACCTCTGGGTGCCGCTGCCCGAGGGGATCAAGTCGGCGGACTTCGCGCTGGCCCTGCTGGAGCAGGAAGGAGTCGTCGTCATGGCCGGCAGCGGGTTCGGCGCGTCGGGCGAGGGATACTTCCGGGTGGCGCTCACGGTCGGCGAGGATCGGCTCGCCGAGGCCGCGGAGCGGATGGGCCGGGTGCTTGCCCGAGCGTAGGTCGTTTTCGCTGCCGGCGGGCTCCGCCGGGCCGCGATGGTGGCTCGTCGCCTCCGTCGTGGCGCATTTCGTCGTGCTGACCAGCGTCGTCGAGTCCAGCATGTCATGGAGCCACTTCTGGGCCGCGGCGTCCCCCGCGCCCTCCACGGGCACGCGGGAGCCCGGCGTATCCCAGCGACAGATCGTGCTGTTCCTGCCCACCGCGCCGCCACCGACACCGGCCCCCCGCAGGCGCGGGGAGGGCGACGGCGAGGGTCGCGCGCCGGGCACGCCGGCAGCGGTGCCGCTGCCCCTGCCCGCGCTCCCGCCGGCCGACAGCGGCGTCGCGGTGCTCCGGCCGGGCGCCGGCGGCCGCGACAGCACGTCGGTGGCGTTGCGCGGCTCCCGCACCGCGCGCGGCGCCCGCGGCGTGACGGACTATACCCCGCAGCTCGGCGACGGCCGGCTGTGGGTGGATCCGCTGACGGGGCAGGAAGTGTCCTCGCGGTCCATCATCATCGACTCGGCCGTCGCCGTGCGGATGCGCGCGCTCGCCGATTCCATCGAGAAGAACCCGGCCCCGGATCCGAACGCCAATCCGTACATCTCGCGGCCGTGGACGTTCAAGGTCGGCGGCAAGACGTACGGCATCGATTCCAAGGGCCTGCACCTCGGCGACTTCACGATCCCCACCGCGGTGCTGGCCTTCCTCTCGATGCCGGAGGGGAACATCGACCAGGCGCGGGCCAACCAGGCGTTCATGGCGATGCGCGCCGACATCCTCCGCGCGGCGGCCCGGGCCGAGAACGCCGAGGAGTTCCGCCAGGCGGTGCGCGAGATCCGCGAGCGCAAGGAAAAGGAGCACCAGGAACAGCAGCAGCAAGGCAACCCCCAGCCGGCTCAACCGTGAAGCTCGTCGATACCGACGAGACCGTCCTCGTGGTGACCGGGATCGAGGTCCCCGCGGAGATGCACGACCGCCCCCTCGCTTACGGTCTCAAGGCGGAGATCGACCGCCGCGGCAACGGGAAGGCGTTCCGCGGCGCGGTCGTGGTCTCCGACGCCTGGTTCGCCCAGAACCGCCTCTTCCATCTCTGTCCCGCGGTGGCGATCGGGGGGCCCGGCGTGAACGCCCTGGCGGCGAGCCTCGTCGAGGACCTGCCCATGATCGTCCGGCGCGACGACCGCGTGTTCGTGCAGGGGCGCTGGGACGGCGAGGAGAAGCGCGCCAGCCTGTGGGGCATGGATCGCGCGGCCACCGCCCAGGCCGTCCGCGCCTTCCTCGAGGAAGGGCACTGCGACGCGTTCCTGCGCCGCGCCTGGAGGCTGGGCGAGGGCGCGCCGCTTCCCGCATCGGAGCACCCGCCGGCCCGCGACTGACGCGGCCTCACCAGCGTTCCGGCTTCACGTCGGCCAGCACCGCGTGCAGGTCGTTGAAGGTGACGCTCCTCGGCTCGGCGGGCAGGAGCGGGCTCACGTACTCCGTCCGGTCCCCCTGGACGTCCACGCGGAACCGGGCCGTGCGCCCGCCCCCCAGGTCGACGGCGACGAGCACCGGCATGTGGAACCCGGCGTCCACCCCCTCCTGCCGCACCCGGAGCCGCACCGTGTACTTGCCGTCGGGCGCGCTCTGGCTCGTCCATGCCACGTGATAGGTCGGGATCCCCGTCCCTTTGATCCACTCGTCGAAGAACCAGTCCATCGGCATGCCGATGTGCTGCTCGACCACGCGCTGGAAGTCGCCGGTCGAGGCGGCGGAGCCGTTGTACGTCTGGTAGTAGTCGCGCAGCATCGCGATGAAGCGGTCGTCGCTCATCACCCGCAGGTCGAGCATCAACACGCGCAGCATGTTGAAGACCCAGGCGCCCTTCTCGTAGATCATGACCTGGTAGCCCTGGGGCGCGGCGCTGGTCGCCGACCGGTCGCCGTCCCAGATCGCGCCCGCGTCGGCCTTAGCCCTCAGGATGTCGGACCGGTACTCGTCGAGGAACCGGAAATAGTCGTCGCTGCGCTTGCGTTCTGCCTGGACGTACCACAGCCCCGAGAACGACGCGAGGCCTTCGCTCAGCCACGCATCGCGGTAAGTGCCGGGCAGCACGCCGTTGCCCCACCACTGGTGCGCCGTCTCGTGGGCCCGGAAGTACTCGTCGAACCCGTCCAGCGACGTGCTTTGGAACGTGCTGAAGGAGAAGTCGATCATGCCGGGGAACGAGACGCCCTCGGGATAGGGGATCTCGGTGATGTAGAAGTGGGTGAAGGGGCTCGGGCCGAAGAGGAAGGTGAACAGCTTGAGCGCGTTGGAGACGTCGCCGGCGACGAGCTGCTGCTTGTTGCTCTGCTCGAGGAGGAACACGCCCTGGGCAGCCGCGCGCTGGCGGATCTCCCGGTGCGCCTCTTCGGAGTACAGGACGTCCAGCGAAGAGGCCCCTGGCTCGTCGGTGTGGTAGTTCTCGAACAAGCCCAGATTGAAGGTCGCGAACGGCGTCGGGCGTTCAGCCACCCAGTGGGTGGTGACCACGTTGCCGTCGCGCGTGGAGTCGGTGCGCGCCCCGATGCTGATGAGCGGATAGCGGGCGGGGCTATGGAACGTGAGGTCGAAGCTCGCGGTGCGTGACCCCTGCCGGTTGACCGGATACCAGGCAGCGCCCGGGTCCACGAAGAACATGTTGGCGAAGCGGTCGATCATGTCGCCGTGGTACCAGACCGTGAGGGTGGCGGTGTCCCCGGCGTCGAAGCGGCGCGGCGCCTCCACCTGCAGCACCTCGTCGCCCCGGCTCTTGAAGAGCGGTGTTGTCGCTCCCGCGCCCCAGCGCGCCGAGTCCGCCGTGAGCTTGGAGTCGAGCGTGAAGCGGAACCAGGGCCCCGCGTCGTCGCGCGCGACCAGCGCCAGCCTGGCCCTCGCCGCGAGGGCCAGATCGCCGCTGAACGCCTCGGAGATCGAGACGTCCATCGTGTAGCGCGCCACCTGCAGCTCGTTGCGGTAGTCCTCGGCGGCATCCGTGCCCGACGCCTGCGCCTGCAGCGGGAATTGCGTCACGACCCCCCAGGCGCTGCCCCAGACCCTGCGGCTCACGGGGTGCAGCAGGCGCACGGCTTCCCGGCGGCTCGGGTCGATCTCGAACAGCACCGGCTCGCCGTGCGTGCGCGTCACCCGAGCGAGGAAGAAGTCGCCACGCCCGGCATTGAGGAGTGGACCCGCGACCTCGTCGGCCAGCGTGCCGTCCTGCTGACCCTTGAGCGATCCGACCAAGTCCCGCACGTGGTCGCCCACGTCGCCCGGGATCCGCTCGGCGCCGAAGGCGAGGCCGTGCAGCTGGTCCAGCGTCGAGTCGCTGAACAGCAGGATGGCCTCGGTGATCGCGACGTCCACGCGGGTCGAGTCGAGGAACCGCCGCATGGCGGCGCGCTCCCCGGCGAGCGGCGGCGCGAAGGTGAAGCGGCCCTGACCTTCGAACACCGCACCCACCGTCCGGCCGCCGACGGGGGAGAGGAGGTAGAGCGTTCCCTGCTCGAGCACGATCTGACCGGCGTCGCGTGTCAGCACCAGGTGGCTCACCTGGGCGACCTGCCCGGGCACCGGCGCCAGGTGGACGATCTCCTGGTAGCGCTCCAGGTACGTGGCGGCGGCGCCCGGCGGGGCCGGGCTCTGGGCGCGGAGATTGCCCGCCGGAGCGAGCAGGGCGGCGATCGACAGGGCGACCAGAAGCGCGGGCGCTGTCCGTAGAGTCGTAGGCATGAAGCGTAGAGTAGGAGCGCGGCGTCAGCGCAGCGTTAGGCGGCCCGCCCGGCGACGGGCAACCGCCGATCAGTCAACGGCTTGGGTGATCCGCCTGCTCAGTTGCGTCACGCAGCCGCCGGCCGGCCAGGTCGCGGCCCACCACCGCCAGCAGCTCGTTGACCGGCTCGGAGACGGTCGAGCCGGTGAGCGCGATCCGCACCGGCTGCATCAGCGCCCCCAACTTCATCCCCTGCGCCGCGGCCAGTTGCCGCAGGAGCGCGTCGAGCGCGGGCGCCGTCCACTCGGCCAACCCGGCGAGTGACGTGCGCGCCGCCTCCAGCGCGGCGCGATAGCCGGCCGGGTCCTTCGCCATGTAGGCTGCGGCCTTCTCGTCGAAAACGATCGGCTCGAGTCCTGCGCGCAGCCGCGCCCGGTGCGCCACGTCCAGCGTCGTCCGGCCGCGCGGCAGCACCGCCGCCACCAGCGCGATGGCCTGCGCCGGCTCGAGGCCGGCCAGCGCATCGCCGATCATGCCGGCGACCCGCTCCGCGCCGAGCGAGCGCAGATGCTCGGCGTTCATCCACTCCAGCTTCTGCGGGTCGAAGACCGCCGCCTTCTTGAGCACCCCCTCGAACGTGAACGCCTCGACCATCTCCTTCACGTCGAAGAACAGCTCCCGGTCGCCGCCGGGACTCCAGCCGAGCAGCGCGAGGAAGTTCGCCATCGCGGACGGGATGATCCCCTCGTGCTGGTAGTCGGCGACGGCGGTGGCGCCGTGGCGCTTGCTGAGCTTTTTGCCGTCGGTGCCGAGGATCATCGGCACGTGGCCGAAGACGGGCACCGGCGAGCCGAACGCGTGGTAGAGCAGGATCTGCTTCGGCGTGTTCGAGATGTGGTCGTCGCCACGGAAGACGTGCGTGATCCGCATCGCGATGTCGTCGGAGACCACGGCGAAGTTGTACACCGGCGTCCCGTCGGTGCGGAGAATGACGAAGTCCTCCAGGTCCTTCCCGTGGAACGTGATCGATCCGTGGACCGCGTCCTCCCACGCCACTTCCTCGTGGCTCACCCGGAAGCGAATCGCCCCGTCCTCGAGGTAGGCCTTGCCTTCGTCGAGCAGCCGATGCGCGTCGGCCTGGTGCCGCGCGATTCCGGCGCCCTGGAAGACCGGCCCCTCGTCCCACGTCAGGCCGAGCCACGTCATCCCGTCGAGGATGACCTGCGTGAACTCGTCGGTGGAGCGCTGCTTGTCGGTGTCCTCGATGCGGAGGACGAACGTGGCGTCGCGGTCGGGGCCGTGCGTCCGCGCGTGCTGGACGAACAGCCAGTTGAAAAGCGCGGTGCGCGCTCCCCCGACGTGCAGGCTGCCGGTGGGAGACGGGGCGAAACGGACGCGGATCACGGCTGAGACGCGCCCGGCGCGCCGGCTTTCTCGATCTTGGCCCAGGTATCGCGCAGCGTGACGGCGCGGTTGAAGACCAGCCGGTCGCCCCGGCCGTCCACCCGGTCGCGGCAGAAGTAGCCGGTCCTGAGGAACTGCAGCGGCAGCTCGGGCGTCGCCTCGGCCAGCCCCGGCTCCACCTTGCAGCCGGTGAGCACTTCCAGCGACGCGGGGTTCAAGACGTCGGCGTAGCGCTTGGACTCGAGCTCCGCCGCCGGATCCTCGTCCAGGAACAGCCGGTCGTAGAGCCGCACCTCGGCGTCCAGGCAGTGGGCCGCCGACACCCAGTGCGACGTGCCGAGCACCTTGCGGCCGTCGGTGGTGGTTCCACCCTTCGAGCCGGGGTCGTAGGTGCAGCGCACTTCGGTCACCGCGCCGCTCTTCGAGTCCTTGATCACGCCCGTGCAGGTGACGTAGTACGCGAACTTGAGCCGGATCTCACGGCCCGGCGAGAGCCGGAAGTACTTCTTGGGCGGGTCCTCCCGGAAGTCGTCGCGCTCGATCCAGATCTCGCGGGAGAAAGGGAGCTTGCGCGTGCCGGCGGCGGGGTCCTCGGGGTTGTTCTCCGCGTCGAACCACTCCACCCGCCCTTCGGGGTAGTTCTCGATCACCACCTTGAGGGGCCGCAGCACCGCCATCACCCGCCGCGCGCGGCGGTTGAGGTCCTCGCGCAGGCAGTACTCGAGCAGCGCCGAGGAGACGGTGCTGTCGCGCTTGGCGACGCCGATGGTCTCGGCGAAGGTGCGGATGGCCTCCGGCGTGTAGCCGCGGCGGCGCAGCCCGGCGATGGTCGGGAGCCGTGGGTCGTCCCAGCCCGACACGATCTTCTGCTCCACGAGGTCCAGGAGCTTGCGCTTGCTCATCAGCGTGTGGGACACGTTCAGCCGCGCGAACTCGATCTGCTGGGGATGCGGCAGGTCCGGCAGGTTATCCAGCACCCAGTCGTAGAAGGGGCGATGGTCCTCGAACTCCAGGGTGCAGATGGAGTGCGTGATGCCCTCGATGGCGTCGGAGACCGGATGCGCGTAGTCGTACATGGGGTAGATGCACCACGCGTCGCCGGTGCGATGGTGCGACTCGCGCTTGATCCGGTAGAGGACCGGGTCGCGGAGGTTCATGTTCGGCGACGCCATGTCGATCTTCGCCCGGAGCACGCAGGCGCCGTCGGGGAACTTCCCGGCTCGCATCGCGCGGAACAGCTCCAGGCTCTCCGCCGTCGGGCGGTCGCGGCGCGGGCTCGCTCGCCCGGGCTCGGTCAGCGTGCCGCGGAACTGGCCGATCTGCTCGGTCGTCAGGTCGTCCACATAGGCGTGGCCGTGCTCGATCAGGTACTCGGCGTACCCGTACAGCCGCTCGAAGTAGTCGGACGCGTAGTAGCACCGGTCCTGCCAGTCGAAGCCCAGCCAGCGGACGTCGTCCTGGATCGCGTCCACGTACTCGACGTCTTCCGCGGCGGGGTTGGTGTCGTCGAAGCGCAGGTTGCACAGCCCGTCGAACTCGCGGGCCAGGCCGAAGTTGAGGTGGATGGACTTGGCGTGGCCGATGTGCAGGTAGCCGTTGGGTTCGGGCGGGAAGCGGGTGTGGACCCGGCCCCCGTGTTTGCCCGCCAGGCGGTCGGCCTTGATGATGTCCCGGATGAAATCGGTGCCGGACTTGGCAGGGGCGTCAGGCATTGGCTTACCTCGGGGCCCCGTCGGCCTTCAAGGTGCCGGTCGGGGATGGAGCGCATGGAACGCGGATCACAACGGAGAGGGAGGGATTCGAACCCTCGTAACAGGTATTAGCCCGTTAAACGGTTTAGCAAACCGCCGCCTTCAGCCTCTCGGCCACCTCTCCAGCGCGGAGCCACCGGCCCCGGGCGGCAGGGAATATCGCTCGACGGGCGCCGAACGCCAAGCGGCGGAAGGCGCGGCTTGCGCAACCGGGGACCGCACGGTGGATTTCCCGTTCCCACACACGAGCGGGGATGCGGCCATGCACGACGACGGGCGTGACATGTCGAGGCGCGACTTCGTGGCGGCGACCGGCGCCGCCGTGGGCTTCGGCCTGGCGCCCGGCGCGGCCCGCCCGGCGGAGCCGGCCGCGGGGCCTTCGACGGGCCGCGTGCTGCTCTTCCAGGGTGACTCCATCACCGACTGCGGACGCGACCGGAGCGTGGCGGATCCCAACGATGCGCGGGCCCTCGGCACGGGATACCCGCTGCTGGCCGGCGCGCAGCTCCTGAGCGAGCATCCGGCGGCCGGGCTGCGCGTGTTCAACCGCGGCGTGAGCGGCAACACGGTGCCCGATCTCACGGCCCGCTGGGACACGGACACCCTCGCGCTCGCGCCGGACGTGCTGAGCATCCTGATCGGCGTCAACGACCTGTGGCACAAGATCGCCGGCGACTTCCAGGGGACCGTGGCGGACTACGAGACGGGGTACGACGCGCTGCTGGCGCGCACCCGGCAGGCGCTTCCGAGCGTGCGCCTCGTCGTGCTCGAGCCGTTCGCGCTGCGGAGCGCCGGGGGCGCCGTGACCGACGCGTGGTTCCCGGAGTTCGACGAGCGTCGTGCCGCCGCGGCCCGCGTGGCGGGGCGCGCCGGTGCGACCTTCGTCCCCCTCCAGGCGATGTTCGACCGGCTCACGGACCGCGCGCCCGCGACGTACTGGACGGCCGACGGCGTGCACCCTACCGTGGCCGGACACGGCGCCATCGCGCAGCAGTGGATGCAGAGGGTCACGCCATGAGCGCCAGGTTGGATTACGCCGACGACCTCGAGGCCACCGTGCGCGGCGCGGCCAAGCGGCTCGCGGGCGTGGCCGACGCCGCTGCGGCGCGCCGCCCCGCTCCGGGCAAATGGTGCGCCAAGGAGATCATCGGGCATCTCGTGGATTCGGCCGCGCACAACCATCAACGCTTCGTGCACGCCCGCTGGCAGGAGGATCTGGTCTTCCCCGGCTACGAGCAGGACGCGTGGGTCGAGGCGCAGGAGTACCAGGCGGCTCCCTGGTCCGATCTGCTGGACCTCTGGCGGACCTACAACCTGCACCTGGCGCGCGTGATGAGGGCCACGCCCGAAAGCGTGCGCCTGCGCCAGCACACTCGGCACAACCTCGACCAGCTCGCCTGGAAGCCGGTGGCGGCCGAGGAACCGGCCACGCTCGAGTATTTCATGCGGGATTACGTGGAGCACCTGAAGCATCACCTGCGGCAGATCGAGGGACTGCTACATCACCTTCCCGTCTTTTTCATCCCCGCATAACTCCATATCACCGCGGGATCATCGCCCGCGAAGGCCTGCACGTGCACCATCCACCCGAACAGGTGCGGGACGAACCGCCCGCCCACCGCATCGCACGCCTCGCGCGTCGCGATGGGCGAGCGCGGCCCGAAGACCCTGGCGCCGTCCTTCATCTCGGCCCAGCGCTCCCGCGCGCCCGCCGGCGGCAGGCACCAGTTCACGTGCTCGTGCCAGCGCGCGATGCTGAGCGGGATCCTCCGGTTGACGTCATCGAGCGCGGCGCGGCGCCGTGTACATCACGCCGACCAGCGTGAACCCCCCGCGGCCGTCCGGCCCGCCATCGCCTGGTCCATCGCCATCCCGGTGGCCGGGCTGGCCGTGTCCTGCGCCGCGCACGGCGGCACGAGGAGCAGGGCGGCGCCGAGCGCCGCCAGCCGAGCGTGTGTCGTCATGATGAGCGTGAGACGCGGGACCGCTCCGGTCCTTGGGTCGCGGATCGGGTTTCAGAAATGGTACAGCGCGTTCACCGAGACGGTTGGCTGCGTCCGCCTCGCGCCTCCCGGCGCCTCGTAGACCGCGCGGTCGGACACGTCCAGCCGCAAGTCGCCCCGCACGAGGCAGGCGGCGCCGAGCTTCACCTCCGGGGTCAGGGTCACCTCGGAAAGCGTCTGGGCGACGCCGGTGCGCGCGCCGTCGCGGTCTTCGAAGCGCTCGGCGCGGAAGCTGAGCGCGAACCACTTGGCGGGCGCCAGGCGCGCGTAGCCCGCCGCGCCCAGCCATACCGCCATCCGGCCTCCGGGCGCGGCCGCCGTCTCCCGCCCCCAGTCGCCGTTGAAGCCGAGCGACCACGGGTCGGAGGGCTTCCACGTCGCCACCACGTCGAGCACGTCGCGGTAGTGGACGTCGTCGTCGTTCTGCTCGGGTCCGGCGATGCCGTTGAGGAGGATCGCGAGCCGGCCCGACGGCGCGAGCCCGAGCTGCACATGGACCGTCTTCCCCCGGTTGTTGTCCTGCACGTCGTCCCAGCCGTTCGCCACCATCAGCATGGTCGAGACGACGGGCGAGAAGGCGTAGCTCGCGCGAACCCCGGTGTGTGTGAACGGGATCGCGTAGCCGAACAGAAAGGAGTGGGTGGCGTTGTCGTTCCACCCGTCGTATCCCTCGATGACCTCGTAGCCGAGGCCGGTGATGAACTTGCCGGCGTCGAGGCGGAGGCCGCCGCCCACGGGAGCGACGAAGCTCACGAACGCCTGGTGCAGGTCGATGTCCTGCCCTTCGCCGGTCGTATCGCGGAACAGGCCGCGCGACGCCACGACCCGCGACACTGCGCCGGCGGTGAAGTCCACCCGGAACCCGAACCCGCCGGGCGCGCCGACGGGCCGCTGCACGGCCAGCTCCACCTCGTCGATGCGGAAGGCGTCGTCGTCGTAGTCGAAGACGCGGAGCTGATTGGTGCGCGACGCGGGTGTGTTGAGGTTGTAGGAGAAGCTGGTGGAGACCAGGCCGTGGAGCTCGATGGCCGGGTTCGCCGAGTCGGCGCCCGGCGCCTGGGCCGCGAGCGGCCGGGGTGACAGCAGCGCCGCCACCCCGATCGCCAGCATGCGCAAAGCGCGCACGGTCGCCCGGCCTACTCGGCCGTGTCGAGGTAGGCCTTCTCCCCGTGCAGCGACTCGTCGAGGCCGCTCTGCTCCGCCGTGGACGTGACGTGCACGGGTGTCAGCCGGTTGATCACCGCCAGCATGGCGTAGGTGAATGCGAAGGCCCACGCCGAGGAGATCGCCACCGCGGCCAGCTCCTTGCCGAAGAACGCGGCGTTGCCGGCCAACAGGCCGTCGGTGCCGTGCGGGTTGAAGGCGGTGGTGGCCAGCAGTCCCAGCATCAGGATGCCGAGGAATCCCCCGACTCCGTGCACGCCCCACACGTCGAGGGCGTCGTCCCACCCGAGCCGGTTCTTGAGCGACACCGCGAAGTAGCACACCACGCCCGAGACGCAGCCGATCAGCACGGCGGTGCTCGGCGAGACGTAGCCCGCGGCGGGCGTGATGGTGGCCAGGCCGGCCACCGCGCCGGTCAGCAGGCCGATGAAGTGGGGCCGCCTGCCGAACAGCCAGTCCACGAACAGCCACGCCACCGCGCCGAACGAAGCGGCCACGTCGGTGTTGAGGAACGCCACGGCCGTGGTGGAGTCCACGCGGAACTCGCTGCCCGCGTTGAAGCCGTACCAGCCGAACCACAGCAGCCCGGTGCCCAGCGCGACCAGCGGGATGGAATGCGGCCCGCGGTCCGCCACCTGCCGCTTGCCGACGTAGAGCACCGAGGCCAGGGCCGCCATGCCGGCGATGTTGTGCACCACGATGCCGCCGGCGAAGTCGAGCACGCCCCACTGCTGCAGGATGCCGCCGCCCCAGATCATGTGGACGAACGGGAAGTACACGAACAGTCAGCCAGCCGGTGAGGAACAGCATGTACGCCTTGAAGGTCACGCGGTTGGCGAACGCGCCCGTGATCAGCGCCGGCGTGATGATCGCGAACATCATCTGGTAGGCGCAGAACACGATCATCGGGATGGTGTCGTTGGGCGACGGCGTGCTGAGCGTGATGTTGCGCAGGAACGCCCAGTCCAGGTTGCCGACGATGCCGAGGAAGTCGGTGCCGGTCTTCAGGTCGCCGGAGAAGCACAGCGAGAATCCGAACACCCACCAGAGCACCGTCGTCCAGCCCATCGAGACGAAGCTCTGGATCATGATGGCCAGCACGTTCTTCCGGCCCACCAGGCCGCCGTAGAAGAACGCCAGGCCCGGCGTCATCAGCATCACGAGGCTCGAGCAGAGCAGCATGAAGCCGGTGTTGCCTGTGTCGAGGTGCAGCATCCCGGGAATCTCCTGTCAGGTTCGGGAGGACAAAAAAGCCGGTCCACACCGCGGGAGAGGCTGCGGTGCGGCCGGAGCGGGCGAGATGGGCACGGCGCTGAGGTGCAGGATCTGGTCGGCGCGGCCGGGCGGAGGCCGCGGCCGCCGCGCGAGCGTGCAGCGTTCGTTCCCGCACGCGCGCCGCCGGGAGGATCGTCCGGCGTAGAGGGCCGACACGGCGGCATCCAGGTCGGGAACCCGGTGGGCCGTCACCCCCGCATCACGGGAGCCACCGCGAGGCGCGCCGCCGCCGCCAGCGAGCACGACGGGAGCGCGCGAGCGCACGCCGTGGTGATCGCCTCCGAGTCGCGGAGCCGGCGTCAGGAGGCCGCCGGAAGGCGCGTCCGGGCGTGCCGCGTGGGACGGAACCGTGAGCTCCAGTATCGCGGGAGCACCGGCGCCGATCTTCACGAGCACGACGGCGGGACCCACCGCGAGGGTGGCCGATGCCGCGAGCGATGTGACGAACAGCCCGCTGGCCCGGGCAAGGCGGAGTTGCGGCGTCGGAATGGTGATCCGCACGCCGGGCGGCAGCCCCCGGCCTGGAATGGGGGCGTTGGGCGGGAAGGCGCGCTCGTGTGTCTGAAGCCCAGTGCCCATGTGGTCACCCGACGAGACACCGCCCTGTGCCGCAAGTTTCGCACCCGTGGCGGTCCTTCGCGACGGCGGCGGGCGGCCGGCGTCCGAAAGTAGCCTGAAGTTCCGCCACGAGCAGCCCCCCGCTCCCCAGCGGTGACAGCGGCGGCGTGGTAGTCTTCGACCCATGTCCCCCAGCCCGCCCGGGCAACGGATCCGGTTCGTCGTCTTCGTCGTCGCGCTGCAGGCGGCGGCGCTCGTGGCGAGCGCGCGATGGATGATCCGGCCGATCCGCGCGGACGGCGGGACGTGGACGGAGTTCCTGTTCTTCGACCTGTACTCGCTCGTGCTGGCGCTCGGCGTCGGCTCCGGCATCCTCGCCTGCGGCGCCCTCGCGCGCCGGCTGCTCGGGCCGGGGGCGGAGCGGGTGGCGGCCGTCGGGTTGGGCGCGCTCACCGGCCTGGCGCTCCTCGCCGACGTGGCGGCGTTCGCCGTGCTCGGCGTGCACCCCTACGGCGGCGCCACGTGGTCGGCGGTCAGCTCGGCGGACATCAGGCACGTGCCGGGCTGGGCGTGGGTGGCGGCCGCCGCGGTGGTGGGAGGGGCGGTCCTGTGCTCGGCCGCGCTGTGGGGCGCGGCCGGCCGGCTGCGCGACGGCTCCCGGTGGACGCGCGCCGCGTCGCGCCTGGCGTGGCGCATCCCGGTGTACTTCGCGCTGGGCGCGGTCACGTTCGCGGCGCTCGACCGTCCGGACGAGGAGCGCGTCGTGCCGCGCGCGGCGCTTCCGTTCTACGGGCTGTGGCTGGGCCAGGCCAGTCGCTTCCCGGATGCGCGGCCCGCGTACCCGCTCGGGTCCGCGCCGCCGGCGGCCGTCTTCACCCGGCGCCCCGACATCGTCGTCGTGCAGGTCGAGTCGTGGCGCTGGAGCATCATGACGCCGGAGGTGATGCCCTTCCTCACGCGGCTCGCCGCCAGCCCGGGCTGCGCCGACGCCCAGCGGGACTACGCCGGCGGGCACCTGACGCAGTACGGCTCGTTTCCGCTGCTGTACGGGATCGCCTCGTACGCCTTCCTCCCCTTCATGAAGGAGGGCCGGCCGTCCGACCCGCTGACGGCGCTGCGCGCGGCCGGCTACCGGCTCGAAGCGTACGACGCGTCGGGACTCCTGTACTACGACACGCGCCCGGTGCTCGCGTCGCAGTTCGACCGCTACGAGTCGCCGCTGGAGCGCGACTCGACGGTGATCCAGGACATGGTCGCCGCGCTCGGCGGGGCGTCCGCGCAGCCGCGCTTCGTGTTCGGCTTCCTGTACTCGACGCACGGCGGGTACAACTACCCCGCGTCGTTCGGCCGCTACCCGACGTCGGGCCTCGCGCTCGGCGCCGGCGCGGCGCTCCTCAACCGCTACCGGAACTCCGCCGGCTACGTGGATGCGCTGCTGGCCCGGCTCGACTCGGTGCTGGCGCCGCGGCTGGCCGACGGCAGCGCCGCCCTGGTGGTGACGGGCGACCACGGCGAGGAGTTCGGGGAGCACGGCGTGTGGGCGCACGCGGCGGTGCAGTTCTACGACGAGGAGACGAGGGTGCCCCTCGTCCTCTGCTTCGCCGGGGTGCGCCGCGCGGACCTCACGCTCTCCTCGCACGCCGACGTGCTGCCGACGCTGTTCGACTGGATGGGCGCGCCGGGATGGGACTCGACCCGGCTCACCGGGCGCTCGCTGCTCGGCCCTCCGAGGGAGCGGGTCGAGGCCATCTCCGGCGCCGGCTTCCCCACGCAGGCCGCGGCCTTCGCGCTCGCCACGCCCGCGTACAAGTTCTGGCTGCACCTGACGGGTCCCGACCTGGCGGCCGTCGCCCTCGACCGGGTGACCGACGTGGACGATCGGCCCGTGGCCGTGACGGCGGCGGTGCGGCAGGCGTACGATCGCGCGCTCGCCCTCTACCTGCGGGAGCAGCGCGCCGTGCTGAGGGTGAATTGACCGCCGCGGCGCGCGCGGAGTTCCTTGCGCCGGTGCCGCAACCGTGTTTCTTAGGTTCGAGCCCGTCGCGGGGAGCGCGCATGACGACCACGGATGGCCGTACCCCGTGACCGAGCCCGTCCGGACGGCCGCGCTGTTCATGGCGGCGGCGCTGGTGTGCTACACCACCGGGGTGTGGGCCGCGCGGCTGGCGGCGGGGCTGCGGCCCTGGCACCTGGCGATGTTCTGGCTGGGCCTGGCGTGCGACACCGTCGGCACGGAGCGGATGCGCCGCCTCGTGGGCGGCATGCGGCTGAGCTTCCACGGCGTCACCGGCGGCCTCGCCCTTGCCCTGATGCTCGGCCACGCCCTCTGGGCCACGGTGGTGCTGCTGCGCCGCGACGAGGCCGCGTCGCGCGCCTTCCACCGGATCAGCGTCTCCGTGTGGAGCATCTGGCTGATACCTTTTCTGAGCGGAGTGCTGCGCGCGTAAGGAGTCGAGCATGCACGATGTGACACGCCGTGACGTGGTGAAGACCGGTATCGCCGTCTCCGTCGGCGCCCTGGCACTCCGGCCCGATCGCGGAGCGACGGCGACGGCGGCCGGCGGCCCGGACGCGGGCGGCGCCGCCGCGGCGGGGGCCGGGCGCGAGCGCCTGCTGCTCGACTTCGGATGGCGTTTCCACCTCGGCCACGCCAACGATGCCCAACAGGACTTCGGCTACGGCCAGGGCGAGGAGTTCGCCAAGACCGGCGATTTCATGCGCGGACCCTCGAAGCCGGACTTCGACGACAGCGCGTGGACCGCGGTGGACCTGCCGCACGACTGGGTGGTGGAGCTGCCCTTCCAGAACGACCCGGCGCTGTACGGCCAGGGCTTCAAGCCGGTCGGCCGCGACTACCCGGCCACCAGCATCGGGTGGTACCGCCGGGTGTTCGACCTCCCGGCCGGGGATCACGGCCGGCGGCTGAGCCTGGAGTTCGACGGCGTGTACCGCGACTCGGTCGTGGCCCTGAACGGCGTGTTCCTGGGGCGCAACCTGAGCGGCTACGCGCCGTTCAGCTTCGACATCAGCGACTTCGCGAACTACGGCGGCCGCAACGTCCTCCTGGTGCGCGCCGACGCCACGGAGCACGAGGGCTGGTTCTACGAGGGCGCGGGCATCTACCGGCACGTGTGGCTGGTGAAGACCGCGCCGGTGCACGTGGCCCAGTGGGGCACGTACGTGACGTCGGAGGTGCGGGGCGGCGCGGCGACCCTCGCGGTCGCGACCCAGGTCGAGAACGAGGGCGGCGAGGCGGCCGTGTGCCGCGTGCGGTCCGTCGTCACCGACCCGGCGGGCCGCGTGGTGGCGCGGGCCGCGACGCCGCCGGCGCGCCTGGCGGCGTTCAGCGGCCGGGAGTTCGCGCAGCGCCTGAGCGTGCCGCATGCCGCGCTGTGGTCCGTCGCGCAGCCGCAGCTCTACACCCTCACCACCACGATCGAGGCCGCCGGCGCCGAGGTGGACCGCTGCGACACGCCGTTCGGCATCCGCACGATCCACTTCGACGCGGACCGGGGCTTCTTCCTCAACGGCGAGCGGGTGGAGCTGAAGGGCACGTGCAACCACCAGGATCACGCGGGCGTCGGCTCGGCGCTGCCGGACCGGCTCCAGGCGTATCGCGTCGAGCGGCTCAAGGCGATGGGGTCCAACGCGTACCGCACGTCGCACAACCCGCCCACGCCCGAGCTGCTGGACGCCTGCGACCGGCTGGGGATGCTGGTCCTGGACGAGACGCGGATGATGTCCTCGAGCGACGAGGGGCTCGAGCGAGTTCGGCCGGCTGCTGCGGCGCGACCGCAACCACCCCTGCGTGATCGCGTGGTCCATCGGCAACGAGGAGTGGCTGGTGCAGGGCAGCGAGCGCGGCGCCCTGATCGCGGCCGCGATGAAGCGGCTGGCGCGCCGGCTGGATCCCTCGCGACCGATCACCGAGGCGATGAACGGCGATTGGGGCAAGGGGCTCACCGAGGTCGTGGACGTGCAGGGGTTCAACTACGTGCACGCCGACATCGACCAGTTCCACAAGGACCACCCGCACCTGCCCTCGATGGGCACCGAGACCGCGAGCACGGTGTCCACGCGCGGCATCTACGCCAACGACCCGGTGCGCGGCTACGTCAGCGCCTACGACGTCAACTTCCCGCCCTGGGCCTCGACGGCCGAGCACTGGTGGTCGTACTACGACGCGCGCGCCTACCTCGCCGGCGGGTTCGCGTGGACGGGATTCGACTACCGCGGCGAGCCGACGCCCTACAAGTGGCCCTGCATCAGCTCGCACTTCGGGATCCTCGACACCTGCGGCTTCCCGAAGGACAACTTCTACTACTACCAGGCGTGGTGGGGCGCCGCGCCGGTGCTGCACCTGTTCCCGCACTGGAACTGGCCGGGCAGGGAGGGGCAGGAGATCGAGGTCTGGTGCCACAGCAATCTCGAGCGGGTGGAGCTGTTCCTGAACGGCACGAGCCTCGGGGCGCAGGACGTGAAGCGCGACGGGCACCTGGTGTGGAAGGTGCCGTACGCGCCGGGGACGATCGAGGCGCGCGGCTACCGCGGCGGGGCGGTGGCGCTCACGGCCCGGCGCGAGACGACGGGAGCCGCGGCCAAGCTGGTGCTCGAGGCGGACCGCACGACGATCGCGGCCGACGGCGAGGACGTCGCCGTCGTCACGGTGCGCGTGGTGGACGCCGGCGGCCGGCTGGTCCCGGTGGCGGACGACGAGGCGACGTTCCAGCTCACGGGCCCCGGCCGGATCATCGGCGTCGGCAACGGCGACCCGAGCAGCCACGAGCCGGACAAGGGATCGGCGCGCCGCGCCTTCAACGGGCTGTGCGTGGCGATCGTGCAGGCGGGCAAGACGCCCGGGGCGCTGCGGCTCGACGCGACGGCGCCCGGCCTCGCCCCCGGCGCCGTGACGATCCAGTGCCGGGCGGCGGCGCCGCGGCCGGCCGTGGGGTAGGGATCGTGCGCCGCCTCCCGGCCCTCGCCTTCGCGCTCGCCGCCCTCGCGGCGTCTGCCGTTCCGGCGCGCGCCCAGCAGCCGCCCGCGCGGCCGGGGGCGGGGGCGGGGGCGGGGACGGTGCGGGGAGTCGTGCGCGGCCTTGGCGGCGAGCCCATCCCATACGCGGTGGTGGCGCTGCTGCCCGGATACGAGCAGCGCTTCACCGACGAATCCGGCGTGTTCAACTTCGCCCGCGTGGTGCCGGGGACCTATCGCCTGCTGGCCCGGCAGGTCGGCTACAAGCCGCGCGACAGCACCATCGTCGTCGCGGCCGGCGCCACGGTGAACGCCTCGCTCGTCCTCGAGCACCTGACCGTGCAGCTCGAGGAGATCAAGGTCGTGGCGGCCCGCGGCTGCACGGCGCCCGGGCCGCCCGATTCCGTGGCGGCGCCCGACCTCGCGCACGTCTTCGACCAGCTCGACCTGAACGCCGAGCGCTACCGCCTGCTGGCCGGCTCCTATCCGTTCCACTTCCGGATGGAGCGCACCTTCGAGAACTACGACGACGCGGACAGGGTCGTCAGCCGCGAAGTGGACACGCTGCGCTATCTCAGCAGCGCCCTGCCCAGCTATCATGCCGGCGAGGTCGTCGCCTGGGGCCGTGGGCGCGGCAACGAGCGCTCGCCGGTGCTCAACCTCCCCACCCTGGCGGACTTCGCCGACTCGGGCTTCCAGACCGGCCATTGCTTCGCGTACGCGGGGATCGTGGACGATTCCGGCACGGCGGCGGTGCGGTTCGAGTTCCGCCCCGACGAGACCATCCGCTATCCCGACATCGAGGGATGGGTGGACCTCGACCCGACGACCTACCAGGTGCGCAAGGCGATGGTGCGTCTCACGCGGCCGGGCCGCGCGCTCGAGGGGCTCGCGTCCGCCAGCTCGGTCATCACGTTCGCGGAGCTGTACCCCAACATCGTGGTCCAGTCGCGGGTCGAGAGCGAGAACCTCCCGGCGATCCAGCCGGGGGTGAGGCTCAAGGTTGTCCGCTACCTCCAGAAGCAGCGCCTCCTGGAGGTGCAGTTCGAGCACCCGCTCCCCGGCAAGCCTCCGGCGCCGGGGCCGTAGCCCGCCGCCCGCCCGCTACATCCCGCTTCCCGAACTGCCGAGGCGCTCGATCGCCTGGCGCGCCGCGCGCTGGGTGTCGGGATGCGTCAGGTGGTCCACGACCGCGCGCAGCCGCGCCAGCGCCTGCGGCCGGGGCAGGCCGAACTGGAACGCCTGCAGCGCCCAGCCGCGCACGGCGGGGCGCGCGTCGTCGAGGTGGCCGGCCAGGAGGTCGAGGGCGCGGCCGCTCCCGCGCGCCGCGAGCGCGGCCAGGACGAACGCCGCGTTCCGGGTCGTGCCGATCAGGGAGTCCACCGTCCCGATGCGCGCGGTGTCGTTCGAGAACGCGATCAGGCGCAGCGCCGCCGTCTGGATGACGTCCTGGTACGAGGAGTCGTGGAGGGCTTCGCGGATCACCGCCGCGGCGCGGGCCGTGTCGGCGCGGCCCAGCGCGGCGACCGCGGCGGCGCGCACCGCGTAGCTCGAGTCCTGCGTGAAGGCGGCCTGCGCCAGCGCGATGGCCCGCTCGCCGCCGATCCGGCCCAGCGCCTCGACGGCGCCGCTCCGCACGGCGGCGGAGGTGTCCCGCATCGCCGCCTCGAGGGCGGGCAGCGCCGTCGCGGCGGGGAAGCCGCCCAGGGCCTCCACCGCCTCGCGCCGGGTCAGGTAGTAGTCGGCGTGCGTCGCCGCCTCGACCAGCGCGGCCGCGGCCGCCGCGTCGCCCTTGCGGTCCGCCAGCTGCTCGATCACCCACTGCCGGTTCCACAGGTCGGGGTCGCGCGCCAGCTGCGTCGCCAGCCAGGCGGTCGGCTGCGGGAAGTCGAGAGCCTTCAGCACAGCATCGCCGTCGTCGAAGATCACCATCGTCGGCGCGCTCGCGACGTTCGGGATGGTGACGGTCTGCTCGCGCGCGTCGAGGTCCACGCGCTGCGTCACGTCACCCTGCGCCGTCCCCACCCGCACCACGAGCGGCATGTGGAACACCGCGGGCACGGTGAACTTGAGCCCGGTGCTGTCGGGCTTGAGGCTGTCGATCTGCGTCTGCTTGACCGTCACCGTCAGCGCGTGCGCCACGGAGTCGTACGCGGCGGCGACGTCGAGCCGCGGGAGGCCCGCCTGGTACACCCACTCGCTGAAGAACCGGTCGAGGTTCTCCCCGGTGGCGGCGAGGAACGCCTGCCGCAGGTCGTCCGTGGTCGCGACCCCGAACGCGTGGCGCGTCAGGTAGGTGTGGATGCCGGCCCAGAAGCGCTGGGGCCCCAGCCGGTGCTCGAGCATCTCGAGCACCAGCGCGCCCTTGGGGTAGATGTTGTCCGAGCCCAGCGAGGCGAGCGGCATCGAGCGCCGCGCCTCGATCTGCATGAACTGCCGGTACTCGTCCACGTAGTAGTCCTGCTCGGCGTGCGCGCCGAGCTTCTGCCCCCAGTACTGGCCCGGCATGAACTCGGCGAAGCCCTCGTTGAGCCACATGTTCGCCCAGTTCTCGGTCGTCACGTAGTCGCCGAACCACTGGTGCGCCAGCTCGTGCGGGATCAGGAGCCACTGGTACCACGGCCGGTCCTGGTAGGCGCGGGCGTCGGGGATCCAGTCCACCAGCGTCGTGGCGCTCACGTTCTCCATGCCGCCGAAGAAGTCGGCCACGGTCGTCTGGGCGTACTTGTCCCACGGGTAGCGGACCCCGGTCAGGCGCGAGTACGTGCCGATCATATCGGGCGTCACGTGGAAGTTCCGCCACGCGATGGCGCTGTCGGAGTGGTACACGTAGTAGTCCACCGGGATGCCGTCCCACTCGTCGTGGATCCTGGCCAGGGGAGCCACGATCAGGCTCGCCAGGTAGGTCGCCGACGGCCGGTCCTGGTTCCAGGTCACCGTCCGGGTGGCGCCGTGCACGACGTTCGAGACCAGGCGGCCGTTGGAGACCGCGAAGTCCTCGCGCGGCACGGTCGCCACCATCTCCCACGTCGCCTTGTCGCTGGGGAAGTCGAAGGTCGGGAACCAGTCGTGGTTGTTGTGGTCCTCGCCCTGGCTCCAGATCTGCTGCGGCCGGTGCGGCTGGCCGTCGCTCGTGATGTAGGTGAGCCCCTGCCCGTTGCTGACCTTGCCGTCATAGGCCACGGTGAACGTGAGCGTGTCGCCGAACCCCACCGGCGCGGCGGGGAAGACCACCAGCGTGTCGCCGTGGCGGGCGGTGCGCAGCGTGGTGCCGCGCCGGTCGGTGACCGCGGTGTTCCGGAGCAACGCCCCCTCGTCCAGGACGACCGAGTCGAGGCCGGGGCGCAGTGCGACCAGCGTGGTCGTCACGTTGCCCTTGAACGACGTCGAGTCCCAGTCGAAGGCCGACACCTCGATCCGCTGGTGCACGAGGTCGTAGTCGTGCGAGCGGGTGTAGTGGTCGTTGGCCATCAGCTCGGCGTTGGACTGCGCGAACGCCGGGCCGGCGAGGCAGGAGAGCAGCAAGGCAAGAGGAGCAGCCCGCATGGAGGCACCCTCACGGTGGTTGGAGCGGAAGCGCGGATCGGGTAACGAGGGCTAATACGCAGGACGGCCGGGCGAAGTTGCATCGGGGCGCCGGACCGGCCTCCGGCGGCGGGTGGGGGGGGCCGCGGTCGCCGGCCCCGGCGGCCGGCGCCCGGCTGGACACCCGGCCGCTCGCGGTGCACATGTTGGGTCGTGCCTGGCCCGGTCCCTCCGGCACCCGACCGGGGGGGCGGGCGGTCCAGGGACGGAGGAGGCGGCATGGCTCACGCACTGCGGATCGAGCTCCGGGGCGCGTACCTGCACGCGACGGTGAGCGGCGACAATACGCCGCAGGACGTGCGGGAGTACCTGGCGGAGGTCCGGGAAGCCTGCCGTGCCGCGGAGTGCCCGCGCGTCCTGATCGAGGAGAACCTCGCCGGGGTCGGCCTGGGGTTCATGGACGTCTTCACGATCGCGGCGTCGGCGCCGCAGGGCGCGCGCGGCGCGGTCCGCAGGATCGCCTACCTCGACGTCAACCCGGACCACGCGGCGGAGCGCATGCGGTTCGCCGAGAGCGTGGCCGTCAACCGCGGGGTGAACGTCCGCGTCTTCACCGACCGGGGCGAGGCCGAGCGCTGGCTGTCCGCGTGAGCGGCGGCCGGCCTGGCTTCCCCCTTTTCCGCTCGCCCTAACGCCCGCCTAACGCCGGTGCATTACGCTACAGCCTTCGCAACGCTGGCACGGGTGTACGGGTGAGGCGCCCGCCCCGCGGCCGGTCCCGTCAACGCGCAGGAGCCCCGATGCTGTTCGTGGTGGTCGAGCACTATCGTCGCGGCGACCCGGTCCCGGTTTACCGTCGCCTGCGAGACCGAGGCCGGCAGACGGCGGGTGGCGTCGAATACCGCGGCAGCTGGGTGACCGAGGATCTGGCACACTGCTACCAGGTGATGGAGTGCCAGCAGCGTACGGACCTCGATAAGTGGATGGCCAACTGGCAGGACCTCGTGGACTTCGAGGTCATCCCGGTACTGACGTCGGCGCAGGCGCAGGCGAAGATCGCCCCCCGGCTGTGAGTCGAGGCCGCCGCCCGGTCGGCGCCTGACGTCGGCCGGGCCGCCGCCCAGTCACGCTCGCGGTGCCCATCCTCGAGGACCACACATGGATCCCACCCTGCAGTCCGTTGAACGTTTTGAGGAGTTGTTGCAGCGCCAGGATACCGAAGGCCCCTACGACTTCAAGAGCATTTTCAGGACCGGGGGCTTCTTCGTGCGGCGGGCCTCGCAACAGAAGCTCGTCCTGCTGCAGCGTCTCGACGAGCGGCTTCGCAGCGTGCTCTTGCCAGGCGAACGCATCGCCTTCCTCGGTACCGGGGTCCAGTATTCGCTGTGGGAATCCTACCTCGTGGGGTCCTTCATCTATTACGTGAACCGGCGGGCGCTCATCCTGACCCACGAGCGCCTGATCCTGGTACAGATAGACTCGCGTCAGCGTCCCCAGCGCTTGAAGTCGCAGGTACTCCTCGCCGACATTGACCGCATCGGCGCCACGTTGTTCGGCAACACCAAGATGCGACTGCGCTCGGGTGCCAAGTACGTCTTCGCCTACGTGCCGCGAAGAGACCGCAGGCACCTGGGGGAGTTGCTGAACCGTTTGCAGCGTACCGCGAGCAGGCAGAGTCAAACGCATCAACTCGAGCAGCTGTGCCCATACTGCTACGCGGTGCTCCCGGGCTTTCCGGTGACGTGCACGAGTTGCGGCGGCGCGCTGAAGTCCGTGACCAAGGCCGCGCTGCTCTCGCTCCTCTTTCCCGGGATCGGGACGATCTACCTCGGCTACAATGGACTCGGCGCGTTCAAGATGGCCGTTGGCGCGCTGTTCTGGCTCAGCGCCTGGACGCCCGATCCGCGGTATCCGATGACGATGACCGTGCGGGTCGTCAGCGCGATGATCGTCCTGGGGATCGTACACGCACTGGCAGCGTGGGCCAGCTGGATCCTGGCCCGCAAGGGTCACTATCCGGCCGGCGCCGCCAAGGGCACGCCCGAGGCGGTCGGCGGCCGCTGAAGCGCCGTTGGTTGGGCGTTTGACGGCGGGAGGGAGCCCATGCCGGTTGGTCTGGTCTGCCCTGGCTGCAACACGCCGCTGACGTTCCACCGCGGCCCGGTCACCGACTGTCCCCGATGCCACAGGCCCCTGCCCGATCCCCTCCGCCAATCGGCGGAGGCCGCTCTCGCCCGACAGGAGTCCGTGCGCCCGCTGCTCCTCTCGATCGGGGCCTACGCGTCACCCGGTATCGGCGCTCTCTTCCTCCTGGGAGTACTCGGCGCCGCGACCGGCACCGGCTCGTTCGACATCAACGGCGAGCCGGTGTCGGGGGCCGAGTTTCTCAAGTCCTTCGGCGTCTTCATGGGCGGTACCGGCCTGCTTCTCGTCGGCATCGGCGTCGGCCTTTGGCGTGAACGCACCTGGGCGCGGTGGCTCATGGTCTTCTACTGGGTCCTGACCCTCGGCGGCACGGCGGAGATCGGCTGGATGACCGGCGGGTCGGCCACAGCCCTTGGCGGACTTGTCTCGATGGCACCGGTGGCCCTGGTCGCGTTCTGGTATTTGTTCTTCAAGGGCAACGTCGTGGCGTACTATAGGGCGCTCGCGGCGCACGAGGCTGCGGGCGGATTGACCCAACGGCCGGACGGCGGGACCTAAGCAGCGCCTGCAGTGGCCCGGCGCACCCTGCGCGAGTGGTCGGCTGGTGAGGTGGCCGCCGGACTCGGGATTGCCTGTGCGCCTGTTGGACATGCGGGATCGGCACCCTAACGCCTTCGTGACGCTCCGCGGCTACCGTCATGACCACGGGCCGACCGGCGGAGCAGCCGCTCCACTGGTCACCCGAGCGTCCACTCACGGAGTGGTCTGATGAGCCCTCGTACCCGATTCCCGCTGGCGCTCCTCCTCGGCGTGACCGCCCTCTCGATCGTCGCGTGCCGGGATTCGACCGGTCCGACGTCGAGCGGCAACGGACCGCTCGGTACCGGCGTCACGATCGTCGCCGGCGGCGGGCAGCGCGACACCGCCGACGCTGAGCTCGTCCAGGCCCTGGTGCTGAAGGTCGCGGACCCGATGGGAACGCCTGCCGCGGGCGAGGTGGTGCGATTCCTGTCCGTGCCGGTGGACACACAGCCCGGCACGCCCTCTGTCCTCGTGAACGCGCTGACGAGCCTGGCCTACTCGACGTTCGCCGCCGAGTCGACCAACGACAGTGGAGAGGTCGCCATTCTGATCCAGCTCGGGCCCGTCGCCGGCTCTGGCCGGGTGGTGGTGACGGTGCCGCGCTTCGGCTACGAGGATACGGTGAGTTTCGCGATCCTGCCGGGCGCCTCCGTTCGCCTCGCGGGCCTCCTCGACACCGCGCTGTACGTGGGCCACAGCGGCCCACTGCACGCGTTCGTTGCGGACCAGTACGGCAACCGCCGCCCGGATGCGGTCACGTTCCAGAGCCTCAACTCCTCCGTGGCGAGCGTCACCGGTGCGGGCGTCGTGACCGCGGTGTCCCTCGGGCGGGCGACCGTCCTGGTGCAGGGTCCGACGCCGAACCTCAAGGACTCGACCCACGTGAACGTGGTGCCGGCCGGCACGATCGCGGCGGTGGTCGGAGCGTTCCATCACCTTCCCGGTGGCACGGTGATCACGATGAACCTCGATGGTTCCGGCGTGACGCCCGTGCCGCAGTCGGCGGCCGACAATCAGTACCTCTCGTGGACGCCGGACGGCACCACGCTGCTGGGTCACCGCGGATATCACGTCTTCGCCATGGACCTGACGGGTGCCGTGCGTTTCATCGTTCCCGCGGCGCAGAGCTTTGCGGAAGATGTCTGGCCACGGTACACGACCACCGGTGGCGGATGGGTGTACTTCGCCGGTGTCAAGAGCTCGGTGGCGCTCTACCGGATCCGGTTCGACGGCACCGGCCTGGATTCGGTGCCGGTCGGTTATGGCACGCAGCCGTACCCGTCACCCGACGGCAGCCGCGTCGCGTGGTCCGACGGGACGCTGCACGTCTACAGCTACACCACCGCCACCGACGTGGCACTCGGCATCCCGGGCTACGCGCCGCACTGGTCCCCCGACGGAACGCTGATCGCATACGCGACGGGCGACCCGGGCAGCATCTCCATCATGAAGCCGGATGGCACCGGACAACGCGTCCTGGCGGGCGGCGCGGTTTTCGGCTGGGCGTTCGACTGGTCGCCGGACAGCCAGTGGCTGCTGGTCTATGGCTCCTCCCTCGCGCTGATCCAGGTCCAGACGGGTCTCGTGCTGCCGCTCGGCTACGCTACCGGGCTTGGGCAGCCGGCGTGGAAGCCATAGCCGGTCCGACGGGCCCACGCGTTGGGCGCGATGCACCAAGCCCGCCAGTGCGGGACGGGAGGCGCCGTGTTCCCGACGCGGTGGTTGGTGGGAGTCATCGGGCTGCCGTCAGGCAGGATCTACGCAGCGCGACCAGCCGATGTGTTCAAGTGAAGTGCACGGCGTGGCTAGCCGCCGGGATTCCCGAAACCCGCTCGCTCAGGGCGCGAGCGCGGGGGTGCGGCTCTGGCGTAGCGATAGACCGGAGCGGAGGGAGGGGGACTCGAACCCCCAAGGGCTTGCGCCCGGCGGTTTTCAGGACCGCTGCCTTACCAGTTAGGTCTACCCCTCCGAACGACGCGTAACCTACGTCGCTCCGGACCGGAACGACAACGCGGGGGCGGCCGGCAACGCGCCGGGCACCCCCGCGGACACCTTCCGTCGAGCCGGCAGCGCTATCGGTGACGCTCCCGGTAGTTGATCGCCTGGTTGAGCTGGCGCCCGGCCGCCTGGCAGGCCCGGATCGCCGCCGCCTTGTGCCCGCCGAAATCGTCCGGCGCCTTCTGCAGGAAGTCCACCGCATCGTTGATCGCCGTGATCGCCGCGTCCAGCCGCGGGAACCGTCCCTGTTGCGGCGGCTGCGCGAACGCCCGCTCGGCGCCGAAGAGTCCCGTGGCCATCGCGAGAGGAATGAAGGCGAGCGCCCTGCTAGCGTCTCTGCGGTTCATCGGATCCTCCGGGTGCATGGGATGCGTGACCCACCGGCGTCGGGCGGGTAAGGAATGCCGACAAGAATGAGGGTGATTGGGCCCGACGGCAATAGCCGGGGCTTCTCTAGTGGCGGACCGCCCGCTGCACCCAGTTGCAGATCGGCTCGACGGCGGAGTGCGCCTGGGAGGCGACGCGCGTGATGCCGCGGGGCGCCCAGTTGATCGGGACCCCGATGCCGTACACGTGGCGGCCGCGCTCGATGGTGAGGGACGCCAGCTCGGCCGGGAGGTGCTGGGAGAAATCGAGATACAGCTGGCGTGTGGGCACCATGAGGCCGCCGGCGGACACGCTGTCGCCGTCGATGGCGAGCACGGTGTCACCCACGAGCAGCCCGCGGCTCCGGAACGGCGAGCGGTCGCCGATCCATCCCACCACGGCTCGGCCGCGCGAGATGCCGACCAGGGCGACGTCGGGGCTCGTCGCGGCCTGGCACGAATCGAGGGGGATGGCGGCGATGGCGCGGGTCAGCTCGCCGGCGAAGGCCGACAGCGTCGGATATTGGGCGCGGTTCTTCTCGTAGACCGCCAGCGCGTCCTCGAGCCAGGGCACCAGCGCCATGTTGTTCTCGAGCGCCTCGCCCCTGAGGGGCCAGGCGAGGGTCGGCTTGGCGACGACGAGCGCCCGGATCGTGATGGCACGTGCCAGCTGCTCGCCCAGGTCTTCGTCCCACAGCACCGGGGCGTATCCCGCGCGCGCCATCGCCGCCTCGACCGTGGGCCGCAGGTACACCGTGCGCTCGAGGATCTCGGGGTGCTCGGCGAACAGCCGCCGCACGATGGCGTGCGCCATCTGGTGCCCCGCCGCGAGCCACATGTAGCTCGGCGAGCGGTACGAGCGGTCGGGGAACGCGGGATCGGGCGCGAGGAACACGCGATCGCCCAGCGCGGCGGACCAGTCCACCGGATCCAGCGACGGGCTGTACGCGCGGGTCCAGAAGGTGCGGGCCAGCGTGATGTCGTAGTGGAGGCCGCCGTACCCCGAGTACGCCGCGAGCAGGCTGTCCGGCGGCATCGTGCCGGCCAAGGCGATGTACGCGTCGGTGAGGTCGCGGTGCCGGGCCGCGGCGTTCATCCCCTCGAAGGCGAGCGGCGCGGCCCGCGGCGCGAAGGCGCGCGCCGCCACGATGAAGCGGTCCACGGCGCGCTTCTGCGCCGCGTCGCCGCCGAAGCAGCGGTGCACGCCCGGCGCGATCCAGCCGCACGCCGAGTCGGGGGCGTCGGGGGCGGCGTAGTCGGCGAGCACCGGCCCCACCGGCGTGGGCCCGAGCGCCTCGGCCAGCGTGAAGGCCGAATCCCCGCGCTCGGTGCCGAGGGCCACGTTCCACTTATAGAGCGGGCCGAGGGACGGGATGTCCGCGGTGTCGGCGAGGCGCAGCACCAGCCCGACGAGGTCGAGCGTCGAGTCCACGCGGACCGTGGTCCGGCCCAGCGTGAACGAGTCGGTGCCGGGCGGCAGCTCCGAGCTGCAGGCCGCGGCGGCGAGGGCGAGCGCGAGGGCAGGGGCGAGTCGTCGCATCAGTGCCGGAACTGTCGCCTGCCGGTGAGGATCATGGCAAGGCCGTGCTCGTCGGCCGCGGCGACGACCTCGGCGTCGCGCACCGAGCCCCCCGGCTGGATGATGGCGCGCACGCCCGCCTTGGCGGCCTCGTCCACGCCGTCGCGGAACGGGAAGAACGCGTCGGAGGCGAGTACGGCCCCGGTCACGTCGTGCCCGGCGGCGCGCGCCTTGTGGACGGCGAGCATGGAGCTGTCCACGCGGCTCATCTGGCCGGCGCCGATCCCGAGCGCCTGGCCGCCGCGGGCGATGAGGATCGCGTTCGACTTCACGCTCATCACCGCCGCCCACGCGAACCTGAGGTCGTCCAGCTCCTCGGCCCCGGGCGCGCGCCGGGTGGCGACCTTCCACGCGCTCTCGTCCGGATCGAAGCGCATGCGCGTCTCGACCAGGAAGCCGCTGCGGACCCGCTTGACGTCCAGCCCGACGTCGGTACCCTCGCGCGCGGGTGGCACCTCGATGATGCGGAGGTTCTTCTTGCGGCGCAGGATCTCGAGCGCGCCGGGCATATAGGTCGGCGCGACCACCGCCTCCACGAACAGGTCGTGCATGGCCGTGGCCGTCTCCACGTCCACCGCGGTGTTGAAGCCGACCACCGAGCCGTAGGCGGAGACCGGGTCCGTCGCCAGGGCGCGGCGGTACGCGTCGGCGGCCGTGCGCGCCACGGCCAGCCCGCAGGGCGTCGTGTGCTTGATGATGACGCAGGCGATGTCCGCGGGCCACGGGCCGAGGGCCATCACCGCGGCGTCGAGGTCGAGGAGGTTGTTGAACGACAGCTCCTTGCCGCCGAGCTGCACGAGGTCGGCGAGGCCCCCGCTCTCGCCGGTCACGTAGAAGGCGGCCGCCTGCTCGGGGTTCTCGCCGTAGCGGAGGGGCTGCTTGCGCTCCAGCGCCAGGAACAGGAAGGCCGGCAGCGCCCCGGGGGCGGAGCCCGCGGCGGCGTCCGCCTCCACGCTCCCGAGCCACTCGGCGATGGCCGCGTCGTAGGTCGCGGTGGCGCGGAACACCTTGACGGCCAGCTCGCGGCGCAGCGCCGCGCTCACGCCGCCGGAGCGCAGCGCCTCGAGCACCCGGCCGTAGTCCACCGGGTCCACGACCACCGTGACCGATTCATGGTTCTTGGCGGCGGAGCGCAGCATCGAGGGGCCGCCGATGTCGATCTGCTCGATCGCCTCGGCCGGGGTGACGTGGGAGCGCGCGACCGTCTCCCGGAAGGGGTACAGGTTCACAACGACGAGGTCGATCGGCTGGAACTGGTGCTTCGCGAGCGCCGCGAGGTCGCCCGGCACGTGGCGCCGGGCCAGCAGCCCCCCGTGCACGGCGGGATGCAGCGTCTTGACGCGTCCGTCCATCATCTCCGGGAACCCCGTCACCCGCTCGATCGGCGTGACCGCGACGCCCGCGTCGGCGATGGTGCGCGCCGTGCCGCCCGTGGAGACGATTTCCCATCCGAGCCGGGTGAGGTCGCGCGCGAGCTCGACCACGCCGCGCTTGTCGGACACCGAGATGAGGGCACGAGGCATTACGTCGGCTCCTTGAGTGACGGCACCAGCAGGTCGTCCAGTGAGTGCGGGGCGATGCCGGCGGCCGGCACCGCATCCCGCGGCGCGGGGCGGGCGGGGAGGCCCGCGCCGCCGGCGGCGAACGCGCGCACCACCGCGGGCAGGAGGCGGTGCTCCACCGCGAGCACCCGCGCCGCGAGCGTCTCCACGCTGTCGTCGGGCCGGACCGGCACGGGCCACTGCGCCACGACGGCGCCGTGGTCGTACTGCTCGTCCACGAGGTGCACGGTCGCGCCCGAGACCCGGGCCCCGCTCGCCAGCACCGCCTCGTGCACGCGGCGGCCGTACATGCCCGGGCCGCCGAACGCCGGCAGCAGGGCCGGATGCACGTTGATCATCCGGCCGCGATACGCCGCCACGACCCGCTCCGGCACCCGCTTGAGGTAGCCCGCGAGGACCACCAGGTCCACCGCGTGATCGGCGAGCAGCGCGAGGAGGCGGTCCGCGTCCTGGCCGTCGGGGGCGATGGACGCGACCGGCACGCCCCGCGACGCGGCCCGCTCGAGCGCCCCCGCCTCCGGCCGGTTGGAGACGACCAGGACGATGCGCGCGGGCGAGCCCGGGACGGCGCAGGCGTCGAGCAGGGCCTGGAGATTGGAACCATGGCCCGAGGCGAGCACCGCGACGCGCATGCGCAGGAAGAAAATTGGCCGCCTCACGGAGGGCAAGGTCGCGAAACGACGAGGGGCCGGCCTCGGCCGACCCCTCGTCGTGCGCCACCACTACGCGCCGCTGCCGCGTCCGCCCGCTGCTACCTGACCGACAGCGAATACGCTCCGAACGATCCCTTCCGGAACGTGTTCGCGACGAGCCGGTAGGCGCCGGTGTACGGCAGGGTGTACACGATGCGCGCGTTCGTGCCGCCGCCCGAATCGTCGTCCTCCGCGAGCTTGACGCCGTTCCCGTCCTGGACGATGCCGTACGCGTCGAAGTCGTTCGACACGATGTCCACCGTGATCGTCTCGCCCTCGTGCCCCACGTAGGTCCACGCCCCTCGGCTGTCCGTCATGGAGCTTTGCCCAGATTCTGGATAATGCAGTCGCCTATGGTTACGACGGAATTGAGATAAGGGGAATACTGAATTACATGGATATCACCAAATGTCCTGAATTCAGCAGTACAGAAAGTATCGCTCGCACAATGAAAATTCTGAAGGACAAAAATATGGAACTCATTTGCCTTGGAGCCTCAACTAATCTCCATTATGCTGATGCAGCGAAGAGGAAAAGCAATCTTGATGAAGCAAAAAGTCTGATTGATCTGGCTCAGAAGGTAAACAGTCCCTACATAAGGGTTTTCCCTGACAAACTGCCTGAAGACCAGGATCGAAAGGCCACATTGGAACTGATCATGAGCGGTCTCATGGAATTGGGTGATCATGCCAAAGGAAGTAAAGTAAGCGTATTAATGGAAACTCATGGCGATGTCGTAAAAACTGACGATCTTCTTGGCATCATGCAACAGACAGCCGGCCCTCATGTAGGACTGATCTGGGACATCAGCAATATGTGGTGTGTCACAAAGGAACCGCCTTCACTTGTATACGGCGAGCTTAAAAAGTACATCAGGCACATCCATTTCAGGGATGCGAAGATTATGAACGGTCGTGAACAGTCTGCCTTGCTGGGACAGGGAGATGTGCCACTCAGGGAAGCCGCGAAACTGCTTGAAGCGGATAACTTTAAAGGATTTTTTAGTTTTGAATGGGAAAAGAGGTGGATGCCTAGGGTTGAGGATCCTGAAATTGCTTTCCCTCAGTTTGTTAAGGAGATTAAGACTTATTTTTAAAGATTCTCGGGAAAGCGAATTACGGTAAGAATAACCACTGCTGAGATATTGTATTTTAACTTGTGTCCTTCATAATTGTATTAGTGATTACAGTCAGTTACGCAGGGAAAGAGTCTTCTTTACCTATCCTTGTTTTGGCTGATGATTCAAACTATGGGAGCTATACATGTGAGATCCTCAGGGCGGAAGGATTTAATGAATTCAAGATAGAATCACCAGGGGATCCTGCCGTTACACTTAATCACTTAAATCAATTCGATCTTGTTATTCTTGCCGAGACAACCCATTTGAAAGATGCTCAAAGGGAGCTGTTTATTATCCTACGTAAGGGAGGTGGCAATCTTATTGCTTTTCGTCCTGATAAGCGCCTTGCCCCTCTATTCGGGTTCACTGCATAAGGGAAATTCGTTAAAGGATGGATATATCAGAATTGATGCTGTAGAAATATCGGCAAAGGTCTGATCCTCAGACCATTCAATTTAGGCGTTTCAGATCTGTATCAGATGAACGGAGGGATTAAAATTGCCAGTCTGTTTACAGATGCTCAAAATGGCACGGATTTTCCTTCATTGGTCATCAATGTTTACGGAAAGGGAAAAGCTGCAGCTTTTACATATAATCTTCCAAAAAGCATTGTTTATACAAGGCAGGGCAATCCAGACTGGGCAGGGCAGGAGAGGGATAAGGTGGATGGTCCCACGGCGTTTTATATTAATTTATTTTTTCAATATCCTTGTTGAAAGTAAACATTACGTTCCAAAATCTGTAACCTTTGCCTTGCAGAGGTTAGCTCTTCAGAAATATTTTTCAGTTTCTCACTCAAAAATTATTTTTCTTGCTGTAAGTTGTAGTAAAGAACATCAATTATCTCCTTGAGAAATTCTAAAAAACATTCTAAAACTTCGTAATAAGGTTAGAAAGTGGTAAAGTTTAGGTAAATTATTTGGTTTGGGGGTTAAATTAATTTGCAGGTATTATATTGATTTGTGGTACTTATGGCTATTAAGGTAATCTGAAATGGTATTCCTATTCCTGGAATTCCAAATTATCTTATTGGGGATCCTTGACCATAGAATACTTCGGGATTTGAGATTGGAATGGAGTTGCCATTCTTAAAAAATGTGAAAATTTAACAATTACGATTCTCTACTAGAAGGCTTGCTGTGGTGCAACTGCATTATTGATTGGTTTATACATATAAAATTTTTATTACTATATTTATTTTCTAGTAATTTCTTTTCTTCAAAACCAATCATCAGCTTGCGAATGAAAGCTATAAAGTTCTTTAAACTTCAATTTTGAAAAAAATCCTTTGCTTTAAAATATATGATTTAAATTTAATATTCGCTCATCTTCTTTTGACTTCATAAATCAACAATTGCTTCATATTTGTGCTTATAACCATTAGCTTATCATTTTATTTAAAGAACTGAAACTAAGGTCTTGCTCTGAAATACATTATATATGTTTATAATAGACCTTGGATTCCTTTATATTTCATCTATTTTGATTTCAGATTTAGAAATATCAAACTGATAAGTATTTCCTTTTCGATCAATCTTGTATTATTAATTTGGTGGAACGATTAGTATAGATGGGTACGCTATAGTCAAAACAATGAATGAAAATTTTATACGAAATGAAAATTAAAGTGTCATCATTTCAACTTCGTTTCCATATCTATTTTCTCGAACTTCATTTTATTAATTTGATGATATATTATGTAGATTCATCCCTGTTGAAGAGGCCATCAAAAATATATTTGGAAAGTTAGGATGGATGAGAATACTTGCTGACGAAGGTAAACTTGAATTTAAAATAGGCTGGCACGATTCGAATGATAAATATTTTACAATCGCATCCTTCTTTCCATCCTGAATTCTCAATTTCCAAATCATTCCGCTTTCCTACCCAGGCACGTAAGTTGCGAATTGATCACCATTTCTCAATAAAATCATTCTTGCCGGTTTTCCTAAAACTTTTGGAGTCATTGGCTTCAAATTAATATATCTTAAATTTTATACATAAGATTCCTCATTCGTGTATGGATTTGCATAGCCTATTCGACCGTCACAATCTATAAAAATGAACCCACCACCATCTTTCATATCAACTCCTGCTTATGTGCCAATACCCTAAGTCGACCCAAAGGAGTACCTCTTAAACAAACTTAACTATCCTTGCTCATTCATTTGCCACACTGAAATACACCCATCATTACTGGCTGCAATCAATGCATTACTCTCTCGGCTCTCAAGTTTCTCAAGCCAAACGATTTATGAATCAGTATTATCGTAGCTCTGAATTCTTTTCATATTTAAGTCAAAGCAACTGATTTTTCCTTCCTTTGTGGACATCGCAAATAAAGTTGACGACATTGATATCAGGCTCTCAATAGAAAAATCTAGTTCATATTTTTTAAAAGGCTTAAAATAGATTTATTCACCCACACCTGCTAGACTTTCCAGTGAAGTACAATAGACATTCTAGCCATTTCTGGAAATGGTATATTACTAGGTAATTTTGGGTTCTGTTTACTATCTAACAAGCTCATTTAGTGTAGACGTAGGCATTTTTAAAGATTTCAGAAGTGAATTTCTGATTAAATCACCATAGTAAGTTGGAATGTCATTGATTTATTCATAATTAGGTGCATTATTTGTTAAGATTACTAGATTGTTAATATTTAGGTCAAATTCTTCTTAATTCTTTGGATCAAGATGGTATTATTTTAGTTTGGAGATATACTATGAATTATATGAATAAATAAGTTACTAAATTGGCATCATT
>CAWDZR010000003.1:0-57848 GCA_963806755.1 uncultured Gemmatimonadales bacterium
TAAGGTTATAATGTTTATAAATACTCCTGCCCTGTCCAAACTGATTTGTTTCGAAGAAAAAAAGTGCGTAGGCCTGAAAATATGTCGGTGTCAGGGAGTGGCCTGTGCGAAGGTTCGGTATATATTTTCGGTCTTTTTTTGGTTACTTTTTTGGACAAGCAAAAAAGTAACAATAAATATAGTCTTTTCGTTTCTGGAGCTAGTCCCGACAAAATCGGGAGTCAAGTAAAAGATCCTAACGATAAAAATGAAATCTGCGGGAAAACATTCTGCTTCCCCCAAAAATTCGTATTATTGTCCACAAATCAAAATCGTTTATGGTAATCCAGCCCCTTTTCCAAAACAAACCTCCCTACCTCCAACTGATATTCTTTGTTCTGCTCATCATCGGCAGTTTGTTTTTTGTAAATGTGATAGGTCTGTTGGTTGCTGTTCCCATTTTCGGGCGATCGGTACTTGATGGCATCGAAGTGGTTGGCGCATAACAGACCCGGAGTTTTTACCCAAACTAAAATATTTGCAGATGGTAAACCAATTGGCTCTATTTATTGTGCCTGTCATATTGTTTACATTATTTACAGGTTCACCCATTCGCGACTATTTAAAACTCAATTGGCGTATGCCTCTGGTTATTTTAGGAGTGGCAATTGCAATAATCTTGCTTGCAATACCAATGATCAATTGGATGGGCGAGGTAAATGCTTCCATGCAAACTGCCGCAATCAATGGCGGGTATTGAGCAATGGATGCGAACCGCCGAAACCCAGGCCGAAGATCTCACCAACGCTTTTTTAAGGAGAGATAACCTTGCCGGGTTTTCTTGTCAACCTTTTGATGATAGCCATATTGCCGGCCATAGGTGAAGAATTTTTCTTCCGTGGCATACTGCAGCGCTTGTTTTCCGAATGGTTCAAAAATATTCATGTAGCTATCTTTATCACAGCATTTATATTCAGCGCCATACATTTCCAGTTCTTCGGTTTCTTTCCCCGTTTCCTGTTGGGATTATATCTGGGATATCTTTTCTATTGGTCGGGCAACCTATGGATACCTATTGTGGTGCATTTTATAAACAACGCGCTGGTGGTGATCCTTGCCTACATTTCTGCCAATGGTTATGCCGATATCGATTATGAAACCTTCGGGAGTACCAATAATACATTAATTCTCTTGCTTACTACTGTCCTTATCTCCGCCCTTATTTTTATTCTGTTCCATTTAGGCAAAAAAGTGCAACAAAATGTCTGATTTTTTGATGCTTTAAAAAAAAGAACATTAATTTTTAAACTTTATTATACCAATTGTACTTATTTTTTTCAATTAAAAAAATAAGCTACAATGGTTAATACCAATGCTACATGAAAACAGTATAATAAGACGAGGTCGAAATTGTACTGTATTGAATGTGCAATCGGTATTACTTTAGTAATCAGCATCATTCAAATGATCTTTACTTTATTAGTTTATTCACATTTGAAAGCATGCCGCTAACGGATTGGCGGTATGTTTTTGTTGCCGATTTCGAAGCACTGTCCTGTCAAGTTACACGAAAGTTTATTAGATGCAGAAACGCTGAAACCCGCACTATCTCGGCAATAAAATATACCGCCTGTTACCTCCTGCCAATATCATCGTTGAATTATTAGTTTTTGGCATCCTATCCATCCTTTGGATTTAATTTCAACCATATAAATCCCATTGTCCAAATCCCCAACATTAATTTGTTGTTGATTTTGTTTCAGTTTTTCTGATTTTAACTAAAGTACCAATTACATTATAAACATTCAATGTCAAATCCTCATTGCTTCTGTTGTCTATATTGAAAGTAACCATATAGGAGGCAGGATTTCTGGGAAAATACTTATCTGTTTTTCTATTGTATTTTCTTTATGCCTACACCACCTCCATTGGTCGTTTTTAAAATAGTTCCTGATTCACCAACTATGTAACCCGTTCGGTGAGTCCCTGC
Source organism: uncultured Gemmatimonadales bacterium (assembly GCA_963806755.1). Classification (GTDB taxonomy): domain Bacteria; phylum Gemmatimonadota; class Gemmatimonadetes; order Gemmatimonadales; family JACORV01; genus Fen-1245. Next base: position 1,970 of record CAWDZR010000003.1, read on the forward strand.
TGAATGAAATAAACTGAATTTAAAATTTTTGTTGTTCCGCTTGTTTCATTTGTCCATGTTGTTCCACCATCAGTTGATTTTTTAATCAGTCCGTTCCAACCAACGGTATATCCTGAATTAGTAGTTCCCTTGGGGGTGAAATTCACTGAATATAAAACCGTTCCACTTGCTTGTTCTATCCAATTTGTTCCACCATTTATAGTTTTTAATATTTTTCCACTGTTTCCCACTGCTACACCTGGTGCTGGCATTTGCAAAATATTGAATTGTAGCAGCATAATTAGTTGGAATTGATTGCAAGGTCCATAAGGTTCCTCCATTAACAGTTTTAATAATTTTACCATTGGTACTTTCACCTCCAACAGCGTAACCAGTATTGGCATCTATAAAATAAACTGATTGTAACCAGGTGCTTACTCCACTGGTTTGTGGAACCCAACTCAATCCAGCATTAGTTGTTTTTACAATTACTCCACCTCGGAATAGCCACCAACAACATACCCGGTATTAGCATCAACGAAATAAGACAGATCTTCAGGCCTGGTTGTCGCCACTGGTCAGCGCCGTCCAGGTTGTGCCACCATTATCGCGCCAGCGCGATGGCCCGCTCGACCTCGCCGCGCGCCTCGAGCAGGTAGGCGCGCATGGCCCGCTTGCCCGCGCGCTCGAGCTCCTTCTCCCGCTCCCGGATCTCGCGCTCCCGCTCCGCCAGCGCGACGCCCTTCCGGGCCGCGTCCTCCCCCTGTCGCTCCTGCGCCGCCGCGCGGCTCTCGACCGCCGCCTCCCGGCGCTCCAGCGCCTGCAACCGCGCCTCGAGCCCCGCCAGGGTCGTCTCCAGCGTCCGCAGCTCGGCCGGGAGGCTCTGCTCGGCCTCGGCGAGCACCGCGGCGTCCAGGCCCAGGCGGCGCGCGATCGCGAGTCCGTACGAGCGCCCGGGGATCCCCTTGGTGAAGCGGAAGGTCGGCACGAGGAGCGCGGCGTCGAACTGCAGCGACGCGTTCACGATCCCGGGCTCGCGCGACGCCAGCTCCTTGAGCGAGCCGAGGTGCGTCGTGGCGAGCGTCGTGCACCCGCGGGCAGTGAGCGCCCGCAGCACTCCGGCGGCGAGGGCGGCGCCCTCGGCCGGGATCGGTGCCCGTGCCGAGCTCGTCGAGCAGGGCCAGGGACCGCGTCGCCCGCGCTCCTCGAGCACCTCCTTGAGCGCGGCGACGTGCGCGCTGAACGTCGAGAGGCTCTCCTGGATGCTCTGCCGGTCTCCGATGTCGGCGAACAGGGCGGCGAACACCGGGAGCCTCGTCCCCGGCCCCACGGGCGGGAGCACGCCGCTCTGCGCCAGCGCCACGACCAGGCCCACGGCCTTGAGGAGCACCGTCTTGCCGCCGGTGTTGGGGCCCGACACGAGGACCGTGCGCTCGCCGGGCTCGAGCACCAGGTCGAAGGGCACGGCCGGCCGCTCGCCGCCGAGCAGGAGGGGATGCGAGCCTCCGGATGATGGCGAGCGTGCCCTCGCTCCGTTCCACGACGGCCGGGGGGCACGCCCGGGATTCGGCGGCGAAGCGCGCCCGGGCGGCGCAGGCGTCGGCCGCGGTCAGCATCTCGACCGCCGCGTCGAGCGCCTCGGCGTGGGGCCGCAGCCGCTCCGTCAGCTCACGCAGGACCCGCAGGACCTCGCGCGCCTCCGCGGCCTCGGCCTCGCGCAGGTGGTTGCCGAGCTCGATGGTCTCCGACGGCTCGACGAACAGGGTGGCGTGGGTGGCCGACTCGTCGTGCACGATGCCGCCGAGGCGGGACCGCGCCTCGCGCCGCACGGGAACGACGTAGCGCCCGCCGCGCACCGTGGCGGCCGCGTCGGGAGGCACGTGGCGCGGATCGAGCGAGGCGAGGATGGTGCCGAGCCGCTTGACCAGGCCCTCGCGCGCCTCGCGCACCTCCCGCCGTGCGGCGGCGAGGTCGCGGGACGCCGAGTCCTTGACGAGCCCGTCCGGCTCGAGCGCGGCCGCCAGCGCTTCCTCCAGCGCGCGCGGCGGGGGCTCGACCGCCAGCGCCGCCACCAGCGGCGCCGGCCGCCCCAGCCGCGCGAGGCGGCCGTGCACCGTGCGGGCCGCGGCGAGCACCGCGCCCAGCGCCGCCAGCTCGCTTCCCTCCAGCACGGCGCCCTCGAGCTTGAGGCGCGCCAGCGCCGGGCCGACGTCGGGAAACGCCTCGGCCCGCACGTCGTCGCCGGCCTCGAAGCGGGCGAGGTACTGCGCCACCCGGTCCAGCTCGTGGCGCACCAGGATGGGATCGGTCTGCGGGCGCAGGGAGCGGATGCGGGCGGCTCCCTGGAGAGAGACGGCGTGCTGTGCGACGAGATCCAGTGCGGCGGGAAACTCGATGGCGGCGAGCGCGGACTCCGAAAACCCTCCGGTCATGACGCGGCGGCGAGTTCCTCGCGGGCGATGCGATTCACGTCCTTGCCGTCGGCCCGGCCCTTGAACCGCGGCATGACCTGCCCCATCAGCTTGCCCAGGTCCTTCGCGCCCGCGCCGATCGCCTCGCGCACGGCGGCGCGAATCTCGTCCTCGGCGACGGCCGGCGGGAGGAAGGTCTCGCACACGCCGATCTCGAACGCCTCCTTGTCGGCGAGGTCCTGGCGGCCGGCCTTGGTGTACGCGTCCACCGACTCGCGGCGGCGCTTGATCGCGCGCCGCACCACCTCGACGACCTGCTCGTCGTCGAGCGGCTTGGCCAGCTCGATTTCGCGGTTCTTGAGGTCCGAAAGGAGCGTGGAGAAGAGGAGGGTGCGGGTCTGGTCGCGGTCCTTGCGCGCCGCGTTCAGCCCGGCGCGGATCTGCTCGGCGAGACTACCGTTCACTTCTGCTGCGGCGGTTCTTGCGGCGCGCAGCGTTCATCTTCCGCTTCCGGCGCTCGCTCGGCTTCTCGTAGTGCCGATGCTTGCGAAGGTCCGAGAGGATGCCCGCCTTCTCGCACTTCTTCTTGAAGCGCTTCAGCGCGCGCTCGAAGTTCTCGTCTTCGTGGATGATGACTTCCGGCATGTACGAACTCCCCTCCCTGAATGGGCTGCATTTGGCGCAACCGTAATAAGCTACGCGCGTTACAGGCGTTCGACAAGTGAGAGGCGAGGGGTGAGACGTGAGGGGTTCAGGTGAGGGCTGAGAGGGTCAACGGCGTGAGAGGCGCACCCTCTCACGGCTTCCGCCCCTCACTTCTCACGCGAACGTCTCACCCCTCACCTCTCACCCGTCGCCGGTCTTAGCCCGGCGGCCACTTCATCGACCGCCCCCCGAGCACGTGCACGTGGAGGTGCGGCACCGTCTGCCCCGAATCGGCCTTGTTGTTGACCACCACGCGGTAGCCCCGGACGTCGATGCGCTCCCGGCGGGCCACTTCGGCCGCCGCCACCAGCAGACCGCCCAGGAACTCCGCGTCCTTGGAGTCGCCGAGCGTCTCGACGTGCTCGGTGGGGATCACCAGGATGTGCGTCGGCGCCTGGGGATTGATGTCCCGGATGGCGACGAGCGTCGGCGTCTTGTACACCACGTCGGCCTTCGCCTCGCCGCGGGCGATCCTGCAAAAGAGGCAGTCGGTGCTCAAGTGCATTTCCTCCCGGTTCGTGAGAGGTGAGGGGTGAGACGTGAGAGGGTCAAGTGAGAGGTGAGAAGTGGAGATGCGTGAGAAGCGTGCCCTCTCACTTCGTCTTCTCACCTCTCACCCTTCACCTCTCACCGTCCAGTTCGTGCCAGGGCCGTCACCGCCAACGCCGCCACCGCCGCCGTATCGAATCGCAGCGTCCCCCGCCCCAGCGCCACCGGCTGGAAGCCGGCGGCCCGCAGCGCGGCCACCTCCGCCTCGCTGAACCCGCCCTCCGGCCCGATCGCCCACTGCACAGGGTCGCCCTCCCGCACCGGCGGCATCGGCCCCCCGTCGTGGGACGCGAGCAGCCGGACGACGCCCGCCGGCTGGTGGCGCATCGCCTCGGCGAGCGAGACCGGAGCCACGACGGCCGGGGTCCACGTCGCCTCCGCTCTGCTTCACCGCCTCGCGCGTGCGCGCCGCGGCCTTCTCGACGTGCGACGCCTGGAAGCGCGTCGCCACGCCCGCCGCGCGCTCGGTCAGGAGCGGCACGATCTTCGTCACGCCCAGCTCGGTGGCCTTCTCGACCGCGCCCAGGAAGCGGTCGCGGTCGCCGGCGCCGAGCAGCAGCTCGGTCACGGGCGGGGCGCCGATCGAGGTGGTCGCGATCACGCGCACCGCGGCGACCTTCCCCTCGTAGTTCACCCGCGCCGTGGCGACGCGCCCCGCCCGTCCACCAGGCGGATCAGCGTGCCGTCGGCCACCCGGCGCACCCGCAGGTGGTGCGCCTCGTCCTCGTCGAGCAACACGACGCCGCCGGCGAGGAACGGCCCGCGCGCGACCACCGTCGCGGACGGCGGCACCGCGCCCCGGAGGCTCATGCGCCCAGCGCGTCCTTCATCCGGTCCCAGAACGAGCGGCCGGCGCGGCCCATCGGAGGCTCGCCCTCGTGCTCGGCCAGCTGGCGGAACAGCGTCTCCATCTCCGGCGAGAGGCGGTCGGGTGTCCAGATCCCGACGCGCACGTGCAGGTCGCCCTTGTTCCCGGCGCCGAGGTGCGGCAGCCCCCGGCGCTTGAGGCGCAGCACCGTGCCGGCCTGCGTGCCCGGCGCCACCTTGAGCTGTCTCGTCGCCGTAGGGCGTCGGCACCGACCACCTCGGCGCCGAGCGCCGCCTGGCTGAAGGAGAGCGGGAGGTCGTACACCAGGTCGTCGCCGTGCCGCTCGAACCGCTCGTCGTCCTCGACCTCCAGCATCACGACCAGGTCGCCCGGCGGGCCGCCGCGCGAGCCCCGCGTGGCCCTGGCCGCGCAGCGTGATGTAGTTGGACGACGAGACGCCGGGCGGCACGTCCACCGCGACGGTGCGGTCGGTCCGCGTGCGCCCGTCGCCCCGGCAGATCGGGCACGGCTCGGCGATCACGCGGCCCTCGCCCGCGCAGGTCGGGCACGGCGAGACGGAGACGAACTGGCCGAAGATCGAGCGCTGCGCGCGCCGCACCTCGCCGCTCCCGCCGCAGCGTCTGGCAGGTCCGGGCCCTGCGTCCCCGGCTTGGCGCCCGAGCCGCCGCAGGTCTCGCACGGAACCAGCACCTTGTACTTCAGCGTCTTCTTGGTGCCCGTCGCGACGTCGGTCGAGCGTCAGGGACACCGCCGCCTGCAGGTCGTTCCCGCGCTCGGCGTGGTGCTCGGCGCGGCCGCCACCGAACATCGCCTCGAACCCGCCGAACCCTCCGAAGTCGCGCATGAAGATGTTCAGCGCCTCGGAGAGGTCGAACGCGTGGAAGCCCGACGCCTGCCCCGCCCCGCCCTCGGAGCCCCGCCTCGCCGTAGCGGTCGTACAGCGGCCCGCTTCTCCGGATCGCGCAGCACCTCGTACGCCTCGGTCAGCTCCTTGAACTTCGCCTCGGCCGCGCGGTCGCCGTTGTTCCGGTCGGGATGGTATTCCATCGCCAGCTTCCGGTACGCCTTCTTGAGGGCCGCCTCGTCGGCGTCCCGCGCCACGCCCAGCACGTCGTAGTAATCGCTCATCGCAGCAGATCGCCGACCAGTCGCGAGGTGTGCTCCACCAGCGCCACCACCTTCTCGTACGGCATGCGGGTCGGCCCCAGCACGCCGATCACCCCGGACAGCGGTCCCGACCGGTACGGCGCCGTCACCAGCGTGAGTCGCGACAGGCTGCGATTCTCGTTCTCCCCGCCGATCGTGACCGTCAGCCCCACGGAGTTGGCGCGCGACTCGAGCGCCTTGCGCAGCACGTCGCGCTGCTCCGTCAGCTCGATCAGCTCCCGCATCTTCGGCCCGGACGCGAACTCCGGCTGCTCGGCCAGCACCGAGGTGCGGCCCAGCACCACGTCTTCCGACGGCGCGCTCGGCAGGTCGAAGATCTGGTCACCCGTCGCCACGAAGATGTCCAGCAGCTCGCTCTCGGCCGCCGTTGCACGGTGTCGCGCACCCGCTCCGGCAGGGTCTGCCGGATCTCGCGCAGCGTCAGGCCGGCCAGCCGCTCGTTCAGGACCACCGCCAGGCTCGCCACGGCGTCCGGGTGCAGCGTGCCCGGCACCTCGACGAAGATCGTGCGGACAACGCCGCTCCGGAGCGTGAGCACCATCAGCAGCCGGTCGCTCGGCGACGGCGATCAGCTCCAGCCGCTCGAGCACCACGGAGTCGAGCGACGGCGCTACCGCCACGCCCAGCTCCTGCGTCAGCACGCTCAACACCTGCGCCGCGCGGCGGAGCACGGCCGAGATCGCCGAGCCTTCGGACACCAGGTCCTCGCGCAGCCGGTCCGCCTCCCGCTTCGTGAGCGAGGGGAAGCGCATCAGCGAATCCACGTAGACGCGGTACGCGCGATCGGTCGGGACGCGCCCGGCCGACGTGTGGGGGTGGTACAGGTAGCCCTTCTCCTCCAGGTCGCTCATCGCGTTGCGGATGGTGGCCGCGGACACGCCGAGCCCGAACCGGCGGGCCACCGTGCGACTGCCCACCGGCTCGGCGCTCTCGACGTAGCTCTGGATGACGGCATCCAGAACGCGCCGCTCGCGTTCGCTCAGGGATTCGGTCATAGTGGTCAACGTGAAGTCCCGCAGCAACTTAAACGGTCGCCACCAACTCGTCTAGCCGCAACCAGCCGGTGGGAGTGAGGCGGATGCGAGTTGCCGCGGGCACGGGGGCACCGGGGCGCGGGGGCACAGTTGCCGCGGGCACGGGGGCACCGGGGCGCGGGGGCACAGGGGCCGGTGGCTCCACTACCGCCCAGCCGGCGGCCACCCACCGATCCACCGCCGCGCGCAGCTTGGGCGGGCACGGCTCCTGAAGCCCGATCCCTTCGCGGGTCCGCAGTCCGAGGTAGAGCCTCTCCAGGCGACGCTGCTCGTCGCCGAGCATCTCCCTGCCCGGCCACGGCGCTCCCGCCGGCCTCGAGCATGCGCAGCCATCTGGCGTACGTCGGCTCGTTCCACCATCGGGCGGAGCCGTCGAAGCTGTGCGCCGACGGTCCCAGCCCCAGGTAGGGCGCCAGCGTCCAGTAGGCGCGGTTGTGCACCGCCTCGCGGCCCGTGCGCGCGGCGTTCGACACCTCGTAGAAGGCGTACCCCGCGGCGGCGAGGCGTTCGTGCGCGACCAGGTACTCGTCCTCGTAGCGGGCGTCGGGTGCCGGCGGGCTTCGCCACGCGCACCCATCCGGAACAGCGGCGTCCCGTGCTCGACCGTGAGGCCGTAGAGCGAGACGTGGTCGGGCTCCAGCGCGATCGCGGCGTCGAGGTCGCGGCGCCAGTCGCGGCCCAGCGCCTCGGGCAGGGCGAAGATCAGGTCGAGCGACAGGTTGCCGAGGCCCCCGCGCCGCGCCGCGTGCACCGCCTCGGCGATGCGGGCCGCGTCGTGGGTCCGGTGCATCCAGCGCAGCACGGCGTCGTCGAACGACTGCGCGCCGACGGACAGGCGGTTGACGCCGACGCCGACCCAGGCACGGACGGCTTCGGGCGTCACGTCTTCCGGGTTGGCCTCGATCGTGAACTCCGCCAGCGCGCCGGGGAGCCGCAGGCGCGCAGCCAGCGCGGCGATCCCCTCGCCGCCGAGCCGCGAAGGCGTGCCGCCGCCGAGGTACACGGTCGCGAGACCCTCCGGCGATACGGCGCCGTCCGGCCCTCCGGCGACCGTCGCCTCGCGCGCCAGCGCCGCGAGGTACGCGGCGACCGGGACGACGCGGCGCACCGCGATGCTGAAGTCGCAGTATGTGCAGCGTCGCCCGCAGAACGGGACGTGCACGTAGAGGTGGCGGGGGCTCACGCGGCGAGGCGGAACTGCTTGCCCGGCAGCTGCACCGCCAGGCCCTTCAGCTCCAGCGAGGAGAGGGCGGCCAGCAGCGTGCCGGCGTCGAGGCGGGTCTTGGCCGCGATGGCGTCCACGTGCACCGGCTCGGCGCGCAGCGCGTCGAACACCTGCGCCTCCGCCGCCAGCAGGTCGCGATTGTCCCCGAGCAGCACCTCGAGCTGGAGGGCGTCGGCGCGCCGCTCGGCCTCCACGACGCCCTGCCAGTGCAAGCCGAACTCCTCGAGCAGGTCCTCGGGCCCGCGGTACATCTTGGCGCCCTCCGTGATCCAGTGGTTCGGGCCCGCCGCCACGTCGTCGTCGATGCGGCCCGGCACGGCGAGGATCGTCTTGTGGAGGTCGCTCACCATCTTGGTCGTGCTGGTCGTGCCGCCCGCGATCCGTCCCTCCACCACCAGCAGGCACTGCGCCAGCCCGGCGATGATCCGATTGCGCAGCGGGAACGAGCCCTCGTGGGGCCGGCTGCCCGGCTCCTGCTCGCTCAACACCAGGCCGCGCGACCGCACGTCCAGGTACAGGTCGCGGTTGCTCCGCGGGTAGGGCACGTCCACGCCGGATCCGAGGACGGCGATGGTGGCGCCCCCCGCGTCGAGCGCGCCCCGGTGCGCCCGCGTGTCGAGCCCGCGCGCCATCCCGCTCACGACGACGAGTCCGGCGCGCGCCGCCGCCTGGGCCGCCGCGTACGCCACGCGCGCCCCGTACGGCGTCGGCGTCCGGCTGCCGACGATCGCCACGAGGGGACGGTCGAGGAGGGCGCAGTCGCCGAGGGCGTACAGCACTTTGGGTGGATTCGCGACGACCAGCAGCGACTTGGGATACCGCGCGTCGTCGGGCGTGAGCCGACGGATCACCGGGGCGCACGGTGCGCCCGAGACGGCGGGCGCGCCCGAGGCGCACGGTGCGCCCGGGACGCACGGTGCGTTCACGCCGGCGCCTCCACCTCCCGCCGCTCGCGCGCCAGGCGCTGCCACAGCGCCTCGAGGAACGCGTCCAGGCCGAGGTGCGATACCGACGAGATCACGAACTGCGCGTACGCCGCCGGCGTGGCGGGGAGGTCGAGCGCCGCGGGCTCCGGCACCAGGTCCGCCTTCGTCCATACGACGCAGTGCGGCCGCCTGGCCAGCGCCGCCGAGAACTTCCGCGTCTCCTCGCGCAGCATCCGGTAGGCCACGGCGGGGTCGGCCGCGTCGAGCGGGACGAGGTAGGCCAGCAGCCGCGTGCGCTCCACGTGTCGCAGGAACTTGATGCCCAGGCCCTTGCCCGCGTGCGCGCCCTCGATGATGCCCGGCACGTCCGCGACGACGAAGGAACGGTGGTCGCTGAGCTGCACGACGCCGAGGTTGGGCTCGAGCGTCGTGAAGGGGTAGTCGGCGATCTTGGGCCGCGCCGCCGTCACCGCCGCGAGCAGCGTGCTCTTCCCCGCGTTCGGCTCGCCCACCAGGCCGACGTCGGCGATCAGCTTCAGCGTCAGCTCGACGGTCCGGCGCTCGCCGTCTTCGCCCGGCTGGTAGTGGTGCGGCGTCTGGCGCGTCGGCGTCGCGAAGTGCGCGTTGCCGAGGCCACCCTTCCCGCCCTGCGCCACCACGATCTCGTCGCCCGCGCGGAGCAGCTCGCCGAGCAGGTCCCCCGTCGCCGCGTCGCGCACCTCGGTGCCCGGCGGCACCGGCATCGTCAGGTCCTCGGCCGATTTCCCGCTCAGCTTCGACGGGCCGCCCGGCTGGCCGGAGTCGGCCACCCACTTGGGATGGTAGGTGTAGTCGAGCAGCGTCCAGAGCTGCGGGTCGGCCACCACGCGCACGCTGCCGCCGCGGCCGCCGTCGCCACCGGACGGCCCGCCCTTGGGCACGCGGCTCTCCCGGCGGAAGGCGGTCATCCCCGACCCGCCGTTGCCGGCGATCACTTCGACGCGCACCTGGTCGATGAACATGTCAGTCGTGCCGCAGCGTGTCGCGCAGCTCGTGCCACAGGCCGAGCGCCACGTCGCGCAGTCCTTCGCTCGCGGGCGCCTCGGCCGCGAGCGCCAGGACGTCGTCCAGCTCCTGCGGCGTCGCCCCGGCGTTGAGCGCGCCGCGGAGGTGTGCGACCAGCTGTCGCGGCGCCGGCTGCGGCACGAGCAGCGCGACCGAGCACAGCTCGCGCCGCCTCAGGTCGAGCCCGGGCCGGCTCAGGGTCTTGCCGTAGCCGTCCACCATCATCCACAGCTCGAGCGCGGGGTGCAGCGCGCGCACGTTGTGCCGCAGCTGCTCGTAGTGAGCCCCGTACACCTCGCGGCAGGTCGCCTCGCCCCGCGCGAGCCAGTCGCGCCACCCGGCGTAGTCCGACGTCTCGGCGCCCGGCGCCGGCTGCGGCACCCGGCGCCGCCACACGGTCATCGCCACCAGGGCACGCGGGAACCCGACGTACAGCAGGCTGGAGATCAGCAGCTCCTCGATCCACAGCGCCGGCGTCCCGGCAGCCGCGGCGGCCGCCATCCACTCGGCCAGCTGCGCCTCCGAGGCGTGCGGAATGCCGAGGGCGACGCGGACCAGGCCGCGCGTGGGGGCGTCGAGCACGGCCGCCACGCTACCAGCGGTCGGCTCGACCGGCGCACCGTTTCGTTGCGTCGCGGCGCGATCCTCCGGCCGCCGCGCCGAATGGCGTGTCACGACCCCCGCTCCAGCGTGATCTTCGCCTCCAGGTGCCCCACGCTCTCGCCGAGCGTGTTCTTGATCACGGGCCGGTGGAACGACTCGGCCACCCGCACCACGCCCGGCACGAGCGCCTCGAGCGCGCCGAGCAGCGCGGGGCGCGCGCTTTCGCCGTCGCCGTCCTCCACCTTGAGGGCGAGGCCCAGTCCGGCCTCGCGCAGGACCGCGCAGTACACGCCGTCCGCACCGATCTTTGCGATGACGCGCCCGCCCGTGGAAGCCGTGACCTCCGTGCAGAGCCGCCCCGTGCCCGCGATGAGGAAGGGGTCGGCGGTGATGGCGGCGAGGATGCGGCGCGCGGCTTGAAGACGGTGAGTGGGTAGCGGGTTGTGGGTTGTGGACCGCCCACCACCACCCACTACCCGCAACCCGCCACCGTCCTGTTCCGCGGCCGCTGCCAGCCTCGCGTAGGCCAGCGCCATGTTCCGCAGCGGCAGGGCGAAGCTCACGACGCCGCAGCCGTCCACGCCCTGCCCCACCTCGGCTTCCGGCACGCCCGTCCAGGCGGCGACTTCCTCCAGCGCGCGGCGCTGCACGGGGTGCTCCGCAAGCCGGTAGCCCTCGGTGGGCCACGCGTGGAACCGCGCCTGCGCGAGCATGGCAGCGTGCTTCCCCGAGCAGTTGCTGTTGATCCGGCGCGGCTTCTCGCCCCGCTCGGCCATCGCGCGGGCCACGGCGGGCGAGAGCGAGTTGTGGGCGCCGCACGCGAGGTCGGCTTCCGTGCACCGCGCCCTGGCCAGCAGCCCCGCGGCCACCTCGACGTGCCGCGGCTCCCCGTTGTGCGACGCGCACGCCAGCGCGATTTCGGCGTCCGTGATGCCGAGCGCGTCGGCCGCGCCGTCGGTGATGAGCGGCACGGCCTGGATCGGCTTGGCGCAGGAGCGCCAGTATGTGACCAGGTCCGGATCGCCGGTCCGCGCCACCAGCCGCCCCGCCGCGTCCACGACGGCCGCGGAGACGCGGTGGCGCGACTCGACCGTCGCACCCCGGATGACGTTCACGCTGGAGCTCATGACCGGCGAAAGCTAACGGGAGACAGCGCTCTCCGCCCCGGCGGCGCGCCGACCCGCCAGCGTCAGCGCGATGCCGGCGAGGGCCACGACGCCGCCGAGCACAGCCGCCGCGCCGGGCGGCTCGGCGATGGCGGGCAGGAACCACGCGATCAGCGAGGCGCCCACGGGTTCACCGAGCGCCGCGACGTTGACCGTGTAGGCCGGGAGATAGCGCAGGGCGTAGTTGAGGCCTCCGTGCCCCACGATCATCGGGCCGAGGGCCAGGGCGACGAAGATCGCCCAGTCGCCGGAGGGATAGGCGACGAACGCTTCGCCGCGCAGCGCGGCCCAGGCCAGGAGCACCACCGCGGCGACGCCGTACACGGGCGTGATGTACGCCACCAGCCCGAGGTCGGCGCGGAGCCGCCGGCCGATGACGAAGTAGGCCCCGCCGAACACCGCACCCGCGAGCGCCAGTGCGTCGCCCCACAGCGCACCGTGGCCCGGGTGCCGGGCGTCGCCGGCCGCGATCACCGCGGCGCCCGCGATGGCGAGCGCGATGCCGAGCAGCTGCCGGCGGGTGGGGCGCTCGCCGAGGAAGGCGCGCGAGAAGATCCAGGCGAACACCGGCGACAGGGAGACGAGGACCACCGAGGCGGCGACGCTCGTGAGCCGGAGCGACGTGATCCACGAGGCGAAGTGGAGCGCGAGCGCGACGCCGGCGAGCGCGGCGATGCGCCGTTCGGCGCCGCCGAGGCGCGCCCACTCGGCCCGGCCCCGCGACGCCGCGAAAGCGGGCGCGAGCAACAGCGAGGCGACGGTCAGGCGCCAGGCCGCGATGGCGAGCGGCGGTGCCGTGGCGAGGCGGATGAGGGGGGCGGCCCACGACATCGCCACGACGGCGACCAGCATCACGAGCAGCGGCTCCGACCGGGCGCGCATGGCGGGATAGATACAGGGGTTAGGGATCAGGGGTTAGGGCCGCCCCGCACCACACCCTATCCCCAGCCCCTAGCCCCTAACCCCTCTCCACCATCCATCCTCCTGTGCCCCGGGACGGGCCGCCGATATATTCGCGCAGATGCGACGCCACTTCGCCGTCCTCGCAGTCGCGCTCGGTTGTGCCGCGCCGTTGGCCGCGCAGAACGACACCACCGCCCAGGCGGCGGCGGTCGCTGCGGCACCGACCGCGCGCGGGCGCCCCGTCGAGAGCAACCTCTACCTGCCGATCAGCTCCTGGGCGATGCCCTACGTCGAGTACCTGATCCGAGTCGGGGTGCTGCAGGGGCTCGATCCGCTGGAGCGGCCGCTGAAGCGCGCCGACGTCGCGCGGGCCGTCGCGCACGTGGACACGACCACCCTCGCCGCTCCGCTCAAGGGGACGCTGCGGCTGCTCGCCTGGGAGCTCGAGGAGCGCCAGGACACGGTGCGCTGGAAAGTCGAAGGCGACGTCGCGGCCCAGGGCGCGTCCGATCCCAGCCGCTTCCCCCAGCGCCCGCAGCCGGAGAACGCAGGGCTCTACTACCAGGGCGGGCTCACGGGCTCGCTCGAGTTCCCCCACGTGGGCGTCGTCACCAGCCCGTACTTCGATACGCGGTTGAGGCGGGACATTGAGTTCCGGGGATACAAGCAGCGCTTCATCGCGGGGTGGAACGCGGAGGCGTACGCGCTCGCGTCGTGGAAGTACTTCAGCATCTTCTTCGGCAGCGAGCCGCGAAACTGGGGGCCGCCGGACGTGGACGGCCTGCTCGTCTCGCCGAATCCGTACCCGTACGACCACCTGATGCTCACGCTCGGCCCGCGGCGCTTCCGGCTCGAGATGATCACCACGCAGCTCAACCCCCTGCCCACGGAGCAGACCGGGGGCCTGACCAGGCGCTTCGCCTCCATGCACCGCCTGGTGGTCATGCCCTCCGACCGTCTCGCGCTGGCCCTCTCCGAGGGCGTGCTCTATGCCGACAGCACCGCCCCGGGGCCCACGTGGCAGCCGTGGTACCTCAACCCCGCCAATCTCTGGCTGCTCGTGGACGCCAACAGTCTGGGGGGCCTGACGAAGGACTACCTGGCGTTGGACGCGAGCTGGCTCGCCGGCAGGAGCCTGCGCTTCGCGGGCCAGGTGTTCGCGAACGACCTCCGGGTGGACCAGAGCACCGCCACGTCGAAGGAGAAGCCGGAGGAGCTGGGCTACACGCTCTCGGCAACGGGCGGCGCGCTCGGGGGGCTGGCGACCTGGACCGCGTACTACACCCGCGTTGACAACCTCGTGTACCAGACCCAGAAGGGGACGCAGTTCCAGTATTCGCTCTGGGGTGTCGGCATCGGGCGCGACAACATCGATTACGACCAGTCCACGTTCAAGGTGAACGCGCTGGTGGCGCCGCGTGCGCTCCTGGGCGGCGAGCTGACCTATATCCGCCAGGGCGAAGGCAACTTCGCCCTGCCCTTCCCGCCGCTCGACAGCCTGAACGGCACCATGACGTTCCTCACCGGCGTGGTCGAGCGGACCCTGCGACTCGCCGTGCAGGCCGACTGGACCCCCGTGCCGGGTCTCAACCTCAGCACCGACGTCGGGCGGCACTTCATCTGGAACGCGAACCACGTGTCGGGCGTGCGGGGTGACCGTTGGGTGTGGCGCGTCAAAGCCGAGATCCGTCGCCGCTACTCGGGCGGCATCCACTTCGGCGACTGACGCCGGAAGGCGGCCGCCGGGCGGATCGTGCATGACGCCGGGGCTCATCGTGGACGCTGACGTCGTCGTCATCGGAGCGGGAGTCGTCGGCCTGGCCTGCGCCCGGGAGCTGGCCGCGCGCGGCCGCGACGTGGTGCTGCTCGAGCGCCACGAGCGCTTCGGCGTCGAGACCAGCAGCCGCAACAGCGAAGTCGTGCACGCGGGCATCTACTACGAACCCGGCACCCTCAAGGCGCGCCTGTGCGCGGCCGGCAACCGGAGCCTCTACGCCTGGTGCGCCGGCGCACGACGTCCCGCACGCGCGGATCGGCAAGGTGATCGTCGCGACGGAATCCGCCGAGGAGCCCAAGCTCGAGCGGATCGTCGCGCAGGCCGAAGCCAGCGGCGTCACGTCGCTCCGCCCCCTGAGCGGCGCGGAGGCCCGGCGCCTGGAGCCCCACGTGCGCGCCACGCGCGCGCTGTTCTCTCCGGACACGGGGATCGTGGACTCGCACCGGCTGATGGCGAGCCTGCTGGCGGACGCCGAGGCGCATGGGGCCACGGCGGCGTGGCGCCACGAGGTCGTCGGGGCGGAACGCGCGCCGGGCGGGTTCCGGATCGCGGCGCGGCTGGGCCGTGACACGACGACCATCGAGGCGCGCGCGGTCGTCAATGCCGCGGGGCTCGACGCCGACCGCGTGGCCGCGCTCCCCGGCCTCGACCCGGACGCCTGCGGGTACCGGCTCCACTACGCCCGCGGCCACTACTTCCGCGTCCACCCGCGCAAGCGGCACCTGGCGAGCCACCTCGTGTACCCCGCGCCGCACGCGACCCACCTCGGCGTGCACGTCACCTTCGACCTGGCCGGCGGTATGCGCCTCGGCCCCGACCTCCAGTACCTCCCCGCCCGCACGCAGGACTACGACGTGCCGGCGGGGCTGCGGGACGCCTTCCTCGCCGCCGCCGGCCGGTACCTCGACGGGCTCGAGGCGGAGGACCTGACGCCGGACCTCGCGGGTATCCGCCCGAAGCTCCAGGGGCCCGGGGAGCCGGCGCGGGATTTCGTCGTCCAGGAGGAGTCGGCGCGCGAGCTCCCGGGCTGGGTCAACCTTGTGGGCATCGAGTCGCCGGGGCTAACCTGTTGCCTCGAGATCGCCGCGCTGGTGGCGGACACCGTGGAGGCCCTGCCGTGATACTGCGCGAGCGCGTCAACACGCTCCTCGAGGAGATGCCCCACCGCCGCGTGGTGGTGGTCGGCGACGCGATGCTCGACATCTATCTCATCGGCGACGTGGAGCGCATCTCGCCCGAGGCGCCGGTGCCGGTGGTGCGCGTGGACGAGCGCCGCTACGCGCTGGGCGGCGCGGCCAACGTCGCGGCCAACGTCGCCGCCATCGGGGCCGAGGTGACGCTGGTGGCCACCGTGGGCGACGACCGGCGCGGCGAGCAGCTCCGCACCGAGCTGGTCGCGGCCGGCATCCGGGACGACGGCATCGTGGTGACGCCGGAGCGACCCACGACCTCGAAGACGCGGGTGGTCGCGCGCGGGCAGCAGATGCTGCGCTTCGACGAAGAGGAGGACCGGATGGTGGAGGGCGACACCCTCGAGGCCCTCCAGAAGCGGCTGACGCGGGCCCTGCGCGACGTGGACGCGGTGCTGCTCGAGGACTACAACAAGGGCGCGCTCACTCCCGAGATCATCGAGATGGCGCTCGCCGCGGCGCGCAAGCGCGGCATCCCCTCCGTCGTGGACCCGAAGTTCAAGCACTTCTTCAATTACCGGGGCGCCACCGTCTTCAAGCCCAACCGCCGCGAGCTGGAGGCGGCGCTCGGCGCGGAGCTGGACGTCGAGCACGCCGACACCCTGCCGGCGGTGATGGAGCGCCTGGAGGTGGACAACCTCCTGATGACCCTGGGCGCGCAGGGGATGGCGCTGCTGACGCGCAACGGCGCCATCGACCGCTTCCCGACGCACGCGCGCGAGGTGTACGACGTCTCGGGCGCGGGCGACACCGTCACCGCGTGGGTCGGCACGGCGCTGGCGGCGGGCGCGACGATGCACGAGGCCGCCGAGCTGGCCAACTACGCCGCGGGCATCGAGGTCGGGAAGGCCGGCGTCGCCGTCGTCTCACGCGAGGAAGTGCGCGACCTGTTCGAGCGCAAGTTCGACGAGGTGGGCATGTTCCGTCGGGGAGGTGTCCTGTAGCGCCCTGGTGGGGGCGGGCCACCGCGTTTCTCGGGCGGCGCGGGACCAGGGACGTGGGCTGGTCCCTCGGGGGCACCGGCGCCCAGACGCTGGTCGGCATCCTCACCACCACCCTGCTCGCGCGGACCCTCGGCCCGTCGGGCTTCGGCCTCCTCAGCGTCGTGCTCGCGCTGGTGTTCATCGTCAGCGGCCTGTCCGACCTTGGCTGGTCGGCGGCGTTCATCCGTCTCGGCAGTCCCGAGGTCATGCGCGGCGGCGATCTCCGCCGGCTCAACGAGACGTTCCTCGGCCTCCGGCTCGCCCTCGCCCTCGTCATCGGCACCGCGCTGCTGGTCGCGGGGCGCTGGATCCTCCCGTCGCTCCGGCTGCCGCCGTCGCTCGCCTGGCTCGCGTGGGCCGCCGCCGCGGCGGGGGTCGCGCTCGCCGTCGGCTCGCACCACACCACCGCGCTGCAGGTGGCACGCAACCAGCGCGCCATCACGCTCATCCGGACGACGGCGAGCGCGCTGCGCTTCGGCGCCTACGCGCTCATCGCGTTCGGCCTCCGCGGCGGCCTGACGCTCGACGGGGCCATCGCGGTGTCCCTGGTGGCGATCCCGCTCGAGGCCGCCTTCACGATCCGGACGGCGTTCACGTCGGTGCGCCTGTGGCCGCCGGTCCTGCAGCGGCCCCCCGCGTCCTGGCTGGTGCTCTCCGCCTGGACCGCCGTGCCGGCGCTCGCCTTCACCCTGATCGGGCAGACGGACACGGTGCTGCTCGCCTCGCTGGCCGGCAGCGCGCAGACCGGGCTGTGGAACGCGGCCACGCGCGTGGCCGGCGTGGTGACGATGGCCAGCGGCGCCATCTGGGCGGTGGCGTTTCCCTACGCCACCGGCACGCTGGAGGCGGCGCAGATCGAGCGCTATCTGCGCCTGGGCTGGCTCGCGGTGCTCGGCCTCGCGGCGGCCTGCGCCCTCGGCATCGCCGTGGCGCCGTGGGTGACGCTGCTGCTCTACGGGCACGCCTACGACGGCGCCGTCGCCGCCCTGCGCTGGTTGCTCGCGGCCAGCGCCCTCGCGGCCGCGGGGATGCTGCTCATCCCCGTCGCCTACCGGCTCGGGCACGAACGCCTGGTCGCCGCGGTGGCCGTCGTGCAGTTCGCGGTGAACCTCGGCGGCGACGTCGCGCTGATCCCCGCCTACGGCGCCGGCGGCTGCGCCGCGGCCACCTTCGCGATGCACGCCCTGAGCCTCGCGATCCTGCTGCCCGCCGTGGGGCTCAGCGCGGCCAGGCGGCGCCGCGACATGGCGCGCGTGCCGGTGGCCCCCGCCGCCGCGGCGCTGCCGCCCGGCGCCGCCGGAGCCTGACCGCGATGCGCATCCTCGTCGCCACGTGGACGCGCCGCGTCGTCGGCGGGGCGGAGCGGTATCTCCAGGCGCTGCTGCCCGCGCTCGCGGCGCGCGGCCACGAGCTCGCGCTGCTCGCCGAGCGCGACGAGGCGGAGGTGGCGGCGCGGATCGACGCGGCGGGCGGCGTCCCGGTGCTGCGCGCCGGCCTGGCCGACGCCGACGCCGCGGCCGCCGCGCGCGCCTGGCGGCCGGAGGTGGTGTACGTGCAGGGACTGGAATCTCCGGGGCTCGAGCGCCGTCTCGTCGAGGAGCACCCGGCGGCGCTGTTCACCCACGGCTACTACGGCACCTGCGTCTCCGGTTACAAGCGTCACGCCTTTCCCTTCCCCCAGGCCTGCACGCGGGTGATGGGCCCGGCGTGCCTGGCGCTCTACGTGCCGCGGCGCTGCGGCGGCCTCGACCCGCGCGTGACGCTGGGCCTGTACCGGACCCAGACGGCCCGCCGCGAGCTGCTGCCGAGGTACCGCGCCGTGGTGGCGGGGAGCGAGCACATGCGGCGCGAATTCGCCGCGCACGGCGTGCGGAGCGAGCGCCTGTTCGTCGCACCGATGCCGCCGACCGACGTCGTGCCCGATCCGGCGCCCCCCGCGCCGCGCGAGATGAGCGACCGCCTGCTGTTCCTCGGCCGGCTGACCGCGCTCAAGGGCCTGGCGCAGCTCCTGGTGGAGATCCCCCTCGCCGAGCGGCGTCTCGGGCGCCCGTTGGGCCTCGACGTGGCCGGCGACGGTCCCGACGCCGACCGCCTCCGCGAGCAGGCGCGCCGGCGCGGGGTCGCCGCGATCTTCCACGGGTGGGTGGGTCGGGAGCGGCGACTGGAGCTGATGCGCGGGGCCGACCTCCTGGTGGTGCCGAGCCTGTGGCCGGAGCCGTTCGGTCTCGTCGGCGTCGAGGCCGCATGCGTGGGCCTGCCGGCGGCCGCCTACCGGATGGGCGCCATCCCGGAGTGGCTCGAGCCCGGGGTGACGGGCGAGCTGGCGGCCGGCGATTTCCCGGCGCGGGGCGCGCTGGCGGACGCCATCGCCGCGGCGCTCGCCTCGCCGGAGCACCTGCAGCACCTGCGCGTGGGCGCCTGGGACCGCGTGCGGGAGCGGACCATGGCGCGCCACCTCGAGGCACTCGAGCGCGCCTTCGCGGCGGCGGCGGCATGAGCGAAGCGCGCGACGCCTACGAGACCTGGCACGCGGGGCTGGACGCGGACGTCGAGGCCGACGCGCCGTGGCACCTGCTGGTGCGCCGCCACCTCGCCGGGCTCGCGGGCGCCCGCGTGCTGGAGATCGGCTGCGGCCGCGGAGGATTCGCCACGTGGCTCGCGGCCCAGGGGGCGCGCGAGGTGGTGGGCGCCGATTTCTCGCGCGTGGCCATCCGGAAGGCCGCGGCCCTCGCGCGCCAGCGCGGCCTGGGGAACCTGCGGTTCGCGGTCGCCGACCTGTGCGCGCTCGGCCTGGCCGAGGCGGGGTTCGACGTCGTCATCTCGTGCGAGACCATCGAGCACGTCGCGGACCCCGCCCGCGGGGTTGCCGAGCTGGCGCGCGCGCTGCGACCGGGCGGTCGGCTCTACCTGACGACGCCCAACTACCTTGGCCTGATGGGGATCTACCGGATCTACCGCACCCTCACGGGGCGACCGTACACGGAGGTCGGGCAGCCGATCAACACCGTCACGCTGCTGCCGCGGACCTGCGCGTGGGTGCACAACGCGGGACTGCGGATCGTGGTGACCGACGGCGCGGGCCACTACATGCCGTGGCCGCGGCGTCAGCCGATTCAGTTCCCGACCCTCGACCGTCACCCGCTCCGCTGGACGGCGCTGCACTCGCTCGTCGTGGCGGAGCGGCCACGTTAGATTTTCGGCGCCGGGCCCTTAGCTCAGGTGGTTAGAGCGGCGGACTCATAATCCGTTGGTCGCAGGTTCGAACCCTGCAGGGCCCACTTCACCTTCCACAACTGTCCGCGGCCTGCTCCCGGCGTCACGATGCACGGCGTCCGGAGCATACCGACTGCGGCCCCTGCGATTGCCTGGCGCGTGGTGGGGCGCGGGGTACATTTGCCCGCGACCGCAGCTACAGGAGGAAGGCATGATCCGCCGTATCGCCGCGGTCGCCTGCTCGCCTCGCCGCTTGCGCCCCGAAGCCCGAGACCCCCGAGCAGATGGCCGCCCGCATCAAGGCCGAGTCGGACTCGGCAAGGCCCGCGCTTCAAGCCGCCCTCGACCGATATGCTCGGCACTTTGCGGCAGGCCGGGCGGACTCGCTCGTGATGTTCTACTCCGAGGACGCCGTAGTCATGCTGGCCAACATGCCCGCCCTGAAGGGCCGCGCCGCGATTCAGGCCGCGGATGCGGAAGCGCTGAGTTGGGGCACGTATCAGGTCGCGTTCGCGACGACTCGCGTGGACGCGAACGGCCCGCTGGCCGTGCAGCAGTACGCGTACGTCGTGAGCTTCAAGCCGGGGCCCCACGCTCCCTCCGGGATGACAGCGTTCTCGGACACGGGGAAGGCGATGACGGCGTACAAGAAGGTGAACGGCGCCTGGCTGGCTTTCGCGGACGTCGGGGGCATGTCGGACCGCGCCATGCCGACGCCCGCGCCGGTCGCAAAAAAGCACTAGGCTGACCAGGCCGATCGCAGATCAACCGTCTTCATCGTCCTTCTTGACGGACTTGATGAAGCGCCCGAAGGCCTTGTCCTGCTTCCGCCGCTCGCCGCGGGTCATTTGGTGATGCTCGGACTCTTTCCCCAATTTCACGAAGTTCTCGTAGTGGGCGGTGCCGATCCGACCATCGTCCACCGCATCCCGTACCGCGCAGCCCGGTTCCTTGACGTGCGTGCAATTCCCGAAGCGGCACTGCGACGCGAGCGCGAGGATGTCGGCGTACCCTGCCGCGACCCCGCCCACGGCCACCGAGACACCGAACTCGCGCATTCCCGGGTTGTCGATGACCATCGCACCGTTTTCGAGGAGCAGAAGCTCTCTCCTCACGGTGGTGTGTCGCCCCTCACCTGAACCACTCACGGCCTTGGTCGCCAGGACGTCACGGCCCATCAGGGCATTGATGATCGTGCTCTTGCCCACGCCGGAAGAACCGACAAAGCAATAGGTCTTGCCCGGCGCGAGGACGCTCATCAGGTGATCGACGCCCTCCTTCGTGACGTTGCTCACCGTCATGACGGAGTCCGTGATGCCGGCGCCGCGGATCTCCTGGATCTGGGCCGCCAGGACGTCCGGCCCCATGAGATCGATCTTGGTCAGCAGGACGGCCGGGACGGCGCCGCCATCCTTCACCATGACCAGATAGCGCTCCAGCCTCTTCACGTTGAAGTCGTAGTGGCACGACTGGACGATGATGACCACGTCCAGGTTGGCCGCGATCATCTGAACCTCGACCGAATCCCCGGGAGCCTGGCGACGCAGGGACGTCTTGCGATCGAGAATCGCATGGACGATGCCGAACTGGTCGTCGGCGGACTTCTCGACGCACACCCAGTCCCCGACGCAGGGCCGCTGCAAGGCGGCCGCCGATTCGTGGAGGAGCTTGCCCGAGATCCTGGCCCGAAAGAAGCCCGGTGCGCCGAGCAGCAGGAGCTGGTCGCGATCCACCGCCGCAACGCGTGCGAAGCTCGCACCCCCGCGACCGCGGCCCGCTTGCGCGGCGAACCACTCGTTCCAGCCCAGGGCCTCAAGCGTCAGTTCGGCCATCGCGCGTAATCATCGCCGCCGCGCCGATGGTTGTCCATCTCGCCCTTCGCCCGGGCTTGCAGGTATTGCCGTAGGCCGGCGGCTCCTGCTCCTACACGTGCGACGGGCCGCCACTGTGGCGGCCCGCCGCACGCTATGGGTGCTGCGAGGGCGGCTTACTGCTTCGTCGCCGTCCACGAGCCGGTGGCCGCTTCGGCGCCGCCGAGGGTCCCGCAGACCCCTCCGCCGACGTCGATCACGCCCGACCCGTTGCGCCCCTGGACCGCGCCAGTGATTGCGAACAGACAGCCCGACCCACCCAGCGCCCACGGGATGCGGACCGACAGGCTGTCGCCCGAGGCAATGACGGTGGCGATGACGGTGTTGGATCCCGGCAATGGGAACGGACCCTGGGTGTTGGCGATCGTCACGTTCCAGTTCAGCGTCGGCCAGGCGGCCGTGTAGTTCGGGGCCGTGCCCGAGATCGTGAGCGTGAACGGGGACGGGGTCACCGTGCCGGTATCCACGGGGTTGCCGTTGTAGATCAGGCGCGGAATGGTGACGCTCCAGTTGCCGACGAACGGGTCGCTGGGTCCGGTGGAGCTCTTCGAGCAGCCGATGGCCATCCCGACGGCGACGACGGCCGCCAGGCACCGGGCGGTACGAACCGGGGTCATGCGAAACCTCTGGGTTGATGGGATGGCGACATGTTAGGGGCGTGGCGTCGCCGCAGCGTTACCGGGCGTTACTTCTCCGGTGACGGCACGGTCGGTATCTTCCACCGCGCCCTATGATCCACCTCCATCTCCTTGGCCCGCTGGAGCTTGCGGACGACGCCGGACGTGACGTCCGGCCCGTTCTCACCCAGCCGAAACGCTTGGCCGTGCTCGCGTTTCTCGCCGCCCGGCCGGGGGGAGAGTACGTCCGCCGCGACACGCTGCTGGGCGTCTTCTGGCCGGAGCAGAGCCAGGAGGCGGCGCGGCGCTCGCTGCGCCAGGCGCTCCACATGTTGCGCACCCATCTTGGAGCGGACGCCGTGGTCTCGCGCGGGGACGACGAGGTGGCGGCGGATTCCGCGGCGATCGAGTGCGACGTGGCCCGCTTCCTCGCCGCGGTGCGCGAGGGGCATGGAGCGGAGGCGCTCGAGTGGTACCGCGGCGACCTGCTGGCCGGCTTCTACCTGGGCGGCGGCTCCGCGGAATTCGAGCACTGGCTCGAGGAACAGCGCCCGCGGCTGCGAGACCTCGCGGCCGGTGCCGCCACGGCCCTGGCGCGCGCCGCCGAGCGGGCGGGCGACACGAGCGCGGCGGCGGGGTGGGCGCGCCGGGCGCTGGCCGTCGGGCCCGACGACGAGGCGGCGCTGCGGCGCCTGCTGGAGCTGCTGGAGCGGAGCGGCGACCACGCGGGGGCGTTGCGGGCGTACGAGACCTTCGCGCGTCGCCTGGCGCGGGAGCTGGGGCACGGGCCGGCGCGCGAGACGCAGGCGGTCGTCGCGCGGCTCCGGTCTGCCGTGCCCGCCGCTCCAGATGCGCCGCCGGCGTCCGCGCCGGTCGCTGCACCGAAAGCGACGACGCCCGGGGTGCCGGTCCCCTCCCCTGTCCCGCCGACGGTGGCGCCCCCAAGCACGTCACGACGCTGGATGGCCGCACTCGGTATCGGGGCCGCGGCGCTGGTCCTCGCGGGCGCGACCACCCTGGTCCTGAGCTGGCGGACTGAGCCTCCGGTCCTGGCGGTCGCCGACATCACCGACGCCGACACCTCGGCGCCGGAGATCGCCACCCGCATCCTCCCCGAGCTGCTCGCCACGGACCTCGCCCGCATCGGCGGGCTCGCGGTGATCCGGCCCGCGCGCATCGAAGAGGTGGCGGGCCACCTCGCCAAGGCGGCAGGACAGCCTCCGTCTGCCACCGAAGCGGCACGGACGGCGGGCGCCACCGACCTCGTCGAGGGCGTGCTCTACCGGCTCGGCCGGGATTCGCTGCGCCTCGACCTGCGGCGCGTGGACGTCCGCAGCGCGGTGGTCCGGGACGCCGTGAGCTTCGTGGGCGTGGACCCCTTCGCGCTCGCCGATTCCGCCGCCGCGCGCTTCGCCGACCGCTTCCACCTCGCGCGCCCCGAGCGGCCGCTGACCGACGTGACGTCGGCATCCCCGACGGCTCAAGTCCTCTACCAGGAGGGGCTCAAGGCACTCTATCGCGACCAGGACGCGGCGGCCGCCGTGCGGCTGTTCGGCGACGCCGTCGCCGCGGACTCGACCTTCGCCATGGCCGCCTATTACCTGTCCAACGCCCTTGGCCGGACCGAGGCGGAGCGCAGCCGGGAGGCGCTCGCACTGGCCAACCGCATGGCGTCGCACGCCACCCCGCGCGAAGCCCTCACGATCCGCGCGGCCTGGGGAGAGGAGCGCGGGGACCCGGCGTGGCCGAGGCTTGCCGACTCGCTGACGACCCGGTATCCGAACGATCCGGAGATCCGCATCCTCGCGGGCGAGGGACGGACGGTGAGCGGCGATTTCGCGGGCGCGGTCGCGGAGTACCGGGCGGCCATCCACCTCGACTCCCTGAGCCTCGACGGCGTCTCCGCGCGCTGCCTCGCGTGCGACGCGTACGCCGACCTGGTCGCGGCCTACATCGCCGCGGACTCCCTCCCCGCCGCGCTCGCGGCCGCGCGCGCCTGGCTGGCCGCGCAGCCCCGTTCGCCGGGCGCCTGGAGCGAGCTGAGCCTGGTGCTGGAGCGGGCCGACCGTCCGGACACCGCGTTGGCCGCCCTCGTGCGGTCCATGGTGCTGCTCGGCCACGCCGACGCGGACCTCGGTCTCGTTCGCGCCCGCTACGCCATTCGATCGGGGAACATGGCCGCGGCGGAGTCGATCGCCCTGGGACCGGCGGGCGACCGGCACAGCCCGCTGCACACGGCGGCCCAGTGGTGGCTGCTGATCGCGCTCCGCAACGCCGGCCGGCCGGGTGCCGCCGTTCCCCTGGCGCGCGAGCTGGCGCGGGACACCACGGGGCGCGCGTACACCGAGGGCTCCGTGGCCGCGATGCCGCTCGGTGAGGTGCTGTTCGAGGCCGGGCGGCTCGCCGAGGCCGGTCAGATCTTCGCGACGTCGGGCTTCCATAGCCCGGCCTTCCGGGCGGACTACCCCGGCACGGCCGAACGCGACCGCGCCTGGGCGCTCGCGCAGCTCGCCGGCGTCGCCGCCGCGCAGCACGACACGGCCGCACTCGGCCGCCTGGCCGACAGCGTCGCCGCCCACGGCCGCGCCAGCCCGTGGGGCCGCGACCGGCGGCTCGCGAGCTACGTGCGAGGCCTGCGACTCGAGGCGAGCGGGCAGCTGGCGGCCGCGGCCGATTCTCTTCGCAGCGCGATCTACTCGCCCACCGACGGGTTCACGCGTGTGAACCTCGAGCTGGCGCGCACGCTGCTGGCGCTCGGCCGGCCGGCCGAGGCCGTGCCGTGGCTGCGGGCGGCCCTGCGGGGCGGACTCGACGCGTCGAATTTCTACGTCACCAGGGGAGAGCTGGAGGACGTGGCGGGCGACGCCTTCGCCGCTCTCGGTCAGCGCGACAGCGCCGTGGCCCACTACGGCTGGGTCGCCCGCGCGTGGAAGCACGCCGAGCCGCCGTTCCAGGCCCGGTGGCGCGCCGCGGCGAGCTACGTCGCGGCGAACGCCGGCCCGGCGGGCCCGGCGCGCTAGAAGTGCCGGCTACGGGCGTCCGGTGCGGCCACGGTCCGATCGCGCCTTGCCGCGCCGGACCATCGCCGCCACGCTGAGCGTGGCGCGCCCCCGCTCCGCCAGGGCGCCGCGCACCTCACGCAACACCTCGAGCACCTGGGCGACCGCGGGGTTCGATTCGTGCCGGCGCCACAGGATGTCGAGGCCCCACGGCAGGCGGAAGCCGCGGATCGGCACCGCCACCAGCCCCGCCGGCGGGTG
Organism: uncultured Gemmatimonadales bacterium; assembly: GCA_963806755.1. GTDB lineage: Bacteria > Gemmatimonadota > Gemmatimonadetes > Gemmatimonadales > JACORV01 > Fen-1245. The sequence continues at coordinate 27,422 of CAWDZR010000003.1, forward strand.
CTCGCGATGGGACCGGAACGCGAGCGTCCAGCCCCGCCCCTGCGCGACGAGCGCCCAGGTCAGCTGCAGCTCGTAGTACTCCTCCTCCACGCGCGGCGTGAGCCCGAGCCCGGCCAGGGCCGCGAACGCGGCGTCGTACAGGCCGGCGTGATAGGAGCGCGGAATGAAGACCAGGGGCAGGTCCGCCAGGCGGGTGGCCTCGATCGGTCCGCGCGCCGCGAGCGGGTGGGTCGCGGGGAGCAGCGCGCCGTTGATCTCGTCCTCGAACAGCCGCTCGCTGGCCACCTCCTCGTCCTCGACGGCCCACGGGTAGGCGTGCGCGACCCCGATGTCGATGAACCCCTGCCGCAGGGCGCCGGGCTGCAAGGGCGTCCCGCGCTCCTCGAAGACCAGGCTGACCCGCGGGCAGCGCTCCGCGCACCGCCGGGCGAGGGCGCCGAGCACGCGCCCGGACGCCGCGGTCTGCACCGCGCCCACCACGCAGCGGAGCCGGATGCCGCGCCGCGCCGGGCGCAGGGCCGCCAGCATCGCGTCGTACTGCTCGAACACGGCGCGCGAGCCCTCGCGCAGCGCGCTGCCCGCGTCGGTCGCGGCCACGCCGCGCGGCATCCGCGTGAGCAGCTCCGCTCCCACCAGGTGCTCCAGGTCCGCGACCTGCCGCGACAGCGACGGCTGCGTCACGCGCAGCCGGTCTGCGGCGCGCCCGAAGCCGCCCTCGTCGGCCACGGCGGCGAAGTTGCGCAGGTGCCGCAGCTCCAGGCCCGGCGGCAGGCCGGGCACGATCCGCATCGGCTGGTGCGCGGCGACCCGGGCCGGCACCGGCGCGCCGTCCCGCACCGCTCGCAGCGCGCCGAGCACCCGCAGCACCACCGGGCGGCTCTCGGCGCGCCGCCACACCAGGTGGAGCGGCGAGTGGAACGCCATGCCGCGCACCGGGATCACCCTGGTGCCCTGCATCGGCTGCATCATCGTCGGCACCGCGGCCCACCCGCGCCCGGACGCGATCACCATGCCGATGGTGAGCGGGCTGGCGTAAACGAATTCCTGCGGCGAGCGAATGCCCGCCTTCGCGAACGCCGGCCGGGCGAGGCTGGCGTAGAGCGGGTCCCGCTCGGGCGAGGGCCCGCACACGGGCTCGTCGGCCAGGTCGTCGGGCTCCAGCACCTGGCGGCCGGCCAGCGGGTGCGCGGCCGAGATGAGGGCGGCGCCGAACTCGAAGAGACCGTACGGCTCGCTCTGGAGCGCCGGATCCGAGGCCGGCTTCGACAGCCCGATGTCGAACACGCCGGCCGCGATCTGGGCCGCCTGCTCCACCTCCCAGCGCTCGTGCAGCTTGATCGTGATGTCGGGCAGCGCGGCGAGCAGCGAAGCGATCGCGCGCGCCACCTGCTCGATGCCCATGCTGAGCCGGCCGACGGCGAGGTTGCAGACGCCGGACTGCCCGAGCGCCGCCCGGCGCGCGGCCTCCACCGCCTGCCGCGCCGCCTCCAGCAGGCCGGTCGCATCCGCATACAGCGCGTCGCCGGCCGCCGTGGGAATGACGCCCTTGGGCGTCCGGCGCAGCAGGTGCGTGCCGACTTCGGCCTCCAGGGCCTGGATCTGTCGGGAGAGCGCGGGCTGGGCGAGGTTGAGCGCGCCCGCCGCGCGGCCGAAGGTCCCTTCCCTGACGACGGCCGTGTAGGAGCGCAGGTGCCGGAGGTCCACGGGCCAAATCGTACTCTGCGGCGGGGCCCGCCGATAGGCCGGGGCGCGGCGCTGGCGACACGGCCTCCGCGCGCCTATTTTTCTCCCCGCGGCGACGTGCGCCGCCTCCAACATGGGTGGTTAGCTCAGCTGGTTAGAGCGCTGGTCTCACATACCAGAGGTCACAGGTTCGAGTCCTGTACCGCCCACTGCCCACACCCCCGGGAGCAGCATTCCGGGGGTGTTTGCGTATGACCGCCAACCTGTCGCCGGTCCAGATGCGCCGGCTGCTGGCGCGTACCCTCCGGGTCGCGCTCGACGGCGGACCCGCCCACGCGCAACTCGTCGAGCGGTGGGCGAACGCGCACGCGTCGGAGGCTTCGTGGCGCGCCGCGCTCGTCTGGGACGGCGCGGGCGCCGCCACCGGCTGGGCGCTCCGCGCGCTCGATCTCGCCAACGTCGCGCCGCCGGAGGTGGACGAGGCCGCGGCCGAGGCGTACGACGAGGCCCGCCGCCAGAGCGTCCAGCAGGTGGACGACGTGTCCCGCGTGGGCGTGGAGCTCGAGGCGGCGGGCGTGCCGGCCATCGCCCTCAAGGGCTCGGCGCTCCTCGTCGGCAACCTCGCGCCCGCCCTCGGCATCCGGTGGATGAGCGACGTGGACCTGCTGGTCGAGGAGGCGCAGGTCGAGCAGGCCGGCTGGGTGCTCGAGTCCCTGGACTACCTCCGCGGCACCACGCGCGACCTGACCGTGCCGGCCGTCTACCGTCCCTACCACGAGACCTTCACCAGCCTCGACGGCCGGACGATCGAGTTGCACTGGCGCCTCGGCCCCGCGCGCTGGGGCAGCGCCTCCGCCGGCCAGGGATGGTTCGAGCGCGCCCGGCCGTCGCCCGTCGCGGGCATCCTGCTCCCGGCCGCCGCCGACCTGTTCTGGCACTTCCTCGTGCACGACGCCCGCAACCACGCCTGGAGCTCCGGCTCGCTGCGCGCCGCGCTGGATCTTGCGCTGGTGGCGCGGGCGCCGGATTTCTCGCTCGCCGAGGTGCTGACACAGCTCGACGCCGATCCGCGGCCGGGCCCGCTGTTCGAGGCCGTCGCCGACGCCGCGAACCTCTCGCCGATCCTGGCGGCCGAGGTGGAGCCATCGCCCGAGCCCCGCTACCTGCGGCTCGCGGGCTGGCGCGACACGATCGGGCGGCGGCGGTGGAAGACCGAGCGGGTATCGGAAGGAATCGCGTGGGGCGCCACGCTGGATCGCGCCCGGCGCTTCGGCGGATGGGACGGCGTCCTCGAGCGGGCGCTCAGCGTGGTGCCGGAAGCCGCGCCCGGTCCGGGGCTGTGGGCGATGCTGAAGCGGGCGTTCCTGACCCTGCGACACGCGGGCTTCGTCGGCGCCCTCGCCGCCTCGCACGCGCTCTCGATTCCCGCCCGCCGCAGGCCCCGCCGCCAGCTGCCCGCCGCCGCGGACCTCGGCGGCTGACGCCGAGGCGCGGCGCCGCGCCGTGCACGCCACGGTGCGGCCCGACAGGTGGACGTCGCTCCGCTCGACGTCCGTCGTGGATCTGGCTCCGCTCGACCGGACCTGGCTCCGCTCGGCGTCCGTGCAGGTGCCTCCTCCACAAGTGGCCCTCGTGCTCGGCGATTCAGCGAGTCCGCATCGCGAGGATCGCGCCCGCGCCCCGATCCGTTCCGACACGGCCCGTAGAGCACCCACCCGCCCGGATCGTGGCCCCGGGGCGCTCGGCGGCCCTGTGGAGGCACGACTGGGCGGACTCTGCTCCGACGTTTCTTCGTGTGCGAAGGAATCCCAGCACGGCTCGTGTCGAAGGAACGCCCGCACCCCGCGCTTCCAGTCCACGCGCTGCCCACGCCGGGCAGCCTGGTCACCTCGCACCCGACGCACCAGGGTACGCGCCGCCCAACGCGGCCGCCCGATTGGTTCGCACACGAAACAAGGCGGCGCGCGGCGATCCGTACGAACCGCGGCGCAGGCAGCAGGCGACCGCGAGCACGCTGGACTGGGACGCCGGACGCTCCGAGAGCCGCTCTCGAGCACATCAGGCCGCACCGCGCCATCCAGGAATTGAGACCGACGCGCTCGCCGATAGCAGGGGTCATCCTGTGGTGAGGGCACCGATCCCAGGCGTGATCCCGGGCGTGAGCGTCAATCGGTCGGGAGGATCAGAACCCAGGGGCCAGGGCCGGGCCGTGGGCGACGGCAGCTACCCGAGCGCCTCGCGGTACAGCGCCAGGTAGCGCTCGGCCATCAGTTCCGCCGTGTACTCCGTTTCGACCGCGCGGCGGCCGGCGGCGCCCATCGCGCGGCGCCGCGACGCGTCGCCGATGAGCGCGCGCAGCGCCTCCCGCAGCGCCCCCACGTCGTCGGGCGGGACCACCAGCCCCGTCACCCCTTCGCGGTTCACGGCCGTCACGCCGGTGGGGAGCGCCGTCGTCAGCAGCGGCTTCCCGCATGCCATCGCCTCGAGCAGCACGACGCCGAAGGCTTCGGCGATGGTGCGCGACGGGAGGCAGAGCAGGTCGCAGGCATGGTAGTACGCGGGCAGGTCCTCGTCGGCCACGCGGCCCGCGAACACCACGCCGGTCGGAGCCAGGGCCCTGAGCCGCGCCTCCTCGGGGCCGGCGCCCACGATCACCGTCGTCGCCTCGAGGCCCGCCGCGGCCCGGACCAGCACGTCGAACCCCTTGTAGCCCACCAGGCGGCCCACGGCGAGGACCACCGGTTTCGCGCCCCACGCGGACCGCAGCGCGAACGCGCGGTCGGCCACCGCGGGCGTGAGGTCGAAGCGGCGCACGGTGATGCCGTAGGGCACGACGCGCACCTTCGCGCCGAGCCCGGCCAGCTCGCGCGAGGCGCCGCGGTAGTTCTCCGACGCGACGACCACGAGGCGCGCGCGGGCGAAGGCCCGCCGCACCAGCGGGCCGTAGAGCGGCCACAGGGCGCGCTGGCGCACGACGTCGCTGTGCTGCGAGATCACGAGCGGGCGCCGGACGTCGGCCAGCGCCGCCACGTCGCCGAGGGGGTTGGGATGATGGAGATGCGCGACGTCGCCGGCCTCGCGGCGCACCGCCGCGGCCAGGCCCGGCGCCACCGGCTGGGAGAGGACGGTGCCGAGCGAGCGGGCGCGCACCACCCGCACGCCGTCCACGTCGGACACGCCCCCGGCCCCGCGCACGGCCGAGACGACGCAGGTCACCGCGCACCCGCGCCGCACCAGCTCCGCATTCAGCGTGGCGACGACCGACTCGAGACCGCCGTGGTACTCGGGCGGATAAAACTTGCCGATGCCGACGACCCGCACCGGGGGCGCGCCTAGGGGCGCGACGCGGGCGGAGCGGCGGTCCCGGGCGCGGGAAGGGGGGGGGCCACGCGGCTCGCCGCCGCGGCCAGCGCGGGCCGCAGGACCTCGACGAGCAGGTTGACGTCGGTGAGGAGCTGGCCGCGCCCGTAGCGGCGGAACACCGCCAGCTCCCCCTCCACCGCGCCCTTGCCGGCGACCGTGAGGCCCGCGCCCACCTGGAAGGGAAGGTGCACGCCCCACTGGTCCTGCTGCGGCGCCACCGTCCGCTCGAGGATGCGGCCGCGGTCCAGCAGGAACTCGCGCCGCGGCTTCCCCGCCCCCCCGTCGTAGAGCACCAGCCGCACGGCGTCGAACTCGCTCGCGTCGAAGGTGCGCGCCAGCGTGCCCACGATGTCGTCCCAGCGCGCGCAGCGCTCGAGGTCCTGCGCCGCCCGGCGCACGTCCACGTTGAAGGAAATGGCCCGCGTGCCCGACAGGCCGCGCTGCGCGATCCGCCCCAGCTCGTAGAACTCGTGCAGCTTCAGGTGCCGCACCGCGAACCACAGCAGCACTCCGACCATCGTCAGCACCACCGCCACGCCGCGCACGTTGGGATTGAGGAACAGCATGCTGGCGAGCGCGAACCCGGCGGAGACGACGTAGATGAACGCGGCAGCCTGGCGCGGCGTGAGCCCCAGCGCCAGCAGCCGGTGGTGGATGTGCTCCCGGTCGCCGGTGAACACGGGCGCGCCGCGGAGCGCCCGGCGCAGCACGGTGATGGACGTGTCCATCAGCGGCAGCGCGAACGCCACGAGGGGGACGGCGATCGCCACCAGCGTGGGCCCCTTGGTGGCGCCCTTGATGCTCAGGGTCGCCAGCATGAAGCCGAGGAACAAGCTGCCCGCGTCGCCGAGGAAGCTCCGGGCCGGAGCGATGTTGAACGGGAGGAAGCCGAGCGTCGCGCCGGCCACCGCGGCCGCGAGCAGGGCGACGAGCGGGTTCCCCAGCGCGACCGAGGTGATGAACATCGCCAGCAGCGCGAACACCGCCGCGCCCGCCGCCCCGCCGTCGATGCCGTCGAGCAGGTTGAACGCGTTGGTGATCAGCACGATCCAGAACACGGTGAACAACAGCCCCGCGCCGGCCCCGAGGTTGACGATGCCGAACGGCAGCCAGACCGTGGCGGCGCGCACGCCCGCGAAGTAGAGGCCGACCGCCACCACGATCTCCACGCCGAACTTGATGGGGGCCTTGAGGCGCCAGACGTCGTCGGCCACGCCCATCGCGAGGATCACCACGGCGCCGAGCAGCACCGGGCCCAGCTCGGCGACGCCGGAGCGGAGCAGGTTGCGGCTCGGCTCGAAGACCATGGCCTGCAGGAGCAGCGCGGCCAGCGTCGCCGCGACGATGGCGGTCCCGCCGCTCCGCGGCACCGGCGGCTCGCGCGTGGTGTCCAGGGCGCCCAGCCGCGCGCCGAGCCTGGCGGCCCCGGGAGTGAGGACGAGCCCGGAGATCAGGGCGAGGAGGAACACCGTCAGGTATGAACGCATCGCAACCCTCGATGGGCCTACTCAATAGCATGGCGTGCCACGGACGGCAACCCCATATTCTGGCGTGCACCGCGCCACTTGTACCCCGCTGGGCCGCCGCCCGGACTGAACGGTGCCGCGCCGCGTTGCGCTCTACTGTCCGGACCTCCCCCCCGTGCCCGGCGGCGTCGCCGACCACACGCTCGTGCTCGCCCGCGCGCTCGCCGCGCGCTCGCTGGACGTGGAGGTCCTCGGCCGCCGCGGGGATCCGGCGGTGTTCGCCCCGCTCCCGTGCCGCAGCGGCGTCACGCCGCGCACCCTGCCCGCCGCCGTCGCCGCGGGCGGTGCCGGGGCCCTGGTCGTGCAGTACGTCCCGTTCCTCTACGCCCGCTTCGGGCTCGCCCCGTCGCTCATCCGCGCCCTCGGCCGCGTGCGGCGCGCGGGGATCGGGATCGGCGTCCTGGTGCACGAACCCTACGTTCCGTTCACGCGCCTCCCCTGGCTCGTGACCGGCTGGCCGATGCGCTGGCAGCTCCGCGCGCTGCTGGCCCACGCCGACGCCGCCTGGTCCCCGGTGCCCGACTTCGTCGAGCGGGTCCGCCGCGTCGCGCGGCCGGGCACGACGCTGGCGGTCGCCCCGGTCGGCGCCACGGTGCCCGTCGAGATGGCGACGCGCGAAGCGGCGCGCGCCGAGCTTCGGCTCGCAGCCGACGTCGTCGCGATCGGCGCCTTCAGTCCGGGGGCGTCGGGCGCGCTGACACCATGGGTCCGCGCCGCCATCGCCGCCCTCGCCGCCGAGTCGCGCGTGACGTGGGTCCTCTTCGGCCAGGGCAGCGGCCGCGTGTCGCCGCCGCCGGGCGCCGCCCCGGCCGGCGCGCGGCACGCGACCCGCGTGATGGACCTGGGCTGGCTCGAGCCCGGCGCGCTCGGCCGCGTGTTCCGAGCGCTCGACCTCGCGGTGGCGCCGTTCTCCGACGGGCTCACCCTCCGGCGCACCAGCGCCATGGCGGCTCTCGCGTACGGCGTGCCGCTGGTATCCTCTCGCGGGCCGCTGTTCGACCCGTCCCTCGCGGACGCGGCGGCGTGCGAACCCACGATGGAGGCGTTCGTGGCCACCATTCGCGCCCTGGTAGCCGACCCCGCGCGGCGCGCGGCGCTGGGCGCCGCGGGCCGGCGTTGCTACGAGTGCCACGGCTCCGCCGACGTGCTGGCCGCCCGGGTGGCGGCCGACCTGGACCTCGCGTGACCGGCCACCCCCAGCTGCCGCGCGTGCGACCCGATCAACCCGGGTGGCCGTTGGAGACCGGCGGCCGCGGGCGGCGCGCGCGGGTCGGACGGTCGAGCGGCGCGGACGGCTCGGTGCTCCTCGTTCCCGACCTCGCGCTGGAGCGGTGGCCGAGCATGGACCGCTACGCTCGCGAGCTGGCGGGGCGCATCGCCGGCATCTCGGTGCCCCTGGAAGCGGCGTCGCTCCGGGGGCCGCGCTACTACGCGCGCTACGTCCGCTATCCCCGGCTGCTGCGCCGCTACCACCCGGCGCTCGTGCACGTCGCGGACCACAGCTACGCCCACTGTCTGGGGAGCTTCCCCGGCGTGCCGTCGGTGGTCTCGATCCACGACCTCGAGCCGATGCGGACCCTCGCGGCCGGGGCCACGGCGCCGCGCGCCCTCGTTCGCAACATCCTCCTGCGCCACGTCGTGCGCTGGCTCGGCCGCGCCGACCGGTGGATCGCGTCGAGCGAATTCACGGCTACGGAAGCGCGGGCGCTGCTCGCCCTCCCCGCCGAGCGCATCACGGCCGTCCACCTCGGCGTGGACGCCGCGTTCTTCCGCCTGCAGGTGGAGGGCGCCACCGAAGGGCTGCGCCGTTCCTGGGCCGAGCGCGCCCAGGCGACGGCGGCCGGGGGCGCCGGCCTCGCCGCGCCCCGCGTCGTGCTGCACGTCGGCTCGTGCGTGCCGCGCAAGAACGTCGAGACCGCCATCGCCGCCCTGGGCCGGCTCCGCCGCGACGGTTTCCGCGCCATCCTGGTGCAGATCGGCGGCGAGTTCGGCCCGTCGCACGAAGCGGCCATGCGCGAGGCCGGCGTGGCCGACGCCGTCATCCAGTACCCGGCGGTGAACGAGGCGACGCTGCGCCTCGCCTACTGCGCCGCCGACGTGCTCGTGATGCCCTCGACCTACGAGGGATACGGCCTGCCTGCGCTCGAGGCGATGGCCGCCGGCCTGCCGGTCGTCACCAGCGGCGCGGGCGGGCTCAAGGAGGCCGTGGGTGGCGCCGCTATGATCGTGGCGCCCTGCACCGCCGACACGCTCGCCCGGGGCCTGGCGAACGTCCTCAGCGACAGCAGCGTGGCGAGCCGGCTGGCCGAGCGCGGCCGCACCCACGCCGCGACACGCACCTGGGACAGAACCGCGGAAGGCGTGTCCCGCATCTACGCGGAGCTGCTCCAGTGAGCGCTCCCGCGGGGCACGCTGCCCCCGCGGGGCACGCTGCCCCCGGGGGGCACGGTGCCCCCGCAACCGATTATTCCGCGCTCAACCTCGGCGCCGGGACCGCCGACCACCTCCCCGGCGCGCTGCGGCTCGACCGAGCGCGCGCCACCCGGCCCCACGTCGTAGCCGACCTCGACGCCGGGCTGCCGTTCCGCAGCAGCACCTTCCAGCTCGTCGGCGCCTTCGACGTCGTCGAGCACGTGGCCGACCTGGTGGCGCTGATGGAGGAGGTGCATCGCGTGCTGCGGCCTGCCGGCCGCCTCTCGCTGACCGCGCCCCACTTCTCGAGCGCCAACGCGCACACCGACCCGACCCATCGCCGCACCCTCGGCCTGCGCTCGTTCGACTACTTCAGCGACGGCCATCCGCTCGCGTTCTACTCGCGCGCCCGCTTCCGGACCCGCACGGCCGCCCTGCACTTCAAGGGCAGGCTCCTGGGCCGCGTGCTCTTCCACCTGGCGCGGCGCTGGCCCGCGTGGTACGAGGATCGCCTCGCCTGGATCTTCCCCGGCTGGTTCCTCTACTTCGAGTTGGAGGCGGTGAAGTGAGCGGGGCCGCCGGGGCAAGCGAGGCGGCCTCGGCGCACGGTGCGTACGGGGCGCCCGGGGCGCACGAGGTGCACGGTGCGCCGGCGCTGCCCGTCGCGTGCGTGTCGGTGAGCGCGGCGCTCGGAGGCTCCGAGCGCGTGCTGCTGGAATTCGCCGCCCGCGCACCCGCGTACGGCGTCGCCCCGACGGTGGTCCTCCCCAAGGAAGGTCCGCTCGGTGAGGAGCTGCGCGCGGCCGGCGTCCCGGTCGCGGTGGCGCTCGCCTCGGAGCGGCTGCTCTCATTGTCGCAGCGCAGCGGCTCCGTGGCGGGCAGCGCCGGCCCTCTCGCCCTCGGCCTGCGGGACTGGGCCAAGGCCATCAGGGCGGCGTTGCCGCCCGGCATCCGCGTGCTCTACTCCAACGGCTTCAAGGCGCACCTGGCGTGCGCCGCCGTGCGCGGCACCGGGGCCCGGCGCGTCTGGCACCTCCACGAGTTCCCACCGACGAAAGTGGGATCGGTCTGGAGGCTGCTCGCGGGTGCCCTGCCCGACGCGACCATCGCCGTCTCCGCGGCGGTCGCCGACGCATGGCGGCTCCCTCTTGTCGCTGCGCCCGCCGTGGTCCTGAACGGCGTGGACCTCGACCGGTTCCGGCCCGCGCCGCGGACCGGGTGGCTGCACGAGGCCTTCGGGCTCCCGATTACCGCGCGGCTCATCGGGATGCCGGCCGTGTTCGCGCGCTGGAAGGGGCAGCTCCTCGTGGTCGAGGCGTTCGAGCGCGCGGCCGCGCGGCTCCCGGACATCCACCTCGTGATCGTGGGCGGGCCGATCTACGATACCGTGGCCGAGCGGGGGTACGCGGAGGAGCTGGTGCGGCGCGTCGGCCGCGCCATCGTGGCGCCCGGCGCGCCCGTCGCGCCCGGCGCCACCGGGGCGCCCGGCGTGCCCGGTGCGCGAACCTCCGCCGCCACACGCCGCGCGGCCATCACCGACCGCATCCACTTTCTCCGCTTCCAGCCCGATCCGTGGCGCCTCTACCCGGAATTCGACGTCGTCGTGCACTACTCGACCCGCCCGGAGCCCTTCGGCCGCGTGGTGGCCGAGGCGCTGGCGTGCGGCACGCCGGCGCTGGCCGCCCGCGCCGGCGGCCCGCTCGAGATCGTCGCGGACGGCGTATCGGGATGGCTGGTGGAACCCAACGAGGTTCCGGCACTGACCGACGCGATGGTGCGGGCAATGAGCACCGACCTGGCGCCGCTCAGGTCCGCCGCCAGAGCGAGCGCCGAGCTACACCTCTCGGCCGACCGCCAGGCGGCGGAGGTGGCCCGGGTGCTCCGCGCCGCGGCGGCCCGCGGCTGACGTGGACCCGGGGCCGCGCGTCACGCACCTGGTCCCGGCGCTGTTCGAGCGCGCGGACGGCGTGATCGGCGGCGCCGAGCGCTACGCCTTCGAGCTGGCGCACCGCATGGCCGAGCGCGTGCCCACGACCCTCGTGACCTTCGGCGCCGAGCCGCGGGGGCAGCGTGCCCCGCGGGGGCAGCGTGCCCCGCGGGAAGGCCCCGCCGGCAAGCTGCTCGTGCGCGTGCTCGGCCCCGCGCACTACGTCCGCGGGCAGCGCGCCAACCCGATCGCGTGGGCGTTGCCGCGGGCCCTGCGGGGCGCCGACGTGATCCACTGCCATCAGCAGCACGTCGTCGCCACCAGCGCCGCCGCGCTCCTGGGCCGGCTGTGGCGCAGGCCGGTCTTCGTCACCGACCTCGGCGGCGGCGGCTGGGACGTCTCGAGCTACGTCTCGACCGACGGCTGGTTCCGCGGCCACCTGCACATCAGCGAGTACAGCAAGCACGTGGCCGGCCACGACGACGGGCCGCCGGCGCCCCGGGCGCGCGTCATCCTCGGCGGCGTGGACACGGAGCGGTTCTCGCCCGACCCGGCGGCCGCCCGAACCGATACCGTGCTGTTCGTCGGCCGTCTGCTGCCGCACAAGGGCGTGGACGACCTGATCCGCGCCCTGCCTGCGGGCATGCCGCTGGAGGTCATCGGCCCCGCGCCCGACCGCCGCTACCTGGCCGATCTGCAAGCGCTGGCGGCGGGCAAGACCGTTCGCTTCCGCCACGACTGCGAGGACGACGACGTCGTGCGCGCGTATCGCACGGCGCGCTGCGCCGTGCTGCCCAGCGTCTATCGCACCATGTACGGCGCCGAGACGGCGGTGCCCGAGCTCCTCGGCCAGACGCTGCTCGAGGCGATGGCATGCGGCACGCCGGTAATCGGGACCGACGTCGCGAGCCTGCCCGAGGTGATCGAGGACGGCGTGACCGGGTTCATCGTCCCGCCCAACGACCCGGCGCGCCTCGGCGAGCGGATCGGCTGGCTCGCCACCCGTCCGGCCGAAGCCAGCGCCATGGGCGAGGCCGGCCGCCGGCGCGTGCGGGAGCGCTTCACGTGGGACCAGGTCGTCTCGCGCTGCCTGGACGCGTACGCGGAGCTCGGCGGACCGCGCGGCCGATGAGGATCCTGCTCGCCTCCTTCGTCACCGACAGCCGGTTCACGGGCATGGGCAAGTGGTCGCACCGCGTCGCGGAAGCGCTCGAAGCGCGCGGGCACGAGGTCACGCTCTGGTTCGCCGACGACTTCCCGGGCGTGCGCCGCACCGGCCGGGCGGCGTTCCTGGCATACCCGTTCGCCGTGGCGCTGCGGCTGCTGCGCCGGCGGGCGGCCTTCGACGTGGTGGTGCTCCACGAGCCGTCGGGGCTGTGGTACGCGCTGGCGCGGCGCGTCTGGCGCCGCCTCCCCCCGCTCGTGGCGATGTCCCACAACGTCGAGGCGAAGGTGTTCGAGGTGATGGGGGTCGCGGCCGGGCGCGGGTACGCGGTGCGCTCCTCCCGGTCGCCGTGGATCGCGATCCTCCTCCGCCTGCCGCAGTCGCGCGGCACCTTGCGTCTCGCCGACCAGGTGGTCTGCCTGTCGTCCGAGGACCGCGAGTTCCTCGTCAACGTCGTGCGCGCCCGGCCCGAGCGCGTGAGCGTGATGCGGAACGGGGTGGCGCCCATCGCGGCCGCGCCGGCGCGTAACCGGACGCCGGGGCGCCGCGTGCTGTACGTCGGCGGGTGGCTGGACATCAAGGGCCGTCTCCTGCTGCCGCCGCTGTGGTCGGCGGTGCGCGGCGCGCTTCCCGACGCCACGCTGACGCTGGCCGGCGTACGGGTCGCGCCGGCGGCCGTCGTGGCCGGGTTCCGCGCCGCCGACCGCGCCGGCGTCACCGTCATGCCGGCGGTCGAGAGCGAAGAGGCGATGCGGTCGCTGTTCGCCTCGCACGACGCGCTGATCGTGCCGTCGCTCTCCGAAGGGGGCCCGCTGACGCTGCTCGAGGCGCTGGCCGCGGGCCTCCCCGTCGTCGCCGCCGACGTGGGCGGGATCCCGGACCTCGTGAAGGACGAGCGCGAAGCGTTGCTGTTCCGCTTCGCGGACGCCGGCGAGGGAGCGCGGCAGCTCGTGCGCGTCCTGACCGACCCGGCGCTGGCCGCGCGCCTCGCCGCCGCGGGCCGGGACCGGGCGCGCGCGCTCACCTGGGAGAGCGCGGCGGAAACCCTCGAGCAGGCGATCGGACGGGCGACGTGAGAATCTGCCTGGTGGTCGAGAGCGGGATCGACGTCCGGAACGTGGAGGAGATTGCCGCGCGCGGCACGCTCGAGGTGCTGGCGCGCCGCATCCTCGGCGGCGTCGAGATCAGCCAGGCGCCGGCCGTACCGGTGCCGGTGCGCGTGGGGCCCGCATCGCGCCCGCGCTTCGCCATGCTGGTGCTGAGGACCCTGCTCTCGGGCCGGCGGCGCTACGACTGCGTGCTCGTGCAGGGGTACGCGCTCGCGGCCCTCGCCGCCAACGTCGCGTCCCGGCTGACCGGCACGCCGACCCTGATGCTGATCGGCAGCCCGGTCGAGAGCTACTACCGCTGCCGGCGCGAGCACCCGGAGCCGGGCAAGCCCTATCGCGCCTGGGAGCTGTGGGGCCTCACGGCGCTGGCGCGGATCAACGCTCTCGTCGGGCGCGGCTACCTGGTGGTGAGCCGCTACCTCGGCGACGTGGTGCGCGGGCACGGACCTCGGTGGCGGCGTCCCGTGCACGTGATACCGATCTACGGCGTGGACACCGCGCGCTTCCGCCCGGCCACGGAGGACCGTGCCGCGATCCGCGCGCGCCTCGGCATCCCGCCCGGCGGACCGATCATCTTCTTCAGCAGCCGCGTCAGCCCGGAGAAGGATGCGGAAACGCTCCTCGACGCGATCGCCCGCCTCGTGGCCACGGGCCGCGACGTGCGCGTGCTGCACCGGAGCGGGGGCTGGCGCACGTTCCTCGCGCTCGCCCGCAGCCGCGGCCTCGAGGGCCACGTGATCGCGACCGATGCGGTGCATCCCGAGCGCGAGCTGCCCCTGTCCTACCAGGCGTCGGACCTGTGCGTCCAGGCGAGCCGCGACGAGGGGCTGGGCTTCTCCCCGCTCGAGGCGCTGGCGTGCGAGGTGCCGGCGGTGGCGACCGCGGTCGGCGGACTGCTCGAGACCATCGTGGACGGGCAGACCGGCTGGAGCTATCCGGCGGGCGACGCGGCCGCGCTCGCCGCCGCCATCGCCGACGCGCTCGACCGGCCGGAGGAGGCGCGGCGGCGCGCCGCGGCGGGGCGCGCGATGGTGAAGGAGCGCTTCGAGCGGAAGCAGGTGTTCGACGAGCTGTTCGACGTCCTGGCCGGCACGCGCGCGGAGCCCCGCGGCGCGTAACTACGCGGGGACCGCGGCCTCGACCACGCGGCCGTACACCTCCAGCGTCCGAGCCGCGATCGCGTCCCACGACAGGCCCTCGACCGCCCGGCGTGCGGCGCGACCCATCGCGACGCGGGCGTCCTCGTCCGCGAGAATCCGGTCCACGGCCGCGGCGAATCCCCGCGCGTCGTGAGGGTCCGCCACGACCCCGCCCGACACCCCGTCCTCGATCAGCTCCGCGGCGCCCGCCACGGCGCTCGTGACCACAGGAACGCCGCAGGCCATCGCTTCCGCGATCACCATGCCGAACGGCTCGTAGCGCGTCGGGAAGATGAACAGGTCGGCCGACCGCATCACGTCCGCGATGTCGGCGCGCGGCGGCTCGAGCCGCACCCGGTCGGCCAGGCCCAGGCGCGCCGCCTGCCGCAGGAACCGCTCCCGGTCGCCGCTCCCCACCGCCAGCAGCTCCGTGTCGGCGTGCATCTCCGCCAGCGCCTCGATCGCGGTGGCGAGGCCCTTCCGCTCCCAGGCCCCGACCAGCAGCAGGCGCGCCCGCGTGCCCGCCGCGCGCCGCCGCGGCCCGGCCGAACCGTTCGGCCCGGCCGCCGGAGCGAACGTCTCGAGGTCCACGCCGTTGGGGATCACGGTCACCGGGACGCGCAGCGGGCCGTAGTGGCGCTCCAGGTCGTCGGCCGTGCGGCGTGAGACCGCGATCACCTGCCGCAGGTTCCGGTGGTGGTAGGCGCGGCGCTCGTCCGCGATCGCCTGCCGGCTCACCAGCCGCTGGTAGAGGCCCCGCGGGCCGCCGGCCTCGCGCCACGCCGCGTGGCAGAACGGCGCGGTGATCACGCTCGCCCCCGGCAGCGCGCCGCCGAGGGCGTGGACGACGTCGAACACTTCGCAGTTCATGAAGGGCGCGGCGGCGGCCCGGAACATCGGCGCCGCGAGCAGCAGCGGCCGTGCGGGCGTGGTGAGGCGGTGGACGCGCACCGCGGCCGGGAGGTCGCCCTCGACCTCGGTCGCGACGACGTGCACCTGCCACTGCGCGATCAGCCGGCGCGCCAGCTCGAGCACGTAGCGGTCCTGCCCGCCCGTGGGCCGGACGCGGTGCACCGCCAGCAGCACCCTCACCGCGCGAGAACCGAGCGGTACAGCGCCTCCATCTTCCGCGTCATGATCGTCGCGTCGAACCGCTCGCGCACCGTGCGCGCGCCCGCCGCCGCGATCGCGACGCGCCGCGTCGGATCGTCGCACAGCGCCAGCAGCGCCGCCGCCAGCGCCTCGTGATCGCCCGGCGGCGTCAGCAGGCCGTCGGCGCCGGGCGTCACGATCTCCCGCGCCGCCCCCGCGTCCGACGCCACCAGCGCCGTGCCGGCGGCCATCGCTTCGACCAGGACGAGGCCGAACGCCTCCGGCTCGATGGACGCGTGCACCGCCACGTCGAGCGCCGCCAGGCAGTCCGCCACGTCCTCCCGATGGCCGGTGAAGACGACCTGGCCCGCGATGCCCAGGTCGCCGGCCAGCTTCTTCAGCTCGGCCTCGTAGCCGCGCTCGAGGCCGAACAGGGCGCCGCCGATGACGAACAGGCGGGCGTGCGGCCGGGCGTGGATGAGCGACGCCGCCGCCCGGATCACCACGTCCTGGCCCTTCCAGCGCTGCAGCCGCCCGGCGATGCCCACCGCGAACTCCCACGGGCCGATGCCCAGCGCCTCGCGCCCCCGACGGCGCCGCGCCTCCTGCGGCTCGTCGCTGAGCCGGGTGCCCAGGTGGATCACCTCGACGCGACGCCGCAGCGGGTTCACGTGCCGCTGCGTCTCCGCGGTGAACGCGGAGTTGGCGATGATGGCCCGCGTGGGCACGAGCGCCGCCGCGACGTCGAGCGCGCGCCGCGCGGCCGGCGTGTGCTGGAACCAGACGTTGGGGGTGTGGGCCCGCTGCGCCGCCCGCCCGCCGAACAGGTGCCCCCACGCCATGGTGCTGTGCACCAGGTCCACCCGCTGCTCGGCGATCAGCCGCGTGAGCGCGAGGCGCGCCTTCCGGGCGCGGAGCACGCGGCGGAAGCGCGGCGCCGGCACCACCGCCGTGGGGACGCCCAGCTCGTCGCGGCAGCGGGACACCAGCGGGCCGTCGTGCAGGAACACCACCGAGGGCTCCACCTCGTTGCGGTCGTGCAGCGCCATCAGGTCCATCACCGTCCGCTCGGCGCCGCCCAGCTCCGCGAACGGCGCGACGTACAGGACCCGCAGCGCGTAGCTAGGCATGGCGCACGGCCGCCAGGACCGCGGCCGGATCGCGCCCCGCGGTCGCCATCGCCCGCTCCGTCTCCAGCCGCAGCGCCGCCGCGTACAGGCCCGCGAACAGCCAGAAGTACGCGGTGACGGGGTTGGTCATCAGCGGCTGGCCGCCCCACGACATCACCAGGATGGCGAAGAACAGCCCCGCGATCCCGGCGCACAGGTCCACGGCCAGCGTGTCCCCGGCCCGGCCCGCCAGCTTCGTGGCGCCCACCATCAGGCCGATCAGGATCGTCATCATCATGATCACGCCCGGCACCCCGGTCTCGGAGATCATGTCGGCGAAGTAGTTGTCCGACCAGCCGACGTCGCGCTCGATCTCCGCGCTCTGCGGCGTGGCGGTCAGCCGCGAGTAGAGATTGCCGCCCGCCACGCCCGTCCGGCCGAGGCCCGCGCCGAACGGATAGTGCTCGATCCGGTCCCAGATGCGGCCCAGCGCGCCGGTGCGCGCCGTGGTCAGGGTCCCCAGGTGCGCCAGCGTGCCCAGCCGGTCGGTCACGTCCTGTTGCCGCCAGATGGCGAGCGAGCGCGGGTCCGTGATCACCGCCTCCCGCGCGATCGGCTTGAGGATCGAGGTGACGGCGACGTAGCCGCCGACCGCCAGCACCACCACCATCAGCAGCGTCACGATCCCCCGGCCGCGCCCGCGCCCCATCACGACCGCGGCCATCACCAGGATGGCGAGCAGCAGCCCGACCACGATCGAGCGGATGCCCGAGACGGCGAGCGTGCCCGCGGCGCCGGCGATGGCGACCACCGCCAGCGTGCGGGTGCGCCGCGACAGCCCCGGCACCCTCAACAGCGCGATGGCCGCCGGCGTGGCGAGCAGCGCCCACACGGCCGCGCCGCCCGGGATGTTGCTCGTCCCGAACGGGCGCCACTCGTGGAACTGGGCGATCTGCGCCCAGTAGCGGGACGACAGGTCGAGCACGCTCGAGGGCCCGAGCGCGTACTGGAGCAGCGCCGCCGCGTACGGCACCAGGGCGATGGCCGTGAGGCCGATCAGCAGGCGGACGATGTCCTCGCGCGTCCGGACCAGCGCGGCGGTCATCAGGTACAGGGGGATCATCGTCAGGTGCATCTTGAACGACGCCAGGCTGACGTACAGGCCCGCGCTCAGCGGATGGAAGACGAGCGCGAGGACCCACGCGGTGAACAGCGCCACCACCCGGATCCACGGCAGGTGGGGGAGCCGGGCCCGCCGGCTCACGACGGCTTCCATCACCCAGTAGCCCGCGACGGTGAGGACGATGATGTCGATGCCGACGTGGACGATGGGGTTGTTGTTGGAGAGGAGCTTGAGCGTGCCTTCGACGGAGAGGTAGGCGAAGATCACCAGCAGCGTCAGCAGGCGCCGGCCCAACCACAGGCACAGCAGTGCCAAGGCGAGGGGGATGGCGGCGTAAAGCACGTCCTAATATCGGCTTCCGCGATGCGGGGCGCTACGGTCAAACCCCGCGATCCGGGTGTCCGGCTACCGGTTCGGCCGCCCGGGCGGGAAGCGGAACCAGGCCCCGCTCGAGTCGGGCGCCACCCACGCCGGCGCGCCGCCGAGCGCGGCGGCCGCCGCTGCCGCGCGCCGCACCTGCGCCCGGCCGTTTGCCAGCGCGTAGCCGGGCAGCACCCGGCAGCTCGCCCGGAGCGCGCCGGGGTCGCGGCCCAGCCGGCCGACCGAGGCCGCCTCGCTGTCGGCGAGCACCGGCATGAGGACGAAGTAGTCGCGGCGGCTCGCCAGCGAAACGCCGGCCGGGCGGCCGTCGGGCCAGACCGTGGCCGCCTCCTGGCGCGGCGTGGCGAGCCGGAGCGTCGTCGCGCTGTCCTCGCCCGTCAGCAGCGCCGCGCAGACCGTGCGGGCGAACAGCGCCGTGTCGCTCACGCCCCACGCCTCGTCGTACGGGTACCAGTACGGCGTGTCCGGCAGGGCGAGCGCGAGGGCGTAGCGCTGCGCGCGCGGCACCGCGATCTGCGCGCCGGCCGGCACGCGCCCGAGGGCGGCGAGGCGCTGCGCCCCTGCCCGGTCCGGTGGTGACGCCGCCGCGGCCAGGCCGCGCATCGCCAGCGTCGGGCCGAGGAACGCGGCCAGCGATAGGCCCGCGCTCGCGACGCCGGCCAGCACCGCGGCCGCCCCCGTCCGTCGCAGCTTGCGCCACGCGTACCAGGCCGCCGTGCACCATACCAGCGTCATCGGCGGATCCAGGGCCATGTTGAAGTGGTGCCCCTGCGGGTCCCAGCCCGTGAGGGGCGAGACGAGCAGGGCCAGCGCCCAGATCCCCACCGCCGCACTGCCGAGCGCGCGCGCCGCGGACCGCCCGCGGGAGCGGCCCAGCGCGAGCCACAGGGCGGCCAGCGCGCCCGCCCAGTACCCGGCGTGCAGCAGGAACTGGGGGCGATGCGTGCGGATGAAGCCGAGGCGCAGCGCGTGCTCGACGAGGTCGTCGCGGGTGCCGAGGCCGTTCAGCGCCACGCACGCCACCGCGGCCACCGCGGCCGGGACGAGCCATCGCCACACGGCGCGGCGGCGGGAATGCACGATGGCGATGGCGATGGCGGCGGCGACGGCCGCGGTCCAGAAGAAGAAGTAGCCGGCCACTCCGAGGGCCGCGAAAGCCGCGACGGCCACCCAGCGGCGCGGCCGGCGGCGCCGCGGGCCCACGGAGCGCACCAGCACCAGCAGCGCCGCGGCGTAGAACGGCAGCAGGAAGCTGGGCGTGAACAGCCGCGACATGGGCAGCTGCTGGGGCTCGCCGGCGGGCTCCCAGCGCCCCGTCACGAGGCGCAGCAGCGGCTTGCCGTAGTAGGTGCCGGGATCGAGCAGCACGAGCGTCGCCGCCGCCGCACCGACCTCCGGCGACGCGACTTCGGAACCGACCTGGATCAGAAGCCAGGCGCTGACGCCGCTGCCGAGCCAGCGCGACAGGTCCGACCACGCCCCCGGCGGCACGCCCGCCCGATCCGGGAGGGCGAGCAGCTGTGGCAGCAGGACGCCGTAGGGGCTGGACGCGTGACGCCACTCGACGTCGAACGGATTGGTCGTCGAGAGGCCCACGTGCGCGGAGCGGCGCACCAGCGAGGCGTAGAACTGCTCGTCCACGTCGGCGTAGTAGCCGCCCCGGTGCCCGTCGAGCCGCCACGCCAGGGGCGCGAGCTGCGCCGCCGTCGCCAGCGCCGCGCTCAGGGCCACCGCCGTCCATCGGGATCGTCGCATCCGCCGCCTCGCGTGCAGAGTCCGCTCTTTCTGCCGCTCGCCGCCCGCGATAAGTTGGCGGCACGATGCGAGCGGCGCCATGACGCGTAGCGTCCGCCCCGGGCGGAGCGTCCGCCCCGGGCGGAGCGTCCGCCCCGGGGCGTTCGAGGCGGGGTACTTCGCGACGGCCTACGGCGCGGACTACGCGCGCCGCAATCCGCCCTACAAGTGGCGGGCGTTCCTGCGCGTGGTCCGGCGCTTCCAGCCCGGCGGCGATCTGCTCGACGTGGGCTGCGCTTACGGCCTGTTCCTGGCCGAGGCGCGGCGCTGGTACCGCTGCGCGGGGTGCGACGTGTCGCCCGAGGTGGTCGAGGCCGCGCGACGCGCGCTGCCGGCCGGCACCCCGCTGTTTGCCGCCTCCCTGCCGGCCATTCCCACCGACCGCCGCTACGACGTGGTGACCTGCTTCGACGTGCTCGAGCATGTGCCCGATCTCGACGCCGCGCTCGCCAACATCGCGGCGCTGCTCAAGCCCGGCGGCATCCTCGTCGCGACCATGCCGGTCTATGACGGCCCGCTCGGCCCGCTGGTGGACCGCCTCGACCACGACCGCACCCACGTGCACCGCCGCCCGCGCGACTTCTGGGTGGCACGGATTTCGCCGGTGCTGCCGGTGCGGTACGTCACCGGCGTCTGGCGCTATTTCTTCTTCGGGCGGTGGTATCTGAACCTGGTCTCGCGGATCTCGAGGCGCTGGACGACGGCCATCCTGGTGGTGGCGGGGGGGCGATGATCCTCGTCGTGCTGCCCGCCTACAACGAAGCCGAAGCCATCGCGCGGCTGCTCGAGCGCCTCGCCAAGGTCGCCTCCGAGCGCTCGCTCGCCATTTCCGCCATCGTGGTGGACGACGGCAGCGCCGACGGCACGGCCGAGCGCGCCGCCGCGGTAACCGCCCTGCCCGTGCGCGTGATCCGGCACGGCGAGAACAAGGGGCTGGGCGAGGCGATCAAGACGGGCCTGCTGGCCTCCGTCGAGACCGCCGGCGCCGACGACGTCATCGTGACGATGGACTCGGACGACAGCCACAGCCCGGGCCTGATCGTGCGAATGGTCGAGCGGCTCGAGGAGGGGAGCGACGTCGTGATCGCGTCGCGCTACCTGCCCGAATCGCGCGTGGTGGGGCTGTCGCGCCACCGGGCGCTGCTGTCGTGGGGCGCGTCCAAGCTGTTCCGCACCGTATGCCCGATTTCCGGCGTGCGCGACTATACCTGCGGCTACCGGGCCTACCGGGCCGCGGTCCTGCGCGACGCGTTCGCGCGCTGGGGGCGGGAGTTCGTGGACCAGCCCGGATTCTCGTGCATGGTGGACATCCTGCTCAAGCTGAGCCTGACGCCGGTCGTGTTCTCCGAGGTCTCGATGATCCTGCGCTACGACCGGAAGCCGGGGAAGAGCAAGATGAACGTGCGGCGGACGATCACGCAGACGCTGCGGCTGCTGCTCAGGCGGCGGCTGGGGCGCTACGGGGCGGGCGCGGCCGCCTGATCGCGCGGCCCGCGCCAGGCCGGGGCGGGCGTCGCGAGGCGCTACTCGGGCTCCGGCAGGTCGGCGAACAGGGCGGGCACGTCCAGCCGCAGGGCCGGAACGCCAGGGTCGGGCTGCCACTCCAGGGAATCCCGGTGGATCGTCGGCCGCTCGTCACCGGGCCGCCAGCGCTCGATCAGGCGCGCCTCGATGTCCACGATCCAGTACTCCGCGCAGCGCGTGAGGTAGCGCTCCCGTTTCCCGCCCCGGTCGTAACGGGCAGACGAGGGCGAGAGGATCTCCACCGCGAGCGCGGGATCCGGCAGCTCGTGCCAGGACCGGAAACGCCGCGCCTCCTCCCCGAGCGCCACCAGCAGGTCGGGCTCGAACAGGGTGTGCTCGTCGAAGATCACATCCGACGGGCCGAAGTACGTCTGCCCCAGAGCGTGCCCGTCCACGTACAGGGCCAGGATCGGCCCCAGGCGCGCCTGGACCCGTTGGTGGAGCGGGCTCGGCGCCGGGGTCACGAGGAGCACCCCGTCCAGGATCTCGTAGCGCTTCCCGTCGCGCGGGAAGCGGTCGAGCATCGCGATGGTGTAGGGGCCGGCCGCGGTGGCCATGCGCACAATGTCGTCTCGGCGATTGGGCCGAGTCAACATGCCATTCCCGCCCGGGCCGGGGGTGTCCGAGGAACGCGGCTGGTGGCGAAATCGCGGCGCGACTGGCGCCTGCCGCGGGAGGCGCGGCGGCTACCCCGCGAACGGCGTGACGGGGTCGCCGAGCAGCGCGGCGGCGATGCGCGCGCCGGCGCGGCCGTCGCCGTAGGGGTTCCCCTTCCCCATCATGCGGCGGCGGGCGGCCTCGTCGGTCAGCAGCTCGTGCGCGGCCGCGGCGATCGTCTCGCGCTTGGTGCCTACCAGGCGCGCGGTGCCGCGCTCCACGGCCTCCGGTCGCTCCGTGACCTCGCGCATCACCAGCACCGGCACGTCGAGGCTCGGCGCCTCCTCCTGGATCCCGCCCGAATCGGTCAGCACCAGGTGGGCCCGCTTCATGAGCTGCACGAAGCTCACGTAGTCCAGCGGCTCGAGCAGCGCGACGTTGGGCGCGGCGCCCAGGATCTCCCGCACCGGCGCCTGCACGTTGGGGTTGAGGTGCACGGGATAGACGAGCTGCACGGTGTCGCGGTGGGCCTCGGCGACGTCGCGCAGGGCCAGGCACAGGTCGCGGAACGGCTCGCCGAAGCTCTCGCGCCGGTGGGCCGTGACCAGCACCAGGCGCCGCGGGCCGGCGGCCAGGCGCGCCAGCTTGGGCGCCAGGGCGTCCGGGCGGCCGGCCACGTCGAGCAGCGCGTCCACCACGGTGTTCCCGGTCACCAGCACGCGCTCGGCCGCGACGCCCTCGGCCAGGAGGTTGGCGCGGGCGCCGGCGGTGGGGGCGAAGCACCAGCGGGCGGCGACGTCGGCCACCCGGCGGTTGAATTCCTCCGGGAACGGATGCGCGAAGTCGTGAGAGCGGAGGCCCGCCTCGACGTGCGCGAACGCGACGCGGCGGTGGAAGGCGGCGATCGCCGCCGCCATGACCGTGGTCGTGTCGCCCTCGGCCACGACCCAGTCGGGGCGCTCGCTCTCGATCACGCGCTCGAGCCCCGTGACCGCGGCGCTCAGCACGTCGCCGAGCGACTGGTCGGGGCGCATGATGGCGAGGTCGAGGTCCGGCCTGATCCCGAAGACGGGCAGCAGCTCGTCGAGCATGGAGCGGTGCTGGCCGGTGACGCACACGCGCACGGCGGCGCGCGGGTCGCGGGCGAGGGCCCCGAGGACCGGGGCCATCTTCACCACTTCGGGGCGGGTGCCGAGAACGGAGAGGACTCTGACGGGCGCGGCGGGCGTGGCCATGGGCCCAATGTCGTGCCGGCGAGCGGGGCGAGTCAATCGCGGACGCGTCGCACGAGCCTGAGCGTCTCCTCGTAGATGCGGTCACGGGGGCCCACGGCGACGACTTCGATGGCCGAAGGCGACTCGCGATAGACGATCCGGATCCGGCCGACCCGAAGGCTCCGCAGCCCGGCCAGCTCGCCGCGGAGCGCCTTGCCCTCCGCCGGATGACGCAGAATGCGATCGAGCGCGCTCCGGATCCTGCGCTTGAGATCGGGGTGCAGGCCCCGAAGCAGCGCCGCCACCTCCGGCGGGACCCGCAGCCGGCCGGGAGCGGTCACCGCGCCTTGGACGGCCCGAACAGCTCGTCGAGGGTGTAGAGCTTGCGGCTGCGGCGGAGAGCGGCCAACCCGCGGCGGATCTCCCGCATGAAAGCCGGGTCCGAGCGAACGGCCAGGGTTTCCTGCCAGCTCTCGAACTCGTCCGGACTCACGAGTACTGCCGCCGGCTTGCCGTGGCGGGTGATCGTCACGCTCTCCTCCTCGGCCGCGACCGTATCGAGCAGACCGCTCAGCTTCGCCTTCGCCACCGCCAGTGGCACCGTCTTCATGCTGCCCCCGCCGATTGCCAGGATCTGGTCATAAGTATGACCAAATATGGGACGAGCGGCGTGCCGCGGCAAGCGCGAGCACACGATCCGCTCGAGCGGCATCGGCGCGACAGCGCATTGATGGCGTGGAGGTACGAACCATCACGCGCGGGCCCGAGCCGGGGTAACGGGCAGATCTACACGAGTGGGGCGCTTCCTCACATGTTCGGCGGGCGCGGGCTCCGAGGAGGCGCGCTGGCGGGCGAGTGGCCGCTACACGCCGTCCAGACCCGGCCGCGTCGGGAGCGCGAGCCGGTGGGGCCCCCGGAGCTTCACGCCAGGCACGCCGCGCGCGTGGCGTGCGGGGTTACTTCGTGTGCGAAGAAACTGTGCGGGCCGGGGGAAGGCTGGCCCGCAAAAAGGAAGCACGGGTCCCTCAAAGAAAGCGGGGGAACCCTCCCGGATTCCCCCGCTGGTCGCGAACCGTGCCAGGCGATCAGGTCTGGATCTCCTGAACCCGCCGGTGGGCGAGTGGCGACGGCGACCTTTCCGTCCTCACGGCCCGCGACGAACTACGTGCATCGTACCGGTACGGATGCGCCGAGTCAAGAACTCGGAAGACACACGGAGCGCGCTATTGACCCAGGCCTCCCCTCGGTCGTCGAGAAACTTCACAGACACCAAGAGCCACCCGTTGCCTGGCGGAATCAGTTTGACGAACTCGACCCGCCTCGGATCGCCACGCCACCGGTAGCCAACGAGGTCGGGTTCCGCCAGGGCGAGTGGAATGCCGGCGAGGCAGAAGCCAAGCCACTCTGGCCGCCGGCTCCGCAGGTGAGAGACTCGCTCAGAGCTGATGCGCACCGCCCGTTGGACCCCTCGAACGCCTCCAGGGAGCCTGAGTGAACGGGGGACGTGCCCGGCGATCTGGTCCCCACTGGCCTCAGGAACGATGACTGGGCGTCGCGCCATGGACGCCAGCAAATGTCGACAGCGAGCCAGGCGGGACGTGAGCGTTTCGCTGCAGCGAGGCGCAACCTGTTGCCCGGCTGACGCGCCCCCTGGCGCCGTGTTCCTCGCCAAGGGGAATTGGTTATCAGCGGCGCCGAGTGTGCTTAGGCCGGCATCGACGAGGACGTCACTAACGAGCTGGTGAACTGGTTCAAGTTTGCGAAGAAATTGCCGGAGCCCGCCTCGAATCCGGCATGGGCGAAACAAAGCGGGGGAACCCTTTCGGATTCCCCCGCTGGTCGCGAACCGTGCCAGGCGATGACCTCTGGATCTCCTGAACCCGCCGCGAGGCGGGTGGCGACGGCGACCTTTCCGTCCTCACGGCCCGCGATGGCGCCTACGCGGCAACCTCCACGTAGGTGACGTACGACTGGGGCGCGGGCAGCGCAAGCCCCTCCAGCCGCATGCCTTCAAGGTGAAGCGCCACGGCATCGCGCGCCTCGCGTTCGACCTTCTCCCGGGTGGCGCCGGTGGCAACGCACCCCGGCAAGTCCGGCGAAAAGGCGGAATACCCGCTGGCGGTCCGCTCCACGACGATGAGCACCTTCATCGCTTCAGACCCTGAGGACGCGAACGGGGCTCGCACACGGCCACCGCAGCGGACGCGATCGCCGCCGGAAACAGCCGGCGAAGGTCCGCGGGAAGGTCCACCGGCCTGAAGAATTCGCTCGGGTACAGGTAGTCCTCGCCGGACTCGTCCATCACCCTGATCAGGTGATGCCCCGCCGCATCCCGGTCTGGCAGGATTCGATAGATCTTCCAGCGCTCCAGGGAGGCAGGATAGCCCTCGTTCTGCAAGCACACGGCGAACTGCTCTCGGACCTAGCGTGGCCGCTTCATGGGTCGCCTGGCAAGAACCTCTTGATCTTGAGTTCCCTTCTGCCGATTCCCGTCGCGTCGTACCAAGGTAGCTCTGCCTCGCGCACCGTACCATCCGGCAGCCGGACAGTTGCAAGTCCCTTGCGCTTTCGCCACCGACCCGGGCCATACTGCCTGCGAAGCCTGGCCAAATTGCGGATGCCGCGGCCGACCGCGATGACACTTGTGTCGCGAATCTCGCCGATGATCTCGAAGCGCACGGCACGCACCAGGTCCGGGACAGGTACAGCCACCCTGGGGGTGCATTCTGGCGCTCATGCGCAGTAGCGACGTGGCCAACGAATGCGGCGCGGTGCACGGCGTCGCGAGCGTGGTGCCGGCTCAGTACTCCAGCGGCAGCCCCACCGCGCGGCCGTCGCGGGCCGACTGGTAGATGGCGATCAGCAGCTCGAGCGAGCGGAGCCCTTCCCTGCCGTCGGTCTCGGGCTTGGCCTCGCCGCGCAGCGCCTTGATGACGTTGTCGTAGTAGAGCGCGTGGCCGTGCCCGTAGATCGAGGAGGGCTGGTAGCTCGCCTCCTTCCACAGGGCGTCGTCCTCGGGATCGGGCTCGGCGAACTCCCAGTGCTCGATCTTGTTGACCGCCACGCCGCCCAGGCGCACGGTGCCCTTCTCGCCCAGGATCGTGACCGACCCCTCGAGGTTCTTGGGGTAGGTGAGCATGGTGACGTTGATCGAGCCGAGGGCGCCGTTGCGCCAGCGGATGGCGGCGACGCCGGTGTCCTCGACCTCGATGCGGCGCGCGAGCGTGGCGGTGTAGGCGTACACCGACTCCACGGGGCCGATGAGCCACTCGAGCGAGGTCCACGTAGTGGCTCGCCTGGTTCATGAACGCGCCGCCGTCGAATTCCCAGGTGCCGCGCCACTTGGCCGCGTCGTAGTACTCCTGCGGGCGCGTCCAGAAGACGTTGCAGGTCACCGTGTAGATGCGGCCGAAGCGGTGCTTGGCGATGGCGCGCCGGACCAGCCGCACGGTGGGATTCAGGCGGTTCTGCTTGACGACGAAGAGCTGGACGCCCGCCTTGTCGCACTCGGCGACCATCCGCTTGCCGTCGTCCCAGCGGGTGGCCATCGGCTTCTCGCTCATCACGTGCCGGCCCGCCTGCGCGGCCTGGATGGCCTGGGCCGGGTGCAGGCCGCTGGGCGTGGCGAGGACGATCAGCTCGGCGTCGGACTTGGCGAGCAGGGCCTCAAGCGATGGGAAGCCGGGAGCGCTAGTCCGCTTCCTGGCGGCCTCCAGAGCCTTCGGATCCGTGTCGCAAACGGCGACCAGCTCGGCCGCACCCTTGTGCTGGTCGAGGGCATCGAAGTGGCTCTTCGAGATCCTGCCGCAGCCGACGAGGGCGATGCGGAGCGGCGAGCCGGCTGAACGAGCCGGGGCCATCGCAGGAACAGACTTGGGGGCGTTCATGGTGGCGCGAATCGTAACTCCCAATGACGTGGTAGTGCGAGGGCGGCGAGGCAAACCGTTGCTGGAGGTTCAGTTACGTTGACAAGGGGGGCGCGGCCTGTGATGTTGGAAGCTTCGCTTGCACTCTTCCCCGGTTCGTGGGATACTTTACGCCATGAAGTACTTTATCGCTGCGGCACTCGTGCTCTCGGTCGGAGCCGTCAAGGCCCGCGCCCAGGTTCCGACGAACCTGCCACCGCCGAACCAGGCGGCCCAGGCGCTACAGAACGCGGTGCAGCAGAACCCGAGCCTCGCGCGGATCGATTCAGCAGCGCATTGCGCAGTCGGGCATGTCGCCGGACCAGATCCGGTCGCTGCTGCAGTCCACGGGCTACTCGCCGAACCTGCTGGACCAGTACATGCGGTGCCGCAAGGCGCACGGGGGCGGCCGGGCCAGTCGCGCTGCAGCCGGGCCTTCAGGAACTGCCAGGCCATCCAGGCGCTCGGGCCTACCGCCGACTGCAGCTGCCGGCCGAATCGCTGGCCGTGGATACCGGCTTGATCGCACGCGCAGCGTGCCGCGCTGGCGCCTGAAGGCCGAGTCCACGACAGTATCGCTCGTGTTCGGGGTGGACGTCTTCAGGCGCACGACCACGCAGTTCCTGCCGATGCTGGCCGGCCCCGTGCCGCCCGACTACCAGCTCGGGCCCGGGGACAATCTGGTTCTGATCCTCACGGGGGATGTCGAGCAGGCCTACCACTCCAAGTCACGCGCGAAGGGTTCATCCTGATCCCGCAGGTAGGGCAGCTGTACGTTTCGGGCCTGACGCTGGATCAGCTGAGGAGTCTCCTGTTCACGAGGCTGGGGCGGGTCTATTCGGGGGTCAAGCGCGGAGCCGGTGCCACCACGCACTTCGACGTCTCGGTGGCGAGCGTCGGCGCGATCCAGCCCTACGTGGTTGGCGAGGTGGCGCAGCCGGGCGCCTACCAGATCAGCGCCCTCGGCACCGTGCTGACGGCGCTGTACGCAGCGGGCGGGGTGACGAACCTCGCCAGCACGCGGAACATCGAGGTGCGGCGCGCGGGCAAGGTCGCGGCGCGCTTCGATCTCTACGACTACCTGCTTCGGGGCGACACGCGCAACGACATCAGGCTCGAGACCGGGGACGTTGTGTTCGTGCCGATCCACGGAACCCGGGCCACGGTGCTGGGGGCGGTTCGCAGGCCGGCGATTTACGAGCTGAAGTCGACGGAGAGCCTCGCCGACCTCATCTCGGCGGCCGGAGGCTTCAAGGCGAATGCGGCGCTGCGGCGGATCGCCATCTACCGGATCCTCCCTGCCGACCAGCGGACGGCCGGCGGGCCGCAGCGCGTCACGATTGACGTGCCCCTTGGCGCGGGCGACCGGGATAGCGGCGTGGCGGTTCCGCGCGTTCCTGTCGCGGACGGGGACAGCGTGGTCGTGGATTCGCTCGCCAGCGCCAACCGGGATTTCGTCGAGATCCGGGGCAGCGTCTATCAGCCGGGGCGCTTCGGCTTCGAGCGCGGGATGCGGCTCTCGCAGCTCGTCGCACGTGCGGGCGGGCTCAAGCCGGACACGTACTCGGGCCGCGCGCTCATCGCGAGGCTGAACCTCACCGACTCCGTGCGCCACCAGGTTCCGGTCACGCTGCCGAGTGACAGCGCGAAGGGCTGGGCGGACGATCCTGCCCTGCAGGACTACGACGTGGTCACCATCTTCGGCCGCACCGAGATGCGGGACAGCATGTATGTGTCCATCCACGGGATGGTCAACAAGAGCGGCCAGTTCCCGTGGCGGGAAGGCATGACGCTGCGCGACCTGATGCTGGACGCGCTGGGCCCCAAGATGGGGGCTGACCTCCAGGAGGCGGAGATCGCCAGGCTGCCGCGAGGATCGGACTGGGGGCCGCATCGCCACGATCCTGCGCGTGCCGATGGACTCCACTTACATCTTCGACCGGGACTCGCTCGGGAGGCCGATCGCCCCCCCGGGTCTTCCGTTCCCCGCGAGCGGCGCGCCCACGGTCCCGCTGGCCCCGTACGACGTGGTGACGATACTGCGGCAGCCGGATTTCGAGCTGCAGCGCACCGTGAAGGTCGCGGGCGAGGTCCTGTATCCGGGGACCTACGCGCTCAAGACCAAGAGCGACCGACTGGCGTCTCTGATTGCCCGCGCGGGCGGACTGACGCACCGAGCCTATCCGGAGGGCATTCGTTTCACGCGTAGCCTGGACAGCGTCGGGGTCATCAACATTGACCTGCCCAGTGCGCTCCGAGACACGAACTCGGCGAACAACTTGATCCTGCAGCCCGGCGTAAATGTGTCCAGTGGGTAATGCAGCGAGCCGCCATGCGGCGTGTAGACGCGAATGGAGCTTTTTGAGCGGGCTTTCATGCGGATGAACTCGCCGGCCTTCGCGCCGTGCCCATGCACGACGTCCGGCTTCAGCTTCCAGATCAGGTACATGAAACGCGCCCATACCAGAATATCGGCGGGATGGGGTTCGCGGTGAATGGCGACACGTCGAACGCCAAGTTTGAGACGGGGCGCAATCTCGGCCAGCGCCGCCTCGGCGCGTTCGCCGCCCGTCAGGCTGTCGGCGATAATGCCGACATGGTGGCCGCGATCGGCCTGTCCATTGGCGAGATCCAGGATGTGGCGGAAGATTTCCGCCAACCGGCGCACGCACCGCATGCAGAATTCGAAGCGGCTGATCTGATCTCGCGGACATGCTCTAGGACCAGCGCTCGCCCGCCGACGCCGGCGCGTAAGTACTCCGCGGGGAAGCGGCAAAGCTGGCGCCACCGGAATCCGCCACAGCGGATCGTGACGGGACGGCGGCTGCGGGAGTTGAATAGGAAGGCCCGCCGTAAGCCATGGTGTCGAGTTCGCTCCGCGGCTGCGCCGTAGCCATCGGCGCGGTCGTCTGCATGCAGCCCGACGGGGCAAGCGCGGCGAGTAGGCAGATCATTAGGGCGCGCACGCCTCTCATCGGAAAACCCACGGGCAATTATCGATTCCGATTAAGGGCTGTCATGCACTTAAATATGTGTAAAAATTATTAATATTACTAAATTTGTTTGCATTATCTTTTATGTTACCAGCATATTTTGTTTCAGTTATTGAATTTGCTAAGTTAACAGCTTCTGATATCGCAAAGAAATCAACAAATGTTTTACTGATTTTATTATCTGTATCATAAAAACTTGAAGGATATGAACTTTGTGATATAATATAAAATCTATCAAGCATTATTTTAATTACCTGTGCCAATCTATTATCGTTGCTTATATTAATAGGCATTACACTACCACCACCATCAACAGTGTCTACTCCAAGATGGTGACTGAATAAGCAGTTTGAGTAGCAGGACTTCCGGAG
>CAWDZR010000004.1:0-47980 GCA_963806755.1 uncultured Gemmatimonadales bacterium
CTCACGAGTGAAATTGCCGAGCGGTGCAACTTTGAGCTGCCCTTCGGGAAACCGCAATTTCCTGCCTACAGGCCTCAGGACGGTTCGCCACCCAGCGCGTTCTTGCGGCAGCTCGTGCTGCAGGGACTGCGCGACCGCTACGGCACCCGGGCTGAGAAATTCCGCGCTCAGGCAATGGAGGAACTCGGAATCATCAATGAAGTTGGTTACGAGGAATATTTTCTCATCACCTGGGATTTTCTACAGGAATGCAGGCGCCGCAATATCGGCTGGATCACGCGGGGCAGCGCGGCCGACAGCCTGGTCTGCTATTGCACGGCCGGCAGCAGTTCCAGGCCGCGGAAGCGGAACGTGGCCGGCGGCCCGGGCGGTGAGACGATTGGCACGCCCCCGGCTCGACTCGCACAGCAACTGCCGCACGCCCCGCGGGGCCCAACGCCGCCAGGCCCGCCAGGCGAAGCGGTCGTACAGCCACCACACGCGGCAACTGCGATCCAGCAGGGCCTGGCACACAGGGATCCAGCCGCGCGGATTGCCGCACAGAAAGACCCGCGGCTGACGGGAATGGCCGCTGTGGGCCTGGCCGGCCTGCAGCAGGCGTCCCGGCCCAGCGGCGGAGCACGTCGCCGGCCGCGGCGCCAAAGGGGACCGTCGGCGTGCGGGAGACGTCCACCCACCGCACGGAGAGGGCCGCATCCTGGGCCGCGGCCAGTTGCCAGAGCAGGCTTTCGTAGTCCCGATCGCGGCCGCGCGTGGCGACCAGCTCCAGGCGCTCGCCGCGGCGGATCCGCCGCACGTCCAGAAAATAGGCCAGCGGCCGCAGGAGCTTGACCGACCAATCGCGCAGCTCGAGGGCATGCCGAAGGGCGCCACCTTCCGGCAGCTGGACGTGGGCTCGGAAGAGGCCCGTGCGCTCGTCGCCGGGGGCGGCTTCGACGTGATCGCCCACCTGGCGGCGCAGGTGGACGTCCGCGTGTCGGTCGCCGACCCCATCTTCGACGCCGAGGAGAACCTGCTGGCCCTCCTCAACCTGCTCGAAGGGGCCCGCGCGGGCGGGACGCGCCGCCTGGTGCTCTCTTCCTCGGGCGGCGTCGTGTACGGCGAGCGCCATCCGCCGCACACCGAAACCACGCCGAAGCTCCCGGTGTCTCCGTACGGGGTGAGCAAGCTCGCCGCGGAGCACTATCTCGCCTGCTACAGTCACCTGTACGGGCTCCAGACCGTGGCGCTGCGCTACAGCAACGTGTTCGGCCCGCGCCAGGACCCGCACGGCGAGGCCGGGGTGGTGGCCATCTTCGGCAACCGGCTGAAGACGGGCAAGGCGCTGACCATCTACGGCGACGGGGCCCAGACGCGGGACTACGTGTTCGTCACCGACGTCGCGCGGGCGAACGTGCTGGCCGCCGACGCGCCGCTGCCCGACGCCGACGGCACCCTGGACGCGCGCGCCTTCAACATCGGCACCGGCGTCGAGACGTCGGTGGCGGCGCTGGCGACGGCGATGGCCGCCGCGGCCGGGGTGAAGGCCCAGGTCGAGCACGCGGCCGCGCGGGCGGGGGAGCTGCTGGCCAACGCGCTCCGCACCGAGAAGGCGGAGCGGGTGCTGGGCTGGAAGCCGCAGGTGTCGCTCGCCCAGGGGCTCCGCGCCACCTACGACTGGATCCTCGGGGAGAAGGAGTGATGGGGTTCATGCAGGTGGGCGGCGCCGTGCCCACCACCGAGCTGGAGCTGATCGCCGTCTCCAGTTTCGCGACCAAGATCGTCCTCGTGGTCCTGGCGGTGTTCTCGGCGGTGTCGTGGTTCCTCATCTTCGCCAAGCTGTGGCAGTTCCGCCGGGTGCGGCGGGCGTCGGACGCCTTCTTCGAGGCCACCGAGCACACCGGCCGGCTCGAGGACGCCCGGGAGGCGGTGGCGCACCTCAAGGCCTCGCCGTTCACGCGGCTGTTCGGCGAGGGGATCAACTTCTTTTCCGAGATCCGGCCCGGCGGCCTGGCCAAGGCGCCGGCGCAGGGCGGCGCGCTGAGTCCCACCCAGCTCGAAGCGCTGCGGATGGTGCTGGAGACGCAGGTGGACGCGGAGCACGACCAGCTGGGCCGCTACATCCCCTGGCTCGCGACCTTCGGCTCGGTGAGCCCCCTGATCGGCCTGCTGGGCACGGTGCTGGGCGTGATGGACGCGTTCATCGGGATCTCCGTCGGCGGCTCCGGCAACATCTCCGCGGTCGCGCCCGGCGTGGCCGAGGCGCTGGTGACCACCGTCGCCGGACTCGCGGTCGCCATTCCCGCGGTGATCGCCTACAACATCTTCACGGCGCGCCAGAACTTCGTGGCCGCGGAGCTGGAGGGGTTCGCGCGGGAGCTGATCGTGACGCTGGCCCGGGAGGGGAGGTTGTAGGTGGCCGCCCGGCGCCGGCCGCGGGCCGCGTTCAACGCGGACATCAACGTCACGTCGCTGGTGGACGTCGCCTTCGTGTTGCTCATCATCTTCATGATCACGGCCCCGATGATGCAGGGCGGCGTGCAGGTGCAGCTGCCGCGCGCGGAAGCGCGGCCGCTCCAGCCCGAGCAGGGCGTGGTCGTGTCGATCGACCCGGGCGGTCGCATCTACGTGGACCAGTCCCAGTTCTCGTACGACGACTTCAAGATCACCTTCCGGGCGCTGGTGGCCCGGCGCCATCCGGCCGCCGTCTATCTCCGCGCCGACCGGAGCGTGCCGTACGGCGCGGTGGTGCGCGTGCTCGCGGTGATCCGCGCGTCCGGCGTGCGCGACGTGGGGCTGGTCGCCGAAGAGGAGAAGACCGGGAAGTGAGGGGGTTGCGGCATCGCACCCGCGCGGAGCCGCTGCGCGCGCCCGGTCTCGCGGGAACGGCGGCGCTCCACCTGCTCGTGGTCGCGACGTTCCTGCTGGCCGGCGGGCTCCACCGGCCCAAGCGCCTGCCGCCGGTGTACCGGGTGACCCTGGTCGCTCCGCTGGGGCCGAGCACGCCCGCGACGCCGGCGACGGCGGCCGCCACTTCCGTCGCCCCGCCGGCCGCGAAGCACGCCGCGCCCCCTCCAACGCCGGCACCGGCCAAGCCCGCGCCCCGAAGCCGCGAGCCGGCGGTGCCGCTCACGCCGGCGCCGCGCGCTCCGGCTCCCGCGCAGCCCAAACCGTCCGCGGGCGCGGCCGCGACACCCCGCACCCCGCACCCGATACCGGCTGCGCCATCCCCGACGGCGCCGGCCGCGGCCTCCCCGGCCACGTCGCCGAACGGCGCGCCGGGCGGCACCGACGCCACGACGATCCGCACGGAGGGGGTCGAATTCCCCTTCCCGGGGTATCTACACAACCTGGTGGCGCAGGTGTACCGGCGCTGGACGCCGCCGCCGTCGAACGCCTTGCTGGAGGCTGAGGTTCTCTTCCTGGTTCACCGCGACGGTTCGGTCACCGGCCTGCAGTTCATCCGCCGCTCGGGTTCCTTCGCCTTCGACCTCGAGGCGCAAGGCGCGATCGAGGCGGCCGCCCGCGCGGGCGCGTTCGGCCCGCTCCCGGACGGGTACGGCTCGGACATCCTGCCGGTGTCCTTCTTCTTCAACCCGCGGGGAGCGCAATGAGCCGCGCCGGCTGGCTGGTCGCGGCCGTGCTGCTCGCGCCGGGCCTGGCGCGCGCGCAGGACACCTCGCACGCCGCGCCCCCGGCCGCGCCGCCGGGCGTGCGCGTCGGGATCACCTACACCCCCGGCACGCGGCCGAGCCTGACGGTGCTCCCCGTCGCGGGGCCGGCGCTGGACAGCGCGAGCGCGATCCTGCGGCGCGACCTCGACTACTCCGACCGCTTCGACGTGGTCCAGCCGCCGGCGAGCGTGGCGATGCAGGGCGGCGGGCCGAACTATGGGGCGCTCACCGCGCTGGGCACCGATTTCGCCGTGGCGATCGTGCCGGCCGATTCCGGGCGCGCGCCGGGCGTGGTCGAGGTGCAGCTGCACGACGTCCGCGCCGGCGTGGTGCGCGACCGGATGCGCCTGCGGCTCCCGCCGGGCGCGGGGAGCGAAGCGCTGCGCCAGGCGGTGCACCACGCCTCCGACGAGGTGGTGCGCTGGGTGACGGGCGCCCCCGGGATCGCCGCCACGACGCTGCTGTACGTCGCGGACGGGCACCTGTGGCGCGTGGACCCGGACGGCGAGGGGCGGTTCCTGATCCCTTCGGCCGGCCTGCCGGCCCTGTCCCCGGCCTGGTCGCCCGACGGCCACACCGTCGCGTACACCGCCTTCGTGCGCTCCGGGCAGCCGATCGTGCTGCAGGACCTGGCGAGCGGCGCGCGGCAGGTGCTCCCCGGCACGGACCACGGCCTCAACATCACGCCGGAGTTCTCGCCCGACGGCCGGACCCTCGCGTTCGCGCACGGGGACGAGAACGGCACCGACTTGTACCTGTACAACCTCGCCGGGCACTGCTGCCTGACGCGGCTGACGGTGGGCCGGTACTACGACAACCTCTCGCCCGCGTGGAGTCCCGACGGCCAGCGCATCGCGTTCATCTCGTCGCGGACCGGGCAGCCCCAGCTGTACGTGATGGCGGCCGACGGCAGCGGGCAGGAGGTGCTGTCCACCTTCGACTTCGGCGCCACGGGGCAGACCAACGGGCCGGAGTGGTCGCCGGACGGGCAGTCGGTCGCGTTCCACCGTGACGTCGGCGGCACTCCGCAGGTCTACGTCCTCGACGTGGCGACGCAGACGGTGCGGCAGATCACCGGCGAGGGACGCAACGAGGATCCCACCTGGGCGCCGGACAGCCGGCACCTGGCGTTCGTCTCGACCCGCGGCGGGATCCGGGAGCTCCGGATCGTGGACCTGGAGACGGGGCGGATGCGTGCGCTCCTGACCACGGTTGACGCCCAGCTACCGGCGTGGTCGCCGCGACGTACATTCTTCTCGGAGGCAGGATGATGGCGACGCAATGGAGATGGCTGGCACCCGTGGTGCTCGCGGCGGCGGCGTGCAGCAAGCCGCCGGCTCCGGCGCCCGTGGCGCCGGCGGCCGCTCCGGCTGCGGCGGCGGATTCGGCGGCGGCAGCCGCCCGGCGCGACTCCCTGGCGGCCGCGGCGCGGCGCGATTCGATCGCCGCCGTGGCGCGCGCCGATTCCCTGGCGGCGCTGGCGCGCGCCCAGGCCGCGAGCGATTCCGTGCAGGCGCAGGTGGCCCGGCAGACGACCGACACGACCACGGTTTCCTCGACCACCGGCCTGACGGCCCCCGAGACGGCCACCCTCGCCGAGCCGGTGCACTTCGACTTCAACCGGGCCGAGCTGAGCGCGCAGGACCAGGCGGGGCTCGACCGCAAGATGCAGGTGCTCGGCGCCCATCCGCAGCTGACGCTGCGGATCGCCGGCAACTGCGACGAGCGCGGTTCCGAGGAGTACAACCTGGCGCTGGGCGAGCGCCGCGCGGCCGCGGCCAAGCGCTACCTCGAGGCGCACGGCGTGGCCGCCGGGCGCATCGCGATCCTCTCCTACGGCAAGGAGCGCCCGCTGGACCAGGGGCACGACGAGGCGGCGTGGGCCAGGAACCGTCGCGACGACTTCGTCGTGACGCACGGGGCGAACTAGTGCGCCTGCGCGCGCCCCTCACCCTGCTGCTGGCCGCCGCCGCGGGCGGGTGCGCGATGCGCAGCGACGTCACCCGGCTGCGCCTCCAGCTCGACGCGCAGCAGCAGGCCGCGGTCCGGCGCGATTCGGTCGTCCAGGCCAACCTCGCGGCCATCGCGCGGCTGGTGCAGGGGGCGCTCGACACCCTCGCGGCGCAGCAGGCGGCGATCACCAGCATGCGCGGCGACCTGCGCGTGGACCTGTACAACGTCCAGCAGCAGCTGGTCGCGGTGCAGGAGCTGACCGGGCAGAGCCAGCAGCGTCTCACGGAGCTGCGGGCGCAGATCGCGCAGCGCAACGAGCAACAGGCGGTGCCGGCGCCACCGGCCCCCGCGCCGGCCGAGAGCGCCGGCACCCCGGCGGCCGCCGCGGGTCCGGCGGCGGCGCCGGGAGGCGAGCCGGCGCCGGGACCCGACCAGCTCATGGAGCTGGGGCTCCAGCAGCTGCGCCGCGGCAGCCCGGCCACCGCGCGGAGCGCCTTCGCCGAGTTCCTCAAGCGCTACCCGACCCACGCGCGGGCGGGGGACGCCGTGTTCTTCACCGGCGAAGCGTGGTCCGCGGACCAGCGGGCCGACTCGGCGGCCGCCGCCTACCGCGCGGTCGTGCAGCACTACCCCACGTCGGGACACGTGGCCGCGGCGCTGTTCCGTCTCGGCGTCCTGGCGTCCAACGCGGGGCGCCGCGACGAGGCGCGGCGCGACTTCAACCAGCTCATCGGCGCGTACCCGCTCTCCGACGAGGCCGCGCTCGCGCGCGAGCAGCTCCGCTCGCTGGGGGGCGGACCGGCGCCGGCACCCGCACACCCGTAGGGCAGGGCCGGGAGCCTCGATGCCCAGGTTCCAGCGCAACGAGCGCGGGGAGATGCCGTTCCTCGACCATCTCGAGGAGATGCGCTGGCGGCTGATCTGGAGCCTCCTGGCCCTCACGATCGGCTTCGTCGTCGGCTTCGTCGTCGTGGAGGAGCTCGACGTGCTGGGCCTGCTGATGCGCCCCATCACCCCCGAGCTGGCCGGCGGCAAGCTCTACTTCACCAGCCCCATCGAGCCCTTCACGATCACCCTGAAGCTCGCCTTCTTCGTCGGCGTCGTGCTGGCCTCGCCGGTGATCATCTGGCAGGGGTGGAAGTTCCTCTCCCCCGCGCTGTACGCGAAGGAGCGGCGGATCGTGCTCCCGGTGTCCATCGTGGCGGTGCTGCTGTTCCTGGCCGGCGTCGCGATGGCGTACCTGCTGATCCTCCCCACGGCCATCCACGTGCTGTTCGGCTTCCAGTCGCGGAGCCTGCAGCCGATCGTCACGGCGAACGAGTACTTCGGGTTCGCGGCGCAGGTGGTGATCGCGTTCGGCGCCATCTTCGAGATCCCGCTGGTGCTCCTGATCCTGGTGTACCTGCGGGTCATCTCCGCGGGGTTCCTCAGCCGCAACCGCCGCTTCGCCATCGCGGGCAACGCGTTCCTGGCCATGGTGCTGGCGCCGCCCGACCTCGTGTCCATGACGCTGATGATGGTGCCGGTGCAGCTGCTCTACGAGATCACGGTGGTGGTCGCCCGCGTGATGGAGCGGCGGCGCGCGCACGAGGAGGCGGCCGCCGGCGACGAGGTGGCGGCCCCGGGCGAGGCCTGAGTGCGGTGCTGCTGGGTGGCGGTGGCGATCCTGTGCTGCGCCGCGGCGCCCGCCGCGGCGCAGGCGCCGATCCCGGTCCGGAAGCACTTCCCGGTCAACCCGCCGGCGGGGCAGGGGCCGGGGGGGGGACGCGTGGGCCCGGACACCGGCCAGGCCCGCCGCGATTCCCTCGCCGACACGACCCGCGCGGGCGGCCTCCCCACCGGCCCATCGCGGACCTTCCAGGCGGCGGACAGCGTGGAGACGGAGCTGCTCCAGCTCCCCGGGTTCGCCGTCACCCGCTACAGCGCCGACTCGGTCCAGTTCCGCCCGCCGGAGAAGCAGATCCGCATGTCGGGCGAGGCGCTGGTCCAGAAGGGCGGCTCCACCCTGCAGGCGGACACCATCCGCTACGCCGAGGAGCACTGCGTCCTCACCGCCGCGGGCTCGCCCCAGCTGTTCGACGTCACGGGCGTGATGGTGGGTGAGGGGATGGTGTACGACGCCTGCAACCACGCCGGGATCATCGCGCACGCCCAGACGGCGCAGAAGCAGGGCAGCGCCACCTGGATCCTGCACGGCGACCTCGCCGTGGACAACGCGGAGGGCCGGGTCTACGGCGCCGCCGCCAACATCACCAGCTGCGACCTCCCGGACCCGCACTACCACTTCGCCGCCCACGAGGTGAAGTGGGTGTCGAAGACCCTGATGGTCGCGCGGCCGGCGGTGCTCTACGTCGCCGACGTCCCCGTGATGTGGCTGCCGTTCATCTTCCAGGACATGCGGCGCGACCGGCATTCCGGGTTGATCCCGCCGTCCTTCGGCCTCAGCGACATCGTGCGCAACTCGCCCACGTACCACCGCCACGTCTCCAACCTCGGGTACTACTGGGCGATCAGCGATTACACCGACGCCCAGGTCAACATGGACTGGTACTCGCACAACTTCATCTCCGTGCGCGGCGTGGTCCGCTACCGCTGGCTGGACCGCTTCATGTCCGGCTACCTCAACCTGCAGGAGATGCACCAGTTCGGCGCCGGCACGAGCTACCAGGTGGTGTGGACGCACCAGCAGGACTTCTCGCTCGACAGCCACCTCAACGCCAACGTCAACTACGTCACCAGCTCGTCCATCGTCTCGCGCAACACGGTGGACCCGGTGCTCGCGCTGGCGACGATCTACAGCGCGGTCAACTACACGCAGCGCTTCCCCTGGGGCGCCCTGCAGGTGGGCGGCAGCCGCACGCAGAACCTCAACAACCCCCAGGTGACGACCAACTTCCCGAGCGTGTCGTTCACCCCGAACCCGATCGCGATCTCCCAGAGCGTGACGTGGAGCCCGGGCTTCAGCGTCAGCAACACGCTGCAGAGCCAGCAGCCGACGAGCACGTACACGTACGCGGGCGATCCGCTGGACTCGACCAACGTCCTGCTCGACACGCGGCAGACGGCCGTGTCCCTCACCACCCCGCTCCAGCTCGGCCGCTGGATGTGGAACAACTCGCTGTCGCTCACGGACCAGTACAACAACCAGCGCGCCACGCTCACGCTGCCGGACCCCGCGGACACGACGCGACGGATCACGCGCACCTACGACCAGTTCTTCGAGACGGACGTGGACTGGAGCACCGGCATCGGGCTGCCGATGATCTTCCAGGGGACGTGGAACCTGCAGCCCTCCATCAGCGTGGTGAACACGGGCGGCGGCCCGTTCATGCTCCGCAACCGCTACACGGGCGGCGCGTTCGTCACCCAGGGCAAGCGCCTGTCCTATTCCGTCGCCGTCTCGCCGACGTTCTACGCGCTGCTGCCGGGCTTCGGGCCCATCGCCCGCATCCGGCACACCTTCTCGCCCAGCGTCTCGTGGAGCTACGCGCCGGCGGCCACCATCAACGCGGCGTACGCGCGCGCGATCGCGGGCGACAACCCGGTGATCAACGACCGCAGCCCGGCGACCCAGACCCTCACCTTCGGCCTGAACCAGAACTTCGAGGCCAAGCTCCGGGCGCCGGCCCGCCCCGCGCGGGGCGACAGCGCGCGGGCGGACAGCGCCCGCGCCGACACGGCGGGCGCGCCGCCGCCGCCGGCGCGGAAGATCAAGCTCCTCTCGATCCAGACCAGCGCCGTCGCGATCGATCTCGAGCAGGCCAAGCGGCCCGGCTACACCGGCTGGGTGACCGGCACCCTGTCCAACACCTTCAGCACCGATCTGCTGCCGGGCTTCAGCCTGTCCACCAGCCACTCGCTCTTCAACGGGACGCCCGACACGGTGACCAGCCGGTTTCATCCGTTCCTCACCAGCCTGTCGGCCCGCTTCGGCATCGGCCCGAGCGCCTTCTCCTGGCTCGGCTCGCTGCTCGGCCTCACGCGCCCGCCCGCCGCGCCGAGCACGCCGGGGCAGGCGCAGCGCGACAGCGCCCGCGCGGCCAGCGACACGGCGCCCGCGTTCACCCGGCTCGCCCCCGACCCCTATCAGCGCGGGATCTTCGCGAACCAGGCGGCCGTCGGACAGATCGGGCTCCGGCCCGGCGGCACGGGGTTCTCCGCCTCGCTCGCGTTCGATCTCTCCCGCGTGCGGCCCAATGCCGTGGCCACCGCGACGCCCGGCGTCGCGGGCACCGTGGTCACCACGCCCACCGAGACCCACAGCACCCTGAACGGGAGCCTGTCGTTCGCGCCGACCCCGCACTGGTCCGTCTCGTGGTCCACGCTGTACGACTTCCAGGCGGGCAAGTTCGGATCGCACGTGCTGACGCTCAATCGCGACCTGCACGATTGGAAGGCGGTGTTCGCCTTCGTGCAGTCGCCGAACGGGAACGTCGTCTTCAACTTCACCATCGCCCTGATTCCGCAGCCCGAGATCAAGGTGGACTACGACCAGCAGAGCCTGCCGCTGCAGTGATAGCGACGCGCCCCTGTCCCACGGGTAGGACAGTGCCGGCCGTGTCTC
Source organism: uncultured Gemmatimonadales bacterium (assembly GCA_963806755.1). Lineage (GTDB taxonomy): Bacteria > Gemmatimonadota > Gemmatimonadetes > Gemmatimonadales > JACORV01 > Fen-1245. Next base: position 10,171 of record CAWDZR010000004.1, read on the forward strand.
ACGTCACGTCTGACGGCACAACATCATGCGGGACAATGAGTTGCGAAACTCGCCGCGGTGGGCATGACACGTGCGTTTGTGGGGGTCGAACCCCCAGGGAGGGCCTGATGCGTCGCTGGCTCGCACCGCTCACGGTGGCCGTGTTGGGCGCAGCCGTCGCCGGCGGATGCTACGATCACGCGGGCGGATACACGTCCGTCACGATCCTGAATCCTCCCACCAACCTCTCCTACCAGGTGGAGCCGTCGGGCACGCCGGGCGCCCCGAGCGGCATCCTGCTCCGGTGGGACATGGAGACCGATCCCAGCCTGGCGTCCTATCGCATCTACTCGCGGGCGTCGCAGGGCGCCTCGTACGACCTGCGGGGCGAGACGTCGTCGAACACGTTCCACGACAACGGCACGCCCGACCTCCAGTACTACGTGACGGCGGTGTCGGCGGACGGCGGCGAGAGCGACGCCTCCAACGTGATCACGGTCAACGAGTCGCTGGCGCTCGGGGCGCCGGCGACGCTGACGAGCATCTCGCTCAACCAGGCCGTGCACCTCCAGTGGGACGACAGCCCGTACCTCGACGCCCCGGCCGACTTCTCGTACTACCGCGTGTACAGCACGGGCTACAACCTGGACCAGAACCTGTGCGACAGCACGTGGTTCATCGAGGGCACCACGGTCTCGCCGACGTTCCTGGTGGGCGCGCTCACGAACGGCGTGCCGCAGTGCTACGCGGTGTCGGCCGTCTCGCTCGAGGGCTACGAGAGCGGGTGGTCGCCGCTCCGCAACGACACGCCGCGGCCCGACGCGCGCAACATCGTCCTGTGGGCGGTGCAGGACAGCGCGGGCCGGAGCGGCTTCCGCTTCTGGCTCGACGCCAACAGCGACGGCGTCGCCCAGCCGACGGAGCTGGGCATCGTGGGCGCCGGCGGCAGCGCGTTGATGGACTTCTACGTGGACAGCAGCGCGGCGGGGCTGCGGATCGTCCCGCAGCGCACCGGCGACTCGCTGCAGACGTACGGGACGGTCCCGATCGCCGACCTCACGTCCATCGACGTGGCGCCGAACGGCGGGTACGCGCGCGCGGCGCTCGCGGCGCAGCCCATGTGGGGCTACGTGTTCCAGATGATCTCGGGCCAGTTCTACGTGTACGGCGCGCTGCGGGTCACCGCGGTGGGGCCGAACTACATCATTTTCGACTGGTCGTATCAGACCGACCCCGGGAATCCGGAGCTGGTGAGGATGGCCGGGAAGAGGTGAAGGTGAGAGGTGAGATGTAAGCGGTGAGAAGGATGAGTGAGAAGTGAGGGGTTCAAAGGCGTGAGGGGGGGAGCGTTCCCTCTCACGCCTTTCGACTTCTCACCCCTCACGTATCCCTCTCACGTCTCACCCCTCACCTCTCACCTTGCTGTTCGTTAGCTTTTCCCGCCATGGCCACCCCCTCCGGCCCCCGTCCGGTCCGTGCCCCCCGCGGCACGGCCATCACCTGTCGCGGCTGGATCCAGGAAGCCGCGATGCGGATGCTGATGAACAACCTCGACCCCGAGGTCGCCGAGCGGCCGGACGACCTCGTCGTGTACGGCGGCACCGGCCGCGCGGCCCGCTCGTGGGCGGCGTTCGACGCCATCGTCGCGTCCCTCAAGACGCTGCGCGACGACCAGACGCTGCTGGTGGCGAGCGGCAAGCCCGTCGGCATCTTCACCACGCACCCCGACGCCCCGCGGGTGCTGATCGCGAACGCGAACCTCGTGGGCCGCTGGGCCACGTGGGACGTGTTCCGCGACCTCGAGCGCCAGGGGCTCATCATGTACGGCCAGATGACGGCCGGGTCGTGGATCTACATCGGGACGCAGGGCATCCTCCAGGGCACCTACGAGACGTTCGGCGCGGTGGGCCGGCAGCACTTCGGCGGCTCCCTCAAGGGCAAGCTGGTGCTCTCGGGCGGCCTGGGCGGTATGGGCGGGGCGCAGCCGCTGGCGGCGACGATGAACGAGGCGGTGTTCCTCGGGGTGGAGGTGGACCCGGCCCGGATCCGCCGGCGCATCGAGACGCGCTACCTCGACCGCGAGACGGCTTCGCTCGACGAGGCGCTGCGGTGGTGCGACGAGGCGATGCGGGCGGGGAGGCCGCTCAGCGTGGGATTGGCGGGGAATTGCGCCGAGGTGCTGCCCGAGATCGTGCGCCGCGGCGTGGTGCCGGACGTGCTCACCGATCAGACCTCGGCCCACGATCCGCTCAACGGCTACGTGCCGGCGGGGCTGACGCTCGAGGCCGCCGCGGCCCTCCGGGTGTCGGATCCCCAGGCGTACGTCCGGCGCGCGATGGACTCGATGGCGGTGCACGTCACGGCGATGCTCGACCTGATGCGCCAGGGCGCCGTGACCTTCGACTACGGCAACAACATCCGCACCCAGGCGCTCGACGCCGGCGTGAAGGACGCCTTCGCCTTCCCGGGCTTCGTGCCGGCCTACGTGCGTCCGCTGTTCTGCGAGGGCAAGGGGCCGTTCCGCTGGGTGACGCTCTCGGGCGATCCCAAGGACCTGGCGCGCACCGACCGGCTGGTGCTGGACCTGTTTCCGGAGAACGAGCACCTGCGGCGCTGGATCACGCTGGCGCAGGAGCGGGTCGCCTTCCAGGGCCTGCCGGCGCGCATCTGCTGGCTGGGGCAGGGCGAGCGGGCGCGGTTCGGTCTCGCCTTGAACGACCTGGTGGCCAAGGGCGAGATCACGGCCCCGGTGGTGATCGGCCGCGACCACCTGGACACGGGGTCGGTGGCGTCGCCGTTCCGCGAGACGGAGGGCATGAAGGACGGCAGCGACGCCATCGCCGACTGGCCGGTGCTGAACGCCATGCTCAACGTCGCGAGCGGGGCGTCGTGGGTGTCGTTCCACCACGGCGGCGGCGTCGGTATCGGCAACTCGCTGCACGCGGGCCAGGTGATCGTGGCGGAGGGGAGCAAGGGCGCGGCCGCGCGGCTGGAGCGGGTGCTGACCAACGACCCGGGGATCGGCGTGGTGCGCCACGCCGACGCCGGCTACGATCTGGCCATCGAGACGGCGCGCCGCCACCATCTGCCCCTGCCGATGCATGGCTGAGCGTGCCCGCCGGCTCGCCTTCGTCAACGCCTCGGCGGTGGCCATGGGCCCGCAGGCGCCCGGGCCGGTGCGGCGCCCGACCTGGGACGACGTCGGCGTGCGGCGCGGCGTCGGCATCGGCGTCGAGGAGGGGAGGATCGCCCTCATCGCGCCGGACGACGAGGTGGGCGACTGGTTCCACGCGGCGGCGTCGCCCGACCACCTGGTGGACTGCGGCGGGCGCCTGATCACGACGGGGCTGGTGGATGCGCACACCCACGCCGTCTTCGGCAAGCCGCGGCTCGAGGACCAGGCCCGCCGGGCGCAGGGCGTCAGCTACCAGTCCATCGCGGCGGCCGGCGGCGGCATACTCTCCACCGTCGCCGACTTCCGGGTGCGGCCGCGCGACGAGCTGCGCAGTCTCGCCGCCACTCGGCTGGAGGCCATCGCCACGCTCGGCACGACGGCCGTGGAGATCAAGTCGGGGTACGGCCTGGCGCTCGAGCAGGAGCTCAAGGCGCTGCGGCTGATCGCCTGGCTCCGGGAGCGCACGCCGCTCCAGGTCGTGGCCACATTCCTCGGCGCCCACGAGGTCCCGGCGGAGTACCGCGCCAGGCGCGACGCGTACGTGCGCCTCGTGATCGAGGAAATGCTCCCCGTGATCGCGCGGGAGAGGCTCGCGACGTTCTGCGACGTCTTCTGCGAGCCGGGCGTGTTCAGCCTCGAGGAGACCGAGGCGATCCTCGTCGCCGCGGCCAGGCTCGACTTCGGCCTCAAGGTCCACGCCGACGAGCTGGAGCCCTCGGGCGGCGCGGAGCTGGCCGCGCGCCTCGGCGCCGTCTCGGCCGACCACCTGGGCGCCATCTCCGCCGGCGGCATCGACGCCCTGAGCGCCAGCGGCACGGTGGCGGTCCTCCTGCCCGGCACCCTCATGTTCCTCGGCAAGGGGCGCCAGGCGCCGGCCCGCGGCCTGCTCGACGCCGGCGCGATCGTCGCCCTCGCCAGCGACTTCAACCCCGGCTCCTCGCCGAGCGCCAACCTCCCCCTCATGATGGCCCTGGCGGTCAGCCAGGCCCGGATGCAGCCCGAGGAGGCCTTCCTCGCCACCACCGTGAACGCCGCCCACGCCGTGGGCCTCTCGCACGAGCGCGGGCGGATCGCGCCCGGCGGCCCGGCCGACCTCGTCATCTGGAACTGCCGCGACGTCCGGGAGCTGGCGTACTGGTACGGAATGCCGCTTGCCTGGCGGACTTACGCCTCCGGGTATCCTTGTCATGCCCCAGGGGCGGGAATATCTTCTGCGGGTTACGGTGCGGGGCCGCTCTCTCCGCCCTCCCCCTGAGCAGCCAGGCGCATGGCGAATCTCGAGAAGTACAAGGACAGGGCCAAGAAGTTCGAGCTGAAGGAGCAGTGGGCGAAGGCGGTCGAGGAGTACGTCCGGGCCATCCAGGAGATGGAGGCTGGCCCCGAGATCCCCGACGCCGAGCTCGTGCTGTACAACAAAGTCGGCGACCTGTACCAGAAGATCGGTGAGGCGTCGAACGCCGTCGCGTACTACGAGCGCGCGGTGGACAAGTACCAGGAGATCGGGCTGGCGAACAACGCCATCGCCCTCTGCAACAAGGTCCTCCGCATCGCCCCCGGACGGTCGCAGGTTTACCTCAAGCTCGGCATGCTGTTCGCCAGCAAGGGCTTCGGCGCGGAGGCCAAGACCAACCTGCTGGAATACGCGGACCGGATGCAGAAAGCCGGGCAGGTCGAGGAGGCGTTCAAGGCGCTGAAGAAGTTCGCCGAGATGACGCCCGGCCAGGACGAGATCTGGTCGGTGCTGGCCCAGCAGGCGCGCGCCTCCGCCAGGACCGCGGATCAGAAGGAGCAGGTCGAGAAGCTGCTGGGCGAGTTCGAGGCCAAGGAGCGCACGGCCCAGCACCGCAAGTCGCGGGCGAGCCGACACATGATCACCGGCGAGGAGCTGCCGCCCGAGCAGCCGACCAAGAGGGGCGAGCTGATCTTCCTCGACGTGGACGCGCCTCCGGTGCGTCGCGTCACCGCCTCCACGGCCGCGCCGCCGGCCCCGCGCCCGCGGCCGGCTCCGCCGCCGCCCGCCGCCGCGCCCAAGCCGGCGGTCAGACCCGCCGCCAAGGCTCCGGCCGAGCCCGAGGTGGAGAGGCTCGAGATCGAGCCGACCGCGCTCGTGCCCGAGGAGGAGGGATCGCTCGAGATCGTTCCCACCTCGCTGGCCGACGAGGAGCCGGCGGGACCGCCGCTGCCGATGCTCGACCTTGAGAGCACGTCGCTGGCCGAAGCCGCGCCGGAGCCGGAGGCCGCGGAAGTGGTGGAGCCGGAGGCCGAGGCAGCCCCGGAGCTGGAGGTGGTCGAGCCCGAGGCGGGCGCGCCGTCGGACTTGGAACTGGTCGAGCCCGAGCTGCTACCCGAACCCGAGGCTGTGGCCGAACCCGAGGCTGTGGCTGAGCCCGAGCCCGCGGCCGAGGTGGAACCGGTGCCCGAGCTCGAGCCGGAGCCCGAGCTCGAACCGGTGCCCGAGCTCGAACCGGCCCCCGAGCCAGAGCTGATTCCTGAGGCTGAGCCCGCGGCCGAGCTCGAGGCGATCGAGCTCGAAGAGGCACCGGTCGAAGAGGCCGAAACGGCGTCGCCGATCGCCGGCCTGCCGATGCTGGAGGGCGAGGACTCGCTCACGGTCCCCGAGGTGGTGGACGAGGCGCCGGTCGAGCTCGTGGAGGTGCCGCCCGCCGAGGTCGCGGAGGAGGCGCCCGCCGCGGAGATGGAGCTGAGCTTCCTCGAACTAGGCGAGGCCGTGGCGCCGCCGTCCATCGAGGAGCTGGAGGCGCGCATCAGCGCCGACGCGTCCGACTGGGAGGCACACCGGCTCCTGGCGGAGGGGCTCACCGAGGCCGGCGACCGCGACCGGGCGCTCGCCGAGTTCGACACCGCCATCGAGGGGTACGAGCAGGGCGACGACCTCGAGTCCGCGTACGCGATCACCGAGGAAGTGCTGCGCCTCGACCCGAACAGCGTCCGCTACCACCAGAAGCGCGTCGAGCTGTCGTACCGCCAGGGCGACCGGATGCGGCTGGCCGGGGCGTACCTCGAGCTGGCCGACGCGCTGCTGCGCTCGGGGCAGGCCGACAAGGCGGTGGCCGTCTACCAGCGGGTGCTCGAGCACGATCCGTCCAACGAGCGCGCCCGGTCCGCGGTCGAGACCCTCGCGCCGCCACCCGACGCCGAGCCGGCCCCCCGCACGTCGTCCGTGCCGGTGCCGGCGGCGGAGCCGTCCGGCGGCTTCGTGGACTTCGGCGCGATGCTGCTCGAGGACGACCGCCCGAAGGACACCCGGATGCGCATCGTGGACGAGGAGCCGTCCGGGGACGAGCAGAAGGACTTCCAGACGATGCTCGCCGCCTTCAAGAAGGGCGTCGAGGCCAACGTCGAGGACGAGGACTTCCAGAGCCACTACGACCTCGGCGTCGCCTACAAGGAGATGGGGCTCCTCGACGAGGCGATCGCGGAGTTCCAAAAAGCGCTGCGGGGCGCCGACGGCCGGCTCAAGGCGTCGGAAGCGCTGGGGCTGTGCTTCTTCGAGAAGGGGCAGTACACCGTCGCGGAGACGATCCTGCGGCGCGCCCTCGAGCTGCCGGCCTCGGGCGACGCCGAGCGGGTGGGCCTGCTGTACTGGCTGGGCCGGGCCCAGGAGGAGCTGGGCAAGGGGCCGGATGCGCTGCACTCCTACAACCGCGTGTTCGCCGTGGACATCACCTTCCAGGACGTGAGCCAGCGGGTCAAGGCGCTGTCGCGCGCGGGGGCATGACGTGACACGGCAGGCCGCCGACGTGACGCTCCAGGACCTCCAGCGACCCGTGGCCGAGCAGCTCGAGGCGGTCACCGAGGAGCTGGGGCGGATGATCGCCGCCGAGTTGCCGCTGATCACCGACGTCAACCGGCACCTGATGCGGATGAAGGGGAAGCTGTTCCGCCCCACGCTGCTGCTGCTGACGCACGAGGCGTCGGGCGGGGGCGACGCGCGCGCCGTGCCGCTCGCCGCCGTGGTCGAGCTGATCCACCTGGCGACGCTGGTGCACGACGATTCCGTGGACCACTCGGCCCTGCGCCGCGGCATGCCGACGGTGAACTCGCTGTTCAGCCACCAGGTGTCGGTGATCATGGGCGACTACCTGTACTCGCGCGCGATCATCGAGCTGGCGAGGATGGACGAGCAGGAGCCGATGCGCGTCCTGGCGCAGGTGACGGACGCGATGACGGTCGGGGAGATGCGGCAGCTGGCCGCCTACGACGCGCTCGACTTCGACGAGCGGCAATACGAGCTGCTGTGCCGCTCGAAGACCGCGTCGCTGTTCGCGGCCGCCTGCGAGGTGGGGACCCTGCGGGCCGAAGCGGGACGGCGCCGCGCGGCGCGGCGCTACGGCGGCGCCCTCGGCATGGCGTTCCAGATCACGGATGACCTGCTCGACTACACGGAGGCTGAGGCGGTGACCGGCAAGCCGTCCGGGCTCGACCTGAAGGAGCACAAGGTCACGCTGCCCCTGATCGCGGCGCTGCCGCGCTTCAGCCCGGCCGAGCGCCAGCTGGTCGAAGGGCTGTTCCGGGAGGCGGCGCCGGCCGACGGGCAGGTGGCCGAGGTGGTGCGGCTCGTGGAAGAGCACGGCGGGCTCGAATACGCGCGCGACCGCGCGGCCGCGTTCGCGGCCGAGGCGGAGGGGGCGCTCGAGGACCTGCCCCCGTCCGCCGCGCGGGACGCCCTGCGCGACGCGATCGTGTACGCGGTCGAGCGGCGGCGCTGAGCGATGGCCCACGTACCGCGGCGGCCCCTCTTCTACCTGGGCGTGCTCTCGACCGGATTCGCCCTGGGCGGCTTCCTCTCCGCCCTGCTCGAGCGCGTGCTGCCGGCCGGGGCCCCCAAGGAAGTGCTGACCCTGGCGGTGACGCCCAAGATCGGCCCGTTCACCGTGGACCTGCTGGTGCTGTGGTTCACCGTGGGGCCGGTGGGCCTCAGGGTGTCGGTGCTGGCCGTGGTCGGCGTGGTGCTGGCGTACCTGCTGGCGAGGAGCCTGTTCTGAGAGACCGTTGAGAGTTGAGGGTTGAAAGTCGAGGGTTCAACCCCCTTCAACCCTCAACGCTCAACCTTCGACTATATTACAGGCATCAAGGAGCCGCCATGTTCGAAGGCCTGAGCCTCACCCACATCCTGCTGTTCCTGGTGATCCTGCTGCTGCTCTTCGGGGCGAAGCGGCTGCCGGAGATCGGCGGCGCGCTGGGCAAGTCCATCGGAGAGTTCAAGAAGAGCATGCGGGACATCCAGACGGACCTGAACGCGCCGACCCAGCAGAACCAGCTGCAGCCCCCGCCGCAGCAGCCGCCCGCGGCGTCGCAGCCGGCCGCGCCGCCTGCGGGGACGCAGGCCAAGAATCCGCATTTTGGGCCGTGAGGCGGGGATGACGGCGTCAGACGTGAGAGGTGAGACGTAAGAAGTTCAGGTGAGACGTGAGACGTGAAAAGGCGTGAGAGGGATCGTGCTCCCCTCTCACGCCTTTCGCCTACTCACCCCTCACGTGAACCGCTTACCTCTCACCCCTGACGTCTCACCTCGACGTCTCACCCTTCACGGCCGCTCACTGATCGCTCTGCGTCGGCTTGAGCACCGCGGCCCGGTTGTCCACCACGGTCGCGTTCCGCCGCAGTGATGCCAGGAAGCTCTGCACCCGCACCTGGCGCGCCGCCTGGATGATGTTGACGCGCTCGGAGTCGCGCTGCTTCAGCCAGGCCGCCGAGTCCGCGCGCACGCGGCGCGTGGGCTCGAGGAAGAAGTAGCCGTACGGGCTCGAGAGCAGGCCGGAGCGCTCGCCCACGCGCAGCCGGAACGCGGCGCCCACCGCCACCGTGGCGGTGCCCAGGACCGGGACCGTGGACGTGATCGTGAAGGGGCCGATCGTCTGGATCGGCAGGTGCATCGCCTGCGAGACCTGCTCCAGGGTCGAGCCGCCCTCCAGCCGGCGCTGCGCGTCGGCGGCGATCGCCTCGGCCGCCTCCCGCTTCTTCTGCTCGAGCACCTGGAAGCGCACCAGCGGCATGATGGCCGAGAGGGGCGGAACGCCCGCGGGCACGAGGCTGTCGAGGCGGAACACGTAAAACGCGCCCGTCGTCTCGATCACCGGGCTCAGCTCGCCGACCTTGCTCTCGAACGCCCACACGCCCGCGTCGGGCACGCGGTAGATGCCGAGGATCAGCGGGTTGCCCTGGTACAGCGGCGCGGCGTGGTTGATGTCCAGCGACATCTCCCGCGATACGCTGTCCAGCGTCGTGGGGTCCGTCTGCTCGGCCGCCAGGCGGTCGAGCGAGTCGGCCCGCGCCTCGAGGGTGTCGAGCCGGGCGCCGGCGCGCGCGATCGGGATCAGGATGCGGCGGATGACGGCGCTGTCGGCGGTGCGGCGCTCGACCTTCAGCAGCTGCACGCCGTCCGCCGTGACCACCGGTTCGCCGACCTGGCCCAGCGGCTGGTGGAACGCGGCCTGCTCGAACGTCGGCGACATCTGGGACCGGCTCAGGGCCCGGAGCAGCCCTCCGTTGGCCGCGCTGCCCGAATCGGCCGACTCGTTCTTGGCGGCCGTGGCGAAGTCCAGGCCGTGCACCAGGGAGTCGCGCAGCGCCCGGGCCCGCTCCACCGCGACCACCGAGTCCACCCGGCCCGGGAGCTTCGACACGCCGATGTACGACAGGAACGCCTGCGCCGGCCGTTTCAGCGAGTCGGCGTGGGCCCGGTAGTAGGAATCCAGGTCGGCCTGCGTGACCTGCACGGAGGCGTCCGCCACCGCCGCGTCGGGCCGGATCACCAGCGCCTGCACCGTGACCGAGTCGTGCTGGTCGCGGTAGATGTTCCACAGCTTGGCGTCGGGCACGTAGATGTCCGACGTGACCTGCTCGAGCAGCTCGAGGCGCGGCAGCTCGCTGCGGTACTGGGCCTCGAGCGCGGCCAGGAAGTCGGGTTCCGTCCCGCTGGCCAGGAACCGCTCCCACTTCGAGACGTCGAACCTGCCGTCGGTCTGGAAGTCCTTGGCGTTCACCACCTCGGGCGGGGGCATGCGCCGCGCCGCGTCCAGGATCTCCTGGTCCGTGACGACGATGCCGCGCTTCTTGAACTCCGCCTGCATCAGGTGCTCTTCGACCAGCTGCTCGAACGCGTCGTCCTCGAGCGCCTTCTGGTCTTCGCGTGACAGGGTCTGGCCGGGATTGCGCTGCCGCGCCTGATCCGCCGTCTGCTGGTACACGGCCAGCCACGACTGGTAGGAGATCGCCTTGCCGTTGACCGAGCCCAGATTCTGGGTCTGCAGGCCCTGGTTGCGGCCCGAGACCCCCATTCCCACGTCGAAGACCAGCCACCCGACGAACGCCACCGCCAGGATGAGCATGATGATCTTGGTCTTCTCGCGCATCGTGCGCAGCATGCCAGAGTCCCCCTCCGCCCCTCCGTCGGGGCGGGCTAAATGTAGGCGAGACAACGCGCAAAGCCAACCGGCGGGGGCCCCGTTCCCGTTGACACTGCGCGAGGTGGCGCTATATGTTCGCGGCCGGAGCCCCGCTCGTCTTCAGGAGTTCCATGGCCGCACCCAGCGAGATCGAGAAGCTCGAACGCCGGTACTCCGAGAATCCGGACGGCCGGTTCTTCGCCCCCCTCGCGGACGCGTATCGCAAGGCGGGGAACGTGGACCGCGCCCTCGAGCTGGTCCGCGCCGGGCTGGTCAAGCATCCCGACTACCTCTCGGCCCACATCGTCCTGGGCCGCTGCCTCCTGGACAAGAACACGGACGCGGAGGCGGCCGCGACCTTCGAGCGGGTGCTGGCGCTCGACCCCGAGAACATCATCGCCCTCAAGAGCCTGGCGGAGATCGCCGAGCGTGGCGGCCGCAATCTCGAGGCGCGCACCTGGCTCCAGAAGCTGCTCGTCGTGGACTCCATGAACGCCGAGGCCGAGGCCGACCTGCAGCGCCTGGGGGGCGCGCCCGATGCGGCGCCGGCCGCCGCCGGGGTTCCCGGGGCCCCGGCCGCCGAAGCCGCCGCCGAGATCTCCTTCGCCGACGTCGCGAAGGAGATCGAGGGTGCGCCGCCGGAGGCTGCCGCGCCGCCCGTGTCCGCACCAGCGGCGCCAGAGCTCGCCGACCTCGCCGCGGCGATCGCGGCGCCGGCGCCCGAAGTGGCCGCGCCGCCCGTGGAGCCGCCGGTCGCGCCACCCCCCGGGATGGCGCTCGCGGCCCTGGCGCCCGAGGCGCCGACGGCGGTGGTGCCGGTGGCTGCCCCGCCCGAGGCGGCGAAGCCCGAAGCGATCCCCGAGCCCGTGGCCCCCGCCGAGCCCGAGTTCCATGCCGCGGCCGATGTACACTCCGAGCCCGAGTCTCGCGCCGAGCCCGAGTTCCATGCCGCGGCCGAATTTCACCCCGAGCCCGAGGCGATTCCCGAGCTTGAGGCCCACGCCGCGCCGGCCCCCGAGCTGCCGGGCGAGGCGTCGGCCGCCCCGGCTCCCGAGCCGCCTTCCTACTTGTATCCCGAGCCCGTAGCGGAGGGTCCGGCCACCGAGGCCGCGCCCGTCGAGCCGGAACCGGGGCTCGAGCCGCCCGTGCCGGCGTACGACCGCCATCCGCTGGCGGAGGAGCTGCAGGTCGCCGATTCCGGGCTCGAGTTGATGCCGTTCGACGATTCGCTGGCCTGGGGAACGGGCGAGCGCTCCTCCCGCGCGATCCGCGCCGAGGACGTCGCGGCCGTCGAGCACGATCACGACCTGACGACGCCGGCCGTGGAGTTCATCAGCGGCCTGCCGGGCGCGGCCGACGTGCACGCGGAGGTGGAGGCGGAGAGCGCGCCGCTCGAGTTCATGATCGAGCCGCCGCCCGACCAGTCGTTCGGCGGCGAGACCATCGAGCCGCCGGCCAGCACCCTGGAACTGCCGGCGAACCTGTCGGGGGCGTACTCGCTCGTGGACGAAGGGGACTACGTCGCCCCGCCGCCCGCCGCCGCGCCCCCGCCGGCAGCTCCGGAGGCGGCGTCGTGGCCGGCGCCCATGGCGGCGACCGAGCCTGCTGCGCCGCCCCCGTCGTCGTCCGACCTCCGGCTGATCCTGCCGGAGGACGTCACGCCGCCCGAGGAGTTGGCGCGACCGTCGGCCAAGCTGCTGCAGATGCTGTCCCCGACGCCCGCGGCGCGCGGCGAGGAGCATGCGGCGATGCCCGAGCCGATGCTCACGGAGACGCTCGGTGACCTGTACCTCAAGCAGGGGTTCCGGAGCGAGGCCGCGGGCGTGTTCCGGCGGCTGCTCGAGCAGCGGCCGGGAGACGCCGCCTTGAGCGCGAAGCTGCGCGCGCTCGAGGGACCGCCGGCGCCAGACCTGAGCGCGTCGGCGCTCGGCGCCGAGTCGGTGGGCGCGTGGCTGCGCCGCGTGGCCGGCGCGCGGATCGCCGCCGTGTCGACCGCCGCGCCGGCGGCGCCGGCGCCCGGCCTGTCTCCGCTCGAGGCGGCCTTCGCGGCGCCGACGGCGCCCGGGGTCAACGCCGCGGCAGGGCCCGCCGCGCCCCCGGCCGTGGGGGAACCCGCGCACCCGGCGCAGGATGCGTTCTCGCTCGACCAGATCTTCGGCTCATCGTCCGACGCCGGCTCGGCGTCGAGGGCGGGCGGAGGGGCGGGGACAGCGACGGATCCGGCCGGCGCCGCGCCGCAGGCGGCGGCCCCCGGGACGTCGTTCGACGACTTCTTCGGCACCGCGCCCGAGCCCGGCACCCTGCGGCCTTCCACCGCCGCGCCCGAGCCTCCGCCGCCGGGCGGCGGCGAGGAAGACCTGAGCGCCTTCAACGCCTGGCTCCAGGGACTCAAGCGCTAGTGCACATCGGCGTGGTCAACGGACCGAACCTCAATCTCCTCGGGGTTCGGGAACCGGAGCGCTACGGCACGACGACCCTGGCCGCGATCGAGGCGGCAGTGCGGGAGCGCGCCCGGGAGCGCGGGGTCGAGGTCTCGTGGGTGCAATCCAACCACGAGGGGGCCCTGGTGGACGCCATCCAGTCGCTGCGCGGCCGGGCCGACGGCGCCCTCATCAACGCTGCGGCCTACACCCACACCTCGCTGGCGGTACGCGACGCGGTGCTTGCCGCCGCGGTGCCGTTCGTCGAGGTGCACCTCACCAACCCGTGGGCCCGTGAGGAGGAGCGGCGCAAGTCGCTGCTGTCCGACCTCGCGGTCGGGATCGTGTCCGGATTCGGGGCGGCGTCGTACCTGCTGGCATTGGACGGGATCCTGGGACTGCTCCAGGCGCGGCTTGGACCCCGGGACATCCGGGTATGAGAAACGAGAATTCAGGGGAGTTGCGAGACGCCGAGTTGCGAGCGGTCGTGAGATGGGAGCGATCGGCACGAGAACAAGCCTTCGCGCCGCCTTGGGGTGGTGCCGGGCAGTGCCTGCTCCCTCTCCACTCATGTCTCGTAACGGCTCGCAACTCGGCGTCTCGCAACTGTTCCGCAATCTCCATCCGGAACGCCGATGACTGATCGGAGGTCGGAGCGCATCTCGCGTCTGCTGGATCGCCTGTCCGAGGAGGGGCTCGACGCGCTGCTGGTGTCCCACCTCCCCAACATCCGCTACCTGACCGGCTTCTCGGGCAGCAGCGCGCAGCTGCTGGTGTGTCCGCAGGGCGTCCTGTTCATCACGGACTTCCGCTACGACACGCAGTCGCGCGAGGAGGTCGGCGCGATCGCGCGCATCGTCATCGACGCGGTCGGGAACCGGGAGCGGCTGCTGCAGCTCCTGCCCGAGTATCCGGCCGTGCGCACCGTGGGGTTCGAGGCCCACGTGCTCACGGCGAGGGACGCGGCGCGCCTGGCGGTCGAGGAGGCGCGCGCCTGGCGCTTCCAGCCCACCGTCGACCTCGTCGAGGGGCTCCGGCTCGTCAAGGCGCCGGAGGAGGTCGAGGCGATTCGCGCGGCGGGGAGCGTCGCCACGGCGGCGCTCCAGGAGGCCGCCGCCGGCGTGCGCGCCGGCCAGACCGAGCTGGAGGTGGCGGCCCTGCTGGAAGGGGCGCTGCGGCGGCACGGCAGTGAGGACTACGCCTTCCCCTCGATCGTGGCGTCGGGTCCGCGCGCCGCGCTTCCCCATGCGCGGACCAGCGCGCGCGTCATCGCGCCCGGCGACTTCCTGCTGCTCGACTTCGGCTCGGTCGTGAACGGCTACGTCTCCGACGTCACCCGCACCTTCGTGGTCGGGGCCCCGGCCACCGAACGGCAGCGGCGGGTGTACGCGCTGGTCGAGCGGGCGCAGCGGGCCGCGCTGGACGGCCTGAAGGCGGGCATCAGCGGCAAGGCCGGTGACGCGCTGGCGCGGGACGTCATCGAAGCGGCGGGCGAGGGTGCCGCGTTCGGCCACTCGCTGGGGCACGGCATCGGCCTGGAAGTGCACGAGGCGCCGCGCCTGGCCCGTCCCGTCGAGCAGGCCCTGCCCGCGGGCGCGGTAGTCACGGTCGAGCCGGGGCTCTATTATTCGGGTTGGGGTGGGGTGCGGATCGAGGACGACGTCGTCCTGACCGAGTCCGGCGCCACCTTGCTCACTCAATTTCCACGCGACCTCCTGGTGCTTGGATGACCGACCTCGCGTTGCTCAAGGAGTTGCTGGCGCTGCTGGACGCATCGAGCGCCACGACCATCGAGATCCGCCGCGGCTTCACCACCTACCGCGTCAGCCGGGAAGCCGGCGGCGGGGGCGGGGGCGGCTACATCGCGGTCCCGGCGGCAGGCCACCGTGGCGCCGCGCCGGCGGGCAGCGGGGCCGCGACCCCGGCCGCGGCCGCGGAGGACGCCGGCGGCGCGACGGGCGCCCAGACGCGCCTGATCGAGGTCAAGTCGCCGATGGTGGGCACCTTCTACCGGTCGCCCGAGCCCGGGGCCGAGCCGTACGTCAAGGCCGGCTCCCGCGTGAGCAGCGGCCAGACGCTGTGCATCATCGAGGCGATGAAGATCATGAACGAGCTGGAATCCGAGGTCTCCGGCGTGGTGCGCGAGGTCCTGGTCGAGGACGCGCAGCCGGTGGAGTTCGGCCAGGTCCTCTTCCGGGTGGAACCCAGTGTCTGAGCCTACGCTTTCCCAGAATGCGCCAGGCGCACCCGGCCCGGCCGGCGCGGGCCCCGGCGGCAAGACGGCGCCGCCGCCCTTCTTCCCGGCCGCGATCCGCTGGATGGTGGAGCAGAAGGGCAGCGACCTGCTGCTCAAGGTGGGGCGGCCGCCGACGGTGCGCGTCGCGGGCGAGCTGCAGTCGATGCCGAACGCGTCGCCCCTGAATCCGCAGGACTTGAAGCTGCTGGCCGAGAACCTGATGCAGGCGCGGCAGCTCAAGGAGTTCATGGAGACCAAGGAGGCGGACTTCGCCATCGGCGTGCCGGGGGTGGGCCGTTTCCGCGTGAACATCTACTGGCAGCGCGGCACGCTGGCCTTCGCGTTCCGGGTGATCCCCTACGAGGTGAAGACGATCGAGGAGCTGCGGCTGCCCAGGATCCTCGAGGACCTGGCGGTGCGGCCGCGGGGACTGGTGCTGGTCACGGGGGTGACGGGCAGCGGTAAGTCCACGGCGCTGGCGGCGATGGTGAACCACATCAATCTCAACCGCCGGCTCAACGTCATCACGATCGAGGACCCGATCGAGTTCCTGCACCGTGACGTGAACTCGATCATCAACCAGCGCGAGGTCGGGGCCGACACGCTTTCCTTCCACAACGCGCTCCGGCACGTGCTGCGGCAGAACCCCGACGTCATCCTGGTCGGCGAGATCCGCGACATGGAGACGCTCGACACCGCGCTCAAGGCCGCGGACACGGGCCACCTCGTCTTCTCCACGCTGCACACGACGGACGCCACCCAGACGCTCAACCGCGTGATCAGCTTCTACCCGCCGCACCAGCACGAGGAAGTGCGGCACCTGCTCTCGACGGCGCTCCAGGCGGTGGTCTCGCTGCGGCTGGTGCCGACGGCGGACGGGGCGGGCCGGGTGGCGGCGTGCGAGATCCTGGTGAACACGGCGGCGGTGCGCGACAACATCCGCGACGTGAAGACGCAGCTCAACATCCCGGATCTGATCAAGGAGGGCACGGTCCAGTACGGGATGCAGTCGTTCGACCAGAGCCTGATGCGCTGGTACACGGAGGGCGTGATCTCGCTCGACGCGGCGCTGTTCTACTGCACGAATCCGACCGAGTTCCAGCTCCAGGTGCAGGGCATCGCGGCCGCGAGCGACCGGACATTCGAAGGGTTCGAGAAATCGAAGGGGCTGGGCGGGAAGGGCGGCGCCCATCCCCCGGCCGGGGGCGCCGGCGCGAAGGACGCGGGCCCCGGCGCGGGCGCCGGCGACGTCCCCGGCCTCAGCCGCGACCCGCTCCAACGCTGATGTTCAAGAAGGTCCTGATCGCCAACCGCGGCGAGATCGCCCTCCGCATCATCCGGGCGTGCCGCGAGCTGGGCGTGGCGACGGTGGCGGTGTACAGCGAGGCGGACCGGGACTCGCTGCACGTCCGCTTCGCCGACGACGACGTCTGCATCGGGCCCGCGCCGGCCCGCGACAGCTACCTCAAGATCCCCAACATCATCGCGGCGGCCGAGATCACCGGGGCCGACGCCATCCACCCGGGGTACGGGTTCCTCGCCGAGAACGCCGAGTTCGCCGAGATCGTCAAGGCGTCGAACATCACGTTCATCGGCCCGACGCCGGACCAGATCCGGAAGATGGGCGACAAGTCGGAGGCGCGGCGGCTGGCCGTCGAGGCGGGCGTACCGGTGGTGCCGGGGACGCCGGGCCCGGTGGGGGACGTGGACGAAGCCCTGGCCGCGGCGCGGGGGATCGGCTTCCCGGTCATCATCAAGGCGTCGGCGGGGGGGGGCGGGAAAGGGATGCGCGTCGCGGCCGACGAGGAGGACTTCGCGCGCCATTTCGGACTGGCCCGCAGCGAGGCGCTCGCCGCCTTCGGCAACGACGCGGTGTACATCGAGAAGTACCTCGAGCGGCCGCGGCACGTCGAGATCCAGGTGATGGGCGACCAGCACGACCGGATCGTGCACCTGTGCGAGCGGGACTGCTCGGTGCAGCGCCGGCACCAGAAGCTGATCGAGGAGGCCCCGTCGCCCGCCCTCACGCCCGAGCTGCGCGCCACGATGGGCGCGGCGGCCGTCAAGCTGGCGCGGAACATCGGCTACATCGGCGCCGGGACCATGGAGTTCCTGCTGAACGTAGACCAGTCGTTCTACTTCATGGAGATGAACACCCGCATCCAGGTGGAGCATCCCGTCACCGAGATGACGACGGGGTGGGACCTGGTGAAGGAGCAGCTGCGGGTGGCGGCGGGCGAGCCGCTCTCGATGCCCGACGGCCACCCCCAGATGTGCCTGCGCGGCCACGCCATCGAGTGCCGCGTCAACGCCGAGGACGCGGCCAACAACTTCCAGCCCTGTCCCGGCAAGATCACCACCTACCACCCCCCGGGCGGCCCGGGCGTGCGGGTGGATACGCACATCTACGCCGGCTACACGGTGCCGCCGTATTACGATTCGCTCATCGCCAAGGTCGTCGTACACGGCAACGACCGCACGGAGGCGCTGGCGCGGATGCACCAGGCGCTGGACGGTTTCATCATCGAGGGGATCACGACCACCATCCCCTTCCTGGGCCGGGTGATCCAGCACCCCGCCTTCCAGGCCGGCGACGTGGATACGAAATTCCTGGAGCGGGAGCCGCAACTGCTGGGAGAAGCCGAGTCGTGAAGCTCGACGTCGTGTACACCCCGAACGCGATCACCCCGGCCGACGTGGCGGGACGGACGGTGGTGGTGGTGGACGTCCTCCGGGCCACCACCAGCATCGCGGTCGCGCTCGCCAACGGCGCCAGGGCGGTGCTCCCGGCGGCATCCACCGAAGAGGCGCTGCGCATCGCGCAGGCCCTCGAGCGCGACTCGGTCGTCCTCGCGGGCGAGCGGAAGTCGGCGCGCATCCCGGGCTTCGCGCTCGGCAACTCGCCGGCGGAATTCGGCACCGAGGCGGTGGCGGGCAAGACCATCGTGATGACGACGTCGAACGGGACGCAGGCGCTCATCGCGGCGCAGGGCGCGCGCGAGATCATCGCCGCCGCCGCGGTGAACTTCAGCGCCGTCGTCGCGCGGGTGCGGCCGGCCCTCGAGCAGGAGGGCGGCCTGCTGATCCTGTGCGCGGGCGGCGACAAGCAGTACGCGCTCGAGGACGCCTTCGCGGCCGGGCGGCTGGCCAAGGTGCTGCTCCCGGAGGGCGGGCTGAGGCGCGTCGAGGTCAACGACGGTGCCGTCGCCGCGCTCGAGCTGGCCCGCCACTACGGCGAGCGCTGGGCGCGGGCGCTGAAGGCCAGCGCGCACGGCCGCGAGCTGGCGCAGCTCGGCTTCCGCGCCGATCTCGACGCCTGCGCGGCGCAGGACACGCACCCCGTGCTCCCCCTGTACGCCGACCGCAGGATCACCGCGTATCGACCCCCGAACGAAGGATGATCTCTGGGCGATCGGGGCCCTGCTCGCGGGCGTGTTCCTCGCGCTCGCGACGGCCCCCTTCATCGCCCTGACCGGCAGCGCGGGCGTCGCCATCGGCCGCGGCATCCGCGCGCTCCTCGGCGTGGGCGCCGTCGCCGTACCCCTGGTGCCGCTGGCCTGGGCCGTCGCGCTGTTCGGCCACTTCGAGCGCCCGCTGGGCCGGCGCCTCACCATCCTCCTCGCCGGGCTCGCCGTCACCGTGCCGTTCGCCATCGGCGCGGCGTTCCAGGCGTTCGACCCCGCCGCCCGCGCCGCCGTCTCGGCCGGGAGCCAGCCGGCCTACCCCGCGGCGGTCGGCCTGCTGGGCGGGTTCCTCGCCTGGGAGCTGCTGTTCGTCGGCGCGGTCGGCGAGGGCCTCCTCGCGCTCGGCGTCTTCAGCGCGCTGACCGTGGTGACCTTGGGGTGGAATCCGCTGGGGGTGCTGCGAAAGAAGTCGAGAGTCGAGAGTGCAGAGTCGAGCGTCCCCGCCCCCCCGCCGCCGCCGGCGGCGCCGGAGCTCGACTCTCAACTCATGACTCTCGACTCGCCTCCCGAGGACCTGTTCGCCACGGCGGGCGACGAGGCCGAGGCCGAGCAGGTGCCCGCGAAGCGTGGGCGGAGGGGCGGGCCGGGCACACCCCATACCCCACACCCTACACCCCCGTCCGTTGACGAGCTTCCCCCCATTGATCTCCTCAATCCCCCTGCTCCCCAGGCCGCCAACTTCGAATCCGACCTGGACCGCCTGCAGGCGGTGCTGCTCGAGACGCTGAAACAGTTCAAGGTCGAGGGGAGCATCGCCGGCCGGACCACCGGGCCGGTGGTGACGCAGTTCGAGGTGGTGCCCGCGGCGGGGGTCAAGGTCGGCCGCATCGCCGCGCTCGCCGACGACCTGGCGCTGACGATGCGCGCCCAGTCCATCCGCATCGTCGCGCCCATCCCCGGCAAGGGGGCCGTCGGGGTGGAGGTCCCCAATCCCACGCCGAGGATGGTCGGCTTTCGCGAGCTGCTGGAGACGCCCGAGTGGTCCAAGTCCGGCCAGCGGATGGCGCTGCCCATCGCGCTGGGGCGCGATCTCGAGGGGCGTGCCATCATCGCCGACCTGGCCAAGATGCCGCACCTCCTGATCGCCGGCGCCACGGGCTCCGGCAAGTCGGTGTGCATCAACACCATCATCACCAGCCTGGTCTATCGCTACACGCCGGCCGAGCTGCGGATGCTGATGATCGATCCGAAGATGGTGGAGCTGTCGATGTACAACGCGCTCCCGCACCTCAGGCACCGCGTCGTGACCGACAACAAGGACGCGGCCCACGTGTTCAAGTGGGCGGTGTGGGAGATGCAGGACCGCTACGAGCTGCTGCACGCCAACCAGGCGCGCAACCTCCTCGACTTCAACCGCAAGCTCGCCGAGGACCCGACCAAGGTCGTGAAGCCGAACGGCGAGGCGTACGAGGACGGCCCGCTGCCGTACGTGATCCTGTTCGTGGACGAGTTGGCGGACCTCATCATGACCGTGCAGGCCGAGGTCGAGACGCCGCTGGCGCTGCTGGCGCAGAAGGCGCGCGCCATCGGCATCCACCTCGTGCTCGCGACCCAGCGCCCCTCGGTGAACGTCATCACCGGGCTCATCAAGGCGAACTTCCCCTGCCGCATCGCGTTCCGCGTCGCGTCGAAGGTGGACAGCCGCACCATCCTGGACCAGAACGGCGCCGAAGCGCTGCTCGGCAACGGCGACATGCTGTTCATGCCGCCGGGGAAGAGCGACCTGATGCGGCTGCAGGGCGCCTACGTCGGGACCGACGAGACCGAAAAGGTGATGCACTGGTTCGACGCGCGGCGCGAGGAGCGCCTCGAGGCGGCGGCGGAGGCGGCGGCGGCGGCGGGCGCCGAGGAGGTCGAGTCCGGCGAAGCCGACATCCTCGAGGTCGTGCGCGCGCGGATCGCCGAGGAGGAAGGGGAGGGGGAGCCGGCGGCGATCGGCGCGGCCGACGACCGCGATCCGCTGTTCCGGCAGGCCGCGGAGTGCTGTATCCAGAACTCCCTCGGCTCCACCTCGCTGTTGCAGCGCCGGCTCAAGATCGGTTACGGCCGCGCCGCCCGCATCATCGACCAGCTGCACGACGCCGGCGTCCTGGGGCCGCCCGACGGATCCAAGCCGCGGGAAGTGCTCGTCGGACTGGAGGATCTGGGGCAGTTGTGAGAGGCGAGTAGGCAGTCGTCGGTTGAGTTGCGAGACGGGGAGTTGCGAGCGGTTGTGAGGTTGGAGTCGGCAGGGCGAGGCCCCTCACCACCTCCGAACCGGTCTGCGTTCTCGCCTCTCCAGTCTCGTAATCGCTCGCCACTCGGCGTCTCGCAACCGTTCTGCGTTCTCCCGCCTGCACCCTGCCCGCTTTTCGCCATGCGATGCGATATTTCGGTCTCACCGATCCAGGCGGGGCGTCTAGTTTCGCGCCATGTTGAAGTCGGACCCGAGCACCTGGAAGGATCCCCGCCACCGCGAGGGCGCGCGGGCCGAGTTGCTGGCGGCGGACGTCATGCGGATCCGGGGCTACCAGGTCCTGGAGCAGCGGTTCCGCTACCGCCACTCGGACGTGGACCTGGTGGCACGGCGCGGGGCGGTCATCGTCTTCGTCGAGGTCAAGTCCCGGGCCGACGACCGCTACGGCACGGCGGGCGAGGCGGTGACGGCCCGCAAGCAGGCCAACGTGGTCCGCGCCGCCTCGGTCTGGCTGTCGCGCCACGCCGTGGCCTGGGACGCCGTCCGCTTCGACGTTATCACGGTCACCGACGGGAAGCTGGAGTGGCTGGAGGATGCGTTTCGGCCAGGGTGGAGATAGGGGAGTCTGGCGGGATATGGGTTTCGGCTTATATTCGGGTGCGGGGAGAGTGGGGTTAGGGACTAGGGGTTAGGGACTGCCCGCGGGGCCGGTTCTGCCTCGCAACTCGGCGTCTCGCAACTGTCTTAGTCGTGGCGTCTCGCAACTGTTCTGAACTCTGACTTCCGAGGAACTGATGGCTGCCGAAGGACAAACGGACGATCGGAGAAAGGCCCTGAACCTGGCGATTGCCCAGATCGAGAAGACCTGCGGCAAGGGCGCGATCATGCGCATGGGCTCCGAGCGGGCGCGGGTGAAGGTGGACGCGATCTCGACGGGGGCGATCAACCTCGACGCGGCCATCGGGGTGGGTGGCATCCCGCGCGGGCGGGTCACGGAGATCTTCGGACCCGAATCGTCGGGCAAGACGACCCTCGCCCTGCACGTCGTGGCCAACGCGCAGCGGGCGGGCGGAGTGGCGGCCTACGTGGACGCCGAGCACGCGCTCGACGTGGACTACACCCGCAAGCTGGGCGTGGACGTGGACAACCTGCTCATCTCGCAGCCGGACACGGGGGAGCAGGCGCTCGAGATCACCGACGTCCTGGTGCGCTCCGGAGCGGTGGACGTGATCGTGGTGGACTCGGTGGCGGCGCTGGTGCCCAAGGCGGAGATCGAGGGGGAGATGGGCGACACCCACGTCGGCCTCCAGGCGCGGCTGATGAGCCAGGCGCTGCGCAAGCTCGCGGGCGGGATCAACCGCTCCCGCACCTCGGTGATCTTCATCAACCAGCTGCGGGAGAAGGTGGGGATCCTGTTCGGCAACCCCGAGACCACGAGCGGCGGGCGGGCGCTGAAGTTCTACGCCTCGGTGCGGCTCGACATGCGGCGCATCGGCCCGGTGAAGGAGCGCGACGTGGTGATCGGGAACCACACCCGGGTGAAGGTGGTGAAGAACAAGGTGGCGCCGCCGTTCCGGCAGGCGGAGTTCGACATCATGTTCGACGAGGGGATCAGCCACGCGGCGCTGCTGGTGGACATCGCGGCGGAGGCGGGGATCATCGTGAAGTCCGGCGCCTGGTACGCGTACAACGACCAGCGCATCGGGCAGGGGCGGGAGAACACCAAGCTGTTCCTGAAGGACAACCCGGCGCTGATGGCGGAGATCGAGGCGAAGGTGAAAGACGCGCTGGGGATGAAGGCGGCGGTGGTGGCCGAGGACGAGCCCGTCGTGGAGGAGTGATGCCGACCGTCACCGCGCTGGCGCCCGACGCGCGGGGGAGCGGCGGCTTCACCGTGCACCTCGACGGCGCGTCGTTCGCGCTCCTCGCCGCGGCGGACGTGCGGGCGCTGGGCCTGGCCGTCGGCGAGGGGCTGGCGCCCGGGGTGGTCGCGGAGGTCGAGCGGCGCGCGGAGGTGTTCGCGGCGCGGGCCGTGGCGCTCAGGATCCTCGCGTACCGCGCGCTCCCCTCGCGCGAGATCCAGCGGCGGCTGGTCCGCAAGGGCCACACGGCGGCGGTGGCGGCCGAGGCGGTGGGGGCCCTGGTCGAGACGGGCCTGATCAACGACGAGGAGTTCGCCCGCCACTACGTCCGGACGCGGGCGCGCCGCTTCCGCTACGGGCCGGCGCGCCTGGCGCGCGAGCTGTGCCGGCTCGGTATCGGCGAGCGCGAGGCCCAGCTCGCGGTCGCGGGCGCGCTGGCCGACGACGGGGTGGATCCCGTCGAGCTGCTGCGCGAGGCGGCGGCCAGGAAGCTGGCGACGCTGCGGGACCTCGATCCGCGCGCCCGGCGCCAGCGGCTCAAGACCTACCTGCTGCGGCGCGGCTTCGCCGCGACCGACGTCATCGAGGTGGTGAAGGCGGCGCTCGCGGGCTAAATTTCTCCGGCTCATGAACGCCGCGACCATCCGACGCCGCTTTCTCGATTATTTCGTGCAGCGGGGCCACCGGGAGGTGGCGTCGTCCTCGCTCGTGCCCGCCGACGACCCCACGCTGCTGTTCACCAACGCCGGGATGGTGCAGTTCAAGCGTGTCTTCCTCGGCCTGGAGCGGCGCGACTACCGGCGCGCCACCACGGCGCAGAAGTGCGTCCGGGCGGGTGGCAAGCACAACGATCTCGAGCAGGTGGGCCACACCGACCGGCACCACACCTTCTTCGAGATGCTCGGCAACTTCTCCTTCGGCGACTACTTCAAGAAGGACGCGATCGCCTTCGGCTGGGAGTTCGTCACCAGCCCCGAGTGGCTCGGCATCCATCCCGACCGCATCCGCGTCAGCGTCCACCACCAGGACGACGACGCGCGCCGGCTGTGGCGCGAGGTCTCCGGCCTCGCCGACGCGCGCATTTACGGTCTCGGCGACAAGGACAACTTCTGGCAGATGGCCGAGACGGGGCCGTGCGGCCCGTGCTCGGAGATCTACGTGGACCTGGGAGAGACGGGGGCACGGGGGCACGGGGGCACAGGGGCACCGGCAGGCGGCGTCGTGTCCAACCACGTGCACGCGCTCGATCAGTTCGTGGAGCTGGCCGAGGCGGGCCGGTTCCTCGAGATCTGGAACCTCGTCTTCATGCAGTTCGACCGGCAGGCCTCCGGCGAGCTGGTGCCGCTGCCCGCGCCGTCGGTGGACACCGGCGCGGGGCTCGAGCGGATCGCCGCCGTGCTGCAGGGCGTGGGCTCGAACTTCCACACCGACCTGTTCGCGCCGCTCATCGCGCGCGCCGAAGCGGTGGTGGGCCAGCCGTATGACCGCGGCCCCGCGGGCGCACCGTACCGGGTGCTGGCCGATCACGCGCGGGCCGTCGCCTTCCTGCTCGCCGACGGCGTTTACCCGTCGAACGAGGGCCGCGGCTACGTGCTGCGCCGCATCCTCCGGCGCGCGGTGCGCCACGCCTACCTGCTCGGCCGCCGCGAGCCGACGCTCGTGGAGCTGGTGGACGAAGTGGTGAAGGCGATGGGCCACGCGTATCCGGAGCTGCCGCGCCAGGCGCGGCACCTGGCCGAGGTGACGCGCGCCGAGGAGGAGCGGTTCCTCGAGACCATCGAGGGCGGCCTGCGGCGCCTGGCCGAGCTGAGCGCCGTGAGTGCGGAAGAGGCGTTCAAGCTGTACGACACGTACGGGTTCCCGATCGACCTGACGCAGATCGTGGCGGCCGAGCGCGGGCTGGCGGTGGACATTCCGGGTTTCGAGAGGCTGCTCGACGAGCAGCGGCAGCGCTCGCGCGCGGCGCGCGGCGCGCGGAGCCGCGAAGGGGCCGGCGTCGGGGTCCGCGGGGGCCGGGAACGGCGGGGTCCCCGCGAAGCGGGGGATGGCCCCCCGGCCTCCGCGGGCCCCGATGCCGGCGACGGACGCGGCAAGGTCGGCGAGTGGATACCGGTCCAGAAGCGCGCCCGGCAGAAGTTCGTCGGCTACGACACGACGCGCGCCGAGACCGACATCCTGGCGTTCCGGCAGGACGGCGACCGCGTGGGGCTGATCCTCCACCAGAACCCGTTCTACGCGGAAAGCGGCGGCCAGGTCAGCGACGTCGGGGAGGTGCGGGGCGACGGGTGGACGCTGCCGGTCGAGGAGGTGGGCAAGGTCGAGGGCCGGACGGCGGTGTACGGGCCGCTCGAGGGCGGCTTCGAGGCGTCCGCGGCCCCGGTCGAGGCGGTGGTGGACGATCGGCTGCGCCGCGCCACGGAGCGCAACCACACGGCCACGCACCTGCTGCACGCGGCGCTGCGCAAGGTGCTCGGCGCGCACGTGCACCAGGCGGGCTCGGTCGTCTCGCCCGAGCGGCTGCGGTTCGACTTCACCCATCACCAGCCGGTGCCGGCCGACGCGCTGGCCGAGATCGAGGCGGAGATCAACCGCCACGTGTGGGAGAACCTCGAGGTGGTGGTGCGCGAGATGGGGTACCCCGAGGCGCTGGCGATGGGCGCGATGGCGCTGTTCGGCGAGAAGTACGGCGACGTGGTGCGCACCATCACGGTGCCCGGCGTGTCCATGGAGCTGTGCGGCGGCTGCCACGTGCGGACGACGGCGGTGATCGGCGGCCTCCGGATCGTCGGGGAGACGGGCGTGGGGGCCGGCGTGCGCCGCGTCGAGGCGCTCACCGGCGCCGGTGCCTTCGACTGGCTGGCGGGCCGCGTGCGGCTCCTGGACGGCGTCGCGGACGTGGTGGGCAGCGCGCCCGAGCACCTGACGCGCAAGGTCGAGACCCTGGTGGAGGAGCGCCGGAAGCTCGAGAAGCGCGTCGAAGAGCTGATCAAGGGCGGCGGCGCGCGCGCGGAGGGCACGACCACCGAGGTGAACGGCACCCGGATCGCGGTCTCCGCGAGCGCCACGGCCGATCGCAACGAGATCGGCGCGATGGCCGACGCCTTCCGCTCGCAGCCCGGGAGCGGCGTGCTGGTCGTGGTGGCGACGGGCGAGCGGCCGGGGATCCACGTCGCGGTGACCGACGACCTGGTGGCGCGGGGCGTCGTGGCGCCGGACCTCGCCAACCGTCTCGCCGCCGTGAGCGGCGGGAAGGGCGGCGGCCGGCCGCACTTCGCCTCGGCCGGTGCGGGCGATCCCGCGAAGCTGCCGGAGGTGGAGCGCCGCGCACCGGAAATCGTGCGCGCGGTCCTGGAGTCGGCGCCATGAGCGCCGCCAACCGCCAACGGCCAACCGCCAACCCGGTGCCGTGACCAGGGCCGCCGTGCTCGCCTGGCTCCGCGGCCGCTCGCCGGCCCCGCCGCCCGCGCTCGCGGGCCAGCTGGTCACGTGCGTGGAGCGGGCGCCCGACGACGCGTTCGACGCCGCGACCGTGGCGGAGGTGACCGGGCGGCTGGGCATCGCGACGCTGCGCACCGCCGTGCAGCGGCAGGCGGTGGCGCACGACGGTGCGATGGACCTGCTGGCGGCCGACGCGCTCGTGACTTACGCCTTCGAGGCGGCGGCGGAGGGCGGGGAACAGGTGACGGCACTGGTGCGCCGCCTGCTGGCGGAGGTGCGATGAGCGAGGTGCTCGACGCGCTGATGGCGCGGGCGCCGGGGCTGTGCGTGCTGATCGACCCCGAGCGCACGAGGGCGGCGGCCGCGGCCGCCGTGGCGCGGGCGGCGGAGGCGGAGGGGGCGGCCGCGCTCCTGATCGGCACCTCGTACGACGGCGGCGCGCGCACCGGCGAGGTGGCCGACGCTATCAGGGGGGCGTCGAGACTCCCCTTGCTGCTGTTCCCCGGCTCGGCGTCGCAGCTGGTGCCCAACGTGGACGCGGTGCTGCTGCTCTCGCTCGTCTCCGGGCGCAACGCGCAGTACCTCATCGAGGAGCACGTGCGGGCGGTGCCGTTCTTCCGGCGCCACCCTGTGCCCACGATCTCGACCGCGTACATCCTGGTGGACGGCGGGCGCGTGACGGCGGTCGAGGCCGTGAGCCAGACCCGGCCGCTGCCGGCCGACAAGCCGGAGATCGCCGCCGCGCACGCGGTGGCGGGGCGGATGATCGGGATGTCCGCGGTCTATCTCGACGCGGGCAGCGGCGCCGCGGCGCCGGTGGCGCCCGCGGTGATCGAGGCGGTGCGATGCGCCGTGCAGCTCCCGCTCATCGTGGGCGGCGGGATGCGCACGCCGGCGCAGGTCGGCGCCGCGCGCCGCGCCGGGGCCGACCTGGTGGTGGTGGGCACGGCGGTCGAGGCCGGCGGGCCCGGCGCCATTCGCGAGCTGGTCGCGGCGCTGCATGATTGACCTCCACACGCACCTGATCCCCGGCGTGGACGACGGCTCGCACACCATCGAGCAGTCGGTGGAGGTGCTGCAGCGCTTCGCCGACGAGGGCGTGGCGGCGGTCTGCTGCACGCCGCACCTCAAGGCGAGCGCCGCGGCGTCCGCGCCCTCCGACGCGATGGACGCCCTGCTCGCCGACCTCACCGACGCCGCGCCCCCGCGCCCGCGGCTGGTGCGCGGCTACGAGATCATGCTCGACATCCCGCGGCCGCGCCTCGGCGACCGGCGCCTCAACCTCGGCGGCACCCGCTACGCGCTGGTCGAATTCAGCCGCATGGTCCCGGCCGACGCCAGCGTGGACATTCTCGCGTACATCGTCGCGCAGGGCGTGACGCCGGTGCTGGCGCACCCCGAGCGCTACGCCGTCTGCACCCCCGAGCTCGGCCAGCGCTGGCAGCAGTCCGGCGTGGTGCTGCAGCTCGACGCCACCACGCTGCTCACCGACTCCCGGCGGGCGGGGCGCGCCCGCGCGCTGCTCGAGGCCGGGTGCGGCTCCATCGTGGCGAGCGACAACCACGGCGACTCCCGGTCGGTGGCGGCCGCGATGGGGTGGCTCTCCTCGCACGGGGGCGCGGTGCAGGCGCAGCTCATGGGGATCGATAACCCGCGGGCCATCCTGGACGACGCGCCGGTCAAGCCGGTCCCGCCGTTCCGGATCCGCCGCTCGATGTACACGCGGCTCAAGGACTTCATGGTCGGGGGAGGCGAGGCGTGAGCGACGCGGTGGGGCACCTGGGCGAGCTGTCGGCGCTGGCGGCGCGCGCGGCGCGGGACCTGGCGGAGCCGGTGGCGCGCTACGCGGCGCTGGTGGGCCGCACGCTGGCGGCCGGGCGCACGGTCTTCTTCGCGGGCAACGGCGGCAGCGCGGCGCACGCCCAGCACATCGCGACCGAGTACGTGGTGCGCTACCGCCCCGTGGCGCGGCGCGCGGCGGCGGCGCTCGCGCTCTCGACCGACACGTCGCTGCTGACGGCGGCGGGCAACGACCTCGGCTTCGAGCGGATCTTCGCGCGGCAGGTCGAGGCGCACGGCCGCCGGGGCGACCTGCTGGTCCTGGTCTCGACCTCGGGCAAGTCGGCCAACCTGCTGGCGGCGGCGCGCGCGGCGCGCGAGGCGGGGATGCAGGTGGCGGCGCTCCTGGCCGGCGGCGGCGGGCCGCTGGCCCAGGCGGTGGACCTGGCGGTGGTGGTGCCGACCGACGACGCGGCGCTGGCGCAGGAGGTCCAGCTGGCGATCGACCACGCGGTGTGCGCGCAGCTGGAGCCGCAGCTGAAGTGATCCGCCTCGCGGGCAGGCGCGCGCTGGTGACCGGCGGCACGCGGGGGATCGGGAAGGCCACGGTGGAGCTGCTGCGCGCGGCGGGCGCGGACGTGGTGGCGGCCGGCCGCGGCACGCACGGCGACCTGGCGGACCCCGCGAACGCCGCGGCGCTCGCCGCCGCCGTGCCGGCGCCGCTCGACATCCTCGTCGTCAATCACGGCGTATGGGACGCGGAGCCGGTGCCGCTCGCCCGGATGGCCGACGGCCAGTGGCGCTCGACCCTGGCGCAGAACCTCGACTCGTACTTCTACGTCGTCCGCGCGCTCGCCCCGCGCCTCGCCGACGGCGCCGCGGTGGTGCTGCTGGCCTCGACGGCGGCGCAGCGGGGCGAGGCCTTCCACGCCGACTACGCCGCCAGCAAGGGCGCCGTCGTGGCGCTCACCAAGAGCCTCGCGATCGAGTTGGCGCCGCGGGTGCGCGTGAACTGCGTGGCGCCGGGGTGGGTCGAGACCGAGATGGCCGCGCCGGCGTACCGGGGCGCGGGCCGCGCCGCGGTCGAGGCCACCATCCCGCTCGCCCGCGTGGCCACGGCCGAGGACGTGGCGGGGCCGATCGTGTTCCTGTGCTCCGACCTGGCGCGCCACGTCACCGGCGAGATCCTCAACGTCAACGGTGGCAGCGTGCTCTGTGGGTGACGCCTTCCCGCTGGAGACGATCCCGGAGCCGGTGCGGGACATCGCCCGGCGGCTGAACGAGGCCGGGCACGAGACCTGGTACGTGGGCGGCGCGGTGCGCGACGCCCTCGCCGCCGCGGCCGGCAAGCCGTCGCCGCGAGTCGGCGACTTCGACATCGCCACCGCGGCGCTGCCCGACGCCGTACGCGCCCTGTTCCGCCGCACCGTGCCCATCGGCATCGAGCACGGGACCGTGGCCGTGCTGGACGGGGACGGGGCGGCCCACGAGGTGACGACCTTCCGGCGCGACGTCACGACCGACGGCCGCCACGCGCAGGTGGCCTTCGGCGTCTCGCTGGACGACGACCTGGCGCGGCGCGACTTCACCATCAACGCCATCGCCGTGCACCCCGGGACGGGCGAGATCCGTGACCCCTTCGGCGGCCGGGCCGACCTCGCGGCCGGCATCGTGCGCGCCGTGGGCGATCCCGCCACGCGCTTCCGCGAGGACCGGCTGCGGGTGGTGCGGGCGCTGCGCTTCGCCGCGGTGTTCCGCTTCCAGGTCGAGCCGGCCACGTGGGCCGCCCTCGTCGCCGCGGTGCCGGACCTCGAGCACCTCTCGCGCGAGCGGCTGCGGGACGAGTGGCTCAAGATGCTCGAGGCCGAGACGCCCTCGGCCGGGGTGGCGCTGTGGCGCCGCGCGGGCGCCCTGGCGCGGGTGTGGCCGGAGATGGCGGACATGGGCCCGGACGTGCCCGGCCGGCTCGACGCCGTGGACGAGCCGCGCGATCCGGTGCTCCTGACGGCGGCGGCGCTGTGGCACGCGGGGGCCTCGAGTGACGCGGCCGAAGCCGCGGCGCGGCGGCTGCGATTCTCCAACGGCGACGCGGTCCGCGTCCACGCCGTCGTGACCGGCCTGCTGGCGCCGCTGCCGGCGCCGGGCGTCGCGCGCGAAGTGCGGCACTGGCTCGCCGCGCACC
The DNA here is from genome assembly GCA_963806755.1 of uncultured Gemmatimonadales bacterium. Taxonomy (GTDB): domain Bacteria; phylum Gemmatimonadota; class Gemmatimonadetes; order Gemmatimonadales; family JACORV01; genus Fen-1245. Next base: position 40,291 of record CAWDZR010000004.1, read on the forward strand.
GCCTGAGCGCGCGCGACATCCTGGCGGTCGCCGAGCCGCGCACCCGGCGCGCCGATCTGCTGGCCGCCGTCCGCGCCATCGAGGTGTCGGGCGACGCGCTCACGGTGCGCGAGCTGGCCGTCAGCGGCGACGACCTCCAGGCCGCCGGGGTGCCGCCGGGCAAGGCGATGGGCGAGATGCTGCGCCGCCTGCTCGACGAGGTCCTCGACGAGCCGTGGCGCAACACCCGCGACGGGCTCCTGAGCCGGGCCAGGGAGCTGGCGTGACGACGAGCCTTCCCGCGATCGGCTTCGGCGTCGTGGCCGCGTTCGCCAACCTGCTCGGCGCGTGGGCCGTGACGCGGAGCGCGCGCCTGGGCCTCAAGGTCATCGAGCTGCTGTTCGCCTACGCCGCGGGCTTCATGCTCGCGCTCGCCATCGCGGGCGTCATGCCCGAGGCGCTGGCGCGCGACCCCGTGGCCGCCGCGCCCATCGTCCTGGTCGGGTACCTGCTGGTGCACCTCACGCAGCACACGGTGACGCCCCACTTCCACTTCGGCGAGGAGACGCACCACGTCTCGCACGCCGCGAGCCTGTCGGGCATCATCGGCCTGCTGCTGCACACCTTCTTCGACGGCGTGGCGATCGCGTCCGGCTTCCTGGTGAGCCCGCGGCTCGGCCTGCTGTTCTTCGTCGCGATCTTCCTCCACAAGCTGCCCGAAGGCGTGACCGTGTCGAGCCTGGTGCTCGCGGCGGGCGAGACGTCCCGGCGCGCGGTGCTGGCCGCCGCGGCGCTCGGCGCGGCCACGATCCTGGGCGTGCTGCTGACCGAGCGCGCCGAGTTCCTGGTGCGGCACGGGCTCGCCCTCTCGGCCGGCGTCACGCTCTACGTCGGCGCGTCCAACCTGGTGCCCGAGTTCCAGGGCAAGCCGGGGTGGCGGCTCCCCGTCGCCTTCTTCGCCGGCGCCGGGTCGTTCGTCGGCGCCGAGGCGCTGCTCAGCCGCTTCGTCTAGCGGCCGGGGCAGGCGACCTCTAGCGGCCGCGCCCGCGGCGCTGCAGGGCCGCCGCGCTCTCCCTCAGCTGACGCCGCAGTCCGACCGCCCGCGCGGTCGGGAACGGCCATTCGGGGTGGTCCGCCGACAGGCGGAGCGCCCAGACGTGCTCCAGCTTAATGCCGATGCGGGCCGCCTTCTCGAGGACCGCCTGACCCGCGGGGGTGAGCGCGACGGGCGTGGGGGGCCGGCCGGCTGGCCGGCCGGTGGTTCGCCGGCCCGTCGCGCCGGCCTTTCGACCCCCCCTCGTGGTTGGCGCGGGCGCCACCAGGCCCTGGCGGCGGAGCCGCTTCAGCAGCTCCGACGTGGCGCTGCGGCCCCTGCCGAGGCGGCGAGCGAGGCTCTCCTGGGAGGTGACCTCTTCCCTGTCGATTTCGAGCATCGCGGCGAAGCCGCTGGCGCTCAGACCGACGATCTCGAGGGCCCCGTCCATCTCGCTCTCCAGGCCATGCGCGAGCGCCATGGCGGCACACAGGAGCCCCGCCCAGGACCCGTCGGGGGCGCGACAGCGGGGAGGTAGATTCGTGTGCGAACAAACCTCCGCGGCCGCGCCGGCCAACGGGGCACGGGCGCCGGCCGACCGGGCGCGGGCGCCGGCCGACGGGGCGCGGACGCCGGCCGACGGGGCGCGGACGCCGGCCGACGGGGCGCGGGCGCCGGCCGGTTGTACGCTCGGGTGCGAAGTCATGGGCGGCGTCGTTCCCCTCGCGGCTCCCGGGCGTCGTGGTTCCCTCGCGGCTCCCGGTTGCGGGTTTCTTCGCACACGGAGTATCGGAGCTGGCATCACCGGCCGGTCACCGGCGCAGAGCCGGCGCGCGGCACCTGGGGCGGCGCCGGAGCGGCGGTAAGGGGCGGGGCAGGATACGGCCGAGATCGGGCGGCAGAGGGCTTCCTGCGGCGCCACGCCGGATCGATTGCCGAGGAAAGGGATGGTCCGTGGGCGAGCGCCTGATGTCCCGGGCGCGGTTCAAGAGGGGCGGGCCGCGGGCGAGCCATCTTGTGCGCGGGCACCGCCAGCCGCCGGCGCTGGCCGGCCTGCCACAATCAGACTATATTGGTCACATCCATCGGACCTATGAGGTCACGTATGAAGGCGGCCAAGGTCTCGGAGCTGAAGGCAGGGCTGAGCAAGTACCTGGCGAGGGTCAAGCGCGGTGAGCAGGTCATGATCACCGAGCGGGGCAAGCCGGTGGCCAAGCTCGTGCCGCTTCCACCGGCGCCGCGAGGCACCGACCCCGATGAATGGGATCGCATCCTGGACCTGGAGCGACAGGGTCGCCTTACGATGCCCGATCGGCCCGGAGGCATACCGGACGAGTTCTGGCTCATGCCACTCCCGAAGGATCCCGAGGGACTGGTCCTGAAGCAGCTCCTGCAGGATCGGGAGGAGGGCTGGTGAGGTTCTGGGACGCGTCCGCTCTGGTCCCCCTCATGGTGGAGGAACGGGAGAGCGTGCGCCTGAACGCCGTGGCGAAGGAGGACCGGAAGGTCGTGGCGTGGTGGGGGACCCTGGTCGAGGTCGCCGGGGCCATCGAGCGCAGGCATCGCCGGGGCGACTGGAAGACCGACCAGCGGAAGGACGCGGACGCGCGGCTCGCCGTCTCGGCATCGTCATGGTACACGATTCCCCCGATCGCCCACGTGCGTTCGGAGGCGATGCACCTGACGCGGGTCCACGGCTTGCGGGCCGGCGACGCGTTCCAACTCGCGGCGGCACTCGAATGGTCGGGGGGACGCGGTGAGCAGCACGACTTCGTCACGCTCGATCGTGAGCTGCGCGCCGCGGCGGCGCGCGAGGGGTTTACCGTGCTGCCCGCAGGGGCGCCGTGAAGAAGCCCGGCGGCAAGGAGCCCTCGCTGTTCGCCCCGCCGGCGGCGGCCCAGCCGCTGGCCGCGCGCATGCGGCCCCGCACGCTCGAGGAGTTCCTCGGCCAGGAGCAGCTGCTGGGGCCGGGCAAGGCCCTGGGCGAGCTGATCAAGCGCGGCGAGGTGGGCTCGATGATCTTCTGGGGCCCGCCGGGGAGCGGCAAGACCACGCTCGCCCTGCTGCTCGCGCAGTACACCGACCGCGAGTTCGTGCCGTTCAGCGCGGTGACCGAAGGCGTGCCGCGGGTGCGCGAGGTGATCCACGAGGCCGAGGAGCGGCTGGCGCAGTACGCCCGCCGCACCATCCTGTTCTGCGACGAGATCCACCGCTTCAACAAGGCGCAGCAGGACGCCTTCCTGCCGCACGTCGAGCGCGGAACCATCGCGCTGATCGGCGCCACCACCGAGAACCCGAGCTTCGAGATCACCGGCGCGCTGCTCTCGCGCACCCGGGTGTTCGTGCTCGAGCCGCTGACCGAGGTGCACATCCGCACGCTGGTCGAGCGGGCGCTGGCCGACGAGGAGCGCGGCCTGGGCAAGCTCAAACTCGCGCTCGACGACGACGCGCTCGCCCTGCTGGCGCGCGAGGCCGACGGCGACGCGCGGCGGGCGTTGCAGGCGCTGGAGGCGGCCGCGGAGTACGGCGGCCCGGGCGCGCGGCTCACGCTGCAGGCGGTGGCCGACGCGCTCCAGAAGCGCTTCGCCAAGTACGACAAGGGCGGCGAGGAGCACTTCAACCTCATCAGCGCGCTGCACAAGGCGATGCGCGGCTCCGATCCCGACGGCGCGCTGTACTGGCTGGCGCGCATGATCGCCGGCGGCGAGGACCCGCTCTACATCGCCCGGCGCGTGGTGCGCGCCGCCAGCGAGGACGTCGGCCTGGCCGACCCGCGCGCCCTCACCGTCGCGCTGGCCGCCAAGGACACGCTCCACTTCCTCGGCCAGCCCGAGGGCGAGCTGGCCCTGGCCGAGGCCGTGGTGTACATCGCCACGGCGCCCAAGAGCAACCGCATCTACACCGCGTGGGGGAAGGCGCTCGAGGCCGCGCGCGAGCACCCGGCCGAGGGCGTGCCGCTGCACATCAGGAACGCGCCCACCAAGCTGATGGAGGAGCTGGGCTACGGCGCGGGCTACGAGTACGCGCACAGCGTGCCGGAGGGCTACACGCCGCAGGAGTACCTGCCGCCGGTGCTCAGCGGGACGAAGTTCTACGAGCCGACGGCGTTCGGCTTCGAGAAGGACGTGGCGAAGCGCATCGAGTGGTGGGAGGGGCTTAAGAAGCGAGCGCAGGACGCCGACTGAGCCGCGACCGATTGCCCGGCACCGGGCGCGGTACTACATTGTATCTACGATGTATCACCAGCCTGGGCGGTGACGTGATCAAACGGCTCACCCGACATGGGAACAGTCTCGCCCTCGTGATCGACCGGGGCGTCCTGGACCTGCTGAACATCGACGCCGACACCCGCCTCACGGTGGCGACGGACGGCACGCGCTTGACCATCACGCCGGTCCGGCGGGCGAGCGCACGGCGCGGGCGCGCCGCGGCCGCGACCGATCGATCGGCCGAGGTCTATGCGGCCGCCGTGCGCGGCATGACGCTGGAGCAGAAGCTCCGCGTCAGCGAGGGGCTGCGAGAGACGGCGTGGCAGGTGAAGCGGGGGTCCCTGGAGCGGCGCCATCCGGAGTGGTCGCGCGAGGAGCTGGACCGGCGGGTGGCGGAGGCGTTCCAGCATGGCCGCGCCTGAGCTGATCGAGCTGTTCGTGGTCCCGCTCGAGAGGCTCGGCGTGCGTTACATGGTCACCGGATCGGTTGCGGCGATGGGATACGGCGAGCCGCGGCTGACGAACGACGTGGATGTCGTGGTCGAGCTGTCCCCGAAGGACGTGGCCCCCCTGGCCGCCGCGTTCGCGGCCGGCGGCGACCTGTACGTCCCGCCGGTCGAGGTGATCGCCGCGGCGGTCGCCGCGGGTGCCGGCGGGAGCTTCAACGTCGTGCACCCCGGCCGGGCGCTCAAAGGTGACTTCTTCGTCGCGGGCGACGCGCTCGCGGCGTGGGGCCTCAAGCACCGTCGCCGGGAGCCGATGGGGGAGGCGAGCGTCTGGGTCGCGCCCCCGGAGTACGTCATCGTGCGGAAGCTGGAGTACTCCCGCGCAGGAGGGTCAGCCAAGCACCTGGACGACATCCGCTCGATGCTGGCGTACGGGGCGGACCTCCTGGATAGGCGTGTCATCGAGGCGCACGCGGCCCGGCTGGGGCTGCAGGTGGAGTGGGAGGCGGCGCGCAAGGCGCGGTCGGCCTGACCGGGCGCCGCGACCGGGTCTCAGAGCCTCAGGCGCCGAACCGGCGCGTCGGGCCTTTTCGGGGTCGCTCAAGACCTTGCCTGAACGCTAGATTCACGGCGGCCCCGGGGCTGCCAAAGTGGCCAAGTGACGGGCAAGTGACGCCCGGGGCGTAGGCTAGACGAAGGAGCCTGGTATCGCGAAAGAGCTGAAGTCCGTCGCACCGCCGGTCGAGCGGGCGCTGCTGGTGGGGGCGCCCCGCAAAGGGCACGGCGCGCCGCACACCGGCGCGCCGGCAGAGCGCTCGCGGAGCGAGCGCGTCCCCTCGTGGGACCATGCGCGCGACGTGGACGAGCACCTCGACGAACTGGCGCGGCTGGTGGACACGGCCGGCGCCGCGGTCGCGGGGCGCGTGGTGCAGCACATCGAGAAGCCGACGCCCGACTTCTACATCGGCCGGGGCAAGGTGGAGGAAGTGGCGCGCCTGCTGGTGGAGCTGGGCGCGAGCATCGCGGTGTTCGACGACGAGCTGAGTCCGACCCAGGGCAAGCACCTCGAGGACGCGCTCAAGGTGCGGGTGATGGACCGCACCGAGGTGATCCTCGACATCTTCGCGCTCAGGGCGCGGAGCCGGGAAGCCAAGATGCAGGTCGAGCTGGCGCAGCTCGAGTACTTGCTGCCGCGCCTGACGCGGATGTGGGCGCACCTCTCGAGGATCCGAGGCGGCATCGGCCTCAGGGGCCCGGGTGAAACACAGCTCGAGACCGACCGTCGAATGATCCGCCAGAAGATCGGCGTGCTGAAGGGGAAGCTGGGCGAGGTGGCCGAGCACCGGGCGCGGCTCAGGGGGCGCACCCGCGAGCGTGACGTTCTCAAGGTCGCGCTGGTCGGTTACACCAACGCCGGCAAGTCGAGCCTGCTCCGGGCGCTGACGGGGGCCGACGCGCACGTCGAGGACCGGCTGTTCGCGACCCTGGACACCGCGAGCCGAGAGACCAGGATCGGCGGCCGGGCGGTGCGGTTCACGGACACAGTCGGCTTCATTCGCAAGCTGCCGCACGACCTGGTGGCGAGCTTCCGGGCGACGCTGGAGGAGGCCGGGGACGCCGACGTGATCGTGCACGTGGTGGACGCCAGCCATCCGGCGTGGCTTGAGCAGGCGGAGGTGGTGGGTGAGGTGCTGCATGGGTTGGGCGCGGATGGCGCGGAGCCTCACACCGCACCGCCCAGGGTCGTGATGGCTCTCAACAAGGCCGACCGGTTGATGCCGGCCGAGGCCGACCTGCGTCTCCGGGACGTGGTGGAGCGGGGGTGGGAAGGGGCCCTGACGAGTGCGGTGCGCTCGGGTGGGGTGGAGACCCTCAAGGCAGTTCTCTGTCTAAGGCCGGAACCGCATGCGGGATTGTGACTTGGGTCACGCCGTACGGTGGACTTCAGAGGTAGTGCGGACGCTCAACGAGAGGTAGATTGGGCAGTTCGTGGAAGCGTCTCCTGGCAACATCTCCGGATCGGCGGCCTCCGAGGCCACCGAGGTAGCCGAACCCGAAGCTGATCGGGGCGCGGCGAAGCGCCGGCTGTTCGGGAGGCGTTCAGTGCCGGATGCTTTCCAGCGCAGCCTCGACCCGGCTGCCCGCCTTCGCCTGCGCCTGCAGCGCCGCGCGCCGGAGAACCTGCGCCGGGCGGTGCGGCGGTCGCTGCGCCGCCTCTCGGTCCTGCTCCTTGCCGACATGGCCTCCTTCATGATCATGCGCGGCCTGCTCCGCATGGTGCGCGACAAGGAGGTGCTCGGACCCCTGATCGGCAACGCCGTTCGCGGCGTGCTGCCCAGGGGGACGCTGAGCGGCTACCAGTTCGCGGCCGCCCTGCTCGTGAGCCTGCTCATCGCGGGCAACTATGGCCGGGGCCGCAGTCGCCGCGACCCGAAGCGGCTGTTCATCGCGTGCGCGCTCGCGACCGCGCTGCCGCTGTGGATGCGGCTGTGGACGGACGGTATCGGGTCGGTCGTCATGGAGTACACACTCACGACCATCCTCGTATGGATCGGCCTCGTGGCCGAGCGCATGACGCTCGAGCGTGCGGTGTCGGCCGTGTATCCGCAGGAGCAGAACGCCGCGGCGACTCTGTTCGTGGGGCCGGCGGAGCAGTGCCTGCAGGCCGAGGCGAGCCCGGCGTTCAGCGTGCTGGCGGGGCACCGGTCGCTTGGGTTCGTGGACCTGGCGTCGCCGCCGGCGCCGGGGGCGCGGGGCCAGGTTGCGGACTTCGCGCGGCTGCTGCACGACTCGCAGGCAGAGAGTGTCGTGGTCTGCGGGCACTTGAACGCATCCGAGTTCGACGCGGTGGTGGATGCGGCCCTGACCGCCGGCTGCCACCTCCTGACGGTGCCGCGCCAGATTCAGGTGCCGGGCGTGCAGCCGGTGATCGTGCCCCGCGACGGCGGCTACGTGGTCGAGCTGTCCGCCCCGAGTCTCAAGTGGCGGCAGCTGCTGATCAAGCGCGGCTTCGACCTCGCGCT
>CAWDZR010000005.1:0-19419 GCA_963806755.1 uncultured Gemmatimonadales bacterium
CAGAACTTGGCGCGTCCGGAGAGCTGCGCCCCGCACGAGCGGCACGTGGCGGGCCCCAGCGGCGCGCCGCACTCGGAGCAGAACTTGCCGCCGCTCATCGCCCCGCAGGAGGGGCACTTCTGGAGGTTGGGAGTCATGACGGTAAGCTAGAACGGGAGGGAGGACTCTGCCAATCTCGCCGATCGGCGCCGCGCCGGCGCCGGGCGGCGCTCGGAACGCAGGCCGGGCGCTCGGGATTCCGCCCATCCGACGCCGTGCGTGGTGCGCCGCCGCGACTCTGGAACTCTGCTACTCCCAGCCCTAGCTTCAAGCCATGGCCCTCGTCAGCCAGCCTTACCGGGACGCCGGCGATGCGATTCTCAACCACGCGGCGCAGATCGCGGACAGCTGGCGCGAGGCGGTGCGCGGCGACGCCGCCATCGCGGGGGACGCACGGCTCCCCGACCTGCTGCTCACCAACCAGGTGCCGGCGATCCTCACCGACATCGCCCAGGCGCTCCGGGAAGGCGAGGACGCCCTCTCGCCCGACCGCTCCATCGCCCGTCGGCGTCGCGGCCTCCGCTTCGGCAAGCTGCGCGGCCTGGCGCACTACGACGCGGCGGACCTGTACCGGGAGTTCCGCCACCTCCGCCGCGCCATCTGGCGGTTCCTGCGCCAGGCCTTGGATTGGAACCGCGGCGAAGCGTTCGAGGTGATGCTCGCGATCGACCAGTATCTCGACGAGGTGATCGGGGCCAGTCTCCGGGGCTTCGTCGAGGCGGCCGAACGGGCCACCGGGCGCACGGGCGACGGCCCTGACGACGGGTAAGGTCCGGCGCGCCGCATGGAACCGTCGCCGCGCTACCCCTGGCTTGCGACCGCGCTCCACCTCGGCCAGCTCGCCCGCGGCGGCGCCCGCTGGGAGGTGTACCTCCAGGTAGAGCCCCATCCCGATTTCGCAGCGATCCGCGGCCGGCTGCACTTCCTCAGCGACGACCGCCACCGGGCCACGGCCTGGGTGTTCCTCGAGTGGACCGAGAAGGAGGTCGTGGACCGGGCCCGCCGGTTCTCGGCCGTGGAGCTGTGGACCTTCCTCGAAGGGCTGACCGCGTAGGCGCCACACCTGTCGCACTTCTGCAGCACTAAATGCACTGAATTGATGCGGAAGACGGCCTCACATCTTCGGGCGTGCGTTTTGCACAGAGTTTGCTTGACAACGTGCACGACCACGGGTAGGTTGCGACTCTTCACTTGACCAGGATCCGCCCATGACCGCGACGATGCCCTCCCGCACCACCAAGAAGAACGGCGGCACCAAGGCCGCGTCCCCCCAGGCGAGCCCGGCCGAGGTGATCCGGCGCGCCATGGAGTCGGGGGTGCAGGTCGTGGACGTGCGCTTCTGCGATTTGCCCGGAGCCTGGCAGCATTTCTCGATCCCTCTCGGCGAGCTGAGGGAGGACGTGTTCGAGGAAGGGCTCGGGTTCGACGGCTCCAGCATCCGCGGGTTCCAGGCCATCAACGAGAGCGACATGCTGCTGATCCCGGACGCCGCGTCGGCGTTCGTGGACCCGTGCCTCAAGGTGCCGACGCTGGTGCTCACGTGCGACGTGAAGGACCCGATCACGGGGGAGCGGTACAGCCGTGATCCGCGCTACGTGGCGCAGAAGGCGGAGCAGTACTTGGTCAAGAGCGGCATCGCGACGACGTCGTACTGGGGCCCCGAGGCCGAGTTCTACATCTTCAACTCGGTGCGCTTCGACCAGAACGCGCACGAGGGCTACTACCACATCGATTCGGACGAGGGCATCTGGAACTCGGGCCGGGACGGCGGTGAGCCGAACCTCGGGCACCGGCCGCGGCACAAGGAGGGCTATTTCCCGGTCCCGCCGGTGGACAAGCTCCAGGACCTGCGCTCGCGCATCCTCCTCGCCCTGCAGGCCTCGGGGATCGCCGTCGAAGTGCAGCACCACGAGGTAGGCACGGCCGGACAGGCCGAGATCGACATGCGGTACGGCACCCTGGTCCGCATGGCCGACCAGGTCATGATGTTCAAGTACATCGTCAAGGGCGTGTGCCACGAGCACGGCTACACGGCCACCTTCATGCCCAAGCCGATGTTCGGCGACAACGGCTCGGGGATGCACGTGCACCAGAGCCTGTGGAAGAACGGCACCAACCTGTTCTGGTCGGAGCGCGGCTACGCGGGGCTGTCGGACCTGGCCCGGTTCTACATCGGCGGGTTGATCAAGCACGCGCCGGCGCTGCTGGCGTTCGCGGCGCCGACCACGAACTCGTACCGGCGGCTGGTGCCGGGGTACGAGGCGCCCATCAACCTGATCTACTCGCAGCGCAACCGCAGCGCGGTGTGCCGGATTCCGATGTACTCGAAGTCGCCCAAGGCGAAGCGGATCGAGTTCCGCGCGCCCGACCCGGCGGCCAACCCGTACCTCACGTTCGCGGCGCTGCTGATGGCCGGACTCGACGGCATCAAGAACCGCATCGAGCCGCCGGCGCCGATCGACAAGGACCTCTACGACCTCGAGTTGCACGAGCGCAAGCGGGTCAAGAACACGCCCGGATCGCTCGGCGAGGTGCTCAACGCCCTGAAGAACGACAGTCAATTCCTACTCCAGGGTGGGGTATTTACCCAGGACCTGATCGACACCTGGGTCGAGTACAAGACCAAGAAGGAGCTTGAGCCGGTGGCGCTCAGGCCGCATCCGTACGAGTTTTTCCTGTACTACGACGCTTGAGCGTTTCCACGTCCCACCTGGAGTGGTCATGACCCCACGTCCGCGCCGCACGCGCGGCACGGTGTCGGGCGAGGCGGGCGCGACGGTCGTCGCGCCCGTTTCGTCTCACGCCCTGTCGCGGTCCCTGCCCATGGCCCTCGACGCCGACTACCGCGCGATGCTGCGCGCCACCGGCGTCACCAAGCGCGACATTCTGGAAGTGTGCGACCGGCTCAACGTCCGGTTCCTGCGCCTGCAGTTCACCGACATCCTCGGCGTGGTGAAGAACGTCGAGGTGCCGCGCAGCCAGTTCGAGAAGGCGCTCGACGCGCAGATCATGTTCGACGGCTCCTCGATCGAGGGGTTCGTGCGGATCGAGGAGTCGGACATGCTGCTCGCGCCGGACCTCGACACCTTCCGGATCTTCCCCTGGGGCGCCGAGGAGGGGCTGGTCGCGCGGCTCATCTGCGACATCAAGAACACCGACGACTCCGACTTCGCGGGCTGCCCACGGCTGGCGCTGAAGCAGCAGGTGGCGCGCGCCAGGAAGCTCGGCTACGTGATGATGGCGGGCGTGGAGGCCGAGTTCTTCCTGTTCTACAAGGACGCGCACGGCGACGCCACGACCGAGGTGCACGACGTGGCGGGGTACTTCGACGTCGGCCCAGTGGACCGCGGCGAGCACGCGCGGCGGCTGATCGTGGCCGATCTCGAGGACATGGGCTTCGAGGTGGAGGCGGCGCACCACGAGGTGGCGCCGGGGCAGCACGAGATCGACTTCCGCTACGCCGACGCGCTCAAGACCGCGGACGACCTGGCCACGTTCCGCGTGGTGGTCCGCAGCGCCGCGGAGCGCTACGACCTCGTGGCGAGCTTTATGCCCAAGCCGATCTTCGGGCAGAACGGCTCGGGCATGCACACCCACCAGAGCCTGTTCCAGGGCGGGAAGAACGCGTTCTTCGACCCCAAGACGGAGTGGCAGCTCTCCAAGCCGGCGCTGCAGTACATCGCCGGCCTGCTGGACCACGCGCGCGGCTTCTGCGCCGTGACCAATCCGCTGGTGAACAGCTTCAAGCGGCTGGTGCCGGGCTACGAGGCGCCGGTGAACATCGCCTGGAGCATGAAGAACCGCTCGCCCATGATCCGGATCCCGGACCGCCGCGGGTCGGGGACCCGCTGCGAGCTGCGGATGCCCGATCCCTCGTCCAACCCCTACCTGGCGCTGGCGGTACAGCTGGCGGCGGGGCTCGACGGGATCGAGCGCAAGCTCACGCCCCCCGATCCGGTGAACAAGAACATCTTCACGATGACCTATCGCGAGCGGCGTCACCACCGCATCGACGACTTGCCGCGCGACCTGCACGAGGCCCTGGACTGCCTCGAGAAGGACCCGATCGTCATGACGGCGCTGGGGGAGCACATCGCCGGACGCTACCTCGAAGCCAAGCGCGCCGAGTGGGCGGAGTACATCTCGCAGGTCAGCGAGTGGGAGGTGAGGAAGTATCTGGGGCAGTACTGACCTGACGGGGAGGTGAGGGAGTGATGAGGTGATAGAGGTGATGAGGTGAGAGGAGCAAGAGCTTCGGGGCGGGGGGCGTGACGCCGCAGGCCTTCCTGCTGGATCTGGACGGGACGCTGTACACCGACGCCGGGCCGATTCCGGGCGCGGTGGAGGCGCTGGCCGAGCTGCGGCGCCGCGGCGTCCCGTTCCGCTACGTGACCAACACCACGCGGCGGTCCCGGCGCCTGCTGGCCGATCGGCTGGCAGGCTACGGCTTCGCCGTGGAGCCGGCCGAGATCATCACGGCCGTGATGGCGGGCGTGGCCCTGCTCGCCGGCCGTGGCGTCCGGCGCGTCGCGGCGTACGTGGCGCCCGAGACGGCGGAGGATTTCGCCCGTTTCGACCTCGCGGCCGAGCATCCCGAGGCCGTGGTGGTCGGGGACATGGGCGAGGCGTGGGACTTCACCACGCTGAACCGCGCGTTCCATCAGCTGATGGACGGGGCCGACCTGCTCGCGTTGCAGCGCGACCGGTATTGGCTCAAGGGCGACGCGCTCGCCCTCGACGCGGGCCCCTTCGTGGCCGCGCTCGAATACGCCACCGGCAAGTCCGCCGCGCTGTGCGGCAAGCCGTCGGCCGCGTTCTACCGCGCGGCGCTGTCGTCGCTCCCGGTCGCCGCGGCCGCCGCGCCGCGGGACGTCGTGATGGTGGGCGACGATCTGTGGGGCGACGTGGAGGGCGCCCAGCGGGCCGGGCTCTCGGCCTGGATGGTGCGCACCGGCAAGTTCCGCGACGAGGTGGTGAATGCGAGCGGCATCCAGCCCGACCGCATCATCGGGAGCGTGGCCGAGCTGCCGGACCTGATCTGAAAAGGCGACGGAGGGCAGAGCCGCCACCCCGACTCTGCCCTCTGAAGTCTCCAGTCTGACAACCGCTCGCACTCGGCGTCTCGCAACTGCTCTGAAGTCCGAACCCTCCGCACTGCCCCCTACTGGGCGGGCAGGGTCATTCCCAGGTTCTTCACCAGGAAAGCCCACTCGTCCGTCACCAGGTCGATCTGCTTCGAGACGGGCATGCCGCCGCCGTGGCCCGCCCGGGTCTCGACCCGGATCAGGATCGGCGCCGGGCCGCCCTGCGCGGCCTGGAGCGTCGCGGCGTACTTGAAGGAGTGCCCCGGCACCACGCGATCGTCATGGTCGGCCGTGGTGACCAGGGTCGGCGGATAGTGGGTCCCCGGCCTGATGTTCTGGAGCGGCGAGTACCGGTAGAGATACGGGAACTGGCTGGCGCTGTCGGACGAGCCGTACTCGGTCACCCACGCCCAGCCGATCGTGAACTTCTGGAACCGCAGCATGTCCATCACGCCGACCGCGGGCAGCGTGGCGCCGAACAGCTCGGGGCGCTGGTCCTCCACCGCACCGATCAGCAGGCCGCCGTTCGAGGCCCCCTGGACCGCGAGCTTCGCGGGCCGCGTCCAGCCGTCGTGCTCGAGGTACTCCGCGGCGGCGATGAAGTCGTCGAACACGTTCTGCTTCTTCTCGTGCATGCCCGCCTGGTGCCACGCCTCGCCGTACTCGCCCCCGCCGCGGATGTTCGCGAGCGCCAGCGTGCCGCCAAGCTCCAGCCACACCGCGTTGGCCACCGAGAAGTACGGCAGGTTGCTGATGTCGAAGCCGCCGTACGCCGTCAACAGCACGGGGTTGGCGCTGTCCATCGCCAGGCCGCGGCGGTGCGTGATGAACATCGGCACGCGGGTGCCGTCCTTGCCGGGGTAGAACACCTGCTCGGTCTCGTACGCGCCCGGGTCGAAGTCGAGGTGCGGTGCCTTCCAGACCGCGCCCGCGCCGGTGGCCACGTCGTAGCGGAAGATGGTCGTGGGGTAGAGGAACGACGTGAAGGCGTAGAACATCTCCGGGCCGTCGGCGCGGCCGCTCACGCCCGCCACCGTGCCGAGGCCGGGCAGGGCGACGTCGGCGACATGCCGGCCCGCGGCGGTGAAGACGGCAAGGCGGCTGTGCGCGTCCACGAGGTAATCGGCGACGAACCTGCCGCCGACGAGGGTGACGTCGCTCAGCACCTGGTCGGTCTGCGGCAGGATCTCCTGCCAGCGGCGCCGGTCGGGCCGGCGAGTGTCGATCGCGATGAGGCGGCCGCGCGGCGCGTCGAGATTGGTGAAGAAGTAGAAGACGGGCCCGCGGTTGCCGACGAAGGTGTAGGTCGCATCGAAACCGTCCAGCAGGCGCACCACCCGGCCGGCCACGCGCGGCCGGCGTCGATTCCCCAAGTCGAGGTAGTAGATCCGGTTGCGCGAGTCGGTGCCAAGCGAGACGTAGATGATCAGGTAGCGCCCGTCTTCGGTGACGCTGCCGTCGAAGCCCCAGTCGGGATGGTCGGGCCGCTCGTACACGAGGCGGTCCGCCGCCTGCGCGGTCCCCAGGCGGTGGTAGTAGAGCTTCTGGTTCTGCACCACGCTCGTCAGCGCGTTGCCGACGGGCGAGGGAAAGCGGCTGTAGAAGAAGCCGGCGTCGTCGTGCGTCCAGGACAGGCCCGAGAACTTGATCCACCGCAGCGTGTCGGGCAGGTCGCGCCCGGTGGCGATGGCGCGCACGTGCAGCTCGTTCCAGTCGGACCCGGCGGCGGCGGTGCCGTAGCCGAACCAGCGCCCGTCGTGGGAGACGTCCCACGACGTGAGGGCCACGGTGCCGTCGCTGGAGAGCGTGTTGGGGTCGAGCAGCACCCGCGGCTCGGCGGCCAGCGTCGGCTGCCACCAGGTCACGGACTGGTTCTGGAGGCCGTCGTTCTTCGAGAAGACGTAGAGGCCGCCCTCGCGGGCGGGCAGCCCGAAGCGCTCGTAGTTCCACAGCTTCGTCAGGCGCCCGCGAATCCGCGCGCGCTCCGGGATCCGGGCCAGGTAGGCGAACGTGACGCAGTTCTCGGAGTCCACCCACGCCTTCGTGTCCGGCGCATCGGTGTTCTCGAGCCACCGGTACGGGTCCGCCACCCGGGTGCCGAAGTAGTCGGTCACCGTGTCCACCGTGCGCGCGTGGGGGAGCGGGCAGGAATCGCTCGCCTGGGCCCGCGCCAGCGCGGGCGCGATCACCAGGGCGAGCAGCGCGAAGACGGGCTTCCTGAGCGGTGCATGCATCGTCGTCCTCCGGGTCAGGCGCAATCTACATCCCCCGCCGGCGCCGCTCCTCGCGAAGGGCTTCCAGCTCGAGCAACGACTCGCTGATCCTTGCGGCGGCCGGCCGCGCGCTTGGCCGCGATCAGGGCGTCGAGCGCCAGCACCCGCGCGGGCACGCCGGCGAGGTCCACCTCGACGGAGGCGGCCCGCACCGCGGCGAACTCGCCCACGCCGGCGACCCGGTCCATCACGTCGAGGTCGCCCAGGTCGGTCACCAGGGTCAGGACCGGCGAGTCCCTCAAGGTGCGGGCGTCCATCGTGAACGGAAGGCCCGGCTCGACCCCACGGAGGTAGGCGTGCCAGTCCGCGAGCACCGTCGCCAGCCGGTCGCGGTTCTCCGGGGACGGGTCGTAGCACACGTCCACGTCCGCAGTGATTCGCGCGGATCCATGGACGTTGGCGGCGAGCCCCCCCACGACGACACAGTCCACGCCGGCCTCGTGAAGGCCACGCAGGATCGCGGCGAGGCGCATGGTCACGAGCCGGTCGCCCTGCCGCGCACGTCGCTGAGAAAGGCCATGTCCTCCGCCGCGCGGCGCACCCGCTCCTCCGGGCTGCGGCCCAGGGCCGAATCGAGCAGGGTCACGTCCACGCCGTAGGCCTTCGCCCGCTCGATGGCGCTTCCCCGCCGCCCTGCGCGGCGCCCCCGCACGCGCTCGCCGTACGCGTTCACGGCCAGAGCCAGCCGGGCTCCGTAGGTCGTGAAGAAGCGCGGCATGTCCACCGTCAGGGCCACGCCGCCCGGGCCTTCCAGACGCCACGAGCCCCTGGGATCGGCCTCCGCGAGCGCGCGGCGCGCGAGAGTGAAGGCCTCGGACAGGGGCGTGCCGGCCGTTTCGGCGACGAACCGGGCCAGCGCCAGCCGCCGCGCCAGCGGCTCGTCGTAGCGCCGCGGCACGCCGAGCCGCGTGAGGGCGTTCAGCACCCAGCGCGGCGTCGCGCCCACGGCGGTGGCGAACCGGCCCAGCGTCATTGTAAATAGCTATCGTCACGATAGCTATTTGTCAACGCTATGACGTCAATAGGTATCGTTGCAATACTAGATAGATGCCGGACGCGCCCCCTCGTGCTCGAGCAGCCACTCCTTGATGGGCAGGCCCGCCGCCGTAGCCGCCGAGGGAGCCGTCGGAGCGCAGCACCCGGTGGCAGGGGACGACGATGGCGACGGGGTTGTTGTGCAGGGCGTTGCCGGCGGCGCGGGAGGCGCGCGGGCGAGCCGGCCCGGCGGGCCACGTCGGTGTAGGTGGCCACGTGGCCAGCCGGGATCCTGCGCGGTGGCGTCGAGGACGCGCCGCTGAAAGAGGGGCAGGGTGCTCAGGTCGACGGCCAGCTCGAAGTCGAGCCGGCGCCCGGCGAAGTAGCGCTCGAGCGCGCGGCGCACGTCGTCGAGCGCGGCCGAGCGGAGGAGCGGGCACGTCGCCGTGCTCGGCCAGCAGCCGCTCGAGGAACTCGTCCTCGTCGCGGGTGAAGTTGAGGTGCCGCAGTCCCCGCTCCCCGGCCGCGAGGCCGAGGACCCCGACCGGGGTATCGTCCATCATGGCGTAGCGCAGCGGCTCGCTGCGCCGGCCGGTGAGCGTGCCGAAGGCGCCGAGCACGATGCGCTCGACGGCCCGGCGCTCGGCGGCCGCCTGTTCCACGATCATGGCTCCCCCACTCTCAGGCGCAGCTTGCGCGTGGCCTGATAGACGTTGGCGCGCGCGGTGGCGGCGGTGCCGCCGAGGCGGCGCGCGATCTCCTCGTAGTCCAGCTCGTCGGCGAGGCGCAGCGTGAGGGCGAGCCGCTGCCGCTCCGGCAGGCCCGCGACCCGGGACCACAGCGCCGCGCGGCGCGTGTCCGTGTCGTCGCCGTGGTGGTCCGCCGACGGACCCGCGGCCTCGTGCTCCGCGGCGTGCCGCTCGAGCGCCGACCGTTCGCGGCGCCGCGCGACGGAGGTGGTTGAAGGCGGCGTTGGTGGCGATGCGATACAGCCAGGCGCGAGCGTTCGAGCCGGCCGCGAGCCGGTCCAGCGCGCCGTAGGCGCGGATCATCGTGTCCTGGAGGATGTCCTGGGCCGCGTCGTCGTCACGCACGATGCGGCGGATGTGCCGCGCCAGCTCGTCGCCGTGCTTGGCCAGGAGCAGCGCGACGTGGCGCGATGCGCGGTCGGTGCCGTCGGGCATCGTCATGGTCCGAGGTGCAACCCCGGGAGCGGCAACGGCGTGAAATCCGTGCCCGGTCAGGTCACTGCCGGCAGGGGGCACTCGGGTTGGGGCGCGGCCCGTCCGCCACCGGGCGATGGTCGAGATCGGCCACGGCCAGCGCGAGGTCGCGCACCAGCGTCGTCACACGCGCCAGCTGCGCGTAGTCGATGTACTGCGCCTCGTCGGTCACCTGGTGGTAGTCGAGGTGCTCGCCGGTCGAGAGCGAGACCGACGGGATGCCGTAGCGGGCGTAGCTGTAGTGGTCGGCGCGGCAGTAGTACTGCAGCGGGTTGCCGGGTGTGTCGTACGCGTAGTTGAGGTGGAACGGCGCCGGCTCGTGCGCGGCCACCGTGTCGAGCAGGTTTCCGAACTCGGTCGAGCGCCGGCGGCTGCCGACCACCTCCAGGTAGCCCGGGCCGCCCCCCGGCAGGTCGCGGGCGTCCCCGCGCCCGATCATGTCCATGTCGATCTCGGCGACGATGGAGTCGCGCGGGACCGTGGGGTGATCGGTGTACCAATGCGACCCCACCAGGCCCAGCTCCTCCGCCGCGTGCGAGACGAACAGGATCGAGCGGCGCGGGCGCGGCCCCGCGGCGAGCACGCGCGCCAGCTCGGCCAGCGCCACGGTGCCGGAGCCGTCGTCGTCGGCGCCGTTGTAGACCGAGTCCTCGTGGTCGGGGCCGGCCGCCCGCAGGCTGTCGAGCAGGGCGGCGATGCGGGCGGCCTCGGACGGCGTGGGCTCCCGGGGCGGCGAGTCCTCGCCCATGGGGCGCAGCACGCGGTCGAACGCGCGTACCGAGTCGTGGTCCAGCGGCGGCAGGTGCAGGCCGAGATGGTCGTGGTGCGCCGAGAGCGAGACGTAGGTGTCGCGCAGGGCGGCGTCCCGCCCGGGCAGGACGCCCACCACGTTGCGGACCGGGTACGGCATGGCGTACCAGCGGAAGAGGACGCGGGCCCGAACGGTCGGTCCCGTCTGCCCGGTCACCGCGTCGTCGAGCGGGGCTCCGAGCAGCGCCGACGCGGCTTCCGCGGTCACCAGCTCCGAGCCGCGGAGGAGATGAAACGGCAGGGTGTCGCTGGTGAGGTGACCCGCGACGAGACGCTCGACGAGCCACGACGGCGCCTCGTCCCGCGCCGCCACGGCGAAGCCGGCGACCCGGCGGAACCGCGGGTTGTGACGCAGCAGCAGGATGGAGTGCATCGTCGCGTTGAAATCCCCACCCGGCGGCGGCCGCATGACGACGAGCTTCCCGGCGCACTGCTCGGCCGCGGGCCAGGTCGTGCTGTCGTCGCTGACGCCGCCGAAGATCACGGTGGCGCTGTCCACGGTCCACGTGAGGTCCACGCCGGCGGGCAGGACGTCGCGTCCGGCCTTGAGGAGCCGCCCGCGGACCTCGATGCCCTCGGCCGTGTCGAGCGCGACCCGCCCCAGCGGCAGTGTCTGGAAGTACGTGCCGCTGTCGCCCGCCGGCCGGAGACCGGCGCGCGCGAACTGGTCGGCCACCCAGGCGCTCGCGAGCGCGTCGCCGCGACTGCCGGTCGCGCGGCCCTGCATCGAATCGTCGGCGATGGCGAACAGGTGTGCGCGCAGGGATTCGGCGCTCACCGCGGCGGGCGCCGACTGCGCGGCGGCGGGCGCGCCCGCGACGGAGAGGACAAGCAGGGCGGGGAGGAGGCGCAGGCGAGGGGTGGGGAGGCGCATCGTCGTCGGTCCGGGTCCTACGGTTCGTCGCTGATCAGGCCGGAGCGGAGCGCCAGGCGCGTGAGCCCGGCGACGGTCTTGATGCCGACCTTCCGCATCAGGCTGTCGCGGTGCGTTTCGACGGTGCGCACGCTGATACCGAGGGCCTGGGCGATCTCCTTGTTGGTCGCGCCCTCGGCGATCTGGCGCAGCACCTCGCGCTCGCGCGGCGAGAGCCGCTCGAGGGCGTTCTGCACCTCCTCGCCTTCGAGCTTGCGCCGCAGCAGGTCGGAAAGCTGCTGGGAGACGGCGGGACTGTAGTACGAGTTGCCCGCGCACACCTCGCGCACCGCCTGCACCAGCTCGCCGGCCGCCGCGTCCTTGACGAGGTAGCCGTGCGCGCCGGCCCGCACGCTCTCCATCAGGTACTCGGGCTGCAGGTGCATCGAGAGGATGAGGATCCGGACCTCGGGGGCCCGGGCCCGGATCTGCCGCGCGGCCTCGAGCCCGCCGCCCTTGGGCATGGTGATGTCGAGGACGGCGACGTCGGGGCGGCGCTCGACGGTTTCCCGCGCCGCGGCCTCGCCGTCGCCCACCTCCGCCACCACCGTGATGTCGCCGGCCGCGCTCAGGATCCGGCGCACGCCGTCCCGCACGAGGGTGTGATCGTCGGCGAGCAGGACGGTGATCTTCTCAGCCATCGTCGTCTCCCAGTGGCAATCGCGCTTCCAGCCGCACGCCGCGGCCCGGCTCGCTCGTGACCGCGAGCCGCCCGCCCGCCCCCACGACCCGTTCCCGCATCCCCGCCAGCCCGGCGTGGCCCGCCGCCGCCTTGCCGGCCGGTCCCGCCGCGAATCCGCGCCCGTCGTCCTGCACCGCCAGCACCAGCTCGCCGTCGGCGGGCGCGATCCGCACCTCGACGCGCGACGCGCCGGCGTGCCGCGCCACGTTGGTCAGCGCCTCCTGCAGCACCCGGTACGCCGCGACCTCGACCTCCGGCGCGGGCGGCCTGGGGAGCGGCGTCTCGCGCAGGTCGACCGCGACCCCGGTGCGGCCCGCGAAATCCTCGGCCAGGGCGCGCATCGCCGGGAGGAAGCCGAGGTCGTCGAGCACGGCCGGCCGGAGGCCGCGCGCGGTGGCCCGGATGGATTCGAGCGCGCGGCCCGCGAGGTCCGTGATGCGCGCGATCGCGTCGGTCGGGGCCCCCGACGCCGGCCAGCGAGCGCTCCAGCTCCGCCAGCTCCAGCTTGATGGCGGTGAGCACCTGGCCGGTCTCGTCGTGCAGCTCGCGCGCGATCCGGCCCCGCTCGGTCTCGGCGGCCCGGAGCAGCGAGGTCGAGGCGCGCGCCAGCTCCGCGCTCCGCGCCTCCAGCTCGGCGTACAGCTCCGCGTGCTGCAGCGCGGCGCCGATCTGGTGCCCGAGCGCCCGCAGGAACCCGCGATCCATGGAGGCGAACGGATCGCGCGCCCGGGCCACGATCACGAACGTGCCCGCCGGCCGCTCCCCCATGAAGATAGGGAGAAACGCGGCGTACGGGTGGGGTGCGGGCGCGCCGGCGCCGCCGGAGGCCGCCCTGGGCCAGTGGTGGACGACGTGCGGCAGCCCCTCGCGCGGCGCCGCGAGGATGGGCGCCGTATCGGGGTCGCCCGGCGCCGCGACCGCGAGAGGGGACGTGCCCCAGCCGGCACAGACGCCGGAGCCACCGCGAAACGCCAGGGTGCGGGCCGCCCCGCCTTCCCCGCCCTCCTGGTACAGCGCGCAGCCGACGACCGGCGGCAAGGCGAGCGGCCGCTCCAGCACCGCCGCCACGACGTCGCCGGGGCGGAGGCTGCGCTGCAGGTCGTCGGACAGCGTGGCCAGCGCGGCGATCCCGCGGTGCTGGTCCTCGAGCACGAGCAGCAGCATGCCGCCGCCCACGGCCAGCTCGAAGAGCAGGTCGAGATAGTAGCCGTACGGCACCCAGGCGCCGCGCGCCCGGAGGAAGGTGTAGTCGAGGTGGTGGAGGCCCCACAGCAGGAACGCGAACGCCGAGCACCGCGGCGCCCTTGGACGCCGCGCGCCGCCAGTACTGGAGGAAGACCACGCCGGTGCCGAGCGTCACCAGGCTCAGGAACACCACGGCCGGCAGCGCCGCGAGCAGGAAGTTCTGAATCCGGTAGATGGCGATGTACGACCACGCGACGGGAATGAGGAAGGCCACGTAGTAGCGGCGGTCCCACGGCAGCTGGCGCGCGAACACCACGGCGGCCCAGAGCAGCAGCAACGCGGTCCATCCGGTCGCGACCTGGTGCCAGAACAGCCAGATCTCGGTTGCCGGTCGCGAGGAACAGGGCGATGATCACGAGCCGCAGCGCATAGACGCTCCACGCCCCGCCCCACACGCCGAAGTGCCGCTTGCGGTACGTCACGGCGAGCGCGAGGAACAGCACCGCCAGTCCGAGCGTGACGCTGGCCTGGAAGACGACCAGCGACAGCTCGAGCGCCCGTCGCCGTGGGCGTCACGCCCCGGCCCGGGCGGCATGCGCCACGTGGTCGGCGATGGCCATGATCGTGATCATCGGGTTGACGCCGCTCGAGGTGGGGAAGGCGCCGCCGTCGGCCACGTAGAGCCCCGCTACGTCGTGCACGGCGCCGCTCTCGCCGACCACGGAGCGGCGCGGGTCGGCGCCCATGGCGCCGCTCCCCATCTGGTGGAAGCTGATGTACGACATGCGGCAGCGCCGGTAGCCGCGACTGTCGCACTGCGCGTGAACCGGTCGAGCCAGCCGCGCTCGCCCGGCCGGACGCGCGCCGGTGGGGTGTGGAGGGAGAAGATCTCGGTGGCGCCGGCCGCCGCGAGCACCTGCGCGGCGCCGCGCAGGCCCTCCCGCACGTGCGCCGCGTCGAACGCCGACAGCTCGTAGTGGACGCGGGCGCGGCCGCGGCGGCTCACGGCTACGCGCCCGGCGTCGCGGTCCCGGAGCAGCACGCCGACGATGCTGAGGTGGCCGAGCCGCGCGACGTCCTCCTTGAACTGGCGCGGGCTCTCCCATCCGAAGCCGCTCGCCGGAAGTGCGTAGTGCACGGGCGCGGTCTCGAACTTCACGCCGTAGCCGTCGTGCTGGTCCGCGAGCTGGTCGGAGTAGCGGGTCTGGAGGCCGCCGGTCCACGGCTCCACGCGCTCGGGGAAGATCCCCGCCACGGCAGTGGCCGGATGGAGCCGGAGGCCGCGGCCGACCGCGGGGCCGCCGAGGCCCGAGCGCACGAGCAGCGCGGGCGTGTTCACGGCGCCGCACGCCGCCACCACCAGCGGCGCGCGAACAGCGAGCCGGTGCGGGGGGCCGTCGGCGCCGCGGGCCGTGGCCACCACGCCGGTCGCCCGGCCGCGCTCGACGGTGATCCGCTCCGCGTCGCACCCCGCGATCAGCCGTGCCCCGGCGCGGGCGGCGTCCGCGAGATAGGTGCGCGCCGTCGAGTTCTTCGCGCCGTGGCGGCAGCCATACGTGCAGTAGCCGCACTCGAGACCCTCGCGGCAGCCGGTCACGTTGCGGGGAATCACGTCCACGTGCCACCCGAGGGCGCGGCACCCGCGCTCGAGCAGCGCGTCGCGCGCGCCGGGGGTGGTCCACCGCGTCCCGACGTCGAGCCGCTCGCTCACGCGCCGGACCGACGCCTCGAATTCCGCGCCGGCGAACAGCGCCAGCCCGCTCTTCGCGTCCCACTCCCGCCGCGTTTCGTCCGGGAGCGGGAAGCTGGTGGTGTAGTTGACGACCGTGCCGCCCCCGAGGCAGCTCCCGGCCAGGACGGCATCGAGCCGCTCTGCGTCATCAGCAGCCCGCCGTCGAGGTACAGCGCGCCGAGCATGTCGCCCTCGACCTGGGTCATGTCGCGCCGCCCCGGGTTGGGGCCCTTTTCCAGCACCACGACGCTCCGGCCCGCCGCGGCCAGGAGGCCGGCGACCACGCCGCCGCCGGCGCCCGACCCGACCACCACGGCGTCGCAGTCGAGCGTGGTGTCGCGGTCCACCGCGAGCACCGGAAGCGGCTCCGTCCCGGCCGCGGGCTGCGGGCAGCGGGCCGGGATAGCCCGCGGCGCGCCACGCCGGGTGGCCGCCGTCCGGCAGGGGCCAGCAGTAGTACGCTACGTGCGCGAGGCGCTTCAGGGCCTGGAAGCCGGCGCGTTTCAGCGGCAGCGCCGACGTCGCCCAGCCGCGCAGCGTGGCTTCGCGGGCGGCGGCGTCCATCTCCTGGAGCGGCGGAGAAGCGCCCCGTCGTGACCAGGTTGGCAAACGGCGAGCCGAGCGACGCCGAGCAGCAGCAGGAGGCGGGTGCGGTCGAGCGGATCGCCGCAGCTGCCCGATCAGTCGCTCCACCCGCTCGGCCGTGCCGGCCGCACGGGCGCCGGTGGCGAAGAAGCCCGACGGATCCTCGGGGCGCGGGATCTCCGGCAGGAGGGTCTCGCACACGGCGGCGAGGACGGCGCGCTGGCTGGCGGACAGGGCTTCGCTCACCCGAGGTCCCGGTCGAGGAACAGGCAACTTAAGTTACGCCCGTGTCCCCAGCGAGGCGTGAGCGATGCGACGCGGCGATGCGCGGATCCCGATGCTGCTGCAGGTGCTCGACGAGGCGTTCGTGGCGAAGGGCTGGCAGGGAACGACGCTGAGCGGCGCGGTGCGCGGGCTCAGCGCCCGCCAGGCGCTGTGGCGACCGCGGCCGGGGCGTCACAACGTGTGGGAGCTGGTGCTGCACACGGCGTACTGGAAGCACGTGGTGCGCGAGCGGGTGACGGGCGGCCCGCGCACCGCCTTCCCCCGCGGGCCCCGGAACTTCCCGCGGCTGCCCGCGCGCCCGGACGCCGCCGCGTGGCGCGCCGACCTGGCACTGCTCAAGCGCCAGCACCAGCTGCTGACGTCGCGCGGTGCGCCGCCTGCCGCCGGCGCGCCTCGGCGGGCCGGGTCGGGAAGTCGCCGTGGGTCGTGGCGGAACAGATCTTCGGGATCGCGGCGCACGATCTCTACCACACCGGGCAGATCCAGCTGCTCAAGGCGCTACAGCGGCGGCGCTGACCCCCCCGGGGGTGCGGTCAGCGCGACTGGCTGATCGTGATCTTGAAGCCGTCGGGGTCGGCGACCGCGAAGTCGCGCTCGCCCCAGGGCTCCGTCTGAACGTCGTGCAGCAGCACGCCGCCCCGCGACTTGATCGTCGCGGCCAGCGCCTCGACCTTCTGGGCGGTGGTGCAGTAGATCCGGAAGCCCTCGCCCTTCTGCCGGTCGCGCCCCTTCCGCCAGTCGTCCTGCCCCAGGAAGAACTCGACGGCCCCCGCCCTCAGCGTGGCGCCCCTGCAGCTGGCCGTCCCGCTCCCAGCGGTCCGCCACCACGCATCCCAGCACGTCGCGGTACCAGGCGACGCTCTTGTGGATGTCGTTCACCGTGCAGGCCGGCAGTGCAGGAGCGCAGCCGCAGCGTTTCGGGCTGCTGCCGCGCATGCGACGCGCGGGACCGCACGGCGGGGCGCTTGGCCCGCTTCGACTTCGCGGGTTTCCGGACACTCTTCTTTTTGGCGGGCATGGCGAAGCTCACATGGTTGATGGATGTGTGGTTCAACGCTAGCCCCGTTCCCCGCCGCCCGCCAGTTGGGCCGGACCCCGTCCACCCTGTATTCCTGAGCCCTCCCTCATCACCTTTATCACCTCATCACTCCATCACCTCCTCGCGGGGTATTCCATGCCAATTCGCAAAGCATCGGCGGTCTGGGAAGGCGGGCTCAAGGGCGGGAAGGGCACCTTCAAGGCCGAGAGCGGCCAGGTCGGCGGCAACTACGGGTTCGGGTCGCGGTTCGAGCAGGCGCCGGGCTCCAATCCCGAGGAGCTGATCGCGGCGGCGCACGCCGCCTGCTTCAGCATGGCGCTGTCTGCCGGGCTGGAGCGGGCGGGCAAGCCGGCGACGCGCGTCGCCACCGAGGCGGCGTGCACCATCGAGAAGGTCGGCGACGGGTTCAAGATCACGAAGATGCGCCTGGTGACGCGCGGCAAGGTGCCGGGCCTCGACCAGGCGGGCTTCGCCAAGGCTGCCGAGGCCGCCAAGGACGGATGCCCCGTCTCCGGCGCCCTCAAGGGCAACGTCGCCGTCGAGCTGGACGCGAAGCTGGAGTAGCCTGCCCGTTCCCGGCCGCTCAGGGCCGCCGCGGCCGCGGATACGCGGGGTGCGGCGGCACCGGCACCGGGTGCTCGTGGATTTCGCGCTCGAGGTACGCGAGCGCCGCGTCGAGCTGCGCGTCGCCTCCCGCGAACGTCGCGTGCGGCAGGTTGTCCACCACCGTGTCGGGATCCACGCCGTGGCCTTCGATCAGCCACGCGCCCTCCGGCCCGTACACGCCGTTCTCGGCCGCGGTCGCGATCCCGCGGTCCACGAGCACGTTGCTGGAGCGTGAGCCAGATCTCGCCGCCCCACGTGCGCGTGCCGATGATCCGGCCCAGGCCGAGGCGGCGGAACCCCTCGCTGAACGCCTCGCCGTCGGACGCGGTCCACTCGTCCACCAGCAGCGACCAGGTGGCCGCGGAACGCCCACTGCATGTTCCAGTACGGGTTGCCGACCCGGGGCTGCCAGTACATCCACGCCTTCCGGATCAGCCGGCCCGAGGATCCAGCTGTCGATGTTCCCGCCGTTGTTGTGCCGCACGTCGATGATGAGGCCCTGGCGGTTGAAGACCGGATAGAAGTCGCGGAACCACTGCGCGATGTCGTTCGGAGCCCATCGCCCGGAGGTGCACGTAGCCGATCGAGTCGTGGCTGGCGCTGTCCACGAGCAGCCGCCGCGAGTACTCCCAGTCGTCGTAGCGCAGGTCGGCGGCGCGTTGCTGCGGTTACCGGCGTGACGATCACGTCGCGAGCGCCGGCGCCGCCCGCGGGCAGCACGCGCAGGCGCACCTGGCGGCCCGCCTGGTTGCGGAGCAGCAGCGCCGGGCTCTGCCACGCCGAGCGTGGCGACGCCGTTGATCGTCTGGATCACGTCGCCCTCGTGCACGCCCGACGTCGGGCCGCGCGAGCGGGCCGGCGTCGCGCGGGATAGTCGGGATCGGAGCGGATAGAGGTGCTCCACCCGCCAGCCGCCGCCGGCGGTGTCGCGCACCAGCCAGGCGCCGAGCGAGGCGAGCTGCATCTGGTCGGGCGCGCGGCGCTGGTCGCCGCCGTAGACGAACATGTGGAGCGCCGAGAGGTTGCTCACCATCTGCGCGAGCAGGTCGGACAGCTCGTCGCGGTCCGTGACGCGGTCCACCAGGGGCTGGTACTTGGCGAGGATCGCGGGCCAGTCGAGGCCGTGCATGCCGCGGTCGTAGAAGTAGTCGCGCTCCAGGCGCCACGCCTCGACGAACATCTGGCGCCACTCTTCGCGCGGCGGGAAGGAGAACGTCCAACCCGAGAGGTCCACGCGGGCCTTGTCGTCGAGCTTGGCGCCGGCGCCGGACCCCGCGTCGATCACGTACAGCGCGTCGTCCTTGCGGACCAGCAGCTTCTTCCCGTCGGGCGACAGCTCGTAGCTCCTCACGTCCTCCACCAGCCGGGCGGCCTCGCCCGGCTCCGCCTTGATGTCGAGCGCCATGAGGTGCTGCTTGCCCTCGAGACTGGTCTCGCTCGAGGTCCAGAACAGCCGGCCCCTTGTTGACCGAGAGATCGCCGTAGTCGCCGGCGGGCACGGGCACCTCGTAGAGGCGCGAGGGGAGCCCGTCGAGCGCGACCTCCACGGCGGGCACGGTGTCTTTCGGCGCCGGGCGCGCCGTGTCGCCGGCCGCGCGGCGCGGCGCACGTCCGCGCGCGGGGGCAGGCTCGGCAGCCGGCGCCGCCGCCTTGCGCAGCGTGTCCTCCGCACGAGCTCGTCGGGCGGCTGGAAGGGCGAGCGCAGCCCGGCGGCGAGCGCGACCTGGTAGATCCTGGTCTCGTGGTCGAAGAACGGCTCCGGCTGGCGCGAACCCCAGGGGGCGCCCACGAGGCTCTGGAACGTGCGGTCGGAGAGGAAGTAGAGCCACTTGCCGTCGGGGCTCCACGCCGGGCTGTACGAGTCCACGCGGTCGTTGGTGAGCCGCGTGTCGCGGCCGTGGCGACGGAGTGGAGCACGATGCGGCCGAAGGTCGCGGTCGGCTCGACGTACGCGAGCCACCTGCTGTCCGGCGACCAGCGGAGGTCTG
>CAWDZR010000006.1:0-17372 GCA_963806755.1 uncultured Gemmatimonadales bacterium
CGGGGAGGAGGTCACGGTCGTCGGGCGGGTCGTGTCGTCCGGCGTCATCCCCACCCGCCGCGGGCTGCGCGTCTTCCAGGTCGTGCTGCAGGACGCGTCGGGGCTCATCGAGTGCGGATGGCCGGGCCGCCCCTTCCTCGAGCGGAGCATCACCAAGGGCCAGCTGCTGCTCGTGGCCGGCCCCGTGCGCCACTTCCACGGCAAGCAGCTGCAGCCGCGTGAGTTCGTCGTGCTCGCCGCCGAAGACGAGGAGCCGCGCGGCCAGGTGCTGCCGGTGTACCGGGTGACCGAGGGGCTCACCGTGCGCCAGCTGCGCGGGCTGGTGGACCGGCATCTCGACGGGCTGCTCGCCAACGTGGCCGAGGAGCTGCCGGCCGCCTGGCGCACCGCGGCGGGCGTGATGGCGCTCCCCGAGGCGCTGCGCCAGGTGCACCGGCCGCAGGCGATCGCGGAGGCGGAGGCGGGGCGCCGCCGGCTCGCGTTCGAGGAGCTGATGCTCTTCCAGCTGGTGCTGGCGCGCGCGCGCTGGCTCGCCAAGCAGTCGCGCGCCGGCATCCGCTTCGAGCTGCGGCGCGAGCTGACGACGGCGCTGCGCAAGCAGCTCCCCTTCGAGCTCACCGGGGCGCAGAAGCGCTGCCTCAAAGAGATCGTGGCCGACCAGACGTCGGCGGTGCGCATGCACCGCCTGCTGCAGGGCGACGTCGGCTCCGGCAAGACCGTCGTGGCGCTGTTCGCGATGCTGGTGGCGGTGGAAAACGGCTTTCAGGCCGCGCTCATGGCCCCGACCGAGCTGCTGGCCGAGCAGCACGCGGCCACGCTGACCCGGCTGCTGGCGCCGCTGGGCATGGTGCCGGAGCTGCTGGTCGGGCGGCTCTCCGCGGCGGAGAAAGCGGCCGTGCACGCGCGGCTGGAGCAGGGCAGCGCGCGCCTGGTGGTGGGCACCCACGCGCTGATCCAGGGCGAGGTCGCCTTCCGCCGCCTCGGCCTGGCGGTGATCGACGAGCAGCACCGCTTCGGCGTGGCGCAGCGCGCGCTGCTGGCCGAGAAGAACGCCGCCGAGGGACCGGACGTCCTGCTGCTCTCGGCGACGCCGATCCCGCGGACGCTGGCGCTGGCCCTGTACGGCGACCTCGACGTGTCGCGTCTGGACGAGCTGCCGCCCGGCCGCAAGCCGGTGCGCACCGCGATCCGCGACGACCGCGCCCGCGCCCGCGTCTATGATTTCGTCCGCCGCGAGGTGCAGGCGGGCCACCAGGCGTACATCGTGTACCCCGTCATCGACGAGACCGAGAAGCTGGACGTGAAGGCCGCCGCGAAGATGGCCGACTACCTCGCGAAGGAGATCTTCCGCGGGCTCGCGGTCGGGCTGGTGCACGGGCGCCTGGCGCCCGAGGCGCGCGACCAGGTGATGCGCCGCTTCCGCGCGGGCGAGATCCAGGTGCTCGTGGCCACGACGGTGATCGAGGTGGGGATCGACGTGCCCAACGCCACGGTGATGATCATCGAGCACCCCGACCGCTTCGGCCTGGCGCAGCTCCACCAGCTGCGGGGCCGGATCGGCCGCGGCGCCGCGGCGAGCCACTGCATCCTGATGGTGTCCGACGGGGTCCGCGATCCGGACGGGGGCATGCGCGAACGCCTCGAGCGGTTCGCCGCGACCGAAGACGGATTCGCGATCGCCGAGCTCGACCTCGCCGAGCGCGGGCACGGGGAGCTGGTCGGCGCGCGACAGGCCGGCGCCGTGGAGTTGCGGTTCGCCGACTGGTCGAAGGACGCCGACCTGCTGGCCCTCGCCCACCGCCTCGCCCGCGACGTCATCGCCGCCGACCCCACCCTCGGCGCCCGCGGCCTCCGGCCGGTGGTGGCGCAGATCGGGCGACGCTTCGATCGCGGGCTGGAGCTGTTCCGGGCGATCCCCGGCTGATCGCCGCGCCCGGCGGCGGCTTCCGCCGCGGCGCGTGCGGCGCGGGAACCGCGGCAGGGGGAGCGGGGGTACTGGAGAAGATCCCAGGCCACCGTTACACCAGCAGGAGCCGCACCATGCCGGACCCCCACAGCCTTCCCGCCGTCGCTCCCATCACCGATCGCGGCTACGCCCACCCCGAGGTGCTGGTCTCGACCCAGTGGGTCGCCGAGCATCTCAAGGACCCCGGCGTACGGATCGTGGAATCGGACGAGGACGTCCTGCTCTACGAGACCGGCCACATCCCCGGCGCGGTGAAGATGGACTGGGTCGCGGACCTGAACGACCAGGTCGTGCGCGACTACGTGAACCGGGACCAGATGGCGGCCCTGCTCCGCGGCCGCGGCATCAACGACGATACGACCATCGTCTTCTACGGCGACAAGAACA
This sequence comes from uncultured Gemmatimonadales bacterium, assembly GCA_963806755.1. GTDB lineage: Bacteria > Gemmatimonadota > Gemmatimonadetes > Gemmatimonadales > JACORV01 > Fen-1245. Next base: position 2,354 of record CAWDZR010000006.1, read on the forward strand.
ACTGGTGGGCGACGTACGCCTTCTGGGTGTTTCGCCTGTTCGGCATCAAGAACGTCAAGGTGATGGACGGCGGCCGCCAGCGCTGGTCCGAGGAGGCGCGGCCGCTCGTGACCGACGCCGTGCGCCACCCCGCCGGCGGCATCAAGGTCGGCGAGCGCAACGACCGCGCGATCCGGGCCTTCCGCGACGACGTGCTGGCCCACGTGCAGGCGCACCACAAGCTGGTGGACGTCCGCAGCCCCGAGGAGTATCGCGGCGAGCGGATGCACATGCCCGAGTACCCCAACGAGGGCGCGCTCAGGGGCGGCCACATCCCCGGCGCCAAGAGCATCCCCTGGGGCCGCGCCGTGAACGCCGAGACGCACTGCTTCCGGACGGCCGCGGAGCTGCACACCATCTACCGGCAGGAGAACGGGCTCGACAAGAACGACGACATCATCGCGTACTGCCGCATCGGCGAGCGATCGTCCCATACCTGGTTCACGCTCAAGTACCTGCTCGGCTATGCCAAGGTCCGGAACTACGACGGGTCGTGGACGGAGTGGGGGAACCTCGTCAGAGCACCAGTGGAGAAGCCGTGAGTGCTCGGCACCGAGAGGCGAGTAGGCAGTCCAGTTGCGAGACGGAGAGTTGCGAGCGGTTACGAGACATGAGGGGTGAGTGGACAGAGAAACCCGCATAGCCTGGCTCGTGGATCACCATCAGCATCCGCGGCACCGCGGCCCGATGGCGGATGCCGACGTACGGATGCCGGGCGGGAACCCGGGGTGCGGGGACCTGCTGACGGCGTACGTGAAGGCCGCGCCGGGTGGGGACCGCGTGGAAGCGCTCAGCTACGAGGGCGAGGGGTGCACGCTGAGCCAGGCCGCGGCGTCCATCCTCGCCGAGCGCGTGAACCGGGAGCACCCGACGTTCGACGAGGTGATGGGGTTCACCTACGAGGAGATGATGGACCTCCTCGGGACGGACATCGTCAGCTCGCGGCCCCGCTGCGCCACGCTCGCGCTCGGTACCCTGAAGGCGGCGGTGCGGCGCCTCGTGATGGACCGCCAACTCAAGGCGGCGGGGCGGAGCGACGAGGAGGTCCGGGCGCTCCGCGGCGAGGCGGAAACGCCCGCTGAGGAAAGCGGCCTTGTCTTCGGCGACGCGGCGGCGGGCGCTCCCAAAGCATCAGGAGGGTGAGTTGCACCGGCTCGAAGCAGGACAGTCGCGATATTCACCGGTTGGAACTGCAGGGGCCAGGCCCTACTATTAATCACTATGGAACCACTCAAGATTATGCGGCAGCCCGCGGGCGCCGCGCAGACGATGTATGACGAGGCGTTTGTGACTCCGATGCGCCAGGAGCTGGTGCGCCTGGGATTCGAGGAGCTGCGGACGCCTGAGGAAGTGGACGCGAAGCTGCCGGGTGCGGCAGGGACGACGCTGGTGGTGGTGAACTCGATCTGCGGCTGCGCGGCCGGCCGGGCGAGGCCGGGCGTCGCGCTCGCGCTGCAGGAGGCCTCGAACCGTCCCCAGCGCCTCACGACGGTGTTCGCCGGGCAGGACCGGGCGGCCACGGAGCGGGCGCGGAGCCACTTCGAGGGCTATCCGCCGTCCTCGCCCCAGGTGGCCCTGTTCAAGGACGGCAAGCTGGTCTTCATGATGCAGCGCAGCGAGATCGAGGGGCGGGATGCTCCGGAGATCGCCGAGCACCTCCGGGAGGCGTTCGAGAAGTACTGCGGGGATGCAAGTGAGAGGTGAGGCGTGAGGAGTGAGACGGATGGGCGAGAGGTGAGAGGGGCAAGGGCGTGAGAGGGTGGCAAGGCCTCTCACGCCGTTCGACCCCTCACCTCTCACCTAAGCATCTCACCCCTCACCTTTCACCCCTCACCACATTCCGATCCTGACCGGTATCCTGTACCCCACCCTCGTCACGCCGTCCTCCGACTCCACCAGGAGCCCCGAGTAGGGAATGTTCGGCGGTTCCCTCTGACGCATCAGGTCCACCACGAACAGCACGGCCGTTCCCACCGCCGTGACCTGGCCGGCGACGAGCCACACGCGCGCCGCCCGGTCGCTGCGGACCACGTGTTGGTACGTCGCCTCGGCCGACCCGTCGACGTACGTGCCGCCGGGGGTCAGCGCGCAGGTGACCTGCCCGCAGTACCGGATGAGGGAGCGGAAGGCCGCGTTGCCGGAGTTGTGCTGCTCGACACCGAGGGCCGTGAAGCCGGCCGCGAAAGCCGCGGTGACCCACTTGGCCCAGCCGACGGGCGACGCGCTTTCGTGCACCCGCGTCGCCGCGGTGTCCACCTGGGCGCGCGCGGGCTGCGGGACCAGCGCCACGGCCAGCGCCAGGCCCGCGGCGAGGCCGGCGACCTTGCCGCGCTTCGTCCCCGCGACGGGGCGCGTCATCGGAACGCCACCACCTCTCCCCGCTCCGACACCGCCAGGATCAGGCCGCCGTCCACGAGCGGCGGCGCGAGGACCGGCGCCCGGAGCTGCGCCGACCACCTGGTGGCGCCGGCGCCGTCCACCAGCAGCAGGCGCCCGTCCACGGCCGCGAGGAGCACGCCGCCGGCGACCGGCATGGGCCCGGCCCGCGCGACGATGCCCAGGGCGAGCGAGGTCGCCCGCGCGGGCGCGGCGAGCGGAATCCGCCACAGCGCGCCGGCTTCGGTGAGGACGAACGCAGTGTCGCGCTGCACCGCGACCGAGCCGACGATCCCGCTGCCCGTCTCCACGGTCCAGCGCGGCGCGAGCGTGGCGGTGTCGCAGCCCTCCACCCGTCCGGTCGTCGTGCCGACCAGCACCACGCTGTCGGCGAGCGCGGGGGCGGCGAGGACCGCGCCCTCGGTGGCGCGGCGCACGCGCACCGCGCCGGTCGAGCGATCGAGCAGGTAGAGGGAATCGTCGGTGGTCGCCACGATCACGGCACCGCCGGCGACGAGCGGCGCCGCCCGCACCGCGCCGCCCACCCGCGCCCGCCAGTCGGGATCGCCCGACGTGGTGGAGAGCGCCGCGACTTCCCCCTCGGTGGTCGCCGCGTACAACCGGGTGTCGTGCACCACCAGCGGCGCCGCCACGTCGCCGACCTTGGTGCTCCACTCGGTCCGGCCGCGCGGCAGGCCGAGGGCGTAGACGCGCCCGTCCGAGTGCAGCGTCGCGACGTAGATGCGGTCGTAGTCCACCAGCGGGCCGCTCCCGAGGTCGTGGCTCAGGTTGCGCTCCCACATCATGGCCCCGGTCCGGCGGTCGAGCACCGTCACCGTGCGATCCTGCCGCGACAGGACGACCAGGCTCTCGGTCACCGCGGGGGCGCCCACCACTCCGCGATTGACCGTGACGCGCCACAGCGGCGCCGGGTCGCCGGACAGCGTCGCCGGGACTGGGGTGGCGCGCTCGCTCGAGCCGAGATAGGCGCGCCACGAGTGCTCCTGCGACTCGGGCGCCGGCCGCGCGACGGTGACGCACGCGTTGACGGCGAGCAGCGCCGCGGGCCAGATTACCCGCCACGTCCCATGCCGACGCACCTCGAAATCTCCGCGCTTCCCGCCCACATCGGCTCGGTCGTCACCGTCCAGGGATGGGTGGTCACGACCCGGTCGTCGGGCAAGATCGCCTTCGTCGTCGTCCGCGACGGCTCGGGCTACCTGCAGGGCGTGCTCGCCAAGGCCGACGTCCCGGAGGAGGCCTGGCAGCGCTTCCAGGCGCTCACCCAGGAGGCGTGCGTCCGCCTCGTCGGCGAGGTGCGCGCCGACCAGCGCTCCCCGGGCGGCGTGGAGCTCGCCGTGCGTGAGATCGAGCTGCTGGGCGCGAGCGTGGATTTCCCGATCTCCCCGAAGGAGCACGGCACCCCCTTCCTCCTGGATCACCGCCACCTGTGGCTGCGGAGCCGGCGCCAGGTGGCGATCATGAAGATACGTCACGAGATCATCCAGGCGATCCGCGACTTCTTCCACGAGCGCGGCTTCTTCCTCGTGGACACGCCGATCCTGACCGGGAGCATCGGCGAGTCGAGCGGCACCCTGTTCGCCACGGACTACTTCGACCTCGGCAAGGCGTACCTCGCCCAGACGGGCCAGCTGTACGTGGAGACGGCGTGCGCCGCGCTCGGCAAGGTGTACTGCTTCGGGCCCACGTTCCGCGCCGAGAAGTCGAAGACGCGCCGGCACCTGACGGAATTCTGGATGGTCGAGCCCGAGGTGGCGTTCAACACCTCGGACGACAACATGCGGCTGCAGGAGGAGTTCATCAGCGCGGTCGTGGCGCGCGTGCTCGACCGGCGCGGCGAGGAGCTGAAGGAGCTCGAGCGCGACACCGCGAAGCTCGCCTCCATCGTGCCGCCGTTCCCCCGCGTCTCGTACACCGAGGCCGTGGAGCTGCTCAAGACCAAGGGCTCCTCCGTCACGTGGGGCTCCGACCTCGGCGCCGAAGACGAGACGCTGGTCGCCGAGGGCCGCGATCGGCCCGTGTTCGTCTACAACTACCCGCGGGCCGCCAAGGCGTTCTACATGAAAGAGAACCCCGACGACCCGCGCACCGTGCTGTGCGACGACTGCCTCGCGCCGGAAGGGTACGGCGAGATCATCGGCGGCAGCCAGCGCGAGGACGACTACGACCGGCTCCTGGCGCGCATTCGCGAGCAGGGCCTCCCGGAAGAAGCGTACGGCTGGTACCTCGATCTCCGGAAGTACGGCACCTTCGTGCACTCCGGGTTCGGGCTCGGCGTCGAGCGGACGGTGGCCTGGATCTGCGGGCTCGAGCACATCCGCGAGGCGATCGCCTACCCGCGGATGATCTACCGCCTCACGCCGTAGCCTCGCCCGCCTTCACCTCGTCCCACAGCCGGTCGAGCGCGGCCAGGTCGGCGCGCCCCAGCTCCACGCCCCGCTCGACGGCCTTGCGCTCCACCGCCTCGAAGCGGCGCACGAACTTGTCGGTGGCCTCGCGCAGCGCGGTGGAGGGGTGGGTCCCCGCCTTGCGCGCCACGTTCACGGCCGCGAACAGCACGTCCCCGATCTCCGCCGCCGGCCGCTCCCGAGCCTCGCGCACTTCCTCCTCCAGCTTGTCGAGCGGCCCCGCCACGCCGTCCCAGTCGAAGCCCACGGCGGCGGCGCGCTCCTGGAAGCGGAACGCGCGCTCGAGGTCGGGCAGGCCGGGCGGCAGGTGTCCGAGGTGGCCGACGCGGCCGTCGCCGTGCTCCCGGCGGCGCTCGTCGGCCTTCACGCGCTCCCAGTTCGGCTTCGCCTCGCCGGCGAACAGGTGCGGGTGGCGGCGGCGCATCTTGGTCCCGAGGGCGGCGGCGACGTCGGCCAGCGTGAAGCTGTCGCGCTCCTCGGCGATCACGAGCTGGAAGCACAGGTGGAGGAGGAGGTCGCCCAGCTCCGCGGCGATCTTCCGTTCGTCACCGTCGGCCAGGGCTTCGTCGAGCTCGGCGACCTCCTCGCGCAGGTACGGGCGCAGCGTCTCCCGCGTCTGCGCGCGGTCCCAGTCGCACCGGCGGCGGAGGTCGCGGACCAGCGCCAGACACGAGCCAAACGCCGTATCGTCTTGCATTTAGCCTCCTGTCCGGGTACGGTACTCAGTTTGTGATGCGAGGGCAATTGACGGTTCCGGACCGCACCTGGGTCGAGGTGGATTTGGGGGCGCTGCTCGCCAATGCGCGCACCGTCCAGGCGCGCAATCCGCGCGCGCGACTGCTCCCGATGGTGAAGGCGAACGCGTACGGCCTCGGGGCCGTGCCCGTGGCGCGCGCGCTCGAGGCCGTGGACCCGTGGGGGTTCGCGGTGGCGACGGCGCACGAGGGGGCGGAGCTGCGGGAGGCCGGGATCGGCCGGCGCATCGTGGTGATGGGCCCGCAGACGGGCGCCCTCGAGCTCGTCGCGCGCCACGACCTCACGCCGGCACTGGGCAGCCTCGAGCAGGTGGATGCGTGGCTCGCGCTGGCGCCGGGGCGTCCGTTCCACGTCGAGGTGGACACCGGCATGGCGCGGTGGGGGCTGTGGTGGGAGGGGTTCGGCGCCGTGGCGGCGCGGTTCGGCGCCGCGCCCGGCTTCGAGGGCGCCTTCACGCACTTCCACTCCGCCGTCGAGCACCCCGACTCGGTCATCGAGCAGTGGGGCCGCTTCCAGGCCGCCATCGGCGCCCTGGCGCGGCGGCCGCCGCTGGTGCACGCGGCGAACAGCGCGGCGCTGCTCGACTTCCCCGAGACCGCGGGCGACCTGGTGCGCCCCGGCATCTTCCTGTACGGGGGCCGCGCCGGCGCGCACGTCCCGCAGCGGGTGGTGCAGTGGCGGGCGCGCGTGCTCGCGACGCGCCCGATCGCCGCGGGCGCGACGGTGAGCTACGGGGCCACCTACCGCGCGGCCACGCCCACCTGCATCGCCACCCTCGCCGCGGGCTACGCGGACGGCGTGCCGCGCGCGCTGTCGAACGTCGGCGCGGTGCTCCTGGGCGGGCGCCGCCTCCCGATCGCCGGCCGGGTGACGATGGACTTCACGATGGTCGCGTGCCGGGAAGGGGAGGGCGAGGGCGCGCTGCGCGCCGGCGGCGCGGCGACCCTCATCGGCACCGACGGGGGCGACACGATCGAGCTCGACGACTTCGCCGCGATGGCGGGCACGATCAGCTACGAGATCCTGACCGGGCTCGGACACCGGGTGACGCGGGTGTACCGGTGAAGCGTTTCTTTCTGATCGTGCTCGACGGCCTCGGCTGCGGCGAGGCCCGCGACGCCGCCGCGTACGGCGACGTCGGCAGCGACACGCTCGGCAACGTGGCGCGCGCCGTGGGCGGGCTGCAGGTGCCGGTGCTGGAGCGTCTCGGGCTCGGGTGCATCCGCCCCCTGGCCGGGGTGAGGCCTGTCTCGCGCCCCGAGGCGGCCTACGGGCTGATGCGGCCGGCGAGCGCGGGCAAGGACAGCACGACCGGTCACTGGGAGCTGTGCGGGCTCACGGTGGCCCGCCCGTTCCCGACCTACCCGCGCGGCTTCCCGGCGGAGGTGGTGGCGCAGTTCGCGCGCCTCACCGGGCGCGGCGTGCTCGGCAACAAGACCGCGTCGGGCACGGCGATCATCGAGGAGCTGGGCGCGCGGCACCTCGCCACCGGCGACTGGATCGTCTACACCTCGGCCGACTCCGTCTTCCAGGTGGCGGCGCACGAGGAGAAGATCCCGCTCGCCGAGCTGTACGAGGGGTGTCGTACGGCGCGGGCGATGCTCGCGGGCGGCGGACCGCACGGGGTGTCGCGGGTCATCGCGCGGCCGTTCGTCGGCGCGCCCGGGGCGTTCACGCGCACGGCGCACCGCCGCGACTACTCGCTCGACCCGGTCGGGCCGACGCTGCTCGACGCCCTCGCGGCGGCGGGCGTGCCGCGGCTGGGCATCGGCAAGGTGGACGACCTGTTCGCCGCGCGGAACATCACGTCCACCCACACGCCGACCAACGCGGACGCGTTCCGCCTTATTCGCGACGCCCTCCAGCGTGTAGATTCCGGACTGGTGTTCGTGAACGTGATCGAGTTCGACCAGAGCTGGGGGCACCGCAACGACGTGGCGGGATTCCATCGGGGTCTGCTCGAGCTGGATCGCGAGCTGGGGGCGCTGCTCCCGCTGCTGAGGGAGGGCGACCTGTTCGCGCTCACGGCCGATCACGGCAACGATCCGACCACGGCCTCGACCGACCACGCGCGGGAGAACGTGCCGCTGCTGGTGTGCGGCCCGCGGGTGCGGCCGGTCGCGCTGGGGGTGCGGGACACCTTCGCCGATCTCGGCCAGACGGCGGCCGCGTACTTCGGCGTGGGGCCCCTGGCGAACGGCAGGTCCATGCTGCCGGAGCTGCTGGCATGAGCGACGCGCTGCTCGAAGCGGCGCGGGCCGCGCGGGCGCGGGCCTACGCGCCGTACTCCCGGTTCCACGTGGGCGCGGCGTTGGAGGCCGACGACGGCACCGTCTTCACGGGGTGCAACGTCGAGAGCGCGTCGTTCGGCGCCACCATCTGCGCGGAGCGCACGGCGCTGGTGTCGGCGGTGGCCGCGGGCCACCGGGCGTTCCGGCGGCTCGCCCTGACCAGCGACGCCGACGCGCCGGTCGCGCCGTGCGGGCTGTGCCGGCAGCTGCTGGCGGAATTCGGCGTCGAGCTGGAGATCGTGTCCGTCGGCGCGCGGGGCGGCCGGGTCAGCTGGCGCCTCGACGCGCTCCTTCCCCACGCGTTCACCGGCAAGCAGCTCATGGAGAAGCCATGAAGATGGGCCGGATCGTCGGCTCCGTGGTCGCGACCCGCAAGGACCCGTCGCTGGTCGGGGCCAAGCTCCTGGTGGTCGAGAACCTCTCCCCGGACCTGAAGCCGGAGGGCGGCTACGTCGTGGCGGTGGACGCGGTGGGCGGCGGGGCGGGCGAGATCGTGCTGTACGCCGCGGGCTCGTCGGCCCGGCAGACGCCGGGCACCAAGGACCGGCCGGTGGACGCCGTGATCATGGCGATCGTGGACAGCTTCGAGGCGCATGGCAAGAACGTCCGTCTGGCGTAGCGCGGCCGTCGTCGCCGCGGTCCTGGCGCTCGGGTGCACGGAGAACATCTCCGCCCCGGGGCGCTGTCCCTCGCTGTGCCCGACCGGCAACGTCGTGCTGGCGGACACCCTGCTCACGGCGCCGGTCACCTCGGACACGAGCGTGCGGGGCTACGTGCTGGTGGGCGAGGCCTCGTACCTGCTGACGTCGAGCTTCGATTCGCTCAAGTCGGTGGCGCTGATCCGGTTCTCGCGCCGGGACAGCGTGTGGTATCCGACCATCGGCAGCGCGGTGGATACCGCCTACATCGGCCATACCGACAGCGTGGTGCTCCTGATCCACGTGGCCCAGCGCGACACCGCGGTCAAGAACCTGCGGCTGCTGGTGTACCGGCTCCCGGCGAATTTCGACACCGGCGCGACCTACGCCTCCATCGCGCCGTATTTCGCCGACTCGACCGTGATGGACACCACCCTGGTCCTGGACACGGCGCAGACCGGCGACACCATCAGCCTGCACCTCGCCGACAGCCTGGTGATCCCGCCGGCCGACACGGGGGTCGTGTCGCTCGGCGTCGCGATGGTGGCGGCCTCGCCCACGGCGTTCACCATCCAGTCGGGCAATCTCAGCACCAGCGGTCCGCTGCTCTTCTACTACGTGCACGCCAAGGCGCCGCTCGACACGGTGACCAAGGAGATCTCGGTCGCGCCGTTCTTCTCGACGTTCGTGACGTCGCCGGCGCCGGCGCAGCCGCCGAGCGGTGTGCTGTCGCTCGGAGGCATCCCGACCGCACGCTCGACGCTCTACCTGTCGCTGCCCAAGGTCGTGGTGGATTCCAACGCGGTCGTGCGCGCCACCCTGCTGCTCAACGCCCTGCAGCCGGCGGGCGGGTTCGCGCGCGACTCCTTCGAGGTCATAGCCCAGCCGGTCGTCCGGGACTACGGCACCAAGTCGGTGCTGTACCCGGATTCCGCCGTCAGCGGCAACGTCCTGATCCACCAGGGCCAGAGCGGCCAGGTGGAGCTGGACATCGCGCCGATCCTGCGCTTCTGGGGGACGACGGTGGGCGACTCCACGCCCAGGCTCATCGTGCTGCGGGTGTACCCCGAGGGCTCGATCCTCGGTTCGATCGCGTTCCAGGGCGCCGGGACGGGGCCGGGCAGCCCGCAGCTCAGGGTGACGTACGTGAAGCCGTACCACTTCGGGGTGCCGTGAGACCCGCGCTCGGGGTGGCGGTGGCGGCGATCGCGGCCGCGGCGTGGGCCGCGCCCGCGCGGGCGCAGGACTCGGTGTTCGGCATCCGCGGGCTGGGCTTCCCCGACCTGGGCGTCGCGGCGCGCAGCGCGGGACTCGGAGCGGCCAACGCGGTCTTCGACGGCGAGTCCACCGTCAATCCGGCGGCGCTGGGCGGCTGGACGGGGACGGCCGGGTGGGGGGTGGCCTCGAGCTCGAGCCGGTCGTTCGATCCGGGGACGGGCGCCGTGTCGCTGACCTCCACCCGCTTCCCGCTGTTCGGGTTCGCCAGCGAGGTCGGGCCGCGGCTGGTCGTGGCCGTGACCGCGTCGGACTACCTCGATCGCAACTGGAACGTGGCGCAGGCGGACACGGTGAAGCCGCGCGACTCGTCGCTGGTGGTGAACGACCAGACGCGGTCGCAGGGCGGCGTCACCGACCTGCGCTTCGCGGCGGCGTACCGCCTGCCGGGGATCGCATTCGGGTTCGGCGTGCACCTGCTCACCGGCTCGGCGCTGACCAACGTGCTGCGGCAGTTTCCCTCCGACTCGGCGTACCTGCCGTTCACGGTCCAGTCCACCACCAGCTACCGCGGCGTCGGGGCGTCGTTCGGCGTGGTGGCGGCGCCGGTCTCGTCGGTGGTGCTCGGGGCGAGCGTGCGGTTCTCCGGCCGGCTGCGGGCCGAGTCGCCGGACACGACGGTGGACGTCCCGATGCCGGTCGAGATGAACGCCGGCCTGACCTATCAGCCGGTGACCGGCCTGGTGCTCGCGACGACGGTCGGGCACGCGACCTGGAGCCGCGCGTCCGCGGCACTGGTCTCGGTCGGGCAGGTGGGCGCGCGGGACGTGTGGAACGTGGGCGCCGGGGCCGACGTGGCGCTGCTCAGGGTGGGCCGGTCGCTGGTGCCGCTGCGCATCGGCTACCGGTGGCGGCAGCTGCCGTTCCCGATCCCCGCCGCGGACAGCGGCGCCGCGCCGCTGCTCCTGAGCGAGCACGCGACGAGCGTCGGATTCGGGTTCACCGCGGCGGGCGGGCGCGCGACGGTGGACGTCGCCTTCGAGTGGGGCTCGCGGGTGGCGGGCCCGCTCCGCGAGACCTTCACGAACACGCTGCTGGGGCTGACGGTCCGGCCGTGAACGTTTACCTCCATACCTTCGGCTGCAAGGCGAACCAGTACGACACCGAGGCGGTGCGGCAGCGCCTCGAGGACGCCGGCTGCGCGATCGTGGACGCGCCCGAGGGCGCCGACGCCGCGGTCGTGAACTCGTGCGCGGTCACGCACGTGGGCGAAGGGAAGATGCGCGCCCTGGTGCGGCGCCTGGCGCGGCGGCGTCCGGAGATCCGCACGGTCGTCATGGGCTGCGCCGCGGCCCTGGACGACGGGCGCATCGCGGGGCTCCCGAACGTGACGGCCGTGGTGGCGGGTGCCGACGGCGCGCGCGTGGCGACGGCCCTGGGGGTGACGGCGACGGGCGGCGACGGGCTGCGGCGCTTCGTGTCCGGCTCCCGCGCGTGGCTCAAGATCCAGGACGGCTGCGACGAGCACTGCACCTTCTGCGCGACGGTGCTGGCGCGCGGGGACGCGCGCTCCCGGGCGCCCGAGGCCCTGGCGCGCGAGGCGGCGCAGCTGACGGCCGCGCACGCGGAGATCGTGCTCACCGGGGTCCACATCGGCACGTACGGCCGGGACCTGGGGGCGCCGTGGTGCCTCTCGGCGCTGGTGGCGTTCCTGGTCGAGCGGGTGCCGGAAGTCCGGTTCCGCCTTTCGTCGGTCGAGGCGACGGAGCTCGACGACGGGCTGGTCGCGCTGATGGCGTCGGCGCCGGAGCGCCTCGCGCCGCACCTCCACGCGCCGCTGCAGTCGGGGAGCGACCGGGTCCTCAAACGGATGGGGCGCCGCTGGTACACGTCGCGGACCTACCGCGAGGGGGTCGAGCGGCTGGCGGCGCGGGTGGCGCCGCTCGGGCTCGGCGCCGACGTGATCGTCGGGTTCCCCGGCGAGACCGACGAGGACCATCGCGCGACCGTGCGCCTGGTGGCGGAGCTGCCGTTCACCTACCTGCACGTCTTCCCGTACTCGCCGCGCGCGGGGACGGCCGCGCCGCGGCTCGGCCCGCCGCCGCCCGCCGAGGTGGTGCGGGAGCGGAGCGCCGAGCTGCGGGCGCTGGGCGGCGCCAAGGGCGCCGAGCACCGCCGCCGGCGCGCGGGCGGCGGGGCCGACCTGGTGCTGGAATCGCGGCGCGGGGGCGTGCGCGAGGCGGTCACGGAGGACTACCTCACGGCGCTCCTGCCCGCCGACGCGCCGTGGGCGCTGGGCCGCGCGCGCGTCGCGGCGCGGCTCGTCGCGCGCGGCGCGACGCTCCTCGCGGAGGCCGTGTGACGGCCGCGGGCTCGTTCTACATCGAGACCTACGGCTGCCAGATGAACGAGGCCGACGCCCAGCTGATGGCGGGGCTGCTGCTGCGCGAGGGGTTCGTCCGCGCGGCCTCGCCCGACGAGGCGGAGGTCGTGATCGTCAACACCTGCGCGGTGCGCGATCACGCGGAGCAGCGCGTGCTGGGGCGCGTCGGCGAGCTGAAGCGCTCCAAGCGGGCGGGCGACGTGCTGGGCGTGGTGGGGTGCATGGCGCAGCGGCTGGGCGGGGGCCTGCTGGAGCGGGCGCCGCACGTGGACTTCGTCGCGGGCCCCGACGGCTACCGGCAGCTGCCCCAGCTGGTGCGGCGCGCGCGCGAGGGCGAGCGCGGCGTCGAGACCGCGTTCCGCCCCACCGAGCACTACGAGGACATCCTCCCCGCGAGCGCGGGCGCGGCGTCGGCGTGGATCACGGTCCAGCGCGGCTGCGATTACAAGTGCACGTTCTGCATAGTTCCGATGACGCGCGGGGAGGAGCGGAGCCGGAGATTGGCCGACGTGCTGCGCGAGGCGCGCGACCTGGTCGAGCGCGGCGCGTCGGAGGTGACGCTGCTTGGCCAGACGGTCAACTCGTATCACGACGGCGAGCACGACTTCGCCGACCTGCTGCGGGCGGTGGGCGCGGTCCCGGGCATCCGCCGGCTGCGGTTCACGAGCCCGCACCCCAACGACTTCTCGGAGCGCGTGGTCGCGGCCATGGCGGAGGTGCCGGCCGTGTGCGAGCACGTGCACCTGCCGGCCCAGAGCGGGTCGAGCGCGGTGCTGCGGCGGATGCTGCGGCGCTACACGCGCGAGGGGTACCTGCGACTGGTGGAGCGGCTGCGCGCGGCCATCCCGGGCCTCGCCCTCACCACCGATCTCATCGTCGGGTTCCCCGGCGAGACCGAGGCCGACTTCGCGGCGACGCTGTCGCTGGTGGCGGAGGTCGGCTTCGACGACGCCTTCACCTTCCGGTTCAGCCCGCGCGCGGGGACGGCGGCGACCCGGCTGGCGGACCCGGTGCCCGACGATCGGTGGCGGCGGAGCGGCTCGCGCGGCTCATCGCCGAGGTGCGGCGCGTGGCGCGGGGCCGCAACGCCGCGCTGGTGGGCACGACGCACGAGGTCCTGGTCGAGCAGGCGGCGCGCCGGGGCGGCACGCTGCTGCAGGGCCGCACCCGCCAGCACCGGGTGGCGCTCGTGGAAGGGCCGGCGGAGTGGATCGGGACCTATCGCCGGGTCCGGCTCACCGGCACGACGGGCGCGACGTTCAGCGCGGTGCCGGTCGAGGTGGAGCGGGCCGCGGTGGAGGGGCACACATGAAGAACGTGCTCGAAGCGATGGTGGCGCGCGAATACGCGGAGCTGCTGCTGACCATGCCCACGGCCTGCGGGTGCAAGATGTGCCGCGAGGACGTGATGGTGTACGCCCTCAACCGGCTCCCGCCGCGCTACGTGGCCACGCTCGAGGGCGAGGTCCTCTCCGAGGTGCGGATGGAGGCGGAGCAGGGGCGGGCGGACATCACGGTGGCGTTGCTCGAGGCGATGCGCGTGGTGGCGGCGTCGCCGCGGCATCCGGTGCGGGCGATCCGGTCGCCCTGAGCCGCCGCGGCCGGCGCTAGCATGCCGGCCGTCGTCTGGTGCGCGATCGGGTTCGTGGCCGGCGATTTCGCCGGCCTTTTGCGTCTCGGGGGAGCGGGCTGGCTGCTGGCGCCGGCGCTGGCGGCGGGCGCGGTCCTGGCGTGGCGCCGCGGTCGGCATCGCCGCGCCGTGGGCGGTCGCGCTCACGGCGGCGGCCGCGGGAGTGGTGTGGGGTGCGGCCGCCGCGGAGCGCGCCGCGCGCGACTGCCGCTCGCGGTGGCGGGAGGGGGAGCGCGTGGCGGTCGTGGTCGGGTTGTGGGACCTGGCCGCGCCGGGGACCGCGTCGCGCACCAGCGTGCGATGGCCGGCGCCGTGCGCCGGACCCCTCACCGTGGCGTGGCCGCGGGCGGGGGAGGCGCCCGCCTCCGGGGCCGTGGTCGTGGGGACCTGGCACCGCAGCGCGGCGCGCGTTGCAGCCCTTCTGCCCGGCCGGCCCGCGAGGGAGGGGCGCCTGGTGGCGCGCCGGGTGCGGCCGCTGGCGCTGGCCCCGGGCGCGCGGGCCTCGCTGCGGCTCGCCGCGGAGCGCGCGATCGCGCGGCTGTTCGGCCCGCGCCGTTCCCCGCTCGCCGCGGCCCTGACCGTCGGCGACGGCGACCAGCTCGATCCCGAGGTGCGGCAACGGTTCGTGCGGGCCGGCCTGGCGCACATCCTCGCCATCTCGGGGCTCCACGTGGGCATCGTCGCCGCCGCGCTGATGCTCGCGCTGCGGGTGCTGCGCGTGCCCGGCGACGCGGCGCGGCTTGCCGGGACGGCGCTGGTCGCGCTCTACGTCGCGCTGCTCGGCCTGCCGGCGCCGGCCTTGCGGGCCCTGGGGCTGCTCACCCTGTGGTGCGCCGCCCGCCTGCGCCAGCGCCCGCTGGTGCCGTACGCGCCCCTCGCCGCCACCGCGCTCCTCGTGCTCGCCGTCGAACCGTTCGCGACCGTCGAGGCGGGGCCGTGGCTCTCCTTCGCCGGGGCGTGCGGCTGCGTCGCGGCGGCGCGACACTGGGCGGCGCTGCGGCGAGCCCGCGCCGTGCCGCGGGGCCGGGCGGCGGGAGCGGTGCTCGGCGTGGCGGCCGTCTCCGGCGGCGCGACGCTCGCCACGGCACCCTTCAGCGCCCTGGCCTTCGGCACGATGGCGCCCGCCGCGCTGCTGTCCAACGTGCTCGCCGTCCCCCTGGCCGGGCTCGTCGTCCCGTCGCTCGCGCTGACGCTGCTGCTCGCCGCCGTCGCCCCGCCGCTGGCACCGTTCGTGGCGCGCGCGGCGGGCCTGGGGCTCGACGG
>CAWDZR010000007.1:0-7693 GCA_963806755.1 uncultured Gemmatimonadales bacterium
GCAAGATCTGCTGCTCGCTCGCGATCGCGCTGGCGGCCTGCTCCCACGCGGGCCGGCCGGAGCTGGCGCCGATGCCGGTGCCGGCGGGCGCCATGGCGTTTCCCCCCGCCGACAGCGCGAACGCGGTTCACCTGTTGAGCCGCCTGGCGTTCGGCCCGCGGCCCGGGGACGTCGCGCACGTCGAGGCGGTCGGAATCGCCGGCTGGCTGGGGGAGCAGCTCAATCCGTCGCGACTGCCCGACAGCGCCGGGCAGGCGGTGCTCGAGCCCTTCGCCGTGGCGTTGCGCTCGCCGACCGATCTGTTCGCGGACTACAGCCCGCGGCCCCGCGCCGAGCTGATGGACTCGGCGGCGCGCCGGCGGATGGGCCGGGAAGATCAGCACCTCGCCGCCGACGTGATGATGACGGCGCTGGCGCGCCACGTGGCCAGCGACCGGCAGCTGCTCGAGGTGATGACGGGCTTCTGGACCAATCACTTCAACATCTTCCTGCCCAAGGGCGAGGACCGGTGGCTGGCCGCCGACTTCGTCGAGCACGCCATCAGGCCGCACGCGCTCGGCCGGTTCGAGGACCTGCTGGTGGCCACCGCCGAGCACCCCGCGATGCTCTTCTACCTCGACAACGCCGAGAGCGTCGCGCCGGGTTCGCGCCCGCCGGCGAGAGCGGTGGCGTTCGGGGGCTTTCGCCGCGCGCCGATGTTCGGCCGGATGGGCGGCGGCTTCGCGCCCCCGACGATCCGGCCGGCCGCCAACGGAGCGCCATCGGGAATCAACGAGAATTACGCCCGCGAGCTGATGGAGCTGCACACGCTGGGCGTGGACGCGGGCTACACGCAGCAGGACGTGATCGAGGTGGCGCGCATCTTCACCGGCTGGGGCATCTCGCGGCCGCGGCCGATGGGGGCGGGCGGGCAGTTCGGCTTCGAGTACCACGACTGGGCGCACGACCGGGGCGAGAAGGTCGTCCTGGGCGTGCGCTTCCCGGCGGGGCACGGGATGGACGAGGGCCTGCGCCTGCTGGGCCTGCTCGCCGAGAACCCGGCCACCGCGCGCCACATCTCGCGCGAGCTGTGCCAGCGCTTCGTGGCGGACACCCCGCCCGACGGGTGCGTGGACGCCGCGGTCGAGGCCTGGCAGCGCACCGGCGGCGACATCCGCTCGGTGCTGCTCGCCATCGTCGAGAGCCCCGACTTCTGGGCGCCCGAGAACCGGACCGCGCACTTCAAGACGCCGCTGGAGTTCCTGGCCAGCGCGGTTCGCGCCGTCGGCGCCGAGCCCGACACCTCGCCGCGCCTCGCCTCGGTGCTGACGCGCCTGGGCGAGCCGCTGTTCATGCACATCGCGCCGGACGGCTATCCCGAGGCCGAGGCGGACTGGCTGAACTCCGGGGCGATCCTCACCCGCATGAACGTCGCCATGGCGCTCGCGGCCGGGCGGCTGCCGGGCGTGACGATGGATCTCGACACGATCTGCCCCGTGACGACGGACTACGACGAGCTGGTGCGGCACGTGAACGCGGCGATGCTCGGCGGCCAGGCGAGCGACCACACGCTGCAGGTCATCCGGGAGCAGGTGCAGGGCATGCCCAACGCCGCGAACGCCAGGGCGCTGGCGATCGGGTTGGCGCTCGGGAGTCCGGACTTTCAGCGACAGTGAAGGAGCTTCGATGAGCACTCCCCTTTCCCGTCGCGTCTTCGTCAAGGCCGGCACCCTCTCGCTCGTGAGCCTCGGCTTCGACCCGCTGTTCCTCGGCCGCGCGGCCTACGCGCAGCAGGTCCCCGGCCGCAGCCCCGGATCGAAGATCCTGGTGTGCATTTTCCAGCGTGGCGCCGTGGACGGCCTTTCGATGGTCGTCCCGTACTTCGAGGACTGGTACTACCGCGAGCGCAGCCGCATCGTCGTGCCGCGGCCGGGGAGCGGCCCCGGCGCCGGGATCGACCTCGACGGCCGCTTCGCCCTCCACCCGCGCCTCGGCGCGCTGAAGCCGCTGTACGAGGCGGGCCATCTCGCCGTCGTGCACGCGGTCGGCTCGCCCGACCCGTCGCGCTCGCACTTCGACGCGCAGGACTACATGGAGACCGGCACCCCGGGCGTGCCGACCACGGCCGACGGCTGGCTCAACCGCTGCCTGCTCCACGACCGGGAACATCGCGACACCCCCTTCCGCGGCGTGGCCATGGGCCCGCAGCTGCCGCGCTCGCTCCAGGGCTCGGCACCCACTCTGGCCGTCGGGGATCTCCAGGCCTTCGGCATCGCCGCCGGCGCGCCGGCCGTGCGCGACAAGCTCACGGCGGCGTTCGAAGACCTATGGTCGGGCCAGGAGAGCGGCGTGGTGGCGAGCACCGCGGCCGAGAGCTTCGAGGCCGTGCGCATGCTGCGCGCGGCCAATCCCGCGCAGTACCGGCCCGCCAATGGCGCCGCCTACCCGCCCGGCCCGTTCGGCCACGCCCTGCTCGAGGTGGCCCAGCTCATCAAGGCGGACCTCGGGACCGAGATCGTGTTCGTGGACGTCGGAGGCTGGGACACGCACGTCAACCAGGGAGCCGGTGAAGGCGGCCAGCTGGCGGGGCGGCTCCAGGACTTCGCCCAGTCCCTGGCCGCGTTCAACCAGGATCTCGGCGACCGGATGGGCGATGTGGTCTTGCTGACGATGTCGGAGTTCGGGCGGACGGTGCGCGAGAACGGCACCGCCGGCACGGACCACGGGCACGCGACGGCGATGTTCGTGCTGGGAGGCGGCGTGCGCGGCGGGCGCGTAGTCGGGACCTGGCCGGGCCTCGCGCCCGAGCAGCGCTACCAGCAGCGCGATCTCGCGGTCACGACCGACTTCCGCGACCTGTTCGGCGAGGTGATCGCGCGCCACCTCGGAGTCCAGCAGCTCGACGTCGTCTTCCCGGGCTACGCGCTCAGCGCGGACCGCTATCCGGGTGTGCTCGCGTAGCGGTTACAGCTTGCGCCCGAAGCGCTGACCCGCAGCGATCCGGCCCCGTCGCGACATGGCGTTGCCGCTCCTCACTCCGGCGCTTCTCCGGCGGTGAACAGGCGCTGCAGCTCGTCGTAGGGAATCGCCCACTCTCCGATGAGATCGTACGACCCGCGCTCGCGCAGCTCCGCGGCCGCGCGGCGGGCCAGCCCGAGCGTGGCCCGCATCAGGCCCGACCCCACGCTGATGCGCCGGACGCCCAGCGCCGCCAGCTCCGCCACCGCCGGCGCGCCGGGCCCGCCCAGGATGTTGACCGGACCGCGGATGCCGCGCACCAACTCGGCGATCGTCGCGGCGTCGCGCACGAACGGCACGAAGACCGAGTCCGCCCCGGCCTCCAGGTACGCGTTGCCACGACGGACCGCCTCCGCCGTCTGCGCCGCCGGCGTCCCGCGGAAGTCGAACACGTCGGTGCGGGCGTTGATCACGATCGGCACGCCGATGCGCTCCGCGACCTGGCGCACCACCCGCACTCGCTCGGCCTGCGCCAGCTCGGACAGGAGGGAGTGCCGGCGCCGGCCGCGTGCGTCCTCGATGTTGAGCCCGACCGCACCGGCCGCGACGAGCAGCTCCGCGGTCCGCGCCACCGCAGCCCGGCCCGGGCCGTAGCCGGCCTCGAGGTCCGCGGTGACCGGCACCGCCACGGCGCCGGCGATGCGCTCGACCGCGGCCAGCATCACGCGCCGCGGAATGTGCTCGCCGTCGGCGTAGCCGCACGCGTAGCAGACTCCCGCGCTGGTCGTGGCGATCGCCGGGAAGCCGGCCGCCTCGAACAGGCGCGCGCTGGCCGCGTCCCAGGCGTTCGGCAGCACGACGGGGCGGTCGGCGTGGTGCAGCGCGCGCAGCCGCTCCGCCTTGCGCGCGAGGTCGCCGCCCGCTGCGGCCTCCCGGCTCACTGGGCCCCGCCCGCCTTCGGGTTGCGCGTGAAGAAATCCCAGATCGCGAACGTCGCGTCGAAATCGCGGCACACCGGCCCGATGTAGCGCCGCGGCAGATACTGCGGGCCGCCCGGCCAGGTGTGGCCGCCTCCGACGAGCGTGTAGAGCAGGATCTCCGTGCTACGCAGGCCGGCGGTCCAACGCCGCCACTCGATGCGGCAGCCGTCCGCGGGATCGGCGTCCGGCATGGTGCCGGTCAGCGGCCCGCCCCGGATGCCGTCGGCCTGCTCCCACAACAGCGCCGAAGAGTCGGCGCCCAACTCCCGGCCGAAGCGCCCGGACGCGACGGCTCCCCCGTCGAACGCCACCAGCGGATCGCTCGTCCCCTGGATGATGAGGACGGAGACGGGCGCCGCGGGGGAGAAGTGCCGCGCCACGGCGTCGGCGATCCCGCCCGACACGGTCGCGATCGCGGCGATGCGCGTCGCCAGGCGCGCAGCGACGTAGTGCGTGAACCCCGCCCCGTTGGAGAAGCCGGTGGCGAAAATGCGCCGCGGATCGGGGCGCACCTGGGCCGTGAGCGAGTCGATCAGCAGGGAAACGAACCCGACGTCGTTCGCCGTGCTGCGCCGCCGCGTCGTCGTCGGTACCGTGCGCCCATCGTTCCAGCTGCGGTTGAGGCCGTCCGGGTACGCGACCGCGAACCCGGCCCGGTCGGCCAGGTCGCTGAATCGGGTCAGCCGTTCCATGCCGGCGCCGTCGCCGCCGCGGCCGTGGAACGCCAGGATCAGCGCCGCGGTGCCGTTCCTCTGGAAATGGGGCGGAAGGTGAAGGAGGTAGTGCCGCTCGACGCCGGCCACCATCAGGGTGCGCTCGACCGTCTGCGCCGGCAGGCGCACCGAGGCGGCCAGGGCGGCCAGGGGTACCGCGATCAACACTGCAGCACGGGTGGCCGGCCAACGCATACGCGCCAGGGGTGTCCGTGGTGAGAGAAGAGGCGCCGGGCGGATTCGAACCGCCGTATAGAGGTTTTGCAGACCTCTGCCTTACCACTTGGCTACGGCGCCGTGGGGGGAGAAAGGTCGCACCCGGCACGGAGTTCCTCAAGGCGGACGTGGCGCCGGTCTCCGTGCCGGGGGCGCTACCTTCTGAGCAGGCTGACGGCACCGAAGGCGAGGCCCGCCGTCGCAACGACGTTGCCGGCCCAGAAGATGAACATCCACTTCATCAGCCCCGAGCGGACGCCCGCGATTTCGGCGCGCAGATCACCTTTGACCTCGGCAAGCCGCTGCTCGATCTTGGCATCAAGCTGGCCGGGGCGCGCGCCCGTCTCGGCCAGGCGCTGCTCCAGCTTCGCCTCGACCTGGCCCATCCGCGCGCCCGTCTCTGCCCGCATCTCGGCCAGGCGCTGCTCCAGCTTCGCGTCGAAGCGCGCGAAGTGGACGTCGAACAGATCTTGGAACTCTGACCGGTACGCGTCGTCCACGCGGTTGAACCACTCCACCAGTTCGTTTGCGATGTCGTCGCCGAACGTCTCGTAGAACCTGCGCGACAGCCTGGCTGTCACCGGCAAGACCCGATCCCCCGGATAGCACCGGCGTCACCCTAACCATACGCTCGGCCGGGCCGCGTGCGAAACGGGCACGGGCCGGGGCGGATCGCCGCGGCCCCCCACCCTCAACACCATCCCGTCCCGCCCGTACATTTCTGAAGGCGCCCGGCCGCGAGGCCGCCGCCAGCCCCACGGCCGGACGCAACCGCACCCCGGAGGCTCCCGATGCGCCTCGCGCTCCCGCTCGCCCTCGTCTTCGCCCTCGCACCCGCCGCCGCGCAGGCGCCGGGGCCGAAGGGCTACTATCGGTTCCCCGCCATCCACGGCGACACTGTCGTGTTCACGGCCGAGGGAGACCTCTGGGTCGTGCGGGCCGAGGGCGGCCAGGCGCAGCGCCTCACCTCCAACCCGGGCCTCGAGACCAACGCCGCCATCTCGCCCGACGGCCGCACCGTGGCCTTCACCGGGACCTACGAGGGCCCGACGGAGGTGTACACGATGCCGATCACCGGCGGCCTCCCCAGCCGCCGCACCTTCCAGGGCGGCGCCACCGTCGTCGGCTGGACGCCCGGCGGGCAGGTGCTGTACGCCACCCGCCACTACTCCACGCTGCCCAACACTCAGTTGGTGCGGCTCGACACGGCGACCGACACCCCGGCGCCGGTGCCGCTTTCCCAAGCCGCGGACGGCAGCTACGACTCCTCGGGCACGACGCTGTTCTTCACCCGCCAGGCCTTCCAGGGCAGCCACACCAAGGGGTATCAGGGCGGGACCGCGCAGAACATCTGGCGCTACGGCCCGGCAGACGCGGAAGCGCGCCCGCTCACCGCCGACTGGAAAGGCACGTCGAAGCAGCCGATGGTGTGGCAGGGACGCGTCTACTTCATCAGCGACCGCGACGGGACGATGAACCTGTGGTCCATGACGCCCGACGGGGGCGACGTCAGGCAGCTCACCCATCACGCGCAGTGGGACGTGCTCGGCGCCTCGCTCTCCGAGGGGCGCATCGTCTACCAGCTCGGCGCCGACCTCCGGCTCTACACCATCGCCACCGGCGAGGACCGGGCGATCCCGATCACCCTCACCTCCGACCTCGACCAGACGCGCGAGCACTGGATCACCAAGCCGATGGAGTGGCTGACGGCGGCGCACCTGTCCCCGAACGGCGACCGCGTGGTGCTGACCGCGCGCGGGCAGGTCTTCGTGGCCCCGGTCGGCCCGGGCCGCCTGGTGGAGGCCTCGCGCCACCCCGGCGTGCGCTACCGCTCGGCGCGCTTCGCCCCCGACGGCCGCTCGCTGTACACCCTCTCCGACCAGAGCGGCGAGACGGAGTGGTGGCGGCTCGACGCCGACGGCATCGGCGCGCCGGCGCAGCTCACCAGCGGCGCCGCCGTGATCCGCTTCGACGGGATCATGTCCGCCGACGGCCAGTGGATCGCCTTCGGCGACAAGAACCAGGAGCTGTGGCTGTTCAACGTGGCGCAGCGGACCACGACCAGGATCGCGACCTCGCCGGACGGCGAGTACTCAGACCTCCGCTGGTCGCCGGACAGCCGCTGGCTGGCCTACGTCGAGCCCACAGCGACGTTCAGCCGCATCGTGCTCCACTCCGTCGCCACCGGCCGCGACACGCGGCTCACCGACGACCGGGTGGACTCGTGGAGCCCGGCGTGGAGCCCCGACGGCAAGTGGCTCTACTTCCTCTCCGACCGCACGTTCCAGAGCCTCGTGCGCGCCCCCTGGGGTTCGCGCCAGCCGGAGCCGTTCTTCGACCACGAGACCAGGATCTACCAGGTCGCGCTCGCCGCCGGGCTGCGCTCGCCCTTCCAGCCGCCCGACGAGCTCGCGCGTGAGGACTCGCTGCGCAAGGCGGCGTCGATAACTTTAAACAATAATATTAGTCTTGGAGAGGGTTGTTTTTTTATTAGTTCTTTAATTTTCTCTAATTCAAACAGACTCATATGATATGCACGAGCATTTTTATTTATTCCTTGACTATCAAAATAGAAATTCATCAACTCTACAAGTTGTCCAACAGCATCAACACCAATATAATTTACCTTTATTTTTGATTTCAATTTATCGAAATAACCATAACTAAGACCATTTATTCCTGCCCCTAGATCAATTATACTAACTCCCTTCTTAACATCAATTCCACTAAATATCCTAGATATATATCTCTCCATAATTTTCAATTCTCTCTTTAGTTGATTTATGCTTATTTAAGTACCATTCAACATCGAAATCTTTTTTCTTCATCTGATCAGTAATCGAGAAT
>CAWDZR010000008.1:0-28691 GCA_963806755.1 uncultured Gemmatimonadales bacterium
CCTATGGCGAGAGGGAAAGAACCCAGACCCTCTGCTAAGGCCCCAGAGTGACGGCTAAGTGTAGCGAAGGATGTGGGCATGCTTAGACAGCTGGGAGGTTGGCTTAGAAGCAGCCATTCCTTTAAAGAGTGCGTAACAGCTCACCAGTCAAGCGTGGCCGCGCCGAGAATGGTCGGGACTATGAAGCCGTCCGCCGAAGCAAGGGCTTGGATCGCGGTTCGCCGCGGTCCAGGGGTAGGGGAGCGTTCCCGGAGCTGCGAAGCGAGGGCGGAAGCTTACTCGTGGAGCGACGGGAAGTGAGGATGCCGGAACGAGTACGCGCGAAGCGGGGCGAGAACCCCCGCCATCGAAAACCCAAGGGTTCCTGAGCCATGGCAATCAGCTCAGGGTTAGTCGGTCCCTAAGGTGAGGCCGAGAGGCGTAGCCGATGGGAAACGGGTCAATATTCCCGTACCACGTCGTAGCCGTTCGATCCCAAGGGGGGACGCAGGAGCAAGCTCGCCGTCGGAGGGTGATTGTGCCGATGTAAGGTGGTAGGCGTTCCTGAGCCGGAAAATCCACTCAGGTAGCCGAGCGCCGATGCCAAAGGGTCCTTCGGGACCCGCAAAGGGCGGGTGACGCACACTGCCGAGAAAAGCCTCGTGGGAGAGGATACGACGTGACCGTACCGTAATCCGACACAGGTGGGTGAGGCGAGAAGCCTAAGATGCTCGAGTGATTTACGGTCAAGGAACTCGGCAAAATTACCCCGTAACTTCGGGAGAAGGGGTGCCGGTAGTAGGTGAGGGCAATGCCGCCCAAGCCCAATCCGGTCGCAGAGAATCGCGTCAAGCGACTGTTTAGCAAAAACACAGGTGCCTGCTAACGCGTGATCCAAGCAGACGTATAGGCACTGACGCCTGCCCGGTGCCGGAAGGTTAAGGTGAGCGGTCAGCCGCAAGGCGAAGCTGCGAGCCGAAGCCCCGGTAAACGGCGGCCGTAACTATAACGGTCCTAAGGTAGCGAAATTCCTTGTCGGGTAAGTTCCGACCTGCACGAATGGCGTAACGACTTGACGGCTGTCTCGACCGTAAGCTCGGCGAAACTGCAGTATCGGTGAGGATTCCGATTACCCGCGACAGGACAAAAAGACCCCGTGCACCTTTACTATATCCTGTCATTGGATGTCGGCATGATCTGCGTAGCATAGGTGGGAGGCGCTGAACCAGGGGCTTCGGCTCTTGGGGAGCCAACAGTGAAATACCACCCTCATCTTGGTGACATTCTCACCCAGCTTGCGTGACGCAAGCGGGGACCGTGGCAGGTGGGTAGTTTGTCTGGGGCGGACGCCTCCGAAACTGTAACGGAGGCGCGCGAAGGTGCTCTCAGTGCGGTCGGTAATCGCACGGCGAGTGCATAGGCATAAGAGCGCCTGACGGTGAGATCGACGGATCGAGCCGGGACGAAAGTCGGCCTAAGTGATCCGGTGGTACCGTGTGGACGGGCCATCGCTCAACGGATAAAAGGTACGCTGGGGATAACAGGCTTATCGCGCCCGAGAGTTCACATCGACGGCGCGGTTTGGCACCTCGATGTCGGCTTATCACATCCTGGGGCTGGAGAAGGTCCCAAGGGTCCGGC
This sequence comes from uncultured Gemmatimonadales bacterium, assembly GCA_963806755.1. Classification (GTDB taxonomy): domain Bacteria; phylum Gemmatimonadota; class Gemmatimonadetes; order Gemmatimonadales; family JACORV01; genus Fen-1245. The sequence goes on from CAWDZR010000008.1 coordinate 1,621, forward strand.
TGTTCGCCGGTTAAAGTGGTACATGAGCTGGGTTCAGAACGTCGTGAGACAGTTCGGTCTGTATCCGTCGTGGGCGTAGGAGCGTTGAGGGGCGCCGACCTTAGTACGAGAGGACCGGGTCGGACCGACCGCTCGTGTCCCGGCTGTCGCGTCAGCGGCAACGCCGGTTAGCGATGTCGGGCGGGGATAACCGCTGAATGCATCTAAGTGGGAAGCCCTCCCCAAGATGAACGCTCCCGGAGCGCAAGCTCCCTCAAGGGCCCTGGGAGACTACCAGGTTGATAGGCGGCAGGTGTACAGGCGCGTAAGCGTGTCAGCCGAGCCGTACTAATCGCCCGTGAGGCTTGATCTCTTCCTTGGTTGGACCTCTGCACGTCACGTCACCCCGTCTTCGACTTTGCCTGCACAGGTGCGTGAGCCGCGAGGCTGTTGCACGCAACTCGCCTCTCGCAACTGTCCTGGTATTGGCTGGCGACCAGCGCGCCGGGGCCACACCCGTTCCCATCCCGAACACGGCAGTTAAGCCCGGCAGCGTCGATGGTACTACTGACGATCGTCGGTGGGAGAGTAGACCGCCGCCAGCCATTCCTCTTCGAAAGCCCGCCCGGCGCAAGCCGGACGGGCTTTCGTCTTCTCGGTCCTCAGGAACCGAGAACCCGAGCACTCAGGGCAGTTGCGAGACGCCGAGTTGCGAGTGGTCACGAGACTGGAGACTGCAAAACTCAGAACGGCCTCCGGGAGCCCTGGTACTCGGAACTCGACTGCACGCTCCGGCTCGCCACCTCCCAACCGCTCGCAACTCGGCGTCTCGCAACTGCCCTGCAAACTCCCTCACTCCTCACTATTCTCCTGACCATGACGAAGTGCGGCATCGTCGCCCTGGCCGGCCTCCCCAACGCCGGCAAGTCCACGCTCCTGAACGCGCTCGTGGGCGAGCCGCTGGCCATCGTCTCGCCCAAGCCCCAGACCACGCGCGTGCCGGTGCAGGGGCTCGTGACCGACGACGACGTCCAGCTCGTGTACGTGGATCCCGCGGGCCTCCTGGAGCCGGCGTACCCGCTGCAGCACGCGATGCGGCGCGCCGCCCTCGCCGCGATCGCGGGCGCCGACCTGGTCCTGCACGTGCACCGGCTCGCCGACCATCCGGCGCCTCCGCTCGAGGCGCTGCTGGGCGACGCCGGCGCGCGGCCGGTCCGCCGCCTGGTGGTCTATACCCAGGCCGACCTGGTGGACGCGGCCCGCCGGCCCGCGCTCGAGCCGGGGGCGCTGGCGGTCTCCGCCATCACGGGCGAAGGGCTCGACGCGCTGCGGGCCGCCGTGCGGGAGGCGGCGCCCGAAGGGCCCTTCCTCCACGACGGCGCGGACGTCGGGACGCAGCCCCTGCGCTTCTTCGCCGCCGAGTTCATCCGGGAGGCGGTGTTCGCGGAGCTCCGGCAGGAGCTGCCCTACGCCGTGGCGGTCGAGATCGACGCATTCCGCGAGGAAGAAACGGGGGTATATATTCGGGCGACCCTCGCCGTCGAGCGCGAAAGCCAGAAGCCGATTCTGCTCGGCAAGGGGGGGCGCACCATCAAGGCCGTCGGCACGGCGGCGCGGCTCAGGATCGCCGCACTGCTGGGCCGCCCGGTCCATCTGGAAACGTGGGTGACCGTGTGGCCCAAGTGGCGGTCCGACCCGGCGCGACTCGCACAGCTCGGGCTGCCCACATCCAAGGAGCGCAAGCGATGACGCTGCCGAAAGACCTGCTGGAGATCCTCGTCTGCCCCAAGTGCAAGGGCGATCTCGAGTACCGGACGGCTCCGAGCGAGGAGCTCGTCTGTCACGCGTGCCGGCTCCGCTACGCGGTGGACGACGGCATCCCGATCATGCTCATTGATGAGGCCAAGCCCCTGTAGCGCCGGTTTCGGGGCCGCGGTGGCCACGGCCGCGCTGTTCGCGGCCGCGCGCGCCACGCCCGCGCTCGCGCAGAACACCGCGCCCGGCATCGAGGGCGGCGCGTTTCTCCTGGTGCCGGTCGGCGCCCGCGCGGTCGCCCTCGGCCAGGCCGCCACCGCCGACGGCGGGACCACCGAGGCGGTGTTCTGGAACCCCGCCGGCCTCGCCGCGCTCCCCAAGGGGGAGTTCGCCGTCTATCACTACGACGCCTTCTTCGGCTCGGGCGACGCCATCGCGGCGGCCGTGCCCTCGGTCCGCTTCGGTACCTTCGCCCTCGCGGCGTACCTCGTGAACTACGGCGATCTCGCCGTCACCCAGGCCAACCTCGGCCCGGAGCCCGTCGGCCAGATCAGCCCGCGCAACCTGGCCCTCATGGCGAGCTACGCGACCGACGTCGCTGGAGGCCTGGCCGTGGGCGTCACCTACAAGCTGGTGCAGTTCCGGGTGGACTGCAGCGGCGACTGCACCGGCGTGCCGACCGCGACCGGCACGACCAACGCGGTGGATGTCGGGCTGCGCTACGTGTTCAACGGCTGGCGGGCCGTGGTCGTCGGCGTCAGCGTCCGCAACCTCGGCTTCGACCTCCAGGTGAACAACCAGGCCCAATCCGACCCGCTGCCGACCCGCCTCGCCGTGGGCGTGAGCGCCGAGGTGCTCCGGCCGGCCGACGGCGTCCAGGGCTTCGACGCGCGAGTGCTCGCCGACGTGCAGGGCGCCTTCATCGGCGTGCCGCTTCAGCCCGTGACCCTGGTCGGCGTCGAGACCGGCGTGGGAGATACGTTCCGGCTGCGTGCCGGCTACGCCTTCCTCGCTTCCCAGGCCCGCGGGCCGAGCCTCGGCGTCGGTGTCAAGTTCGGCTCGATCGCCTTCGACATGGCCCGCACGTTCTCGGCCGCCGACGACATCGGCGACAAGGCCCCGGTGCAGATCAACTTCCGGGTCATCTTCTAGCGTGCGGCACCTGGTCCCGGCGCTGTGGCTCGCGCTGGCGGCCACGGCGATCGCGCCGCTCCACGCGCAGAGCCCCGCTCCCGCCGCCGCCCCGGCCGGCCCGGGAGCGCCCGCCGCCCCGGCCGCCGGCGCCGCCGGCGTCGTGCCCGCGAGCGTGACGACGCCGGTGTGGAAGCGTCCGTGGGTGAGGCCGCTGGCCTCGCTCCTCGTACCGGGCACCGGGCAGCTGCTGGCGGGGAGGGACCGCGGGCTGGTCTACCTCGCCGCCGACGTGTGGTTCGTGGCCCGGGCGCTCGCGCTCCGCGCGCAGGGCCGCCAGCAGCGCAGTCAGTTCCTGACCCTCGCCTACGACGTCGCCCGCCAGCCGTATGCCGCCACGCGGGTGGACGGGCCGTGGGAGTACTACGAGACGATGAGCCACTGGGTGGAGAGCGGCGCGTACAACCTCTCCACGACGGGCGGGTTCCAGCCGGAGACCGACACGCTGACCTTCAACGGCGCGATGTGGCTGCTGGCGCGCCGCAACTACTTCCAGAACCCCGATTCGATTCCGCCCACGACGTCGGCGGCCTACCAGGCGGCGCTCGCCTTCTACCGCCAGCGCGCGTTCGGCGACGCGTTCCGGTGGAGCTGGCGGGACGCGCGGCTGGAGATGGACGTGTACATCCAGGAGATCCACAACAGCGACCAGGGGTTCCGGACCGCGACCGACTACCTCGGCGCGATCGTCGCCAACCACCTGGTCAGCGCCGTGGACGCCCTCATCATGTCACGCCTGACGGGGACGAGCGTCATGCCCCGCGTCCACGTCACGGAGAACCCGCAGCGGACGTGGCTCATCTGGCAGCACTCGTTCTGACGGAACCGGGACCGACGGCCTCCGGGCGCTCCACCGGACAAATTGACACCCCCCCCGCCGGGCCCTAGTTTGGTGTGTCCTCGCAACTTGCGAGCTGCCTTCGGTGCGGTCGCGGCCCACGATCATCTTCTACTCTCCCGCAGCCAGGCCGCTGCCGGCGCTGGTGTCGTCCTGGATCGCCGGGCGGGGGTTCCCCTCGGTGGCGGTGTGCGACGCCGCGCAGATCGAGGCCATGGCCCTGCGCACGCTGCCGGCGCTGGTGCTGGTGGACGGTGACGGCGCGGCCGCGGAAGGCCGCGCGCTCTGCCAGCGGCTCAAGGCCGACCCGTACACCGCCATCGTCCCCGTCGCCTTCCTCGCCGACAGCCACGCGTCCGCCAACGTGCAGGAGGCGTTTCGCTCGGGGGCCGACGAGGTGCTCACGCCGATCTTCGAGCCGGAGGAGCAGCGCTCCCGGCTCGACGTGCTGTTGACGCGGACGGAGCGGAACGTCAGCGTCCATCCGTCCACGCGGCTCCCGGGCACCAACGAGATCGAGCGCGAGATCAAGCGCTACATGGACGCGGGCGGGCCGTTCGCGGTGTGCTACGCGGACCTCGACCACTTCAAGGAGTACAACGACCGCTATTCCTATTATGACGGGGACCGGGTCATCTTTCTGCTGTCGCGCATCCTCCACGACGTCGTGCGGGGCCTGTGCGGGCCGGGCGGATTCGTGGGGCACATCGGCGGCGACGATTTCATCCTCGTGCTGCCGCTGGAGTCCGCGGCCCCGTGCTGCGGCGAGATCATCAGCGTGTTCGACACCCTGATCCCGTTCCAGTACTCGGACCAGGACCGCCGCGCGGGCTACTTCTTCGGGAAGGACCGGCGCGGCCAGCTGCACAAGGTGCCGTTCATGACTCTGTCCATCGGCATCGTGACCAACGAGCGTCGCCGCTTCACTCACCCGGCTCAGGTGAGCGAGCTGGCGACCGAGATGAAGAGCTACGCGAAGACACTTCCCGGCTCGGTGTTCGTGTTCGATCGCCGTCACGACCCGGAGCCGGATGAGGCCAGGTAGACGATGAACGCAACGTGTCCCAGCTGTCAGACCGTGTTCCGGGTGGATCCGGCGAAGGTGCCCAGCGGGGGCGTGCGCGCCCGCTGCTCGGTGTGCCGGACGGTGTTCGGCGTCGGCACGGAGCCCGCCGTGGCGGCGACGGTGCGCGGGCCGGCCGTCGTCGCGCCGCTGGCGGCGACGTACGCCCCGCCGCCCCAGGTCGAGCGGCCGGTGGTGCCGGCGCCGGCCGCGTTCACGCCGGTCCCCGAGCCGATGGAAGAACTGCCGCCAGAGGAACCGCCGGAGGAGTTGCCTCCGGTCGCGGAGCCGGAACCGCCGCTGGCGTTCCGGGCCTCGATGCCGGCCGCGGCGCCGGAGCTCGAGCCCGAATCGGTCCTGCCGTCGCCGAGCGCCACCGTGACCGCGCCGCCCGCGCCGCCGCCGTTCGTGGCGCCCGCGGCCAGGCCGGCGGCGCCTCCGCCCCCGCCCCCCCAGCCGCCGCGCCCCTCCGCGCCGATGATGCGGCCGATGGGCGCGCCGTTGCCGCCCCCGGCGCGGCCCGAGCGCGCACCGATGCCGGCCGCGCCGCCGCCGCCCCGCGTGCCGTCCGTCGCCCCCGTCGCGGAGGCCGCGCCTGCGGCGCAGGCAGCGCCTGCCGCGCTCGCTCCGTCGCCGGAGCCCGTGACGCTCGTGACGCCGGCCATCCAGATTCCGGCGCCGACGCGGTCCACCGTGCCGGGCACCCCCGGCAAGATCATCAACCCCTTCCTCGTCCAGGACCCGCAGGTGAAGGCGCGCCGCCTCGCCCGCGCGCTCATCTCGGACATGATCTCCTACCACCCCGCCAAGCGGGCGCAGGGCATGAAGGACGGGACGCTGAAGGACATCTTCCGCGAGGAGATCAAGAAGAGCTACGAGGAGTTCGTCCTCCAGGTCGGCGAAGACGTGGCCAAGTCCACGTCGCACTTCCAGGACGCCCTGAACGAGATCCTGGCCGGGGGACAACGGATCTTCTGATGCGCATCCTCGCGCTCGCGGTGGCGGCCTATCTCCTCGGCTCGCTGCCCAGTGCGTACCTGGTGGTCCGCCTCGCCAAAGGCCTGGATGTCCGCACCGTCGAAAGCGGAAACGTCGGCGCGCTCAACGCCTTCCGCGCCACCGGCCTCGGGTGGGTGGGCGTCGTGGTCCTCCTGATCGACATCGCGAAGGGTGCGGGCGCCGTGCTCCTGACCGGCTCGGGCGCCGGCATCGCCACCCAGACCCTCGCCGCCACCCTGGCCGTGGCCGGCCACAACTATCCCATCTGGCTCCGCGGCAAGGGCGGGAAGGGCCTCGCCGCCGCCGCCGGCGCGCTGACGGCCATCACGCCGCTCTCGGTGCCCCTGTGGGGCGTCGTGTGGGCGGTGGGGTACGCCACGTCGGGGTACATCGCGCTCGGGATCATCGCGGCCACCGCCGTGCTCCCCCTCCTGCTCGGCATTCTCGCGGGCTGGCCCTACGCCCTCGCCTCGCTCCCCGTCTGCCTCCTGGTGCTCGTCGCGCACCGCCCCAAGATGCGCCGCCTGCTGCTCGGGACGGAGCCGAGACACTACTGGCGCCGGAAGACGTAACCCCTTACGTTTCCTCGTCTTACTCATCTCAGGACGACGCCGGAATGATCGCCACACCGATCCGTGAATCGCTGCGCGAGCTGGACCAACGCCTCATCGAGCTCAGAGGCTATCTTTGACGTTGACGCCAAGATAGCCCGGCTTTCCGCCCTGGAGGCGGCGATGTCCAGCCCCGGCTTCTGGGACAACGCCGATTCCGCCCGCAAGACCGTCGAGGAAGTGAAGTCGCTCAAGCGGTGGACGCAGCCGTACCAGGAGGTGCGGCAGCGGGTGGATCACGCGCGCGAGCTGGCGGAGCTGCTGGAGCACGAATCCGACGAGGAGATCGAGCGCGAGCTGGAGGGCGAGGCGGCGTCGCTCGGGTCCGAGGTCGAGCGGCTGGTGCTGCAGACGATGCTGCAGGGCCCCGAGGACCAGCTCGACGCGCTGCTCACCATCCACCCCGGCGCGGGCGGCACGGAGTCGCAGGACTGGGCGGAGATGCTGATGCGGATGTACCGCCGCTGGGCCGAGCGCAAGGGGTTCACGGTCGGCGTGCTGGACCTGCTGGCGGGCGAAGAGGCGGGCATCAAGTCGGTGTCGATGGAGATCAAGGGCCAGTACGCGTACGGCTTCCTGAAGGCGGAGAAGGGCGTGCACCGGCTGGTGCGCATCTCGCCCTTCGACGCGCAGGCGCGGCGGCACACGTCGTTCGCGTCGGTGTTCGTGTACCCGTCGGTGGACGACACGATCGAGATCGACCTCAGGGACGAGGACATCCGGATGGACGTCTTCCGCGCCTCCGGCGCGGGCGGCCAGCACGTCAACAAGACGTCATCCGCGGTGCGCCTCACGCACGAGCCGACGGGCATCGTGGTGTCGTGCCAGCAGGAGCGGAGCCAGCACAAGAACAAGGCGACGGCGATGAAGATGCTCCGCGCGGCCCTCTACCAGCGCGCGCTCGACGAGCAGGAGAAGAAGCGGGCGAAGATCGAGGCGACGAAGACGGACAACTCGTGGGGCAACCAGATCCGCTCCTACGTCTTCCAGCCCTACACGATGGTCAACGACCACCGCACGGAACTGAAGGTGGGGGACGTGCAGCGGGTGATGGACGGCGATCTGGACGGGTTCATCGAGGCGTACCTGAAGCGGTTCGGGAGGACGGCGCGGTGAGCGAGCGCGAGGCCGAGGCGAGCTTCGTCGAGCGGGCGCGGCGCGAGAAGCTGGAGGCGCTGCGCCAGCGGGGCGTGGCGCCGTTCGCGTACCGGTTCGACCGGACCCACACGGCCGCCGCGGCGCTGGCCGCCTACGGCGATGGGACCGACGGCGAGGGGCCGGCGGTGACGGTGGCGGGGCGGCTGGTGGCGGTGCGGGCCCACGGCAAGACCGTGTTCGCGCACCTCGCGGACGGCAGCGGGCGGCTGCAGCTGTACTTCCGCCTCGACCGGCTGGGCGAGGAGGCCTTCGGCCTGCTGCCGCTGCTGGATCTCGGCGACCAGCTCGGCGCGCACGGCAAGCTGTTCCGCACCCGGACGGGCGAGGTCACGGTGCAGGTCGAGCGCTTCGAGCTGCTGGCCAAGGCGCTGCGGCCCCTGCCGCTGGGGAAGACGGCGGAGCAGGAGGACGGCACGGCGGCGCACTTCGCCGAGCTGTCGGATCCGGAGCAGCGCTACCGGCAGCGCTACGCCGACCTGGCGGTGCACCCGGAGCGGCGGGCGCTGTTCGAGCGCCGCGCGGCGCTGGTGCGCGGCATCCGCCGCTTCCTCGACGCCCGCGGCTTCCTCGAGGTGGAGACGCCGATCCTGCAGCCGCTGTACGGCGGCGCGTCGGCGCGCCCGTTCGTGACCCGCTACAACGCGCTCGGGACCGACTTCTACCTGCGCATCGCCGACGAGCTGTACCTCAAGCGGCTGATCGTCGGGGGCTGCGAGCGGGTGTACGAGATCGGCAAGGACTTCCGCAACGAGGGGATGGACCGGCTGCACAACCCCGAGTTCACGATGCTCGAGACGTACCAGGCGTTCGCCGACTACCTGGACGTGCTCGAGATGACGCAGGACCTGGTCGTCACGGTGGTGCGCGAGGCGACCGGGGGCCTCGCCGTCGAAGCGCGCGGCCGGCCGGTGGACCTCACGCCGCCGTGGCGCCGCGCCACGTTCTACGACCTGGTCGCGGAGCACGCCGGCGTGGACCTGCGCCGCGCGGACGAGGCGTCGCTCGCCGCCGAGCTGGCGCGGCGCGGCATCGCGCCCGACGCCGGCGCGGGCCGGGGGCGGCTGATCGACCAGCTGTTCCAGGCGTCGGTCGAGCCCAAGCTCGACGCGCCCGTCTTCATCCTCGACTTCCCGATCGAGATGTCGCCGCTGGCCAAGCCCAAGCGCGGCGACCCGGCGCTGGCGGAGCGGTTCGAGCTGTTCGTGGGCGGCTACGAGCTGGCCAACGCGTTCTCGGAGCTGAACGACCCCGACGACCAGCGCCGCCGCTTCGAGGCCCAGGGCGTGCTGCGCGCCAAGGGAGACGAGGAGGCGCAGGCGCTGGACGAGGACTACCTCCGCGCGCTCGAGTACGGGATGCCGCCGACCGGCGGGCTCGGGCTGGGCATCGACCGGCTCACGATGCTGGTCACGGGGGCGCGCTCCATCCGCGACGTGATCCTCTTTCCCGCCCTGCGCCCGGAATGACGGCGCCGCTGCACCGGGTCGAGTGGTGGGTGGCGGGGCGCTACCTGCGCAGCCGGCGCTCCTCGCGCTTCGTGTCGCTGATCACCCTGATCGCGATCGCCGGCGTCACGCTGGGCGTGATGGCGCTCATCATCGTGATCGGCGTCATGAGCGGGCTCCAGAAGGACCTGCGCGAGAAGATCCTGGTCGCCAATCCCCACCTCCGGGTGCTGACGTACGGCGAGGGGCTGCGGATGGACGACTGGCACCGCGTCCTGGGCGTGGTGCGCCAGCAGCCCGACGTGGTGGCGGCGCTGCCGTTCGTCCTGTCGCAGGGCCTGCTGTCGGCCGGGCACGATTACGCCGAGGGCGTAGCCGTGATCGGGATGGAGCAGGACACGGGGCACGCCGCCGTCACCGGCATGGCGCGGACGTTCCTGAGCGGCGACCTGCGCTTCGCCACCACGGCCAAGGACGTGGACGGGGGCGTGGTGCTGGGCCAGCGGCTCGCGGCGCGGCTCGACGTGTACCCCGGCAACGTGGTGACGATCATCTCGCCGGCGGGCTCGCGGTTCAACGCGGCCATCGGCTCGTTCGTGCCGCGCTACTGGCGCTTCGAGGTCACGGGGATCTTCGACACCGGGATGTACGAGTACGACAACACCTACGTGGTGATGGCGCGGCCGCTGGCCCAGCGCTTCGCCGGCCTCGACAGCAGCGTCACGGGCATCGAGGTGCGCGTGCGGGACCCGTGGCGGGCGAGCGCCGTCGCGCGCGAGATCGAGGGCCGGCTGGGCTATCCCTACCGCGCCCTCGACTGGTCCACGCAGAACGCCTCGCTGTTCTCCGCCCTCAAGCTCGAGAAGCTCGCGATGGCGGTGATCCTGCTGCTGATCGTCCTGGTGGCCGCGTTCAACATCGTCAGCACGCTGACGATGGCCGTGGGCGACCGCACCAAGGAGATCGGCATCCTGCGCGCAATGGGGATGACGTCCGGGCAGATCCGCCGCGTGTTCGTGGCGCAGGGCGTGGTCGTCGGCGTGATCGGGACGGCGCTCGGGACGCTGGGCGGGGTCGCGCTCGCGACCGCCGTCGGCCGCTACCGGCTCATCCCGCTCGACCCCACCGTGTACTTCATCGACCACCTGCCGGTGAGCCTCCGGCCGGCCGACGTGCTCACGGTGATCGTGGCGAGCCTGGTGATCGCCGCTGCCGCGACCGTCTATCCCGCCGGCCAGGCCGCGAAGCTGGCGCCGGTGGACGCCATCCGGCACGAATGAGCGTCCTGCTGGCGGCGCGCGCGGTGAGCAAGCGGTTCCCCTCCGGGGACGAGGGGTGGCTCGAGGTCCTGGCGGGCGTGGACCTCGAGGTGGCGCGCGGGGAGGTGGCGGCGATCGTGGGGGCCAGCGGGTCGGGCAAGAGCACGCTGCTCCACCTGCTCGGCGCCCTCGACGGGCCGAGCGACGGGGAGATCCTGCTCGACGGCGTCGCGTACGGCGCGCTCGACGCCGCGGCCGCGGCCGCGCTCCGGAACCGGCGGCTCGGGTTCGTGTTCCAGTATCATCACCTGCTGCGGGAGTTCAGCGCGCTGGAGAACGTCATGATGCCGCTCAGGATCGCGGGATGGGGACCGGGCCGCGCCCGCGCGCGGGCCGGGGAGGTGCTCGCCGCCGTGGGCCTCGAGCGGCGCACCACGCACCGCCCGGCGGCGCTGTCGGGCGGGGAGCAGCAGCGCTGCGCCATCGCCCGCGCCCTCGTGCACCAGCCCGACCTGGTGCTGGCGGACGAGCCGACCGGCAACCTGGACCACGGCAACGGCGCGATGGTGTCGGACCTGTTCTTCGCGCTGGCGCGCGAGCTGGGCACGGCGGTGGTGATCGTGACCCACAACGAGCAGCTGGCCCGGCGCGCCGACCGCGTCCTGCTCCTGGAGGACGGGCGCCTCTCGCCCGCGCGCGCCGTGGAGGCGCAGGCCTGATGCTGTGCGACAGCTGCGGCGAGCGGCCGGCGGCCATCCATCTCACGCAGATCGAGAACAACACCGTCGTGACCATGCACTTGTGCGAGCAGTGCGCCGCGGAGAAGGGCGTGGAGACGGGCGCGAGCGTGGCCAAGTTCCCGCTGGGGGATTTCCTGGCCTCGCTGGGCAAGGCGGCCGGCGGCGAGACGACGGAGCAGGGAGCGCCGGCGGTGTGCCCGGCGTGCGGCGGCACGCTGCAGGACTTCCGGCAGACGGGCCGCCTGGGCTGCGCCCAGTGCTACACGACCTTCGAGCCGCACCTCCGCGACCTGCTGCGCCGCCTGCACGGCAGCGCCCAGCACGTCGGCAGGCGCTACGCGCCCGCGGTGGCGCCGGGGCCGGAGGCGGGCGGTGCCGAGGCCGCGGCCGCCGCCCCGCCGCCGCCCGGCCCGGGCGTGGTGGAGCTGCGGGAGCGGCTGCGGCAGGCCGTCGAGGCGGAGAACTTCGAGCTGGCGGCCGAGCTCCGCGATCGCCTCAAGGTGCTGGAATGATCGACCTCACCCTGATCCCGGACGGCGGGCTGCGCTGGCTCGACGCCAGCGGGCCGATGGCCAACATCGTGCTCTCGACCCGGGTGCGGCTGGCGCGCAATCTCGCCGGCGTGCCCTTCAACGTCCGCTCCTCGGAAGCCGACCGGCAGCGCGTGCTCGCCGACGTGGAGCGCGCCTGGCAGGCCACGCCGCTCGCCCGCGGCGGCGTCCGCTTCCTGGTGGACGACCTGGAGCCGGGCGACCGGCTGCTGCTGCACGAGCGGCACCTGATCAGCAAGGAGCTGGCCAACGCGGCGACCGAGCGCGCGGGCGCCAGCCACGCAGCGGTGTACCTGGCGGGCGCCGTCGGGATGATGGTCAACGAGGAGGACCACCTGCGGTTGCAGGTGTTCCATTCGGGCTTCGCGCTGACCCAGGCGTTCGCCGAAGTGGACCGCCTCGACAGGGCGCTCGCGGCCGCGCTTCCCGTCGCCTTCCACCAGGAGTTTGGCTATCTTACGGCGTGCCCGACGAATGCGGGCACGGGACTCCGGGCGTCGGTGCTGATTCACCTCCCGGGGCTCGTCTTGACCAAGGAGATCGCCAAGGTCCTCCAGGGGCTCAACCAGGTGGGCCTGACGTTCCGCGGGTTGTACGGGGAGGGGAGCGAGGTCGTCGGGAATTTCTTCCAGCTCTCGAACCAGACCACGCTGGGCAAGGCCGAGGACGAGCTGCTGGACCACCTGGGCAAGATCGTGCGGCAGGTGGTGCGCTACGAGGAGCAGGCGCGGCAGGTGCTGCTCCGCGACGCGCCGACGATCATCGAGGACAAGGTGTGGCGGGCGTACGCGCTGCTGCGGTACGCGCGGAGCCTGTCGTTCGAAGAGACGATGAACCTGCTGTCCGGGGTGCGGCTGGGCGTCGGGCTGGGACTGATCCCGGCGCTGAGCGTGTACACGCTGAACAAGCTGCTGATCTACACGCAGCCGGCGCACCTGACCGCCCTGGGCATGCGCGCTCCGCGGGATGCGGAGCAGCACGCCGCGCGAGCGGCGTACGTGCGCGGGATCCTCGAGGAGGAGGCCGCGCGACCGGCCTGACGGGCCGGGACTCGGGCAGTCGCGAGGTTTCGGGACGATGAACGGCTACAACTTCACCGATCGGGTGCGGAAGGTGCTCCAGATGGCGCGCGAGGAAGCGGCGCGCCTGCACCACGAGTACGTGGGCACCGAGCACATCCTGCTGGGGCTGATCCGGGAGGGGGAGGGGGTCGCGGCCGCGGTGCTCGCGAACCTCCAGGTGGACCTCGAGGAGGTGCAGCAGAAGATCGAGGACACGGTGAAGAAGGGGAAGGCGGCGGCGGCCGCCGGCTCCGACCTGCCGTACACGTCGCGCGCCAAGAAGGTGCTCGAGCTGGCGATGTCGGAGGCGCGGGAGCTGAACCACTCGTACGTCGGCACGGAGCACCTGCTGCTGGGGCTGCTGCGGGAGGAGAAGGGCATCGCGGCGCAGGTGCTGACCGACGCGGGCGTGAACCTCGAGCAGGCGCGGGCGGAGGTGCTGCGGCTACTGGGGAGCGAGATGCCGCCGCAGGCGGGCGCGGGGGCCGGCGCGACGGCGGCGCCCTCGCCGCAGAAGAGCGAGAAGAAGTCCAAGACGCCGGCACTCGACCATTTCTGCCGCGACCTCACGCAGCTGGCGGCGGACGGCCAGCTCGACCCGACGATCGGCCGGCAGAAGGAGATCGAGCGGGTGATGGAGGTGCTGAGCCGCCGCAAGAAGAACAACCCGGTACTGATCGGCGAGCCGGGGGTGGGGAAGACGGCGATCGTCGAGGGCCTGGCGCAGCTGATCGCGTCCGGGACCTGCCCCGACGCGCTCAAGGACCACCGCGTGCTGGCGCTGGACATGGCGGCGGTGATCGCGGGCACCAAGTACCGCGGCCAGTTCGAGGAGCGGCTCAAGGCGGTGATGAACGAGATCGCCCAGAACCGCAACATCGTCCTGTTCATCGACGAGCTGCACACGCTGGTGGGCGCGGGCGCGGCCGAGGGCGCGATCGACGCCTCCAACATGCTCAAGCCGGCCCTGGCCCGCGGCGAGCTGCAGTGCGTGGGCGCCTCGACCCTGAACGAGTACCGCAAGTACATCGAGAAGGACGGCGCGCTGGAGCGGCGCTTCCAGACGGTGATCGTGGAGCCGCCGACGCTCGACGAGACGATCGAGATCCTCAAGGGGCTGAGGAAGCGCTACGAGGACCACCACCGCATCCAGATCCCCGACGTGTCGCTCGACGCCGCGGCGCGGCTGTCGGAGCGCTACATCACCGACCGGTTCCTGCCCGACAAGGCGATCGACGTAATCGACGAGGCGGGGGCGCGGGCGCGGATCGGCGCGCAGGTGCCGCCGCCCGAGGTCGCGGAGCTGAAGGAGAAGCTCGAGGGGATCAACAAGGAGAAGGAAGCGGCCGTCCGCGACCAGAACTTCGAGCGCGCGGCGTCCCTGCGGGACGAGGAGCGCGAGCTGCAGGGCGCGATCCTGGCGCGCCAGGAGGCGTGGGAGCGCGAGCGGGCCACCCGCCGGCCGGTGGTGGGCGAGGAGGAGATCGCCTTCATCGTGTCGCGGTGGACCGGCATCCCGGTCACGCGGCTCCAGGAGGCGGAGACCTCGCGGCTGATCCGCATGGAGGACGAGATCCACAAGTCGGTGGTGGGCCAGGACGAGGCCATCGCGGCGATCTCGCGGGCCATCCGCCGCTCCCGCGCCGGCCTCAAGGACCCGCGGCGGCCCATCGGCTCGTTCATCTTCTCCGGCCCCACCGGCGTGGGGAAGACGGAGCTGGCGCGCTCGCTGGCCCGGTTCCTGTTCGCGGACGCCCAGGCGCTGATCCGCGTGGACATGTCGGAGTACATGGAGAAGTTCAGCGTCTCGCGCCTCATCGGCGCGCCGCCGGGCTACGTGGGCTACGAGGATTCCGGCACGCTCACCAAGGCCGTGCGGCGGAAGCCCTACGCGGTGGTGCTGCTCGACGAGATCGAGAAGGCGCACCCCGACGTGTTCAACATCCTGCTGCAGGTACTCGACGAGGGGCGGCTCACCGACAACTACGGCCGCGTGATCGACTTCAAGAACACCGTCGTCATCATGACGTCGAACGTCGGCGCGCGCGACATCACCAAGGGCGGCCCGCTGGGGTTCGTGCAGGCCAGCGCGGGCACGGCGTTCGAGAAGATCGCCGAGAAGGTCAAGGACGAGATCAACAAGACCTTCAACCCGGAGTTCCTGAACCGGCTGGACGACGTGATCGTCTTCCACCCGCTGACGCGCGCGCACATCACCCAGATCGTCGGGATCGTGCTGAAGGAGCTGATGACGCGCCTGGCGGACGAGGAGCTGACCATCCGGCTGACGGAGCCGGCGACCGACTTCCTGGTGAGACAGGGCTACGACGAGCACTTCGGGGCGCGGCCGCTGAAGCGCGCGATTCAGCGCTACATCGAGGACCCGCTGTCCGAGAAGATCCTGCTCGCCGAGTTCGCGCGCGGCGACGAGATCGAGGTGGACACGGCCCCGGACGGCGACCGGCTGCAGTTCCGGGCGCTGTCGAGCTCGAAGGCGTAGCGTCCCCGCGCCGATGCGTCGCGCGCTGCTGACGGCCGCCGTCGCGGCCGGAATCGCCCTCGGCGGTCGGCCGCAGCCGGCGGCGGCGCAGGCCGGCCCGGGCCCCGCCGTGGGCTCGGGCCTCGCGGGACGGGTGGACTCGGTCGTCGTCGAGGGGAACCGCCGCCAGTCCGCCGCCGCCGTCATCGCCACCGCCGCGATCCCGCTCCGCACCCCCATCGGCTTCCGCGACGTGCAGCGCGCCCTGCGGGCCCTGTACGCCACCGGCCAGTTCGACTCGCTGGTCGTGATGCGCGAGCCCGGCCCCGACACCAGCGCCGACATCCTCGTCATCCGCGTGGTCGAGCGCCCCATGCTGGACCGCGTCACGGTGCAGGGCGTGGACCAGCTGTCGGAGCGCGACGTGCGCGACCGGATCGCGCTCCCGCCCGGCCGGCCCCTCGATCCCGGCGCCCTGGTGCGCGCCCGCGAGCGCATCGACTCCCTGTACGAGGCGGAGGGCTACTACCTCGCCGATGTGAAGCCGGAGGTCATCCCCACGGACAGCGGGCACGTGCGCGTCGTGCTCGACATCTCCGAGGGACGCCGCATCGCGATCTCCGCCGTCCGCATCGAGGGCGCCCACGCGTTCCCCGCCGGGCAGATCGTCGCCCACATGAAGACCAAGCCGGAAGGCTTCTTCTGGTTCCGCAAGGGCGAGTACGCCAAGGAGCAGCTGCGCGAGGACCTCGAGGAGCGCCTGCCGGAGTTCTACGGCAGCCGCGGCTACGTGGACTTCCGCGTGCTCGGCGACACCCTGCTGGTGGACCACGAAACGGGCAAGGCCACGCTCGTCGTCCGGGTGGACGAGGGCCGGCCGTACGCCGTCGGGACGGTCGCGGTGGACGGCAACCACCGCTTCTCGACCGACGAGGTGATGAGCCTCAACCCGTTCGCCCAGCAGGCGTCGGGGCTGCGCTGCCTGGTGCAGCACTGCGGCGGCACGGCCTGGTTCGACCAGACCAAGTGGGACGACGCGACCAAGAAGCTGACGACGCAGTACGCCAACGAAGGCTACATCTACGCCCAGATCGATCCGCACATCGAGCGCATCGTGCCGGAAGACACGACGCAGCCGGCGCGCGTCAACCTGACGTGGAACATCACCGAGGGCCGGCCCGCGCTCATCAACAAGATCGAGATCGTGGGCAACGACGTCACCCACGAGCGGGTGATCCGCGAGGCCCTGGTGATCCTGCCGGGCGACGTGTTCGCCCAGAACCGCGTCATCAGCAGCTACCAGAACATCTCGAACCTCGGCTTCTTCGAGCAGCCGCTGCCGTTCCCCGACACCAAGCAGGTGAACCCCGGCGACCCGTACAGCGACATCGACCTGGTCTTCCACGTCAGCGAGAAGCGGACGGGGAACGTGAACTTCGGCGCCTCGATGGGGCAGGGCACCGGGTTGGGCGGGTTCCTCGGGCTCGACGAGCCGAACCTGTTCGGGGAGGGCAAGAAGGGCCACGTCCAGTGGCAGTTCGGCGCCAACATCAACCAGCTGGACCTGAGCTACACCGACCCGTCCCTGGGCGGGAGCCTGGTGTCGGGCACGTTCGACGTGCACGACACCCGGACCCGCTACACCATCGCCAACCTGGGGCAGATCACCTCGCGCGGCGGCTCGGTGCAGTTCGGCATCCCGCTCCCCCACAGCCGCTACACGCGCCTGTTCCCGTCGTACGCGCTGGACTTCGAGTCGTACTCGGGCAACTCCACCGTGCTGGCCGGGGTGGTGCGCTGCACGGCCTGCATGCGCTCCTCGCTCGGGCTCACGCTGGTGCGCGACACGCGGGTGGACCTGCCGTTCCCGACGGGCGGTGCGATGCACTCGCTCAGCGTGGCCACCAACGGCGGCATCCTGGGCGGGACCGCGTCGTTCCAGAAGGTGGACGCGGAGGGGCACTGGTACGCGCCCGCGGGGCAGATCGGCGGGTCGGGGCCGGTCGGCGGCGGCATCCACCTGGTGCTGGGGCTGTCGGTGAAGTCGGGGTTCGTGTTCGGCGACGCGGGGCCGTTCTTCGACCAGCTGTACACGATGGGCGGCACGCAGTACGGCATTCCGCTCCGGGGCTACAACGAGTTCTCGATCACGCCCCAGGGCTACAACCCCAACGCGGCGGTGACGGGCGTGCCGCGGAGCGCGTTCGGCGGCTCCTACTTCGCGGGCACCGCGGAGTTCGGCGCGCGCTTCAGCCAGTCCATCTACGCGTCCCTGTTCTACGACGTGGGCAACGTGTGGGCGACGCCTTCCGACTACAATCCGACCCGCCTGTTCCGCGGGGCGGGCGTGGGCGTGGCCGTCATCACGCCGCTCGGCCCGCTGGGGCTCGACCTCGGTTACGGGTTCGACCGCGTGGATGCGCTCGGGAATCCCACGCCGGGGTGGAAACTGCATTTCAAGATCGGCAACTTCTTCCAGTGATCGGTTCACGGTTCCTGAACGCTTCGAGGAGAACGACATGTCGCGTTTGAGGGGGGCGGCCCTCGCCGCCGCGCTGCTGCTGGGATGGACCGCATCGCCGCTCCGGGCGCAGAACCAGCCGTTGAAGCTGGCCTACATCAATTCCGCGGTGATCCTGCAGAGCACGCCGGGGCGCGCGCAGGCGGAGTCCACCTTCCAGCACGAGCTGGCGGGGATGCAGCAGCAGGTGGCAGCGCTGCAGGCCCAGCTCGACTCGGCGGTGAACGAGTTCAACCGCACGTCGCTGGTGCTGAGCCCGGCGGCGAAGCAGCAGCGGCAGCAGGAGCTGGTGCAGATGCGGGACCGGACGCAGCAGCAGGTCCAGGACCTGCAGACCCGGGCCAACCAGCGCGAGCAGGAGCTGATGGCGCCGATCATGCAGCGGATCAACGCGGTGATCGAGGGGATCCGCGCGGAGTTCAACTACTCGATGATCTTCGACGCGGCGGCGCAGTCGGGGGCGCTGGTCACCGCCGACCGCTCGCTCGACATCTCGCAGATGGTGATCCAGCGGCTGCAGGCGGATACCACGGCGCCCGCCGCGGCGGCGCCGGCGGTCCAGCCGTCGGCGCAGCCGCCGCTCGGGCCCGCGGCCGACACCACCCACCGCGCGCCCGCCCGTACGGCGCGTCCGCCGCGGCCGTAGGAGCCGGGGCGGGGGAGAGGTGCGCGTGGGCGACGGCCTCTCGGCGGCGGACGTCGCCGCGCTCGTAGGCGGGACGCTGGTCGGTGACGCGGGCCGGCGGCTCAAGGGCGTGGCGCCGCTGGATCGCGCCGGCGCCGAGGACGTCGCGTTTCTTGCCGCGGCGCGGTACCTCCCGTACTTTCACGCCTCGCGCGCCGGCGCCGTGCTGGTTACGGCGGAGCACCGCGACGCCATGCCGGGCCCGGCGACGCGGATCGTCGTGGCCGATCCGCACCGCGGGATGCTGGCGGTGGTCCGGGCGCTGTACGCGCCCGCGCCGCGGACGGCGGCCATCCACCCGACCGCCGTGATCGGGGCGGGGGCGGTGCTGGGCCGGGACGTCTCGCTGGGGCCGCGCGTGGTGGTGGGCGCCGGCGCCCGCCTCGGCGACCGCGTCGAGATCATGGCGGGCTCGGTCGTCGGCGACGGCGTGAGCGTCGGCGACGACGCCACGCTCTACCCCAACGTGGTGTGCTATCCGGGCACGGTGATCGGCGCGCGGGTGGTGCTCCACGCCGGGGTGGTGCTGGGGTCCGACGGGTTCGGCTACGTGCCGGGCCCGGCGGGGCACGAGAAGATCCCCCACGTGGGGCGCTGCGTGATCGGCGACGACGTCGAGATCGGCGCGAACACGACCATCGACCGCGGCAGCGTGGACGACACCGTGGTGGGGCCGGGCACGAAGATCGACAACCTGGTCCAGGTCGGGCACAACTGCCGCATCGGGGCCCGCTGCCTGATCATGGCGCAGGTGGGCCTGGCGGGCTCGACGCACGTCGAGGACGAGGCGATCCTGGCGGGACAGGTGGGGGTGGCGGGGCACCTCACCATCGGGCGCCGCGCGCGCGTCGCCGCGCAGAGCGGCGTGATGGGCGACCTCGAGCCCGGTGTCACCGTGTTCGGCACGCCGGCCCGGGGGAATCGCGACTTCCTGCGCTCGGTCGCGGCCTCGTACCGGCTGGCCGGGATCGTGGACGACCTGGAGGAACTGGTCAGGCGTGACAAGCACGGCAACGGATAGGCCGGCGCGCCGCACTCTGCGGCAGCCCGTCACCCTCGAAGGGGTGGGCATGCACACCGGCGCCGAGAGCCGGGTGACCTTCCGCGCCGCGGCGGCGGGCTGCGGGCTGGTGTTCCGGCGCACGGACCTCGCGGGGGCGCCGGAGATTCCGGCGCGGCTGGCGAGCGTGAGCGGCGTCGAGCGCCGCACCACGCTGGCGGCCAACGGCGCCGAAGTCCACACGGTCGAGCACATCCTCGCCGCCCTCGCCGCGCTCGAGATCGACGACGCCGTCGTCGAGATCTCGGGCCCCGAGCCGCCGATCCTCGACGGTTCGTTCCAGCCGTACGTCGAGGCGGTGCGGCGCGCCGAGCCGATGGAGCACGGCGGCGAAGCGCTGCACCTCAGCGTCACCGAGCCCTTCACCGTCCGCGAAGGCGAGGCGTCGTACCTGGTCGGGCCGGCGGACGGCCTGCGCGTCTCCGCCACGATCGAGTTCCCGCACCCCCTCATCGGCCGGCAGTCGGGGAGCTACGACATCACGCCCGACGCGTTCGAGCGCGAGCTCGCCCCCGCCCGCACCTTCGGCTTCCTGCGCGAGGTCGAGCAGCTGCGCAAGAAGGGCCTGATCGTCGGGGCCTCGACCGCGAACGCCGTGGTGCTCGACGACACCAAGGTGGTGGACAACACCCTGCGCTGGCCCGACGAGTTCGTGCGTCACAAGGCGGCCGACCTGGTCGGCGACCTCGCGCTGGTGGGCGGCCGCGTGCGGGCGCACGTGGTGGCGGACCGTCCCAGCCACCGCGGCAACGTGGCCCTGGGCCGGATGCTGCGCCGCCGCGCCAGGAGCACCGGCCACCCTCCGCTGGACATCCGCGACATCCTCGAGATCCTCCCGCACCGCTACCCGATGCTGCTGGTGGACCGGATCGTCGAGATGGAAGAGGGCAAGCGGATCGTCGGGATCAAGAACGTGACGATCAACGAGCCCTTCTTCCAGGGCCACTTTCCCGGCCATCCCGTCATGCCCGGGGTGCTGCTGATCGAGGCCATGGCGCAGGTCGGAGGCGTGATGCTGATGGGGTCCATCCCCAAGGCGGAGGAGGGCGCGGAGAAGGTCGTGTACTTCATGTCGCTCGACGACGTGAAGTTCCGCCGCCCCGTGGTCCCCGGCGACCAGATCCGCTTCGAGCTGGAGCTGATGCAGCACAAGGAGCGGGCCAGCCGGATGAAGGGCATCGGGTACGTGGAAGGGCACGTCGTGGTGGAAGCCGAGATGATGGCCCGGATCGTGGACCGGTGAGGCACCCGTGAGCGCTGCCCAGATTCACCCCACCGCCATCGTGGCCCCGGACGCCCGGTTCGGCGACGGGGTCGAGATCGGCCCGTTCGCCATCGTCGGGCCCCAGGTCACGGTCGGCCGCGGCTCCCGCGTCGCGGCCCGCGCCATCCTGGAGCAGAACGTGCGGCTGGGGGAGGACTGCCGGGTGGGCACGGGCAGCATCGTCGGCGGCGCGCCCCAGGACCTGAAGTACGCCGGCGAGGAGACCTGGGTCGAGATCGGCGACGGGACCACGATCCGCGAGTACTGCACCATCAACCGCGGCACGACCCAGTCGCGGGTGACGCGGCTGGGCAAGCACTGCCTGGTGATGACGTACGTGCACATCGCCCACGACTGCCACATCGGCGAGCGCGTGATCCTCACCAACGGGGTGCAGCTGGCCGGCCACGTCACCATCGACGAGTGCGCCATCATCAGCGGCCTCACGCCGGTGCACCAGTTCGTGAAGGTCGGCGCCTACGCCTTCATCGGCGGCATGTCGCGCGTCACCAAGGACGTGCCGCCCTACACCAAGGCCGTCGGCAACCCCATGAAGCTGTACGGCCTCAACGCCGTCGGCCTGCAGCGCCACGGCTTCGCCCCCGAGACGGTGGCCGAGCTGAAGAAGGCCTACCGCCTGTTCTTCCGGTCGGGCCTCAACATCAGCCAGGCGCTGGAGCGGGCGCGCGCCGAGCTGACGCCGCTGCCCGAGGTCGAGACGTTCCTCACGTTCATCGAAGCGAGCGCGCGCGGAGTGCTGGTGTGAGCGCTGCGCCCCTCCCCGTCGGCGTCGCCGGCGTGGGGAGCCTCGGGCAGCATCACGCACGGCTGTACGCCGCGCTTCCGGAGGCGCGCCTGGTGGGCGTGTTCGACGTCGTGCCGGAGCGGGCGGCGGAGATCGCGGCCCGCGTCGGCACGAAGGCCTACCGGTCGCTCGACGCGCTCCTCGGCGACGTGGAAGCCGTGTCGGTGGTGGTGCCGACCTCGGCGCACCACGAGGTCGGGATGGCGGCGCTGGCCCGCGGGCGGCACGTGCTGGTCGAGAAACCCATCGCGGCCACCGTGGAGGAGGCGCGGGCACTGGTGGACGCGGCGGCGCGGGCCGGCGTGCTGCTCCAGACCGGGCACGTGGAGCGGTTCAACCGGGCGCTGCGGGCGGCGGCCCCGTACCTCGCCTCGCCGCGGTTCATCGAATCGGACCGGGTGGCGCCGTTCGCGGCGCGCGGCTCCGACGTCGCCGTCATCCTCGACCTCATGATCCACGACCTGGACCTGGTGCTGGCGCTCGTCCGGGAGCCGGTCGTGGACGTGCGGGCGTCGGGGATCGGCGTGGTGACGCGGAGCGTGGACATCGCGACCGCGCGGATCGAGTTCGAGTCCGGCGCCGTGGCCAACCTGACCGCGAGCCGGCTGGCGCGGGAGCGGGTGCGCAAGCTGCGCATCTTCCAGCCGTCGGGGTACTTCTCGCTCGACCTGGCGGCGGGGAAGGGCGAGCACCTCCGGCTCAAGGCGGACGCGATGCGCCGGCTGGCGGAAGGGGAGACCGACCTGGCGCGCCTGGTGGACCGGGTCACGCTCAAGGCGCCCGAGGCCGAGCCCCTGGCCCTCGAGCTGGCCAACTTCGTGCGCGCGGCCCGCGGGGCCGAGCGGCCCGCGGTGACGGGGGAAGACGGCCTGGCGGCCCTGGCCCTCGCGTTCCGGGTGATGGAAGCCGTGGGCCGCCAGCCGGCGCTGCGGGCCGTGTGAGCGGCGGGACGGTCTTCGTCTCGGCCGGCGAGCCCTCGGGCGACCAGCACGCGGGGGCGCTCGTCACGGCGCTGCGGAGGCTCGTCCCGGACGTCGCGGTCGAAGGGGTCGGCGGCCCGCACTTGGCGGCGGCCGGCGCGCGCCTCGCGGCGCGGATCGAAGACCTCACCGTCATCGGCTTCGTCGAGGTGCTCCGCAAGGTGCCCGCGCACCTCGCCCTGCTGCGGCGGATCCGCCGCCGGCTCGCGCAGGGCGACGTGCGGCTCGTGGTGCTGGTGGACTACCCCGGCTTCCACCTGCGGGTGGCCGAAGCGGCACACCGCGCGGGCGTGCCGGTGCTCTACTACGTCGCGCCCCAGCTGTGGGCGTGGGGCGAGCGGCGGGTGCACCGCATGGCGGCCACCGTCTCGCGCCTGGCCGTGATCCTCCCGTTCGAGGAGGCGTTCTTCACGGCCCGCGGCGTGGCCACGACGTTCGTGGGGCACCCGCTGATGGACCGGCCGGCGCCGCCGTCCGCGGCCGAGGCGCGGCGCGAGCTGGGCCTGGACCCGGGGCGCCCCGTGCTCGGCCTGTTCCCGGGCAGCCGGCCGCAGGAGGTGGTGCGGCTGTGGCCCGCGTTCCGGGAGGCGGCGGCCGCGGTGCGGCGGCAGCGGTCCGAGGTCCAGGTGGTCGTCGCGGCCGCGGCGGGGGCGAGCTATCCGGACGCGGCGGGGATCCGGGTGGTCGAGGGCCGCGCCCGCGCGTGCTTTGCCGCGTCGGACGCCGCGCTGTGCAAGTCCGGCACGACCACGCTCGAGGCGGCGGTCGCCGGCACGCCGCTGGTGGTGGCGTACCGCATGCACCCGCTGTCGTACCTACTGGCGCGCCGGCTGGTGCACGTGCCGTGGATCGGGATGGTGAACCTGGTGGCCCAGCGCCAGGTGGCCCCGGAGCTGATCCAGGGAGCGGTGACGGCGGACGCCCTGGCGCGCGCCGTGCTGCCGCTGCTCGATCCGGCGAGCGCGGAGCGGCGGGAGCAGCTGGCCGGCCTGGCGGAGGTCCGCCGGCGGCTCGGCGACGCCGGGGCCGCCGCGCGCGCGGCGGAGCTGGCGCGCGCGCTCCTGGCGGCGTGAGGGGCGGGGTGGACTGGGCCGCGTTCGCGCGCCGCGTCTGGCGGGACCCGTCGCCCGGCGCCCGCGCGCTCCGCGCGGCGCTGCTCGGCCCGGCGGCGCTGTACCGGTCGGCGGTGGCGGCCAGGAACGCCGCCTACGACGCGGGCCTGCTGCGCTCGCGGGGGCTGCCCCGGACCTCGCTCGGGATCGGCAATCTCGCGGTCGGCGGCACCGGGAAGACGCCGGTGGCCGCGTACCTCGCGGGGGAGCTGGTGCGGCGCGGCGTGCGCCCCGGGATCCTGCTGCGCGGGTACGCGGGGGGCGACGAAGTCGAAGAGCATCGCGCGCGAACGCCGCAGGCCGTGGTGGTGGCGGACCCGGATCGCCGGCGCGGAGCCGCCCGCGCCATCGCCGCGGGCGCGGAGATCCTGGTCCTCGACGACTGCCTGCAGCACCGCGCGCTGAAGCCGGACGTGATGCTCGCGGTCGTGGCGGCGGAAACGTCGGAGGAGCGGGTGCGACCGTTGCCGGCCGGCCCGTGGCGCGAGGGTCCGGCCGCCCTTGGACGCTGCGACGGCGTCGTCGTAACCTTCAAGGCCGCCGACGCCGCCGTGGCGGAACGGGTGGCGCGGAACCTGGCGCCGCGCACGCGGGGCGGGTGGGGAGCCGCGGCGCGGCTCGCGCCGTCGCGTTTGGTGCCGATGGGCGGAGGCGCGCCTCGCGAGCCGGCCTCGCTGGCCGGGCGCGACGTGGTCGCGCTCAGCGGCATCGGCGCACCGGAGCCCTTTGCGGCGCAGCTGCGGGCCCTGGGGGCGCGCGTCCGGTCGCTCGCGCACGGCGATCACCACCGGTACTCGGCGGCGGACGTCGCCGCGGCCCTGGCCCTGGCCGGCCCGAAGGGCGTCGTGGTGACCACGGCGAAGGACGCCGTCCGCCTGCGCCCGGTCTGGCCGGCGGACGCCCCGACGTGCCTGATCGCGGAGCTGGAGGTGCACGTGACCTTCGGCCAGGATGATCTCTCGCGCCTGCTCGACCGGCTCGGCCAGGCGGCGCACGGAACGACCACTTCCACGGCGGCCACCGTGCCGCACGCACTTGCCAGTTGGTGCGTTGTTCAGGAGTCGCTTGAAGAAGCTTGGGAAACCACGTCAGAGGCACACTGATCTTCCGCCCGTCGCGCAAAGCGACACAAAGAGAGTCTTCGGAGAAACTGACCTCCACGACACGTTCATCCGCTGCTGTTAGAGCCAAAATGCCCATGCCAGGCCTCCAGGAACTCACCTTGATGCTCCTCAACTACAGATTGTAACCGACGAAGTTCGACCGCGCTAAACCCTAAATTGCGAGTCAACGAGACAGGTGTCAACCAGAACTTAGCCGAAAGGTCGTCCCGGTCCACGTGAATATGCGGCGGCTCATTTGGCTCATGACTGTAGAAGTAAAACCGGTAAGGTCCCGTTCTGAAGACAGTGGGCGCCCGGGAATTCTACCTCCTGTGAAGCCGTTCGGGAACCAAAGCGGTTGCGCAGGAAAAGCTGCATTGCACGCTCCCCGGAGGGAGCGGTAGGGTGCTAAGCAGAAACTCGGACCCCTTTTGCCTACGGGAGAGACATCTCATGGCGGCGGGGCGAGGCGAGCCATGAGCGGTTCGCCAAGGGTCTGGGTGGAAATGCCCATGCCTCCCGTGCGGTGAGTGTTGCCGCGCTTGGAAAGGAGCCCGTAAGCCGGAAATGTGTACTTTTCCGGCTAGAACCCGGTTCCTTGTGCGGAAGTGGGTTTTTTGTTTCTCCATTGGTTTAGCCATGAGCCTCTACGACAAATTCGGGCGGCAGATTACCGACCTGCGGATTTCCATCACGGACCGGTGCAATTTCCGGTGCGTGTATTGCCGCTCCGCCGACCCGGAAAACTACCGGGATCACGACGAAATACTTTCCTGGGCGGAATTGAAGCGCTTGGCGGGGATTTTCGTGGGCTTGGGGATACGCAAAGTGCGCATCACGGGCGGAGAGCCGTTGGTTCGCGAGGGCGTGGAAGAATATATTGTGCACCTGAAGGGGCTGGGTGTAGCGGATTTATCCATCACGACCAATGGCCACTTGTTGGCGGAGCGTTGCGACAGACTGATCGCCGCGGGGCTGCAGCGCATCAACATCAGCCTGGATTCGCTGGACCCCATCAAATTCGAGCGCATCACGCGCACGCGGTCCTACGACAAAGTGATGGACGGCATTGAGGCGGTGCAGAAGTCGCGGCTCGCGCCGGGAAGGTCAACGCAGTGCTGGTCCGCGGCCTGAATGATGACGAAGTGGAAGCCTTTGCGGCGTTCGCGCGGGAGCGTCGCGTGATCATGCGGTTCATCGAGTTTATGCCGCTGGACGCCGACCGCCACTGGTCGCGCGAATTGGTGGTGCCCGCGGCAGAGGTTTACCGGCGCATCCATGCGCAGTGGGGCTGGAGCAGATCCCGCACGAGAAGAGCGAGACAGCGAGAAAGTACCGCTTCGTGGACGGCGCGCCGGGAGAGATCGGCTTGATCGCGCCGGTGACGCAAGCCTTCTGCGGGCACTGTTCGCGCATACGGCTAACGGCGGACGGCAGGATGCGCACGTGCCTGTTCAGCAAGGAAGACCACAACCTGCGCGGGCTGTTGCGGGCAAACGCGGCGGATGAGGAAATTGTGGAGTGGGTGGAGGCGAAAGTGATGGAGAAGGAAGAAGAGGGCACCGCATGAAACGAGCCGGGCTTCGTGGCCACCTTCGCGAACTATGGTGTTTATCGGGGGATAGCTGCAGCGGCGCGTTACGCTGTGGTTCCAGCGATGGGCAAGGCGCTGGTAAAACTCACGAAAAGGCGACAGAATTCATCTAACAAATAGGGGCCAAGAGGGTTTAGGAGAAGCAGAGAAAACCCATGGGAAGCATTGTCACCATATCGAAGAACTCGCTGGCAGGTGCGGAACAGCCCCGCACGGTCAGAGTACCCGAGATCGAGAAGGGCGTGGCCTGCGATTTCGATTCGTACCTGCTGGTGCCGGACACGGCCTTGGACGCGCGGATTGCCGCGGCAAAAACCAAGCTCGGGAAGGACGTGGTAATCCTGGGGCACCATTACCAGCGGGACGAGGTTGTGAAGTTTGCTGATTTTCGCGGGGATTCCCTGAAGCTTTCTCAGCAGGCAGCGCAGACCGATGGGAAGTACATTGTTTTCTGCGGCGTGCACTTCATGGCCGAAAGCGCCGATATTCTGCGGCGCGACCAGCAGATTGTGGTGCTGCCCGATCTAAGCGCGGGCTGTTCGATGGCGGACATGGCGGACATTGGCCAGGTAGAGGCCTGTTGGAGTGAGCTGGGAACAGTAATGGATACCCGCAAGGTGGTGCCCGTCACGTACATGAATTCGACGGCGGCAATCAAATCATTTACGGGCGAGAAGGGCGGAGCCGTTTGCACGAGTTCCAACGCGCCGGCGGTGTTGCAGTGGGCGTTCGCGCGCGGCGAGAAGGTATTGTTTCTGCCGGACGAACACTTGGGCCGTAACACCGCTTACCGCATGGGGATTCCCCTGGATGAAATG
>CAWDZR010000009.1:0-10098 GCA_963806755.1 uncultured Gemmatimonadales bacterium
AGCAGCAGACAGAGACAGAGAGATAGAGCAGAGAGAGAGAGAGCAGAGAGAGAGAGCAGCAGAGACAGCAGCAGAGAGCAGAGAGATAGCGCGCGCGCGCGCGCGCGCGCGCAGCCGCGCGCTGCGGCTGCTGCGGCGGCGCCGCGGCGCGCGTGCTCGCGCCGGCGCCGCGCTGCGCTGCGGCGGCTGCTGTCTGCTGCTGCTGCGCGCGGCTGCTGCGCTGGGCGGCTGCTGCTGCTGCTGCTGCTGCTGCGGCGGCGGCTGCTGCTGCTGCGGCGGCTGCTGCTGCGCGCGCGCGCGCGCGCCGTGCGCGGCCGCGCGGTCAGCCGCCGCGCCGCGCGCGCGCGCGGGAAGGAGGAGGAGGAGGAGAGGTGAGCCAAATACTCCCCGCACTACACCGCCGTGGCCCTGCGGTGAAACAATCCGGCGCCGACATATTGGCCACTTTCATCACCTTTGAACCGGATGTCGCGATTTTCGCCCGCCAGCTTCGGCAGGCGGCGGTACGCATCGGCACTCGGCCGGGTTCGCCGTCCATCACCACCACGACGGCCCGTAAGCTCGCGGGCGCCACGCTATACGGCACTTTTGCCGTCGCTGATTTCCATCCGGAGGCAAACGCGGAAGCCAAGTCGTTCTCCCAAAAATATCTCGCCACCTACAAGACCACACCCGACTTCTTCGCATCTTGGCCGACGACGCCGCCCACATGTACCGCCGCTCGCGGGAGATCGTCCGCCGGTGATCAAGGTGGTCGTGGGCGACCTCGCGTCCGTCGCGGCGGACGCGGTGGTCCGGCCCACGAACGGCAACCTGGACGCGACAACCCCGGCCCTGCGCCGCCTCGAGCTGGCTGCAGGGCCGCGTTTTCGGGAGCTGTGCCGCGTGCAGCGGGAGCTGGGGGTCGGCGCCGCCGTGGTGACGGCAGCGGGCGACCTGGCGGCGGAGCTGGTGGTGCACGCGGTGGTGATGACCCGAGCCGAGCCGGTGACGCCGGCCGGCGTGCGGCGCGCCGCGACGGCGGCGCTGCGGCAGGCCGGGCAGTGGCGGATCGGGACGCTCGCGCTGCCGCCGCTGGGCACCGGGGCCGGACAGCTCACCGTGGAGGAGTCGGCGGACGCGCTCCGCCTCGCCCTCGGCGACCTCGACCCCGGCGCCGGGCAGCCTGCCAACGTCGTGGTCGTCGTCGAGACGGACGCCGAACGCGAGATCTTCGAAGCCCGCCTGGCGGGAGGCAGCCTCTCCTGAACCGCAAACTGCTGGCCGTCGCGATCCTCGCCGCGTGGGCGGTGGGGATCGGCCTCCTCGTGCGGCGCGTCTACTTCCCTTCCAACGCCCTCAGGATCCGCGAAGCGGCGCTGCGCGTCGGCCCGGGCTCGGAGTTCTACGCCATCTCCATGGGCGGCGGCCCCGTCGGCTATGCCTCGAGCACCGTGGACACGACGGCGGAAGGGCTGCAGGTCCAGGACCTCATGGTGCTGGACATCGAGGTGCTGGGGAAGGTGCAGCGCACCCAGCTCGTCACCGACATCCGGCTCACGCGCGACCTGCGGCTGCGCGCGTTCGACGCGACGCTGAGCACGCCGACTCCCACTTTTCACGCGGCCGGCACGGTGGAGGGTGATTCCGTCCTCTCGGTCGCGATCGACGCCGGCACGCCCCGCCCCGAGACTACCCGGATCCGGCTCGATCGCCCGATCGTGATGGCCTCGATGCTGCCGCTGCAGCTCACCGTCGGCCGGCAGCTCGCGCCCGGCCAATCGTACGCGATGCGCGTGTTCGACCCGATGCTCCAGGAAGAGCGCGACGTCGCGGTGCGCGTGGTCGCGGAAAGCACGCTCGTCGTCGCCGACAGCGCCGACCGCGACTCCGCGGCTCGGCGGTGGGTGCCGGCGCACCTGGACACGCTGCGCGCCTGGAAGGTACGCGAGGAGTACGGCGGCCTTGCGACCGAGTCGTGGATCGACCGCCAGGGGCGCATCGTGCGCTCCACCACGGCGCTCGGCTTCACCCTGGAGCGGATGCCCTTCGAGATGGCGGTGGAGAACTGGCGCCGCAGCGAGGAGACCCGGCTCGCCGCGGGCGGGGCGGCCGAGGGCGGCCCGCCGGGAGCGAGCGACGTGATCGCGGCTACCGCCATCACGGCCAACGCCGCGCTCGCGCCCGACACGCTGGACCGCCTGGCCGTCGCGATCGGCAACGTGGGGCTCGGGGGATTCGAGCTGGCGGGCGGCCGCCAGACGCTGGCGGGCGATACGCTCACGGTACGGCGTGAGGCGGGGGTCGGCGACGTGCCGGGGCCGCACCCGAGCCTGTACCTGAGCCGCCTCCCCGTGCTGGACACGGCGCGGCAGCGTGACCTGGCTCCGGAGCCCCTCATCCAGTCGGACGACCCGCGCATCCAGGCGCAGGCCCGGCTCATCGTTGGCCGGGAGCGCCGCGCGGGCCCCGTGGCGGAGCTGCTCACGACGTGGGTGTACGCCAACCTGAAGAAGGAGGTCGTGATCGGCGTGCCGAGCGCGGTGCAGGTGCTCGCCGACCGGCGCGGCGACTGCAACGAGCACACCGTGCTGTACGTCGCGCTCGCCCGGGCGCTCGGCCTGCCGGCGCGCACCGCCGCGGGCCTGGTGTACCTGCGCGGCCGGTTCTACTACCACGCCTGGCCGGAGGTGTGGCTCGGCGCGTGGGTGGCGGTGGACCCGACGTTTGGCGAGTTTCCGGCCGACGCCGCCCACCTGCGTTTCGTCACCGGCGGCCTGGCACGCCAGGTCGAGCTGCTGCGCCTGATCGGGCGCGTGCAACTCTCCATCGTCGCGAGCGGGAGCTGACCGCGTGATCCAGCTGGAGCACCTCACCAAGAACTACGGCTCGTTCCGCGCGGTGGACGACGTGAGCCTCCACGTGCCCAAGGGCGCGCTGTACGGTTTCCTCGGCCCCAACGGCGCCGGCAAGACCACGACCCTGCGCATGATCGCCGGCATTCTGCGCCCCACGGCCGGGCGGGTGCTGATCGGCGGCGACGACGTGCTCGCCGATCCCCTCGCGGCGAAGGCGCGGCTCGGCTTCATCCCCGACCGGCCGTTCGTGTACG
This sequence comes from uncultured Gemmatimonadales bacterium, assembly GCA_963806755.1. GTDB lineage: Bacteria > Gemmatimonadota > Gemmatimonadetes > Gemmatimonadales > JACORV01 > Fen-1245. The sequence continues at coordinate 3,092 of CAWDZR010000009.1, forward strand.
AGAAGCTCACCGGCGCCGAGTTCCTGCGCTTCGTGGCAGGCCTCTACGGGCAGGACGGCCAACTGGTGGAGCGGCGCATCGACGAGCTGCTCGAGATCTTCGAGCTGTCGGCCTGGAAGAACGAGCTGGTCGAGTCGTACTCGCACGGCATGCGCCAGAAGCTGATCATCTCCTCGGCGCTGATCCACCGCCCCGAGGTGATCGTGGTGGACGAGCCGATGGTGGGGCTCGATCCGCGGGCGGCGCGGCTGCTCAAGGACCTGTTCAAGGGCTTCGTGGGGCGCGGCGGCACGGTGCTGATGAGCACGCACACCCTGGAGATCGCCGAGGCGCTGTGCGACCGCATCGCGATCATCCAGGGCGGGAAGATCGTGGCCTCGGGCACCATGGCGGAGCTCAAGACGCAGACCAAGTCGGGCGACATCGGCCTCGAGGACCTGTTCCTCCGCCTCACCGGCGGCGCCGCGGCCAAGGAGCTCGCGGCGGTGCTCGAGGACCCCCGCTGAGGCAGCCGACCCTCGTCCACGTCCTGCAGCCCAAGTGGCGCACGGCCCTGACGCGTGCCCGGCAGGAGCGCGCCTCCGGTGGCACCGGCAAGGCCGTGCTGCTCGGCGTCGTCGGCCTGATCTTCTGGGCCGCGGTGTTCGGCGTGCTGCTCAAGGTGCTGCGCTACTTCCGCGGCGTGCAGGAAATCGGCGTGCTGCTCGCGGGCAAGCTCCTCTCCCTCGTGCTGCTGTCGTTCATCTCCGTGCTGCTGCTCTCGAACGTCATCACCGCCCTGTCGTCGTTCTTCCTCGCCAAGGACCTCGACCTGCTGGTCTCCTCGCCCGTGGACCGGGTGCGCATCTACCTCGCCAAGCTGGGCGAGACGCTGCTGCACTCGTCGTGGATGGTGGCGCTGATGACGGTGCCCATCTTCGCGGCGTACGCGGTCGTGTACCGGGGCGGCCTGCTCTTCCCGCTGGTGGCCGCGGCGGCGTTCCTGCCCTTCCTCGTGCTCCCGGCCGTGGGCGGCTCGGCGGCGACGCTGGTGCTCGTCAACGTCTTCCCCGCCCGCCGCACCCGCGACCTGCTCTCGATCATCGCCCTGGCGGCCGCGGCGGGCGTGATCCTGCTGTTCCGGATCATCCGCCCCGAGCAGCTGGCGCGGCCGGAAGGGTTCCGCAACCTGCTCGACTTCATCACGGTGCTGCGGGCGCCCACCAGCCCGCTGCTGCCCAGCGACTGGGTGACGCGGTCGGTGATGTCCTACCTCAACGGCACGATGGACTGGCTGCCGCTCTACCTGCTGTGGTCGTCCGCGGCCGCCGCCGTCGTGATCGGCGCGATCCTGCATGGCCGGCTCTACCACACCGGGTTCACCAAGGCCCAGGAGGGCGCGGAGCGGTTCGTGCGCGGCCGCCTGTGGAGCTGGGCGCTGGGCGGGCTGCTGCGGCCGCTGGGGCCGGCGCGCCGCGAGTTCGTGCTCAAGGACCTCAAGCTGTTCTTCCGCGACACCACGCAGTGGAGCCAGCTGATCCTGCTCGGCGCCCTGCTGCTGGTCTACCTGTTCAACATCCGGGCGCTGCCGCTGTTCCGGGGCGAGCAGGTGCCGTTCTTCATCGTCTCGGTGGTGTCGTTCCTCAACCTCGGCCTGGCGGGGTTCGTGCTGGCCTCGATCGCGGCGCGGTTCGTCTTTCCCGCCGTGAGCCTCGAGGGCCGGCAGATGTGGCTGCTGCGCTCGAGCCCGCTCGAGATCCGCGCCCTGCTGTGGTCCAAGTACTGGGTGGGGACCATCCCGCTGCTGGTGCTGGCGCTCGCCATCACGGTGCTCACCAACGTGATCCTCAAGGCGAGCCCGTTCATGATGGCGGTCGGAGTGGGCACGATCATCCTGCTGACGCTGGCGATCAGCGCGCTGGCGCTGGCGTTCGGCGCGCTGTATCCGCAGTTCGAGACGGAGAACGCCGCGCAGATCCCGACCAGCTTCGGCGGACTGGTCTTCATGATGGCGACGATCGCGCTGCTGGCGGTGGTGATCGTGATCGAGTCGGCGCCGGTGTACGAGTACCTGCACGCCCGGTTCAACCAGCAGCCCGTCACGGTCTCGCCGTGGATGGTGGGCGCGTTCCTGGCCGTGATCGCGATCTGCGTGGCGGCGACGGTGGTGCCGCTCCGGATCGCGCTAAGGAAGATCGAGCAGTTCGAGTTCTAGGGCCTCGGCCGCCACGGCCCCGGGCCTCTTGCGCGGGCGACGCGTCAAAGCCCAAGTTGGCACCCCTGACGTCGCTCTGTGTACTACGCGGTTTGCTGGATCCGCGACTCTATCGGATACGAACGCACGGAGGCAATTCATGACAAGGAAGCCCTTGGGGTTCTTCGCGGCCGTGGCGCTGCTCGCGACGGTTGCGTTGAGCGGCTACGTGACGAAGGTGCCCCCCGCGCAGGCGCACGCCTCCGCGGTATCCGACACCGGTCTCGTGTTCGACGTGTCGCAGCTCGACACGACGGTCTCCGCGTGCACGGACCTCAGCGCGTTCGTCAACAACCGCTGGGTCGCCGCGAACCCGATCCCGCCAGACCGCACCCGCTGGGGCGCCTTCGACGAGCTGGGCGAGAAGAGCCTCGACGAGCAGCACCAGCTCGTCGAGCAGGCGGACCAGGGCGCCAATACGGCCCAGGCCGGCTCGATCCGTCAGATGATCGGATGGCTGTACCGGTCGGGCATGGACTCGGCCGCCGTCGAACGGGCCGGCTACGACCCCATCCGCCCCGAGCTGAACGCCATCCAGGCCCTGCAGACCCCGACCGACGTCGTGGCGTGGCTCGACGCGTCGTTCGCCAACGGCCAGGGGCAGCTCTTCCGCTTCGGCTCCGGGGCCGACTACCACGACGCGAGGCTGCAGATCGGGTACGCCGGCCAGGGCGGCCTCGGCCTGCCGACGCCGGACTACTACACGAAGCCCGAGTACGCGGCCATCCGGGCCGCCTACGTGAAGCACGTCGCCAGCCTGTTCGAGCTGACGGGGGTGCCGGCCGGACAGGCCGACAGTCAGGCCGCGCAGGCCATGGCGCTCGAGACCAGCCTGGCGCAGCACTCGTTGTCCAGGGTCGCGCTCCGCGACCCGAAGAACCAGTACCACTTCGTGTCGCTCGCCGAGGCGGACAGCGTCACGCCGCACTTCGACTGGGCGGCGTTCTTCAGGGCGCAGGGCGTCGAGCCCGGGCGGGGGTTCTCGCTCTCGCAGCCGGAGTTCTTCGCCGGGATGGACAGCCTCCTCGCGCACGCACCGATCGACGCGTGGAGGGCGTACCTGGCCGTCCACACGATCTCCCGGGCGGCTCCCTACCTGTCCTCGCCCTTCGAGGCCGAGAGCTTCGCGTTCAACGGCACGACGCTGGAGGGACAGCCCCAGGACCGCCCGCGCTGGAAGCGGGTGTTGGGCACGGTCAATGGCTCCATGGGCCAGGCGCTGGGCCAGCTCTACGTGGCGCGCTACTTCCCGCCCGCGGCCAAGCAGCGGGCCGAGGCGCTCGTGGCGAACGTGCGCAACGCGCTCCGGGCGCGCATCGAGCACCTGACGTGGATGAGCGCAGCCACCAGGCGGCGGGCGGTCGAGAAGTGGGCGAAGTTCCTGCCCAAGATCGGCTACCCGGACCACTGGCGCGACTGGTCGGGTCTCGCGGTCACGCCGGACCACTACTACGCCAACATCGTGGCGGCCCAGAAGTTCAACCACCAGTACAACATCGCCAAGATCGGCAAGGCCACGGACCGGTACGAGTGGGGCATGACGCCGCAGACGGTCAACGCCTACTACGACCCCAGCACCAACACGATCAACTTCCCCGCCGCGATCCTGCAGCCGCCCTTCTTCTACGCCGACGGGGACGATGCGATCAACTACGGCGGGATCGGGGCGGTGATCGGGCACGAGTCCAGCCACGGCTTCGACGACGAGGGGAGCCAGTTCGACGGCGATGGGAACAACGTCAACTGGTGGACGCCGGCGGACCGGCGGCAGTTCGACCAGCGTACGGCGAAGCTGGTCGAGCAGTACGACTCCTACGTGCCGCTGTCGGACCATCCGGACAAGCACGTGAACGGCCGGCTCACCCTGGGCGAGAACATCGCCGACCTCGGCGGACTGAACGTGGCGTACGACGCGCTGCAGACCGCGCTGCGGCACGACCCGCGGGAAGCCCGCGCAAAGATCGACGGCTACACGGAGAACCAGCGGTTCTTCATGAACTGGGCGCGCGTCTGGCGCGGCTCGATCCGCGAGAAGGCGCAGCTCGTGAGCCTCAATACCGATCCACACTCGCCGGCGCAGTTCCGCGCGGACGGTCCGCCGTCGGACATGCCGACCTTCAGGGCGGCGTTCGCCTGCCGGGCGGGCGAGACCATGGTGCGCTCCGGCGCCAAGCGAGTGTCCATCTGGTAGGCAGTTCGGTGCTGTAGTGTCGACGGGCCGCCTACGAAGGCGGCCCGCCGTGTCTGGCACTAAACTCCGAGCCGGGACGCACGAACAGGACTCGAGGGGTCCTCTCGCGGTAAGTTGCAGGCTGGAGGATCGATGAGTCTTCCGGGCCAGCTGCCGCCGCGCGGGATCGCCGCATGGCTCGTCGAGCGGGCGACGTGGAGCGCGCTGCTCCTGTTCGTCCTCACCTCGATCGCGCTCCTGCTCATCGTGCAGGCGCCGCAGCTCTTCCTGCATCGCGACGTCGGCTACCCCGACAGCTACATCCTCTACTCAGTCGAGCAGCTCCGCCAAACGGGCGTCATCTACCGGAGCCTGTCGGGCCCGCCGTACGTGCCCACGGTGTACAGCCCGATGGTGTACGTCCTGCTCTCTTTGCCGGGCAGGCTGGCGTCGTTTCAGAACGCCTTTCTCGGACCCCGCATCGCCGTGGCGGCGACGTTCGCCCTGTGCGTCGCCGTCACCGCGTCCATCACCCGCGCCTTGATTCCGGGGCGGAAGGTGTGGATCGGGGGACTCCTGCTGGCGTGTTCGATCGGCGGCATGCGGGGCTGGGTGCTGCAGCTGCGGGGCGACTTCCCCGGCATCCTCTTCGGTCTCCTGGCCATCCGCCTGCTTCTGGCCAGGCCCCGATGGGCCGTCGTCGCCGCAGGCCTCTCCGCCGGCCTGGCAACCCAGTTCAAGTTCACGTTCGTGGCGGCGCTCGTGGCGGGGGCGCTGTGGCTGTCGGCCCGCCGGCGGTGGCGCGAGGCGGCGGTGTTCCTTCTCGCGGGGCTCGGGACGACCGGCGGTCTCTACCTCCTGTTCCAGCTTCGCGAGCCGCGCATGCTGGCGCAGATCCTGGCGCTGGGCCCGAAGGTCGTCACCGACCTCGGAGGCACACTGGACCTTGCCCGCCAGGTCGTGGTCGAGCCGGTCTTCCTGCTGGCCGTCGCCGGCCTGCTCCTCGCCGTCAAGCGCCGGCGCGGGGAATGGGCACTGCCGGTCGGCTTCATGCTCGTGTCGCTCGGCATCGGCGCCCTGACGGCCGTCCAGGCCGGGGCGAACGTCAACTACTTCTTCGAGGGCCTGTTCGCCGCGACCCCGCTCGCGACCTACGCCTTCCTCCAGCTCGTGGCCGAAACGCGGGGTCGGTGGGCTACGGCGAGTCTGCTGTTCCCGATCCTGGTCCTGGGCTACCCGGCGTATCGGAACGCCGCCGAGGCGATGGACAGTCTCGAGCCGCCGGCGCCGTGGACGCAGGTTCGCGAGGAGAACCACGAGACCGCCGCCCTGCGCGGCGCCTTGTTGGGCCATCACGTCCTGGCGCTGGTGCCCTGGGTCGCCGTGCTCGAACCGAGCCCCGTCATCACGGAGCCTTACCTCGCCTCGTACCTCGAGGCCGCAGGTAGGTTCAAGGCGACACCGATCGTCGCGGAATTACAGCGGCAGGAGTTCGACGCCGTCGTCACCGACACGTCCATGCACGGATACCGAGGCGTGCCGATCGTACCGCCCGACATCGGCGCGGCCGTCGCGGCGGCGTACCTGCCCTATTGCAGCCTCGGCGACCTGATCTTCTTCATGCCCCGGACACGATCCACCCCTCGGTCACTTCGCGACGCGCTCGACCGCATCGGCTGCCTGGCCTCCTAAACGGCCGGCGAAGCGGGCTGGCAAGCTTCTTGAGGTGAGTGTTGACGGCGATGCGGCGCTCGGCGCCCAAGCCGGCGCGCGGCGCGATGGCATCGCCTGGATCGGGAGGAGGCCTGTGATGAACGACAGCTTCAAGCGGGAATTCCAGGACAAGTGGGCGAAATACTTCCCCGGCGCCGAGCTGCCCGTCGCGTACTTCTACGCCGCCGACGTGAGCGCGCAGGATCGCGAGGACAGCCGGGACGAGGAGCACTGCGTCGTCGCCTGCTTCGACCGGGTCCGGCAGGGCCACACCTTCGTCTACTCGGGCGACAGCCCCGGCTGCCAGGGCTGGAAGCGCTACACCGGCTTCAGCCAGACCCTGCGGCCCAACTTCGAGTACTTCCTCTCCTGCGGCATCCCGGGGGAGATGGAGGGCGAGCGCTACAAGAAGTCGCCCGAGCTGGTGCAGGCGTTACCTCGCGAGCCATCCCGCCCTTCCGGGCGCCCGGGCGGTTCCTGGTCCTCAAGCGGTGGGACAAGCTGGCGGCCGGGGACCGGCCGTTCGCCGTCATCTTCTTCGCGTCGGCCGACGTGCTGTCCGGCCTCTTCGCCCTGGCGAACTACGACCGCGCCGACCCGCACGGCGTGATCGCGCCGATGGGATCGGGCTGCTCGTCGATCGTCGCACTATCCCCTGGTCGAGGCGCAGTCCGACCAGCCGCGGTGCGTGCTGGGGATGTTCGACGTCTCGGCACGGCCCCAGGTGCAGGAAGGCCTGCTCACGTTCACCATCCCGTTCGCCCGCTTCGAGCAGATGGTGACGAACATGGACGAGAGCTTCCTGGTCACGTCGTCATGGGAGCACGTGCGAGCCAGAATCCAGCACGCCGGCCGCGCCTGAGCTGACCGGGTCCGCCCCCAGGGCGGCCC
>CAWDZR010000010.1:0-12674 GCA_963806755.1 uncultured Gemmatimonadales bacterium
TCCTGCAGGCCCTTCTGCGCCACCTTCAGCGCCTCGACCATCTCCGCCTCGGCGATCTCGCCCGCCCCGCCCTCCACCATCATGATCGAGTCGGCCGTGCCGCTCACCACGATGTCCACGTCGGAGAACTCGAGCTGCTGGAAGGTCGGGTTGAGGATCCACTTGCCCTCGACCCGGCCCACCCGCACGCCGGCCAGCGGCCCCGCGAACGGGATCTTGGAGCTGGCGAGCGCGAACGAGGCGGCGACCATGCCGAGCACGTCGGCGTCGTTCTCCTGGTCCGCCGACAGCACGTACACGTACACCTGCACTTCGTTCTTGAACCCCTCGGGGAACAGCGGCCGGATGGACCGGTCGATGATCCGCGCGGCGAGGATCTCCTCGTCGTGGGGCCGCGCTTCGCGCTTGAGGAAGCCGCCGGGGATCTTGCCCGCGGCGTAGAACTTCTCCCGGTACTCGACCAGCAGGGGGAAGAAGGGCAGGTTGCTCACGGAGTCGGAGACCGTGGCGGCGGCGAGGACCGTGGTCTCGCCGAACTGGACGAGCGCGGCGCCGGCGGCCTGCTTGGCCATGCGGCCGCACTCAAGGCGGAAGGTGCGGCCGGCGAACGACCGCTCGAGGCGATGCATCATGGGGATGTCGACCTTGGTTGGGAGTGCAATGGGAAAGTCGAGAGTCCAGAGTCGAGAGTTGAGAGCTGCCACGCCACGAGGCGTCGCTCTCGACTCTCGACTCTCGACCCTCGACTCGTCTTAGTGTCGCAGTCCGAGTTCGTCGATCAGCTGGCGGTACGCGACCAGGTCCGTCCGCTTCAGGTACGTCAGGAGCCGGCGCCGGCGCCCGACCATCTTGATGAGGCCGAGACGTCCGTGGTGGTCCTTGGCGTGCTGGCGGAAGTGATCGGTCAGCGAATTGATGCGGGAACTGATGAGGGCGATCTGCACCCGGGTCGAGCCGGTGTCGCTCTCGTGGAGGCGGTACTGGGCGGCGGCAGCCGCCTTGTCGTAGCTCATGCGTCGTCCTCTGAGTGTCCTTGGCCCCCGTCACGCGGTTCCGGGAGCGATAGTCTAATTCCGCGTAGCTGAGTAGTTTAACCCCAGTGCATTCCGTTCTCAAGGGGTCGGAGTTGGCGCTGGAACCGGAGTCGCTGCTGGGCAAGACCATCGGGCCCTACACGGCCACGGCGCTGCTGGGGGCCGGCGGCATGGCCTGGGTGGTGGTCGCCACCCGCGGCGACGGCTCCCCCGACATCGCCCTCAAGCTCCTCAAGCCCAAGTACGCCGGCGACGCCCAGTTCACCGCCCGGTTTCTCAACGAAGCCGGCATCGCCCGCGAGCTGCGCCATCCCAACATCATCCGGATCCTGGACGTGGGCCAGGCGGGCGAGGCGGTGTACTTCGCCATGCCCCGCCTCGCCGCCTCGCTCGCCTCCCGCCTCGACGACGCGGTGCTCCCGGAGGCCGACGTGGTGCGCGTGTCCCGGGACGTGGCGCGCGCCCTGGCGTTCGCGCACGCCGCCGGCGTCGTCCATCGCGACATCAAGCCGCAGAACATCCTGTTCGACGCCGACGGCGCCGGGATCCTGACCGATTTCGGGATCGCGCGCGCCATCGCCAGCTACGTCTCGACCACGGGCAAGCAGCTCACCATCGGCACCCCGCACTACATCTCGCCCGAGCAGGCCCGCGGGCTCCCGCTCGACGGCCGCACCGACGTCTACGCGCTCGGCGTCACCATGTACCGCGCGGCGACGGGCGAGCTGCCGTTCCGCTCCAGCGACTGGTACGAGCTGGCCCGCCTGCACGTCGAGGAGCCGCCGGAGCCGCCGCGCCACCGCCGCCCGGAGCTGAGCCGCGCGTTCGAGAAGATCGTGCTGACCTGCATGGAGAAGGACCGGGAGCAGCGCTACGCCTCCGCCGCAGCCCTCGCCGACGACCTGGACGGGCTGCTGTCCGGGAAGCGCAGCACGACCGACGTCGCAATCGAGACGGTGAAGAAGATGCTGGGACGGTGAGAGGTGAGAAGTGAAAGGTGAGAGGTTCAGGTGAGACGTGAGAGGTGAAGAGGCGTGAGAGGCTCGCGTGGCTCCTCTCACTTCGTCTTCTCACCTCTCACCTATACCTCTCACCTTTCACTTCTCCCCTCTCACTTGAACAGCCGCAGCACATCATTCGCCACCGCCAGCGCCATGATGCCCACCAGCACCACCAGGCCGACCTGGGTCCACCGCTGGCGCTGTTCCAGCGAGACCGGCCGTCCGCGGACGCCCTCGATGACCAGGAAGACCAGGTGCCCGCCGTCGAGCACGGGGATGGGCAGCAGGTTGAGGATGGCCAGGTTGACCGAGAACAGGGCGATGAAGCCGAGCAGGTACTGCAGCCCCAGCCGCGTCACCTCGCCCGCCATCTGACCCACCAGGATCGGGCCCCCGATGTCGCGCGCCGACACCTGCCCCGTCACCAGCCCCTTGAGCGTGACCAGGATCAGCCCCGAAGTCGCGCCCGTCTGCCGCAGGCCTTCGCCGGCGGCCGCGAGCACGCCGAACTGCCGCACCGGGATGTACAGGTTCACGCCGATCTGCCCGATCGTCCGGACCGTTCCCGCCGCGCGGTCCTGCACGCGCGTGGCGCGCGGCGTCACGGTCACGCTCAGGCGCCGGTCCCCGCGCTGCACCACCAGCGCGAGGGGGCGGCCGGGACTGGCTTGAATGACCCGGACCAGGCTGTCCCAGGACGGGACGCTCACGCCCCCCGCCTCGAGCACGCGGTCCCGATGCTCGAGGCCCGCGTCCGCCGCGGGCCAGCCGGGGACGACCTGGCCGACCACCGGCAGGTGCAGGGGGGTCAGGGCGTCCACCAGGTTCTGGCGTGCCGGGCTCTCCTCGTTCGGCACGTCGAGCAGGATCGGCTCCGCCCGGCCGGCCACCCGGACGGTGATGCGGGCGTGCGGCGCCAGCACCAGGGCCCGCTGGACGTCGCCCCAGCTCGTCATCGAATCGCCGTCGATGCGGACGATCCGGTCGCCCGGCCGCAGCGTCTTCAGGCCGCCCGCGCCCGCCGGCAGCGACGTGCTGTCCACGCTCCCCACCGCGGTGGTGTCGTCCACCGGCGTGCCGTAGCTCGCGGCCAGGACCCAGTAGAGCGCGAAGGCGAACAGCGCGTTCATCGTGACCCCCGCCAGGATCACCACGATGCGCGCCCACAGCGGCTTGGCGTCGAACGTCCGCTCGCGCGGCACGTCGGCGTCCAGCGTCCCGCCTTCCACCGCGGCCCCGACCTCCTCTTCGTCGCCCGCCTGCCCCGCCATGCGCACGAAGCCCCCGAAGGGGATCCAGGACAGGCAGTAATCGGTCTCGCCGATCTTCACGCCGATCGGGGTCCTCGGGCCCAGGCCGAAGGAGAAGCGGAGGACGGCGATGCCCACCGACTTGGCCGCGATAAAGTGCCCCAGCTCGTGCACGAAGATGAGCACGCCGATGACGACGATGGCCCCGACGACGTCGAGCAGCACCGGGCTCCAGTTCAGGAACACCGCAGCAGCTCCTCCGCCCGGCGCCGCGCCCAGGCGTCGGCCTCGAGCACCTGCGCCAGGCCGTCGGCCTCCGTGACGATCTGCTCCTCGAGCACCCGCTCGATCACTTCGGCGATCCGACCGAACGGAGCGCGGCCGGCCAGGAACCCGGCCACCGCCACCTCGTTGGCGGCGTTGAACGCCGCGGGCGCCGAGCCGCCGGTGCGCCCGGCCCGCATCCCCAGCGCCAGCGCGGGGAAGACCTCGGTGCGCACGGGCTCGAAGGTCAGCGGCCCGGCCGCGATCGGATCGAAGCGCGTCACGCCGCCGTCCGGGAGGCGATCCGGATGCGTGAGGGCGTAGAGGATCGGCAGCTCCATGTTCGGGAACCCGAGCTGCGCCAGCACCGACCCGTCCACGAACTCCGCGAACGAGTGGATCACGGACTGGGGATGCACCACCGCCTCGATCCGGTCGTAGGACAGGTCGAAGAGGAAGTGCGCCTCGATGACCTCGAGCGCCTTGTTGGCCAGCGTGGCGCTGTCCACCGAGATTTTGCGCCCCATGCGCCAGGTGGGGTGGTTCAGCGCCTCCGCCACCGTCGCGTGGCGCACCCGCTCCGCCTCCCAGGCATGGAACGGGCCGCCCGACGCCGTGAGGATGAGGCGCTGCAGGTCCTCCGGCCGCCGTCCCGCCACGCACTGCAGCACCGCGGAGTGCTCCGAGTCCACCGGCACGATCTCGCCGCCGCATTCCCGCGCGGTGCGCATCACCAGCTCGCCCGCCATCACCAGCGTTTCCTTGTTGGCGAGCGCCACGCGCTTGCCGGCCCTGAGCGCCGCCAGCGTGGCCTCGAGCCCCGCAGCGCCGACGATCCCGTTGAGGACGATGTCCACGTCGGGGCGGGTCGCGGCTTCCACCAGGCAGTCGCGGCCGGAGCGCCAGCCCCGCGCGCCGTCGCCCTGCACCAGGCCCACGAACTCGGGACGGAACGCCGCGACCTGCGGCTCGAGCCGCGCGCGCTGCCCGAAGGCGGTGAGCGCCACGACGCGGTACCGCTCGCGATGGCGCGCCAGCACCTTGAGGGCCGACGTGCCGATCGAGCCCGTCGAGCCGAGGACCGCCACCCCGACGGTGGCCCCCGCACCCGGGCGCGATCCCGCGGGCGGCGCGTCGGAGGAGGTGCCCGCGGGGCGGCCCCCGCCCGGCGCGGTCACGTCAGCCCGAAGAGCCGGAACATGCCGGCGGTGACGGGCAGGACGAACAGCAGCGAGTCCACCCGGTCCAGCATGCCGCCGTGGCCGGGGATCAGGGTGGAACTGTCCTTCACGCCCACCTCGCGCTTGAACAGCGACTCGGACAGGTCGCCCACCTGCCCGCTCAGGCTGATCGCGGCCCCGGCCAGCAGCGCGCCGGCGACGGGGAGCGACCGGCCCAGCGGCGCCAGGATCGTCGCGCTGTAGAGCCAGGCCGCCAGCACCGTCGCCACCAGCCCGCTCACCGCGCCGGCCCACGTCTTCCGCGGGGAAAGCGTCGCGGCCAGCCTGGGGCCGCCGATGGCCTTCCCGCCGGCCATCGCGGCGGTGTCGCCGATCCAGGTGAGCGCGAGCGGAAAGAACAGCAGCGCCGTGCCGAGCGCGGAGTCGAGGCCGACGCCGGTCGGGTGGCGCAGGACGATGGCGAAGGACAGCAGGCCGGGCACGTACAGCACGGCGAACACGGTCACGGCCACGGTGGCGAGGGGGCGGCGGGCCGGGCCGCGCCGCCAGGCCGCGGCGGCGACCACCACGAGCATCCACACGGCGCCGAGGTAGAGCGCCGGCTCCGCGAAACGCACCTCGGAGCCCTTGGCCCAGAAGGTGGCCAGCGGAATGACGGCGGCCGCCGCGAGCCCGGACCGGCGCAGCGGATCGATGCCCGCGGCGGCGGCGAGGTCGTAGATCTCCCGGGTGGCCAGCACTCCCACCACGGCCAGCAGCGCCGCGAGGGCCCAGCCGCCGACGTACGCGGCGACGGCGGCCACGGGGATGGCGATCGCCGAAAAGGCGACGCGGCGTCCCATCTGTTCCTGCGTCATCAGGCCGTGACGCGACCGAACCGGCGCTCGCGCCCCTGGTAGTCGAGGATGGCTTCGAACAGGTCCCGGCGGGAGAAGTCCGGCCACAGCACCGGCGTGATGTACAGCTCCGTGTAGGCGAGCTGCCACAGCAGGAAGTTGGAGATCCGCCGCTCGCCCGAGGTGCGGACCAGGAGGTCCGGGTCGGGGACGCCCGCCGTGTACAGGCGCAGACTCACGGCGTCCTCGTCCACGTCCTCGAGCGCGAGCCGCCCCTGGAGGACGTCTTCCGCCACCCGGCGCGCCGCGCGCGCGATCTCCGCGCGGCTCGAGTAGGAGATGGCGAGGTTCAGCTGCAGCTTGGTGCCGCCGCGCGTGTCGGCGAGCAGCCGGTCCACCGCCTCGCGCGCCGGCGGGCTCAGGCGGCCCAGGTCGCCGAGCACGTGCGCCTCGACGCCGTTGGCCCTCAGCTCCGCCGTCTCCCGCGCGATGTACTCCTCCAGCAGCGACATCAGCGCGCCGATCTCGAGCGGCGGGCGGTTCCAGTTCTCCTCCGAGAAGGCGAACAGGGTGAGGACCTCGACCCCGGCCTCGATGCACCCCTCGACCGCCTCCCGCACCGCCTTCATGCCCTCGCGGTGGCCGACGGGCCGGGGCAGATGCCGGTCCCGCGCCCAGCGGCCGTTGCCGTCCATGATGACGGCCACGTGCCGGGGCACTTCGCCGCCGACGCGGACACGGGCGAGGAGCGCCGGGGCGTCGCTCACACTTCCATGATCTCCGCTTCCTTGGCCTTCACCAGGTCGTCGATGTGCTTGATGTGGTCGTCGGTGACTTTCTGGAGGTCGTGGTCCGCCTTGCGCTGGTCGTCCTCGGAGACGTGCTCGATCTTCTTGATCTGGTCCTTCGAGGTCTGGCGCGCGTGGCGGACGGCCACGCGGCCCTCCTCCGCCAGCTTGTGGACCACCTTCACCAGCTCGCGCCGCCGCTCCTCGGTCAGGGGCGGCAGGGGCACGCGGATCACCCCGCTCTGCGTCACCGGATTGAGGCCCAGGTCGCTCTCCCGCAGCGCCTTGTCGATCGCGCCCGTGAGGGACTTGTCCCACGGCGTCACCGTCAGGAGCCGCGGCTCGGGCGCCGACACGGACGCCACCTGGTTCAGGGGCATCTCGTTCCCGTAGGCGTTCACCCGCACCAGGTCGAGCAGCGAGGTGGTGGCCTTGCCGCTCCGGATGGTGGCGAACTCGCGGCGCGTGATCTCCATCGCCTTGTCCATGGAGGCGCGCGCCTGCTTGACGATCTCCGGCAGTGTCATCGCAGTCATCGGACGATGGTGCCGATGCGGTCCCCGTGCAGGATCCGGAGCACCGCCCCCGGCTGGTTGATGTTAAACACGTGGATCGGCAGCGCGTTGTCCTTGCACAGCCCGAACGCGTTGGCGTCCATCACCCCGAGGCCCCGGACGATGGCGTCCTGGAAGCTCACCTCGGGAATGAACTGCGCGGTGGCGTCGCGGTGCGGATCGGCGGTGTACACGCCGTCCACGTTGGTGCCCTTGAGGAGGACCTGCGCCTCGATCTCGAGCGCCCGCAGCACCGCCGCGGTGTCGGTGGAAAAATACGGGTTGCCGGTCCCGCCCGCGAAGATGACCACCCGCCCCTTCTCCAGGTGGCGGATGGCGCGGCGCCGGATGTACGGCTCGGCCAGGGCCTCCATGCGGATCGCCGTGAGGACGCGGGTATCCACGCCCTTGCGCTCCAGCACGTCCTGCACCGCCAGCGCGTTGATGATGGTCGCGAGCATCCCCATGTAGTCGGCGGAGACCCGGTCCATCCCCTCCCGGCTGGCCGCCGTGCCGCGGATGATGTTGCCGCCCCCGATCACCAGCCCGATGTCGGCGCCCTCGTGCCGCACCGCCTGCACCTCGCCGGCGAGCCGTTCGATCACGGCGAGGTCCAGGCCGAAGCCCCGCTCGCCGGCCAGCGCTTCGCCGGAGATCTTGAGGAGGGCGCGCCGGTAGGCGAGGCTCACGCCGCGTCGCCCTCGCCGAGCTGGAAGCGCGCGAACCGCCGCACCACGACGTTCTCGCCGGTCTTGCCCGAGACCGCCTTGACCACCTCGCCCACGGTGAGCTTGTCGTCCTTCACGAACGGCTGGTCGAGCAGCACCACCTCGCTGAAGAACTTCCTCACTTTGCCCTCGACGATCTTGGCGCGGATCGCCTCGGGCTTGCCCTCCTGGGCCACCTGCTCGGTGTAGATGCGGCGCTCGCGCTCGACCACGTCGGCCGGGAGCTGGTCGGCGCTGACCGCCAGCGGCGCCGCGGCCGCGATGTGCATGGCGACGTCCCTGGCCAGCTGCTTGAAGTCGTCGGTGCGGGCCACGAAGTCGGTCTCGCAGTTGATCTCGACCAGCACCCCGACCTTGCCGCTGTGGTGGACGTACGACTCCACCAGGCCCTGCGTGGCGGCCCGGTCGGCGCGCTTGTCGGCCCGCGCCACGCCGTGCGCGCGCAGCCACTCGGTGGCCTTGGCGAAGTCGCCGCCCGTCTCGGCCAGCGCCTTCTTGCAGTCCATCATGCCGGCGCCGGTCTGGCGGCGCAGCTCCGCCACGTCCTTGGCGCTCACGTTCGTCTTGGTATCCGTCATGATCTCCATCCGGGTTCACCTGCAAAAACCGCCGCCCGCCCGACCGGGCAGAGGCGGCGGCAGAATGCGGCCCGTCGCGGCGGCCGTTAGGGCGTCGCGTCCCCGGCGGCGGGGGCCGGCGCGGCGGGGGCCGGCGCGGCGGGCGCGGCCGCCGGCGCCGGCTCGTCGGTCTTGATGCGCGCCACGATCGCTTCCGGCTTGGGCCGCCGCTTGCGGCGCGGCCGGCGGCGGCGCTTCTCCGCGTCGTCGCCGCCCTCCGTCGCCCCCGCGTCGGTCGAGTAGGCGGCGAAGTCCGATTCCTCGGCCTCCTCGCGCACCGGCACCCGCGCCCGCGCCTCGGCGATCGCGTCCGCGATCGCCCCGCTGATCAGGGATACCGACCGGATCGCGTCGTCGTTCCCCGCGATCGGGACCGTGATGACGTCGGGGTCGGCGTTCGTGTCCACGATCGCCACCACCGGGATGCCGAGCTTGTTCGCCTCGGCGACGGCGATGCGCTCCTTCTTGGCGTCCACCACGAACAGCGCGCCGGGCAGGCGCGACATGTTCTTCACGCCCGACAGGTTGCGCTCCAGCTTCACGCGCTCGCGCTCCAGCAGCAGCTGCTCCTTCTTGGTGAAGAACTCGAAGCTGCCCTCCTCCTGGCCCTGCTCGAGGTCCTTCAGCCGCCGGATCTGCTTCTTGATCGTCGCGTAGTTGGTCAGCGTCCCACCCAGCCACCGCTCGGTGACGAAGTACGCCCCGCACTTCTCGGCGTCGACCTGGAGGATCGCCTTGAGCTGCTTCTTGGTGCAAACGAACAGCACGCCCTCGCCCCGCAGCACCACCTCGCGCATCAGGTCCTGCGCCACGCGGAGCTGCTTGACCGTCTTCTCGAGGTCGATGATGTAGATGCCGTTCCGCTCCGCGAAGATGAACCGGCGCATCTTCGGGTTCCAGCGGCGGGTCTGGTGCCCGAAGTGCACCCCCGCTTCCAGCAGCTCGTGAATCTCAGGAAAGGCCATACGCTCCGTCGCCGTCGTTGGGGTTCGTCGTCCACCGCCTTCGTCTCCCGCCCGCATCCGCCGCCGGCGGACACCCCAGGCGAGATCCAGCGGTGTGAGGGATGTCCCGCGTCTACCGCTTGCTGAACTGGAACCGCTTGCGCGCGCCCGGCTGCCCCGGCTTCTTGCGCTCCACCGCCCGCGAATCGCGGGTCAGCAGGCCGCCTTCGCGCAGCTTGCGGCGATGCTGCTCGTCCACCAGCACCAGCGCCCGCGCGATGCCGAGCCGCAGCGCGCCGGCCTGCCCCGTGACGCCGCCCCCGTTCACGTTCGCCTTCACGTCGAACGCGCCGAGGGTGTCGGTCACCGTGAACGGCTGCTGGATCAGCGACACCAGCGAGCTGCGCGGGAAGTAGTCGCCCAGCGTGCGCCCGTTCACTTCCCACTTGCCGGAGCCGGGCCTGAGGTACACCCGGGCGATGGAGGTCTTCCTCCGGCCCACCGCGTGGAACCGCATCGGGACGTCGGGGATCATGCCTTCCTCCCTGATGCGGCGCCGTCCAGCGCCAGCGGGGTGGGTTGCTGCGCCGCGTGCGGGTGCTCCGCGCCCGCGTACACGCGCAGCTTCAAGCGGAGCACCTGCTTGGCCAGCGACGTCTTGGGCAGCATGCCGAAGACCGCGCGCTCCACGACCCGCTCGGGTCGGGTCGCCATCACCGTGCTCAAGGGCGTGAACCGCTCGTGCCCCATGTAGCCCGAATGGCGGAAGTAGCGCTTCTGCTCGAGTTTCTTGCCGGTCAGCCGCACCTTCGCCGCGTTCACCACGATGACCGAGTCGCCGGTGTCGAGGTGCGGGCTGAAGATCGGCTTGTGCTTGCCGCGAATCACCTGCGCCACCTTCGAAGCCAGACGGCCCAACGGCACGTTGGTCGCGTCCACCACGAACCAGTGATGCGTGATCTCGGGCGGCGTCACCGAATGCGTCTTCATGCGCTCCAAGTCGTTCGCTGGTAAAGGCCTAAGTCGCAACAGCTTTGCAAAATAGCCGAGGGTCCTCCCGGGGTCAACCGCCCGCCCGCTCCAGGACGGCGAGCGTCTCGACGTGGCCGGTCTGCGGGAACATGTCGTAGCCGGTGACGGACAGGCGCCCGGGATCGGCGGCCAGGCGGCGCAGGTCGCGCGCCAGCGTGGCCGGGTCGCAGGAGACGTAGATCAGACGCTCGGGCGGCCGGGCCGCCAGCGCCGCCGCCACCCGCTCGTCGAGCCCGGCCCGGGGCGGATTGGCGACCACCAGCCGCGCGGGCAGCAGGCGCGCGACGGCGTCTTCGACCCGCGCCGCGATCGCGCGGATCCGCACCGCGGCCGCCGCGGCCCGCTCCGCCGCCCGCGCGACCGCCGCCTCGTCCACCTCCACCGACGTCACGTCCCACCCGGCGGCGGCGAGCGCCACCGCGGTCTCGCCCGCGCCGGCGTAGAGGTCGAGGGCCGGCCCGGCGGCCGGCGCGGGGGCCGCCGCCTGCACCGCGCGCCGCAGCTCGTCCGCGACCTCCGGGTTCACCTGGGCGAAGGCGACGGCGCCGCGGTCGCCCGCGGGGCCCGCCATCCGCCGGATGGCGCCGCCGGCCGGCTCCCACCACACGGTCGCCGCGAGACCCCGGGCCGCGGCCGCCTCGGCGAGGGGCTGCGGCGTGGTCCAGGCCCCTTCCCCTCCACTCACGACGAGGTGCAGCCCGCCGTCCCGCGCGACGCGGAGCTTGAGCCGGACGTCCTGGCCGTGCGGCAGCGCGTCGAGGGCGGGCCGCACGGCCTCCCACAGCGCGGCGATCTCCGGGCGGGCGATCTCGCACCGCTCGAGCGGAAAGACGTGGTCCGGATCGTCGTGGCGGTGGAACCCCGCCACGGGGCCGCCGGGAAGGCGGCGCACGGTGAGGGTCAGCGTGGCGCGGTAGCCGAAGGCGCGTGGGCTGGGCACGATCGCCGGGTCCGCGACCTGGAGCCCGCCGATGCGCCGCAGCGCGTCGCCGACCAGGCGCGCCTTGGCCCGGTGCTGGGCCTCGAGCGCCAGGTGCTGCCACTGGCACCCGCCGCACTCGTCGCCGTCGTAGTGCGCGCAGCGCGGCGCGACGCGGTCCGGGCCCGCGGCGACGACCTCGACCGCTTCCGCGTGCGCGTGGCGGCGGCGCCGCCGCACCCGGGCGAGACGCACCCGGTCGCCCGGGGCCGTGCGGGGTACGAACACCGTCATCCCGTCGGCGAGCCGGCCCACGCCGTCGCCGCCGGCCGCGACCGACTCGATCAGGACCGGCGCCGTCTCGCTCGCTGCCTCGCGCGTCACCCTCGTTCCTTCCCGCCCTTCCGCCCTGCGACGGCGTTCGCCCGCACCTGCGCAAAGGCGCCGCCCACCAGGTGGACGGCGCCTCGCCGACCCGGGATCCGGACGCTACGCCTTCGGCGCCTCGCCCGCGTCGGGCGCCGGCACCGGGGCCTCGTCGGCCGGAGCGTCCACGCCGGGCTCCGCCGAGCCGTCCTCGATGGGCGGCTTCTTGATCTCGCGCAGCGGCTCGTCGGGGAATTCGATGGCCGCCAGCACGATGCGGTGGTGGATCGGATCCACCTCCAGCACCTTGAGCACGACCACCTGCCCTTCCTTCACCGCGTCGCCCGGCGCCTGGATGTCCGGCACGCCGAGCTGGCTCATCGGCACGAAGCCCTCGATGTCGTGGCCGAGGTCCACGACCACGCCCTTGTCCATCAGGCGCACGATGTGGCCCTTGATCTCGAGGCCGACCGGGTATGTCTCCCCGATCTTCAGCCACGGATCCTCCTCCGCCTGCTTCAGGCCGAGGGAAATGCGCTTGTTGTCGGCGTCGATGTTGAGGATCACGACGTCCACGCTGTCGCCCTTCTTCACCACCTCGGAGGGGTGCTGGACGCGCTTGGTCCACGACATGTCGGAGATGTGGATGAGGCCGTCGATGCCCGGCTCGATCTCCACGAACGCCCCGAACGACGTGAGGTTGCGGACCTTGCCGTTGATGCGCGTGCCGACCGGGTACTTGAGCGGCAGCACCATCCAGGGATCCTGCTCGGTCTGCTTCATGCCGAGCGAGATCTTCTCCTCGGCCTCGTCCACCTTCAGCACCACCGCCTCGATGGTCTCGCCGATCGAGACGATCTTGGAGGGGTGCCGGACGTTGCGGGTCCACGACATCTCGGAGATGTGGACCAGCCCCTCGATCCCCGGCTCCAGCTCGATGAACGCGCCGTAGTTGGTGATCGAGACGACCTTGCCCTGGACCCGCGTGCCGACCGGGTACTTGGCCGCGACGTTGGCCCACGGATACGGCTGCAGCTGCTTGAGGCCGAGCGAGATGCGCTCGCGCTCCCAGTCGATGTCGAGGATCTTGACCTCGAGCTCCTGGCCGAACTTCACCATTTCGCTGGGGTGCGAGACCCGGCCGTAGGACATGTCGGTGA
>CAWDZR010000011.1:0-100270 GCA_963806755.1 uncultured Gemmatimonadales bacterium
GCCAGCGTCGCCGGACGGCCGCCGGCGCACCCGGCCAGCGCAAGGGCGGCCGCGGCCGCCGCGAAGATCCTCATGGATGACTCCTCGATGGGCGGAAGGACGGCGCCGCAGAGGGGCGCCGCGCTCCGCCGGGGTTAGCCCGGTCCGGCCGCGTTCGCGGCCGGCTCACCGGACGCTGAGCGTGTAGGTGCCGACGCGCTGCTCGTGGCCGGCGCTGTTGACCACGATCCGGTACGTCCCGT
Organism: uncultured Gemmatimonadales bacterium; assembly: GCA_963806755.1. Taxonomy (GTDB): domain Bacteria; phylum Gemmatimonadota; class Gemmatimonadetes; order Gemmatimonadales; family JACORV01; genus Fen-1245. Next base: position 243 of record CAWDZR010000011.1, read on the forward strand.
CCGCCGGCAGCGTGATCGCGAGGTGGGAGTTGAGATCGCCCCCGGAGTCGTCGTCCTGCCCGACCACCTTGCCCGACGCGTCGAGCAGCTGCAGGTAGGTGTCGAACTCGTCCGACCGCAGGTCGATGGCCACGTGCTCGCCCGCCGTCGCGGTGAACTCCCACAGGTCGGCGTAGGTGCTGTCGCTCATCACCTGGTCGCCCGGCGCCAGCTCGCCGCGCACCGTCTCGCCCACGGCGATCGCGCCCACGGTGCCGGGCGCGTGGATCGCGTTCGCCGCCGTGTCGGCCCCCGCCGCCTCCGTCACGGCCGCCGCGGCCCGATGCGGCGCCCGATGTCCCGGCGCCGACGCCTTGGGGGCCTGCGCGAGGAGCGGCGCGGCCGCGAGCACGAGCAGGCCGCCGCCGATCACGGCGGCCCGGGACGCGCGCACGGTCCGCCGCCGGCCGACCCCCCGGTCACCGGACCGACAGCGTGTAATTCCCCGTGCTGCGCTGGGTCCCATTGTTGTTGACCACGATCTGATACGTCCCGGATGCCGGCAGCTGGAACGCGAGGCCCGAATTCGGGTGCCCCGCCGACTCCGCCAGCACCTTGCCCGTGCCGTCGAGCAGCTGCAGGTAGGTGTCGAACTCGCTCGACCGCAGCTCGATCGCGATCGTCTGGCCCGCGCTGCCCTGCAGCTGCCACACGTCCGCGTAGGTGCTGTCGGAGCCCATTACCTGGTCGCCCGCCTCCAGGCGTCCGCGCATCGTCTGCCCCACCGCGATCTGCCCGACCTGTCCGGGCGCCGGCACGGGATTCGTGGGCTCGACCGTCGCCGCGGCCGGCTGCGTCGCCTGCGCGATCGGCGTCACGATGGTCGGCGCGATGGGCGTGACCGTCGGCTGCGGGATCGGCGTGACCGTCGGCTGACCGATCGGCTGCGCCTGCACCGCCGTCGGCTGGCCCAGCGCCTGGACCTGCATGGTGTACGGGCCGGTGGACGTGGAGGCCGAGAACGTGGTGACGCCGAGCCGGTACGTGCCCGTGGTCGGGCAGGTGAAGGCGATGCGGGCGTTCAGCCCCTGGCCACCGTCGTCGTTGGAGGCGACCTGGTTGCCCGACGGATCGAAGATGATGGCGTAGTTGTCCCAGCTGGAGAGGATGTCCATCTGGAACGGCTGGCCCGTGGTGCAGCCGAAGGTGTACAGCTGGATCGGCTTGCCGTTCCACGACGTGCCGCCCTGCATCAGCGTGTTCTGCACCTGCTGGTTGAGGCCGATCTGCCCGACCGTCGGCAGCGCCGACGCGTTGGGCAGCGGCTGGATGGAGGACACCGTGGCCTGCTGCCCCTGGGCCGACTGGAGCTGCAGGGTGAAGGGGCCCGACGCTCCCGCGTGCAGGGTGTTCGCCACGATCTGGAACGTCCCCGAGTAGGGCAGGGTCTGGATGATCCGCGAATTGAGGTTCCCGCCGCTGTCGTCGTCGTGGGCGATGTCGTTCCCGCTCGAGTCGCGGAGATAGAGGTAGGCGTCGAACGCGGTGCTCATCAGGTCGATCTGCACCCCCTGGCCCGCGAATCCCTGGAACGTGAACAGCTTGTAATGCGAGCCGTCGTTCAGCGTGGCATCGTTGTCGCTCAGGACGCCGTTGACCGTCGAGCCGATCGGGATCTGCTGCGCCATGACGGTCGGCGTGGCGACGGCCTGCAGCCGCAGGGTGAAGCCGCCGAACTGCCCCTGGCGGAGGGTGTTCGCCACGATCTGGTACATCCCGCTCGCCGGCAGGGTCTGGATGATCCGCGCGTTGAGCCCGCCGCCGCCGTCGTCGTTGGTGGCGATGGAGGCGCCGTTGGCGTCGCGCAGATAGAGGTACGAGTCGAAGTCGTTCGAGATCAGGTCGATCTGGACGGTCTGGCCGGCGCTGCCCTGGAACGTGAACAACTTGTAGTGCGTGTTGTCCGACAGGACCGGGTCGGAGGCGGTGAGCTGGCCGGTGACCGAGCTGCCGACCGGAATCTGCTGTTGCGCGCGCGCCGGGACGGCCACGGCGGCCCCCAGGCTCAACCCCAACGCCAGCGTGACGGCAGAACCGTGACGAAGCGACATGGCTGCGACCCTCGCGAAAGACGTGACGCCGGGCGACGATGCCCCGATCGCGACTGCTGCGGCAGAGTATATGTCGGCCTGCGGGCGGCGCAATACCGCGGCGCGCCGTTCCCGCGTGATCCGCGTCACGGAGCGGCGGCGAGGATGCGGCGCGCCGCCGCGTCGAGGTCGGGAGCGACGTCGAGGCCCAGCGCGCGCGCGCGGTCGGCCGCCGCTCCGGCCCCCGCCGGCGCGATCACGACGCCGTGTCCGCCGAGGCGCAGGGCCGGCTCGGCGTCCTCCACGCGGTCGCCGAGAAACCAGGAGCGCGCGAGGTCGAGGTCGAGCAGGCGTGCGGCACGCTCGAACAGCGCGACGCCGGGCTTGCGGCAGTCGCACGGTCCGGTGAAGTCGGGATGGTGAGGGCAGAAGAACGCGCCGGCGAAGCGGACGCCGTGGGGCGCGAGCAGCGCGGCGATCCGCTCCATTACGGCGCCGAACGCCTCGGGCCCGAAGATCCCGCGGGCGATGCCCGACTGGTTGCTCACGACCACGAGCGGCCATCCGGCGCGGGCCAGCGCGGCGAGTCCCGTGGCGACGCCGGGCAGCAGCTCGACGCGGTCGGGCTCGTGGAGATAGCCCGGGGGCGGATCGCGGACGAGCGTGTTGTCGCGGTCGAGGAAGACGGCGCCGCGCATCGCGCTAGGCGACCGACGCCGCCACGGCGGCGATCACGGCGGCCTCGTCCTCGACGAGGATCGTGCGCACGTCGAGGACCACGGCGCCGCCCGCTACGACCGCCACGACGGGCGTGGGCGCGCGCCGCAGTCGCTCGGCGAGCGTCCCCGCCGTGAGGTGCGCGGGCGCCAGGCGCACGCCGGCGCTCGGCAGCTCGACGCCGGGGAAGGCGCCGCCGCCGACGGCCGCGCGGGTCGGGGCCACGGTCGCGCGCGCGGACGCCGGGAGGCGCGACGCGAGGGACTCCGCGCGGGCCGCGAGCGCGGACAGCGGCGCGGTCAGCATCCTCAGGACCGGCACGGCGCGGCGCGCCGCATCGGCCTCGCGATACAGGGCGAGCGTCGCCGCGAGCGCGCCCAGGGTCAGCCGGCCGGCGCGCACCGCCCGCGCGAGCGGATGGGCGCGGCAGCGCCGCACGAACGCCTCGGCGCCGACCAGGATGCCCGCCTGCGGGCCGCCGAGGAGCTTGTCGCCCGAGGCGACCACCGCCGTGGCGCCGCTCCGGGCGGCCGCCGGGAGCGTGGGCTCGCCGGCGAGGCCGTCGCCCGCGAGGTCGAGCATCAGTCCGCCGCCGAGATCGTAGATCACGGGCACACGCCGCCGGCGCCCCAGCTGGACCAGCTCCGCGAGCGTGGCCTCCGCGACGAATCCCTCCTGCCGGAAATTGGAGCGGTGCACCTTGAGAATGGCGACCGGCACTTGGTCTTCCCGTGCCCCCGTGCGTCGGTGGGTCCGTGCCCCCGTGCCCTTGTGCCCCCGTGCCCCCGTGCCCCTGTCCTTCAGCGCCTGCTCGTAGTCGGCCAGTCGTGTGCGGTTGGTGGTGCCGACCTCGACGAGCCGGGCGCCGCTGGTCTCGAGGATCTCCGGGATCCGGAACCCGCCGCCGATCTCGATCAGCTCGCCGCGCGAGACGATCACGTCGCCGCCCGCGGCGGCGGTCGCGAGGGCCAGCAGCAGCGCGGAGGCGGCGTTGTTGACGACCATCGCGGCCGGAGCGCCCGTGAGCTCGGCGAGCAGGCCCGCGCAGTGGACGTGGCGGTCGCCGCGCACGCCGCGCTCGGGATCGTACTCGAGCGAGGCGTAGCCCGGCGCCGTGTCCTGGATGGCGCGCCACGCGGCGTCCGCGAGCGGGGCGCGCCCGAGGTTGGTGTGCAGCACCACTCCGGTGGCGTTGACGCAGCGGCGCAGGGTGGGGCGCGTCGCGCCGCCGAGCGCCCGGCCGATCGCGGCGGCCCACGCGCCGGCGTCGCCCGGCGCGGCGTCGGGGGCGGCGCGCGCTTCGGCCAGGACCTGCCGCGCCATGCGCACCGCGAGGGCGCGGGGCACGCCGGCGAGCGCAGCGGCGACGGCGTCCTGCCGCAGCAGCCGGTCCACCGACGGGAGCGATCGCCGCGGGTCGGTCACGGGGGAGGCGCCGCGGCCGGGCGCCCGCTGTCGGCACGCGGCGCCGCCGGCGGAGGCAGGGAGTCCCGGCGGGGCGCGGCGTGCGAGGTGTCGGTGCGGGCGCGGGGCGCCGGCGGCGGCGGCTTGGGAACCGGCAGCGTGGATTCGCTGGCGCCGCTGACGCCCGAGATGCTGCGGACGCCCGTCACGCGCACCAGGTAGCGGCTTCCCGGGGCCAGGGGGGCGGCGAGCTCCACGACGCGCGTGTCGCTCGGCGCGGGACGGCGGCGCAGCATGCGCTGGGCCTCGCCGGTGTCGGCCCGGGCGCTTCCGGGCGCGCCGCGTGCGGCGACCGGCGCCCCGAGCGGCGGCGGCCGCACGGGGCGCGGAGCGGCGGCGCCCCGGGCGCCCGGCGCGGGCTTGCCGCCGCGCAGGGAGTCCGCGCGGCGCAGCGAATCCGCCTGGGCGGCGCGGCGCAGGGAATCCTGCCGCGCGGTCTGCGCGTGCCGGACGCTGTCGAACGCGGCGGGCGTCACGACGCCGGCCAGCGGGACCGGGGTGGTCGAGTCGGTCGCGAGCGCGAGGCGGACCCGTGACGTGTCGAGCGTCTGCGACGGATCCAGCAGGCGGTCGAACGTGATCCGCACCGTCACGCTGTCCACGAACTCCACCGTCCGGATCCGCGGCGGCAGCGTGTCGTGCACGAAGGTGTACAACGCGACCGCGGCCGAGTCGGCGAGGGTCACGCGCGCGGTGTCGAAGGCCTCGCGCGGATCGCGGATGCGGTTGCCGTTCTGATCGAGGACCCCGTACACCAGGTACGCGCCGGGAGGCACCTGGGCGAGCGTGAAGTTGCCGGCGGAGTCGGTGAGCGCGAGGTAGGTGAGCGTGTCGGGGAGCAGCTCGGCCTGGACCAGCGCGCCGACCGCGGCGTGGTTGCCTGCCCAGTCCACGATGGTGCCCCGCAGCGTCGCGTGCGGAATGTCCGGCCCGGTCGAGAACACGATGACCCGGCCCCGGCGGATCTTGTTGTTCCTGAGGTCGCTGATGACGGGGAGCAGCTCGAGGCGATAGATGCGCCCGGGGAGGAAGCCGCCCTTGGGTTGGACGCTGATGCGCTGGCGGTGCCATTCCACGCTCAGCTTGGCCGGCTCCGGCGAGAGCAGGACGGCGCCCTGCAGGTACTGGCCGACCGCGCCGCCGCCGCCTCCGCCGGCCCCCGCGCCGGCCGTGGCCCGCTCGCTGATGACCTCGTCGAACACGATGTCCGCTTCCCGCGGCGGCGTCGTGAGCACGGCGCCGGATTCCGGCACGATCTGCACGATGCGGGGCGGCGTGAGGCGGGGGGGACCACCGGGCGGGTCCGCCGAGTAGGCGCACGCTCCCAGCGCGGCGGCCGCGGCCAGGAGCAGGCCGGCCGCGGGAGCGCCCCGGAGCGTCAGGCGCAGCCGAGGGCGGCGCGCTTGGCGGCGATGGCGTCGCGTTTCGCCGACCACTGCCGTTCCTTCTCCTCTTCGCGCGCGACCACGTCGGCCGGCGCGCGCGAGCGGAAGCCGTCGTTGCCGAGCTTGGCCCGCAGCGTGGCGAGCTGCCCCTCGAGGCGCGCCAGCTCGGTGCCGAGCCGGGCGCACTCCTTGGTGACGTCGATGACGTCGCCCAGCCGCACGAACAGATCGGCGCCGCCCGGCAGCAGGGCGTGCGCGGCCGGCCCCGGCGTGCCGTCCCCTTCGCCCAGCGACGAGAGCTGCGCCAGGCGCTCCACCATGTGGCGCTCGCGCTCGAGCGCGCCGCGGGCCCAGGGCGGGGCGTGCCCCACCGCCGCGGCGATGCGCTGGCCCGGCTTCACGCCGTAGTCGGCCCGGATGGCCCGCACCGCGTCCACCGCGGCCTGCAGGAAGGCGAAGTCCCGCTCCGCCTCGGGGTCGTCGCGCCCCGCCTCGGCCCCCGGCCACGGCGCCACGACGATCGAGGCCTCCGCGCGGCCCGGCAGGCGGCGGTACAGCTCCTCGGTGATGAACGGCATCGCGGGATGGAGCAGGCGCAGCGCGGCGTCGAACACGCGCGCCGCCACCGCGCGGGCCACGTCGCCGCCGGGCACGTCGCCGCGCAGCCGCGGCTTGATCTCCTCCAGGTACCAGTCGGCGAAGTCGTCCCACAGAAAGTGGTAGGGCGTCCCGACCGCGTCGTTGAGGCGGAACTTCTCGAGGTGGTCCGTGGTCTCGCGCACTACCGTCGCCAGCCGTGCGAGGATCCACCGGTCCGCGAGCGCGAGCCGCTCCGGCGCCGGGTCGGCCGCGGGCGCGGGCGGCGCGTCACCCAGCGCCGTGAGCAGCAGCCGCCCCACGTTCCACAGCTTGTTCGCGAAGTTGCGGCCCGAGGCGAACGACGTGTCGAGGTCCGCCGGATCGAGCACGATGTCGGTGCCCACCGCCAGGCCGCTGCTCACGGCGAAGCGCAGCGCGTCGGCCCCGAACCGCCGCACCACCTCGAGCGGGTCGATCCCGTTGCCGAGCGACTTCGACATCTTCACGTGCTTGGTGTCGCGCACGGTGCCGTGCAGGTACACGGTGTGGAACGGCACCCGGCCCATGAAGTGCAGGCCCGCCATGATCATGCGCGCGACCCAGAAGAAGATGATCTCCGGCGCGGTGACCAGGACGTCGGTGGGGTAGTAGCGCGCCAGGTCGTCCGTGGCCTCCGGCCAGCCGAGCGTCGAGAACGGCCACAGCCAGGAGCTGAACCAGGTGTCCAGCACGTCCTCGTCCTGGCGCAGCTTGCCCCCGCACGCCGGGCACGCGGCCGGGTCCTCGCGGAACGCGCTCTGCAGCCCGCACGTGTCGCAGTACCACACCGGGATGCGGTGCCCCCACCACAGCTGCCGCGAGATGTTCCAGTCGCGGATGCCGGTGAGCCACTGCTCGAACTCGTCGCCGCGCCGCTCGGGGATGAACCGCACCTCGCCCCGCCGGTAGGCCTCGAGCGCCGGCGCGGCGAGCGGCTCCATCGTCACGAACCACTGGTCGCTGAGCCGCGGCTCGACCACGGTGTCGCAGCGGTAGCAGTGGCGCACCGCGTGGAGGCGGGTCTCGACCTTCTCCAGCAGCCCCTTCTCCTTGAGCGCCGCGACGATCGCCTTGCGGGCCTCGAAGCGGTCCATGCCGAAGAACGGCGCCGGCACCCGGCCGCCGGGCTGGCCGCCCAGCGCCGCGTCGGCCATGCGCGCGTCGGGCGTCATCACGATCGGCGTGGCAAGCTCGTGGCGCTTGCCCACCTCGAAGTCGTCGGCGTCGTGGGCGGGCGTGATCTTCACGAACCCCGTGCCGAACCCCGCCTCGACGTGCTCGTCGGCGATGATCGGGATCTCCAGCTCGGCGATGGGCAGCACCACGTGGCGCCCCACGAAGGCGCGGCGCGCCTCGTCGCCGGGATTCACCGCCACCGCCACGTCGCCCAGCATCGTCTCCGGGCGCGTCGTCGCGACCGTGACCGAGCCCGCCGCGTCGGCGAGCGGATAGCGGATGGAGTACAGCGCGCCCTCGACGTCGCTGTGCTCCGCCTCCTCGTCGGACAGCGCGGTGTGGCAGCGCGGGCACCAGTGGATCACCCGGTAGCCGCGGTAGATCAGGCCTTCCTCCCACAGCCGGACGAACACCTCGCGCACCGCGCGGCTCATCGCCGGGTCGAGGGTGAACCGCGTCCGGGACCATTCGCACGAGCAGCCGATGGCGCGCAGCTGGTCGAGGATGACGTGACGCTTCGCGTTCACGTGCTCCCACACCCGCGCGACGAACGCCTCGCGACCGAGGTCGAACCGCGTCTTGCCTTCGGCGGCCAGCAGCTTCTCGACCACGTTCTGCGTGGCGATGCCGGCGTGGTCCGTGCCGGGCACCCACAGCGCGGCGCGGCCGCGCATCCGCTCGAAGCGGACCAGCACGTCCTGGACCGTGTTGTTCAGCCCGTGCCCCATGTGGAGCACGTCCGTCACGTTGGGCGGGGGGATCACGATCACGAACGGCCGCGCGCCCGGGGTGGTGGCGGGCTGGAACAGGCCGCGGTCCATCCACTCGCGGTAGAGGCGAGGCTCGATCTCCGTGGCGTCGTATTGCGGTGCGAGCGTCGAGGTCTCGGTCATCGCTCCGTCACTCGTACAAAAAGGCCCGCGTGGAGCGGGCCCCGGCGGTCGGGCACGCGCGCGGCCTCACCCACGCGCGGCCGCCGGGCGGTTCGGACCCGGGACCGGCCGCAGGTCGGCGTCGGCTCCGGCCACCAGCAGGTGGTTCAGCACCGTGCGCACGCCGCCGACGGCCCGCACCACGTCGCCCGCGAGCCCCACCTCGCTGCCGTGGTTCACGCGCCCGGTCAGCTCCACGATGCCTCCCTGGAGGATCCCGACGCGCACCGCCCGCCGCCCCAGCACCACGTCGCGCCGCAGGGCGTCGAGGACCCGATGCTCCAGGTGCTCCGCGTCCTCGGCCGTCCACGGGGCGTCGGACGCGCGGCGCCGCCCCTTCCACCGGTCGATCGCCGAGGTGACGCGCCGGGTGTTCACGCGCCCCACGCGCTCGGCGGCGAAATACCCCACCACGAGGCCCAGCCCCGCCCCCGCGGCCAGCAGCAGCAGGTCGGCGATGGTCACGTCGGGGCGGTTGGTGTGGCGCGACAAGCGGACTCCGGTGGAAACGGGGATGCCCTCTCGCTACATTCCCATCCAGTCTCTAACAGTGGCGAAGCGGGCTTCCTGTCGCAAGTTGCGCCCCGTCACGCCGCCCTCGAAGGAGGGCCGCGTGCCGCCCGCCCCGGGGCACCGCCCGGAGTCCCATGTCCGAACCGATCGTCTTGACGCTCCCCGACGGCTCCGAGAAGCGCGTCAGCCCGGGCACGACCTCGCGCGCCGTGGCGCAGGGCATCGGCGCCGGGCTGGCGCGCGCCGCGGTCGCCGCGCGCCTCGCCGGCCAGATCGTGGAGCTGGACCGGCCGCTGGAGGCCTCGGGCGCGTTCCAGGTCCTCACCGAGAAGGACCCGGACGCCCTGTACGTGCTGCGGCATTCCGCGGCGCACGTGCTCGCCACCGCGGTGCGCCGGCTGTTCCCCGAGGCGGGGATCGGCTTCGGGCCGCCGATCGAGGACGGCTTCTACTACGACTTCGAGGTGCCGCGTCCCTTTACGCCCGAGGATCTCGAGAAGATCGAGGCCGAGATGCACCGGGTGGTCGCGGCCGACTACCCGATCGAGCGCGAGGTCGTGGACCGCGCGGAGGCGGAGCGGCGGTTCCGCGCCGACCCGCTGAAGCTCGAGCGGCTGCGCGAGATCGGCGACGGCGAGCCGATCTCCGTCTATCGGGACGGCCCGTTCGAGGACCTGTGCCGCGGGCCGCACCTGGCCAACACCGGGCGGCTGGAGCACTTCAAGCTGCTCCACGCCGCGGGCGCGTATTGGCGCGGCGACGAGAAGCGCCAGATGCTGCAGCGCATCTACGGCACCGCGTGGTTCTCCGCCAAGGACCTCGAGGCCTACGTGCACCGGCTCGAGGAGGCCCGGAAGCGCGACCACCGCATCCTCGGCAAGCAGCTCGACTTGTACAGCATCCAGGACCTGGTGGGCCCCGGGCTCGTCTTCTGGCACCCCAAGGGCGCGATGCTGCAGTTCCAGCTGCGCCGCTTCATCGAGGACACGCTGCTCGAGCGCGGCAACCAGCTGGTGTACACGCCGCACATCACGCGGGAGCAGCTGTTCCTCAAGTCGGGCCACCTGCCCATCTACGCGGAGAACCAGTTCCCGGCGATGGCCGCGGGCGAGGGCGAGGCCGAGGACGTGCGCTACCGGGTGAAGCCGATGAACTGCCCGGGGCACATCCTGGTGTACGCCTCGCAGCAGCGGAGCTACCGCGACCTCCCGCTCAGGCTGTCGGAGATCGCCAACGTGTACCGCAACGAACGGTCGGGCACCCTGCACGGGATGCTGCGGGTGCGCGGGCTCACGATGGACGACGGGCACATCTTCCTCCGGCCCGACCAGATCGAGGACGAGATCTTCGCACTGCTGGACATCGTGGAGCTGGTGATGGGGCAGACGTTCGGCCTGGCGTACCGCCTCGACCTCGCCACCCGGCCCGAGCACAAGCTGGGAACCGACGAGGCGTGGGAGCAGGCGGAGCGGGCGCTCGAGGCGGCCTTGAAGCGCCGCGGCGCGACCTACCGGCTCGACGCCGGCGGCGGCGCGTTCTACGGCCCGAAGATCGACATCAAGTTCGACGACGCGATCGGCCGCGAGTGGCAGGGCGCGACGATCCAGCTCGACTTCCAGCTGCCGGAGCGGTTCCAGCTCGAGTACACCGGGGCGGACAACAAGCCGCACCGGCCGGTGATGATCCACCGCGCGATCTACGGCACGATGGAGCGGTTCATCGGCTTCCTGATCGAGCACTTCGCCGGCGCCTTCCCGGTGTGGCTCTCGCCCGAGCAGGTGCGCGTGCTGCCGATCAGCGACGCGCAGCTCGAGGCGGCGCGCGCGTTCCAGGCGCGCCTCAAGGCCGCCGGGCTGCGGGCCGCGCTCGACGACCGCAGCGACACGCTGAACTACCGCATCCGCGACGCCGAGCTGCAGAAGGTGCCGTACATGGCGGTGATCGGCGCGCGGGAGGCGGAGGGTGGGACGGTGGCCGTGCGGGTGCGCGGCGCCGGGAAGAAGCAGGAGATCGTCACCCAGGACGCGTTCCTCGGCCGCGTGGCGGACGAGGTGCGCACGCGCTGGCGGGGGCCGTGATGGCGAACCTCGATCCTCGGACCACGCCCGTCGTCGTGAGCGCGGTCCGTACACCCATCGGCCGCTTCCTGGGCGGGCTCGCGCCGCTCGCCGCCCCCAAGCTGGGGGCCGTCGCGATCCGCGAGGCCGTGCGCCGCGCCGGCGTCGCGGCGGGCGACGTCGAGGAAGTGATCATGGGGCACGTGGTGCAGGGCGGGACCGGCCAGGCGCCGGCGCGCCAGGCCGCGCTCGCGGCCAGCCTGCCGGGCACCGTGGCCGCGCTCACCGTGAACAAGGTGTGCGGCTCGGGACTCAAGGCGGTAATGCTCGCGGCCCAGGCGATCAAGGCGGGCGACGCGGCGTGCCTGGTGGCCGGCGGCATGGAGTCCATGTCGAACGCGCCGTTCTACGCGTACGGGATGCGGGGCGGCGTGAAGCTCGGCGACCAGACCCTGGTGGACGGCGTGATCCGCGACGGGCTGTGGTGCTCCTTCGGCGACTGCCACATGGGCGCGTATGCCGAGTACACGGCGCAGAAGGCCGCCGTGTCGCGTGAGGACCAGGACCGCTTCGCGCTCGCCAGCCACCAGAAGGCGGTCGCGGCCCAGCGCTCGGGCGCGTTCGACGCCGAGATCGTCCCGGTCGAGATCGCCGACCGCAAGGGCACGGTCACGGTCGCGAAGGACGAGGCGCCGCGGGCCGACAGCTCGCTGGAGGCGCTCGGCAAGCTCAAGCCCGCCTTCCAGAAGGACGGCTCGGTCACGGCCGGCAACGCGCCCGGCCTCAACGACGGCGCCAGCGCGCTGGTCGTGACCTCGCTCGCGTTCGCGCAGGCGCACGGCCTGAAGCCGCTGGCGCGCATCACCGGCTACGCGACCGGCGGGGGCGAGCCCAGGGACCTGTTCTTCGCGCCCATCGTCGCGGTCGAGCAGCTGATGAAGAAGGAAGGGAAGCGCATCGCCGACTACGACCTGATCGAGGCGAACGAGGCGTTCGCCGTGCAGGCGCTCGCCGACGGCCGTGCGCTGGGCTGGGACTGGGCCCGCGTCAACGTGAACGGCGGCGCCGTGGCGCTCGGCCACCCGATCGGCGCCAGCGGCGCCCGGGTGCTCACCACTCTCCTGTACGCCATGCAGGCGCGGTCCGCCGCGACGGGCCTGGCGACCCTGTGTCTCGGCGGCGGCAACGCCGTCGCCCTTGCCGTGGAGCGCATCGCATGACCCTCGCGACCTCGACCGCCGCCCGCGCCGCCGTCCGCTCGCGCCCGGCCCAGCTGCTGGCCGCCGCCGCGGGCGCCGCGTTCGTCGCCCTCGCGGCCCAGCTCGCCGTGCCCCTGCCCGGCACGCCCGTGCCCATGACGCTGCAGCCCCTGGCCGTGCTGCTCGTCGGCGGCCTGCTCGGCCCCGGCGCCGGCTCGGCGAGCCTGGTGCTGTACCTCGCGGCCGGCGCGGCCGGCCTCCCGGTCTTCACGCCGCTCGGCGCGCCGGGGCTCGTCCGGCTGTTCGGCCCCACCGGCGGCTACCTGCTGGCGTTCCCCGTCGCCGCCGCGCTGGTCGGCTGGGTCACCGCACGGCGGCCCGGGTGGCTGGGGCTCGTGGCCGGACCGCTGCTGGGGATGCTCGTGATCTACGCCGGCGGCGTGGCGCAGCTGGGCGTCCTGACGGGCAGCGCGCACGCCGCGCTGGCCGCCGGCTCGCTGCCGTTCGCCGCGGGCGACGCGCTGAAGGTCGCGGTCGCCGCCCTGGTCCTGCGCCGGGCGCTTCCCCTCACCCGCGCGCTCCGATGAGCGCGCGCGGCGTTTCGGGGGGCCGCGCGTGGCGCGGGTAGCGGTGGTCGGCGCGGGGACGATGGGCAACGGCATCGCCCACGTCTTCGCGCAGCAGGGGTGGGACGTGGCGCTGGTGGACGTCGTGCCGTCCGCTCTCGAGCGCGCCGTCGGGACCATCCGCGCCAACCTGGAGCGCCAGGTGAAGAAGGGCGCCGTGAGCGCCGCGCAGCGCGACGCCGCGCTGGGTCGCCTCGCGCCTTCGAGCGACCTCGCGGCCGTCGCGGGCGCCGAGCTGGTGATCGAGGCGGCCCACGAGAGCGAGGCGGTCAAGTTCCCGCTGTTCGCCGACCTGGACCGGCTCGCGCCGGACGCGATCCTCGCCAGCAACACCAGCTCGATCTCCATCACCGCCCTCGGCGCCCGGACCCGGCGCGCCGACGCCGTGATCGGCATGCACTTCATGAACCCGGTGCCGGTGATGGAGCTGGTGGAGGTCATCCGCGGCCAGGCCACGTCCGACGCCACGGCCGCGCGCGTGCTGGCCGTCGCCCGCGCGCTGGGCAAGACCGCGGTCGAGGTCCAGGACTACCCGGGCTTCGTGTCCAACCGCGTGCTGATGCCGATGATCAACGAGGCCGTCTTCTGCCTGATGGAAGGCGTGGCCACGGCCGAGGCGATCGACACGGTGATGAAGCTGGGGATGCGCCATCCGCTCGGGCCGCTCGCCCTCGCCGACCTCATCGGGCTGGACGTGTGCCTGGCGATCCTGGAGGTGCTGCACCGCGGCCTGGGGGACGACAAGTACCGGCCCTGCCCGCTCCTCAAGCGCATGGTGGCTGCCGGCCAGCTCGGCCGCAAAACGGGTCGCGGCTTCTTCGCGTACCCGGCGGCCGAAGCGGGGGCGGCGCGATGAGCGGCGTGGCCGTGCGGCCGGAGGAGGCCGAGCAGATCGTCCAGGTGGCGCGGGATTTCGCGGCGGAGCACGTGGCGCCGTTCGCGGCCGAGCGCGACGCGCACAAGCGCTTCGACCGCGAGGTGATCGCGCAGCTCGGGGCGCTGGGGTTCCTGGGCATGCTGGTGCCCGAGGCGTACGACGGGCTCGGCCTCGACACGGTGACCTACCTGCGGGCGCTCGAGGAGATCGCGGCGGCCGACGCGTCGGTCTCGGTCTCGATGGCGGTCCACAACTCGCTGCCGAGCACGATGCTGCTGCGGCACGGCACCGAGGCGCAGAAGCAGCGCTGGCTGAAGCCGATGGCGCGCGGCGAGGCGCTGGCGGCGTTCGCGCTCTCCGAGGCCGACGCGGGGAGCGACGCGGCGGCGCTGCGCGCGCAGGCGGTGCGCGATGGCGACGGCTGGGTGCTGAACGGCGCCAAGGCCTGGGTCAGCAACGGCGGCACCGCCGACCTGGTGCTCGCGATGGTGCGCACCGACCGCGACGGGGAGCGGCGCGGGGCGCGCGGCATCGGGTGTTTCGTGGTGCCCGGCGACGCGCCGGGCTTCGTGGTGGGGAAGGCCGAGGACAAGATGGGGCTCCGCGCGTCGAACACCTGCGCGGTGTTCTTCCAGGACCTGCGCCTCGGCCCCGAGCACCTGCTCGGCGAGCCCGGCGACGGGTTCGTGTACGCGCTCGAGGGCCTCGACGGCGGGCGGCTCGGCATCGCCGCGCAGGCGTGCGGCATCGGCCGCGCCGCGCTGGACCACGCGCGGCGCTACGCGGCGGAGCGCCGCCAGTTCGGCCGGGCGATCGCGGAGTTCGAAGCGATCCAGTTCAAGCTGGCCGACATGGCGACCCGGCTTGCGGCGGCGCGCTGCCTGCTGCACGAGGCCGCCCGCCGCCGGGACGCGGGCGAGCGGCCCACCGCCTGGGCCGCCATGGCCAAGCTGTTCGCCTCCGAGACGGCGATGTGGGTGACGACGCAGGCGGTGCAGGTGTTCGGTGGCTACGGCTACATGCGGGACTACCCGGTCGAGCGGCTGATGCGCGACGCCAAGGCGACCGAGATCTACGAAGGCGTGTCCGAGATCCAGCGCGTGGTGATCGCGCGCGAGCTGCTGTCCTCCACCTGAACGGACGACCGAACGACCGATGGAAATCTTCGACACGCTGGCCGGCCACGACCACGAGCAGCTGGTCTTCTGCCACGAGCCCTCGAGCGGCTACCGGGGGCTCATCGCCATCCACAACACCACCCTGGGCCCGGCGCTCGGTGGGACGCGGTTCTGGCGCTACAAGACCGAGGCGGACGCCATCGTGGACGCCCTGCGCCTGTCGCGCGGGATGACCTACAAGGCCGCGGTCGCCGGGCTGTCCCTGGGCGGCGGCAAGGCCGTGATCATGGCCGAGCAGGGCGCGCACGACCGCGAGGCGATCTTCCGCGCCCACGGCCGGTTCATCGAGTCGCTCAAGGGTCGGTACATCACGGCGGAGGACGTGGGCACGAGCCCGGCCGACATGGACTACATCCACCTGGAGACGGAGCACGTCGTCGGCCTGCAGGGGCGCTCCGGCGACCCGTCGCCGGTCACGGCGTACGGCGTCTACCAGGGCATGAAGGCGTGCGCCAAGGAGAAGTTCGGCAGCGACAGCCTGGCGGGAAAGACCGTCGCGGTGCAGGGTTGTGGGCATGTGGGGTACTACCTGTGCAGCTACCTCCACGAGGAGGGCGCCCGCCTGGTGGTGACCGACATCGACGCGGAGAAGGTCCGGCGGGCGGTGGAGGAGTTCCGCGCCCGCGCCGTGGGGCTCGACGAGATCTACGGCGTGCAGGCGGAGGTGTTCGCGCCCTGCGCGCTCGGCGCGGTGCTCAACGACACCACGATCCCCCAGCTCAAGGTCAGGATCGTGGCCGGGGGGGCCAACAACCAGCTCGCGGAGGAGCGGCACGGCGACCTGCTGGAGTCCCGCGGGATCCTGTACGCGCCCGACTACGTGCTGAACGCGGGCGGCTTGATCAACGTCAACAGCGAGCTGGAGGGGTGGTCCGCGGAGCGGGCCAAGCGCAAGGCCGGCGAGATCTACGACACCATCCTGCGGCTGTTCGAGCTGGCGAAGGAAGAGGGCATTCCCACGTATCGCGCCGCGGATCGCTTGGCCGAGCGGCGCATCGAGTCCGTGGCCAAGCTGAAGCGGACCTGGGTATGAGCGAGCATGGCTGGCAGCCGCATCCCGACCTGGTCGCCGCCGATCCGGCGGTGGCCGACATCCTCGCGCGCGAGACGGCCCGGCAGGCGAGCGGCCTCGAGCTGATCGCCTCGGAGAACTTCGCGTCGCCGGCGGTGCTGGCGGCGATGGGCTCGCCGCTGACGAACAAGTACGCGGAGGGTTACCCGGGCAAGCGCTACTACGGCGGCTGCGAGATCGTGGACGAGGTCGAGGCGCTGGCCATCGCCCGCGCCCGGCGCCTGTTCGGCTCGGCACACGCCAACGTGCAGCCGCACAGCGGCAGCCAGGCCAACCTCGCGGCGTACCTCGCGGTGGCGAACCCCGGCGACACGCTGATGGGCCTGGCGCTGCGGCACGGCGGCCACCTCACGCACGGGGCGGCGGTGAGCGCCTCGGGGCGCCTGTTCCGCGCGGTGCAGTACGGGGTCCGCGAGTCCGACGGGCTGATCGACCTCGACCAGGTGCGCGAGCTGGCGCTGGCGGAGAAGCCGAAGATCATCGTGGCCGGCGGCAGCGCGTACCCGCGGATCATCGACTTCGCGGGCTTCGCGGCGATCGCGCGCGAGGTCGGCGCGGTGCTGATCGTGGACATGGCCCACTTCGCCGGCCTGGTGGCCGGGGGCGTGCATCCCTCGCCGGTGCCGCACGCCGAGATCGTGACGACCACCACGCACAAGACGCTGCGGGGTCCGCGCGGCGGGATGATCCTCGCGACCGAGGCATACGCCAAGGCGGTGGACAAGCAGATCTTCCCCGCCACCCAGGGCGGCCCGCTGATGCACGTGATCGCCGCGAAGGCCGTGGCGTTCGGCGAGGCGCTGCAGCCCGGCTTCGCGGCGTACGCGGCGCAGGTGGTGGCCAACGCGAAGGCGCTGGGGGAGGGGCTGGTCGAGCGCGGCTTCACGCTGGTGTCCGGCGGCACGGACACCCACCTGCTGCTGGTGGACCTGCGCGCCAAGGGGCTCACCGGCAAGCTGGTGGAGGAGACGCTGGGGCGGGCCGGCATCACGGTGAACAAGAACACCGTGCCCGGCGACCCGCAGTCGCCGTTCGTGACCAGCGGGGTGCGGATCGGCTCGCCGGCCCTGACGACGCGCGGCATGGCCGAAGGCGAGATGCGCGCCATCGCCGCCCTGATCGACCGGGCGGTGACCGGGCGCGACGACCCGGCGCTGCTCGAGCGCCTGCGCCACGAGGTGCTGGAGATGGCCGAACAATTCCCGCTGTACGGGTTGCCGCTGCGCGAGGTGGTGGCGGCCCGCGCCTAGTCCGAGCGGGTCGCCGCCGCCCGCGGCGGCTGCGGAGGTCCCGATGGCCCGAGACAACGACACTCGCCGCCCGCGCTCGTCGGCGCAGGTCATGCAGTCGTCGATCGAGGAGCTGCGCGCCAGCCGGCGGCGGCGCTCGTGGGTGCGCCGGCTCTTCACCCTCGCGCTGCTCGCGTTCCTGGTGTGGGGGGCCAACGTCTCCCTGGTGGGCAACCCCGTGAAGGCGTCGCTCGCCGCGGATCCCCGCACCGCCGGGATCGGGTTGGTCGGACACCTCAACTACTACCTGGATCCCACCACCATCGTGCTGGACCTGGCGCGGCCCGCCGACGTGGACACGGCGAACCTGTTCCGCGCGGCCCTGATGACCGGGCGGCGGCTGCTCGCGCCGGGCCTGGTGAACCACGTCATCCTCTCGCGGATGGGGCAGCCGGTGTACACGCTGAGCGGCGCGGACTTCCGGCGCCTCGGCCTGCAGCTGGCCGGAGGGCGGAACCCGGTGCTGGTGATGCGCGACCTGCCGGCGGTGCTGCGGCTCCCCGACGGCACCACGGGTCCCAGCGTGGACGCGGCGGAGGCGGCGCGGTTGTGGGCCGGCGGCGCGCCCTGAAGCGCCCGTCGCGGCGCTTGACCCGCCGGCGCGGCGGCGGGTAGGTTCGCCGCATGGCCGAAGGAAGGCGCAAGCCCCGCGCGCCGCGGCCCTCCGGGCCGGTGACGCTGCACGACGCCGACGAGCTGGAAGTCTATTTCAACGACTACGTCCGCGGCGCGCCGGTCGGGTTCGTCTCCACCCCCAAGTGGCGTCCCTCCACCGACGTGTACGAGACCGACGACGGCTTCGTGCTGGTGATGGACATCGCCGGCGTGGAGCCCGGCGAGTTCAGCGTCTCGCTCGACGCGGGCATGCTCACCGTGAGCGGCGAACGGAAGGAGCGGGCCAGCGGCCGGCGCGAATACCACGCCATGGAAGTGAAGGTCGGCCCGTTCGAGCGCACGTTCCGGCTGCCGAAGCCGGTGGACCCGGCGTCGCTCAAGGCCACCTACGACCTGGGCTTCCTCGAGATCCGCCTCGCCAAGCTGCCGGCCCCGCCGCCCCGCGCGGTGGGCGTGGTGGGCCGGTGAGCGATCCGCCGGTCGCCCTCGGCCCGCCCGCCGCGCCGCCTCCCGAGTCTCCGCTGCCCGAGCGGCTGCCCGTCCTCGCGCTCGCGCAGGTCGTCGTCTTCCCGCACGTGGTCGTTCCGGTCGCCGTCACCTCGCCGCTCACCGTCGGCGTCATCGACCGCATCGTGGAATCGCACAAGCGGCTGCTGCTGGGCGTCGTGCGATCCGCCGACGCGGGGGAGCCGCCGGCCGGGGTGGTCGAGGACGCGGCCCCCGCGTCGCTCCACGAGGCGGGCACGCTCGCCGCCGTGGTCCGGCTCCTCAAGCTCGGCGACGGCACCCTGCGGATGCTGGTGCAGGGTCTCGAGCGGGTGCGCCTCACGGAGGTGCGGGGATCGGGCGAGGGCCTCAGCGCCGGCTTCGCTCCCATCGCGAGCGTCGTGGCGGACGCGCCCCGGACGGAGGCGCTGCGGCGCGCCGTCACGGGCCAGATGGAGCGCGTGATCGAGATGACGAACCTGTCCGACGAGCTGCGGGAGGTGCTGGCCGGCATCACCGACCCGGGCAAGCTCGCCGACTTCGTCGCGGCCAACCTCGACATCGCGGTGGAGCCGAAGGCGGAGCTGCTGGCCGTGGGCGACGTGGCCGCGCGACTGGAGCGGCTCTCGGCGCTGATCGCGCAGGAGCTGCAGGTGCTCGAGGTCGGCTCCCAGATCTCGGAGAAGGTCAAGTCGCGCCTCGACGAGCACCAGCGCGAGTACGTGCTGCGGGAGCAGCTGAAGGCGATCCAGGAGGAGCTGGGCGAGGGCGCCGAGGGCGGCGACACCGGGGATCTGCTGAAGAAGCTGGAGGCGGCCAGGCCGTCGGAGGAGGCGCTGGCGGCCGCGCGGCGCGAGCTGGAGCGGCTGGCGCGCATGTCGCCCCAGTCGGCCGAGTACCAGGTGGCGCGCACGTACGTGGAAGTCCTGGCGGGGCTGCCGTGGAGCGTGCTGACCGAGGACCGGCTCGACATCGCGCACGCGCGGGAGGTGCTGGACCGCGACCACTACGACCTCGATCGCGTCAAGGACCGGATCATCGAGTACCTGGCGGTGCGGTTCCTCAACCCCGAGGCGCACGGCAGCATCCTGTGCTTCGTCGGGCCGCCGGGGACGGGCAAGACCAGCGTGGGGCAGAGCATCGCCGAGGCGCTGGGGCGGAAGTTCGTGCGGATGGCGCTGGGCGGCATGCGCGACGAAGCGGAGATCCGCGGGCACCGACGCACGTACGTGGGCGCCCTGCCGGGCCGGATCATCCAGCTGCTGCAGCGGGCCGGGTCGCGCAACCCGGTCTTCATGCTCGACGAGGTGGACAAGCTCGGCGCCGACTTCCGCGGCGACCCGACGTCGGCGCTGCTGGAGGTGCTCGATCCGGCCCAGAATCACGCGTTCGTGGACCACTACATCGAGGTGCCCTTCAGCCTGAACGACGTGATGTTCATCGCGACGGCCAACACGCTGGCGACGGTGCCGGCGCCGCTGATCGACCGCATGGAGGTGCTCGAGCTGCCGGGCTACACGCCGCGGGAGAAGCTGGAGATCGCGCGACGGTACCTGGTGCCGCGCCAGCTCCGGGAGACCGGGCTCGGCGGCCGCCACGTGACGTTCACGGACGGCGCGCTGCAGTGCATCGTCGCGGAATACACGCGCGAGGCCGGCGTGCGCCAGCTGGAGCGTGAGATCCAGCACGTGCTCCGGCAGATCGTGGTGGAGGTGGTGAGCGGCAAGCCGGAAGGCGGGCGCGTCTCGGCCGTGACGGTGCGCCGGCGGCTGGGGCCGCCCAAGGTGCTGCCGGAGACGGCGGGGCGCGAGCCCGAGGTGGGCGTCATGACGGGGCTGGCGTGGACCCCGACCGGCGGGGACATCCTGTTCATCGAGGCGCTGAAGATGCCGGGCCACGGCGGCATCACGATGACGGGGCAGCTCGGCGACGTGATGAAGGAGTCGGCGGAGGCGGCCTGGAGCCTGGTGCGGTCGAAGGCGACGGCGCTGGGCGTGACGGCCGCCGCGTTCCAGGACGTGGACGTGCACCTCCACGTGCCGGCCGGCGCGGTCCCCAAGGACGGCCCGTCGGCCGGCGTGGCGATGGCGACGGCCCTGGCCTCGCTGTTCTCCGGGCGGCCGGTGCGGCCGGACGTCGCGGCCACCGGCGAGCTGACCCTGCGCGGCCACGTCTTGCCGGTGGGCGGCATCAAAGAGAAGTTGATAGCGGCGCAGCGGGCCGGCATCCGGCTGGTGCTGGCGCCGGCGCGCAACGCGCCGGACGTGGCCGAGGCGCCCGAGGAGGTCCGCAAGCAGTTGGAGATCCGGCTGGTCGAGACCGTGGACGCGGTGTTCGAGGCCGCGCTCCTGCCCCCGGCGGCGGCGGTGCGGGCGGGCGCGCCGCCGGCGCGCGCGCCCGCGCCCGGCCCCGCCGCCCGGCCCGGGGCGCCGAGCCCGCCGTGAGCCAGCTCGAATTCGCCGACGAGCTGATGGCGCGCATCACGCCGCGCGCCGGGAAGTTCCATCCCCGGGCGTTCTTCTTCGTGCTCGCCGCGCTGGAGCACCAGCAGCAGCGCCTCCCGGAGCGGCGCCACGTGACCGGCGGCGAGCTGGCGGAGGCGTGCCGCAGCCTCGCGCTGGAGCAGTACGGGCTCATGGCGCGCACGGTGCTCGCGTACTGGGGGATCGAGACCACCGCCGACATCGGTGCGGTGGTGTACGCCCTCATCGACGCGGGGCTCCTGGTGCGCCAGCCGGACGACCGCCTCGAGGACTTCGAGGGCGTGTACGGGTTCGAGACGGCGTTCGAGCGGGAATATGAGTGGGGGAAGGACGTGATGGGTGAGGCGTGAGGATGATGGTGAGAAGTGAGGCGTGAGGGGTGAGAAGGATGGGTGAGACGTGAAAGGTCGGACTGCGTGAGAGGCCTCCTCTCACCATCACTTCTCACCTCTCACCTATCCTCCTCACCTCTCACCCCTCACCGGGGTGGACGGGAAGGGAGGGGCGATGGACGAGAAGCAATGGCCGACCTGCCGCAAATGCTCCCAGGGCCTGCTGATCCCGCTCTCCGACTACGGCCGCGACGGGGCGCCCATTACCTACAAGGCCTGGGTGTGCACCAACCCCGAGTGCGGCTTCAACATCCGGATCGACAACGGCGAGATCTCCTTCGGCCGCGCGATCGGGCAGAGCCACACCAAGTGACCAATCCCCGGCGCTCCGCTCCATGAGGGGCGGGGCGTGAGCCTCACCGTGCGCGCGCGCCAGCCGGCCGTCGCCGGGCTGTTCTATCCCGACCGCCCCGCGCAGCTCCTCGCGGCGGTGCGGGAGCTCCTGGCGGTGCCGGGCGCGGCGCCCGCGCCCGCCGCCGCGGCGATGGCGCCGCACGCTGGCTGGGTGTACTCGGGGCGGACGGCGGGCCAGGTGTTCGCCCGGCTCGAAGTGCCGCGCCGCTGCGTCGTGGTCGCGCCCAATCACACCGGCGACGGCGACGCGGCGGAGGGCGGCAGCGTCTTCGCGGTCGGCTCCTTCGTCACGCCCATGGGCGAGGTGCCGGTGGACGAGACGACCGCCGCCGCGCTCCTGGCCGAGTGCGACCTGCTCGAGGACGATCCGGCGGCCCACGTGCGGGAGCACGCCGTGGAGGTGGAGCTGCCCTTCCTGCTCGCGCGCCAGCCCGGGCTCACCGTGGTGCCGATCGTGCTGGGATGGTCGGACTGGCCGCGGACGCGGCGC
Organism: uncultured Gemmatimonadales bacterium; assembly: GCA_963806755.1. Taxonomy (GTDB): domain Bacteria; phylum Gemmatimonadota; class Gemmatimonadetes; order Gemmatimonadales; family JACORV01; genus Fen-1245. The sequence continues at coordinate 22,235 of CAWDZR010000011.1, forward strand.
CTCGCCGAGGCGCTGGCGGCCGTGGTGCGGGCGTCCGCCGAGCCCATGCTCCTCGTGGCCAGTTCCGACATGAACCACTACGAGAGCGCGGCGGTCGCCGATGCCAAGGACCGCCTGGCGCTCGAGGCGGTGGAGCGGCTCGACGGCGAGACCCTCCTCGACGTGACGCGGCGCCAGCGGGTGAGCATGTGCGGCCGGGTGCCGGCGGCGGCGGTCCTCGACGCGGCGCGTCGGCTCGGCGCGACCGCGGGCCAGGTGGTGCACCGCTCGCATTCCGGGCAGGTGACGGGCGACGACGGCTCGGTCGTGAGCTACGCCGGGGTGATCGCGCGATGAGCGTCATCCCGGTCCTGTCGGCGTCCGAGGCCGCGGAGTGGGACCGCCTGGCGCGCGAATACGCCAAGATCCCGAGCCGGGTGCTGATGGAGTCGGCCGGCCGGGCCGTGGCGGCGGCGGTGGCGCAGGAGTTCGGGCCCCGGCTCGCCCAGGGCGTGCTCGTGGCGTGCGGCACCGGGAACAACGGCGGCGACGGCTACGTGGCCGCGCGCGCGCTGGCGGCCCTCGGCGTGAGCGTGACCGTGGTGGCGCTGGCCGGCGAGCCCTCGCACGACTGCCTGGAGAACCGGATCCTCGCCACGCTCCACGGGGTGCACGTCATCGAGCCCGACGACGAGTGGGGTCCCGGAGGGGTGGTGGTGGACGCGCTCCTGGGCACGGGCGCGCACGGCGCGCCGCGCGCCGACGCGGCCGCGACCATCGAGCGCCTGATGCGGACCGGCGCGCCGGTCGTCGCCGTGGACGGCCCCTCGGGGCTTGATCTTTCTGCGGGCGTGGTCCAGGCGCCCTGCGTGCGGGCCACGCTCACCGTGACCTTCGGCGGCTTCCGGCGCGGGCACCTGCTCCAGCGCACGGTGTGCGGCAAGATCCTCGTGGCGGACATCGGCTTCCCTCCACCGGATCCCGAGTGGCCGAGCGTGGTGACCGACGCGTGGCTCAAGGACGTCCTTCCCCCCTTTAGCGCCGAGATGCACAAGGGCGAGCGCGGCCGGGTGCTGGTGGTCGGGGGGAGCGAGGGGATGGCGGGCTCGGCGCTGTTCGCGGCCAAGGCCGCCGCGCGTTCCGGGGCCGGGCTGGTGAAGATCGCCGCCCACGAGGCGACCGTGCGGGCCGTGCAGGCCAACAACCCCGACATCATGACCGTGCCGACCGCGCTCGACACGGAGGTCGAGGAACCGCTGGCGGAGGCGCTGGCGTGGGCCGACGCCGTGATCCTCGGCCCCGGCCTCGGGCGCGGCGCCCAGAAGGAGCGCTTCGCGCGCAACGTGCTCGGCGTCGCCAAGGGCGCGGTCCTGGTGGACGCGGACGGCCTGATGGCGTTCCGGGGCGCGGCCGATGAGCTGGCCGGCCTGCTCGCCGGCCGCCACGCTCTGCTCACACCGCACCGGGGGGAGTTCGCGGCCCTGTTCCCCGACCTGGCCGAGGGCACGCGCCGCGACCCCTTCGAGGCGGCGAGGGCCGCCGCGGCCCGGGTGCGGTGCGGCGTGCTGCTCAAGGGCGTGCCGACCGTCATCGCGTCGCCGGGCGTGCCGCCGCTGGTATCGGCGTCCGGCAATCCCGGGCTCGCGACCGGCGGCACCGGCGACGTGCTCTCCGGCATGGCCGCCAGCTGGCTGGCGCGCGGCGCGCCTCCGCAGATCGCCGGCGCGGCGGCGGCCCACGTGCACGGCCGTGCCGCCGAGAACCTGGCGCAGCACCGGTCGGTGCGGACCCTGCGGCCCGACGATCTGCTCTCGGTGCTGAGCCCCCTGTGGCGCGAGCTGGCGGACCTGGCTCCCCGCGCCGAGGCGCCGTTCATCGCCCGCCTCGAGCCGCCCGCCGTCCACTGATGCGAGCCGCCCTCGGGCTGCTGCTCGCCGTCGCGCTCGCGGGGCCCGCGCGCGCCCAGCTCGCCACCTCGCGCACCTGGCAACCCGACGAGCGGACGCTGGTGACCGATCTCTCGGGCGTCACCGCGGTCGCCGCCACGCAGGACGTCGTGTACGCGGCGACCCGCGACGCGCTGGCCGTGTACGACCGCTACTCCCTGGCGCTCCGCGACGTGGTCGGCATGGTGGACGGCTATCCCGGCGGCGTGATCAACGCCATGGTCGCCGACCCGGCGGACAACACCGCCTGGATGGCGGGGTTCGGCGGGTGGGCCGACTTCCAGCCGCTCGGGCGCCGCTTCGACGGCGGCACGCTGCCCGGCGGCGCCGATCGCGTGGTGCTCGACGCCGGCAATCCCTCGCTCGGGGCCTACTTCCACACGTCCGGCGGCTGGTACTTCGTGCCGGAGATGGGCGTCGTCGCCGAGCCCGCGCGCTCCGTGCCGCCTCCGGGCCGCTGGCTCGCCTCCATGAGCCCGCAGGACATCGTCGCGCGCGCCCCCGGCTTCGACCTCTTGCGGCTCAACATCCAGCGCGACGCGCAGCTCCGCGTGTGGCGGATCAGCGGCGCGGCCATGACGCCGGCGAGCAACGACTTGTTCGTCGCCACCGACGGCAACGGGCTCTACAAGGTGGACGCGGTGACCTACGCCACGCAGCGCTTCCCCTCGGGCCTGCTCGCCGCGCCCACCGGTGCGGTGGCGGTGGCGGGCGACGAGGTGTGTGCCGGCACCGACGCGCGGTTCCGCGTCGTCCGCCGCGGCGTCACGTGCTTCTCGCCGGACCTCGACCGCTTCGACTACTACGAGGGGAATCCGGTGAGCGGCGTGGCCGGGACCCTGGTGCGCCGTCTCCTGGTGACGCGCGGGGCCGTCTGGGCGGCCACCGATCAGGGGGCGCTGCGGATCGACCGGCGCACCGGCGACGTGCGCACGTTCGACTCCCACAACGGGCTGCCGTCGTTCGACGTGCGCGCCCTGGCTCCCGCGCCGGGCGGGGTGTGGGTCGGCACGACGCGCGGGCTCGCGATGATCCCCGACTCGAGCGCGGCGCTGCGCGCCACGGCGTCCATCGCGCTCAGCGCGGCGGTCCTCTCGCTCGCCGCGCAGGGCGATACGCTGTGGATCGGCACCGACCTCGGTCCCTGGGTGCTGCCGCCCGGCGCCCCGGCCCCGGTCGCCGCGGCGCCCGACCGCCCGTCGCTCGCCGCGCCCATCGTCGCGCTGGCCGTGCGCGGCGACACGGTCGTCGCCGCCACCGAGGCGCGCCTCGCCTGGCGCGCGGGGGCGGACGGGCCGTGGCACGACGGCGGTCCGCCGGGGCCCTCGATCGGGCAGCTCACGTCGGTCGCAGCGGACCGCGCCGGGTTCTGGGTCGGGGGCACGCTCGGCATCGCGTTCTGGCAACCCGCGCGCGGCCTGTGGCGCGCGCTCACCCAGCCGGGCGACGTGCCGCAGCCGATCAGCGACGTGGCGGCGGGGCGCGACTGGTTCTGGGCGGCCACCCCGCTCGGCGTCGTGCGGCTGCGGCGCGACGTGCTGGTCCCGTGACCGGCGCCGCGGGCGGGGGCCCGCTCGAGACGCCGCTCGGCCCCGGGGCCGAATTCGACCGCATCCGCGCGCTCGCCGCGCGCTGGGGGCCGCGGGCCCGGGGGCTCGGCGACGACTGCGCGTTCCTCGAGGCCGGCGGGGAGCGGCTGGCGCTGTCGGTGGATCTTTCGATCGAGGGCGTGCACTTCAGGCGCGAGTGGCTCGCGCCGGCGGAGATCGGCTACCGCGCCGCGGCGTCCGCGCTCTCGGACCTGGCGGCGGTGGCCGCCGAGCCGCTGGCGCTGCTGCTCGCGCTCGGCGTCCCCGCGGGCGAGAGCGACGCGACCGTGGCGGCGCTCGGGGACGGCGTGGCCGACGCGGCGGCCGACTGCGGCGCCGCGATCGTCGGCGGCGACCTCTCCCGCGCGGACCATCTCGTCATCGACTGCTGCGTCGTCGGCCGCGCGCCCGCGGCGGTGCGGCGCCGGGGCGCCAAGCCCGGCGACGCGCTCGTCGTGACCGGCGCGCTCGGCGGACCGCTGGCGGCGCTCCTGGCGTGGCGGGAGGGGCGCGAGCCGGACCCCGCCGCGCGCGAGCGCTTCGCCCGTCCGGCGTCGCGCCACGCGGCCGCGCGGTTCCTCGCCGCCCACCGCGCCCACGCGATGATCGACGTGTCCGACGGCTTCGCCGGCGACCTGCACCACCTGCTGGCCGCGTCGGGCGTCGGCGCCACCGTCGAGGTCGAGCGCGTGCCCGTGCACCCGTCCGCCGCCGCGGCGGCGGCGCGCGCAGGCGAGCCGGCCTGGCGCCTCGCCGCCCGGAGCGGGGAGGAGTACGAGCTGCTCGCCGCGGTGCCGGCCGACGCCGTGGCGGAGATGCTCGCCCACTGCCCGGTGCCGCTCGCACTGGTCGGCACCTGCGAGGCCGAGCCGGGTCTGCGGGCCACCGAGTACGGCGCCGCGGTCCGCCTGCCCGGCGGCTTCGACCACTTCGCGTCCGGGGGCGGGGGCGGGGGCGGGGGCGCCTGACGTGCACGCGCTGCTCTACCTGTGCGCCCTCGTCGTCGGCACGCTGTGGTACGGCTCGACCGTCATCATCGCCGCGTGGCTCCGGCGCCCGCACCGCCAGGGCGGCGTGTACGAACGGGCGGCTACCTCCTGGGGCCGCATGCTGCTCGGCGCCGCGGGCGTGCGCGTGGCCGTCGAAGGCACGGAACACCTGTCGCGGACCGAGGCCCAGATCATCGTCGCGAACCACCAGTCGTGGTTCGACATCCTCGCCATCTTCAGCGTGCTGCCGGTCGAGGTCCGCTTCGTCGCCAAGAAGGAGCTGTTCGCCATTCCCTTCTTCGGCAGCGTCCTGAAGGCGCTGGGCCACGTCCGGCTCGACCGCAGCAACCTCAAGGCGGCGATCGCCGCGTACGCCGTGGCCGCCGGGTACATCCGCGACCAGCGCCTGAGCGTGCTGGTCTTTCCCGAGGGCACGCGGTCGCGCACCGGGCTGCTGCAACCGTTCAAGACCGGCCCCTTCGTGCTCGCGATCGAGAGCGGGGCGCCGGTCGTGCCCGTGTACGTCGCGGGCACGTACGGCATCCTGCCGAAGGGCTCGATCCGGGTGCGACCGAGCGCGGTCACCGTGAGCGTCGGCGAGCCGATACCGACCGCGGGGCTCACCGTCGAGGATCGCGAGGCGCTGCGCGACCGGACGCGCGCCGCGGTGGCCCGCCTGCGCGCCGCGAGCGTTGACGCTCGTCGCGACGCTCCATAGGTTGCCTCTTCATGAGCACGATCATTGACGTCCACGGTAGGGAAATCCTGGACAGCCGCGGCAATCCGACGGTCGAGGCGGAAGTGGTCCTGGCGTCGGGAACGAGCGCGAAGGCCGCGGTTCCGAGCGGCGCGTCCACGGGCGAGCACGAGGCGCTCGAGCTGCGGGACGGCGAGGAAGGGCGCTACGGCGGGAAGGGCGTGCGCGACGCGGTCCGCAACGTGAACGAGGTCATCGGACCCCGCCTCGAGGGCGCGGACGCGTACGACCAGGTGGGCGTGGACGACCAGCTGCTCGAGCTCGACGGGACCGAGAACAAGTCGCAGCTCGGGGCCAACGCGATGCTGGCCGTGTCGCTCGCGGTGGCGCGGGCCGCGGCGCGCGACCTCGGCCAGCCGTTGTACCGGTACCTCGGCGGCGTCATGGCGCACGTGCTGCCGGTGCCGATGATGAACGTCCTCAACGGCGGGGCGCACGCGCCCAACAACGTGGACGTGCAGGAGTTCATGATCCTCCCGGTCGGGGCCGACCGGTTCGCCGAGGCGCTGCGCATCGGCGTCGAGGTCTTCCACGCCCTCAAGAAGGTTCTCGCCAAGCAGGGTCTCTCCACCGCCGTCGGCGACGAGGGCGGCTTCGCGCCGATGCTCGCCTCGAACGAGGCGGCGCTCGAGGCGCTGATGGTGGCGGTCAAGGAGGCGGGCTACACGCCGGGCGAGGAGGTCGTGTTCGCCCTCGACCCCGCGGCCTCGGAGTTCTACGACAACGGCAAGTACGTCTTCAAGAAGAGCGGCGGGGCCGCGCGCACCTCCGCCGAGATGGTGGAGCTGTACCGCGCGTGGGTGGACAAGTACCCCATCGTCTCCATCGAGGACGGCCTCGCGGAGGACGACTGGGAAGGGTGGGCCAAGCTCACCGAGGCCCTCGGCGAGCGCATCCAGCTGGTGGGCGACGACATCTTCGTCACCAACATGGACCGGCTGGCGCGCGGCATCGAGGAGGGGATCGGCAACGCCATCCTTATCAAGCTGAACCAGATCGGCACGCTCACCGAGACGCTGGACTGCATGGACCTGGCCCGGCGCAACGGATACGCGACGGTCGTCTCGCACCGGTCCGGGGAGACGGAGGACACGTTCATCGCCGATCTCGCGGTGGCCACCGGCGCGGCGCAGATCAAGACCGGCAGCGCGAGCCGGACCGATCGCGTGGCGAAGTACAACCAGCTGCTTCGCATCGCCGAGGAGCTGGGCGACACGGCGTTCTACCCGGGGAAGTCGCTATACCGTCCGTGACCAAGCGGGTGCTGATCGCCCTGGCGGTGCTCGGCATGGCCGCGTTCGCGCTGGAGGGCGGGGAATACGGCACGGTGGATCTGCTGCGCCTCAAGGGCCAGGTGCGGCGCGAGCGTGACTCGATCATCCGGCTGCGCGTCGAGGTGGATTCGCTGGCCCAGGTCCAGCGGGCACTGACGACGGATCCGCGTGCGCAGGAGCGCGCGGCCCGCGAGCTGTACGGGATGATCCGGCCGGGGGAGATCCTCTACCAGGTCGTGCCGCCGGACAGCGACAGCCTGGCGCGCCGGCCGCGGTAGGCGCCGGCGGGGCGCGCCGGACCGGGCGTCGCGGGGCGCTCCGCACCGTCTTGACCGGCCTCGGGCCGGGGACTAGCTTTGGTTCCAGCGACGCGGGGTGGAGCAGCCTGGTAGCTCGTCGGGCTCATAACCCGAAGGTCGCGGGTTCAAATCCCGCCCCCGCTACTCGAGAGGCGGTCCCACGCGGGGCCGCCTCTCTTGATGAGTGGGCCAGAGTAGCTCAGGTGGTTAGAGCAGCGGAATCATAATCCGCGTGTCGGGGGTTCGAATCCCTCCTCTGGCATAACGACTTACACGATTCACGTCACCCCGCCTGAGCGGTTTCCTGAGCAGCCGGGACCGGCCCGAGCAGGGCGTCCCCGATGGCCCGCGCCACGCCCCGCGCCACCGCCCGCCGCGCGTAGCGATGCGACATCGCCGGGTTGCTGTGCCCGAGGTGCACCGTCAGGTCACGGTCCGTCGCGCCCTGGTCGGCCGCGAACTGCGCCGACAGGTGCCGCAGATCGTACATCCGCAGGCGCACCTCGGCCGCCGCGCACGCCCGGTGCCAGTACTCGCCGAGCCAGCGATAGGCGAGCGGCGCCGGTACCGCCCGGTCCACCCAGGCCCAGAGCCGGGCGTCCACCGCCACCACGCGCCGCCGGTGTTCGGTCTTCGTGCCGTTCACCAGCACGGTCCGCTGCGCCGCCGACAGGTCTTCACGCCGCAGCCCCAGGTACTCGCCCGGCCCCACCCCCAGGACGGCCATCGCCACATAGGCCGGCTGGCACACGTCCGGCGCCTTCGCCACCGCGCGCCAGAAGTCGGCCGGCGTCGCGTCCGGCAGCACGCCCCGCGACTCGCGCCCGAGCGGGATCTGCGCCATCACCTCGAGCCGGTGCGGGTGATGCACCGTCCCGAGCTGGCACGTCAGGAAGCTTGAGACCATCGCCCGCATCCGGTTCCAGTCCGCGTCGGACGCGCCCCAGTCCCGCCGCAGCCGCCGCCACCCCACGCCCACCAGCCCGCGCACCGTCAGGTGCGGCGGGAGCCGCGGCGTCAGGCGCCGGGCCGACGTCTCGTAGCGCCGCCGCGAAGCCGGCTGTTGCGCGCTCTCGGGCAGCCAGGCGTCGAGCGCCGCCGCGAAGCCGACGTCGAGCTTCTGGTCGCGCAGCACCGTCGCCAGCCGCTCGCCGAGGTCGGCGTCCACCAGCTCGCGCATCGTCACCGCGCCAGCCTTGAAGGCCCGCAGGACGTCGAGCAGCCCGAGCTTCACCAGCTTCGTCAGGATGCCGTCCCGCTCGCGGAATTCCTGCGCGTCGCGCGTCTGCGCGCTGTTCTGAATCCGGCCCACGCCGCGGATCACGCGGTTGAAGCGCAGCATCGGCTTCGGCGTCTTCGTCATGAGGCCACCCCGGCGTTGGGCGTGCGCTGCTCGAGCCAGCGGCGCACATCGTATTCCCACCACGCGCGCTTGACGTGGCCCAACCGTACCTTGCCCGGCACATTCCGCAAGACCCAGAGCGGCGAGACGTGCCCGCCCATCACCTCAGCGGCGACCTGGGCGGCACTCAGGAGCCGGCCGCGATCCGGCGGCGGGGCCAGCGGCGCGCTCCGCGGCGCGAGCCGCAGCGAGTGCCGCCCGCTCACGGCCGCCCCCGGCGCGACAGCTTGACATAATTCGTTGTTATCGGAAGTCCGCGCTCCGCGCGCCACGATGCCCCAGGACCGGCGAGCCGGCCCGCGGGCGAACCGATGGCCCCGCCAACGCCGCTGTCGCCGTGGTGGCGCTTCCCGGTCGCCCGTCTGCGAGGCGCGTAGCGCGTCGGGTCACCCGCCGCGCCGGCGACGGCGGCCGAGGCCAGGACGCTAGCCCGGGCGCGTGCGCCGAGCGCCGTCATGTGGTGACCCAGCCGTCGGGCTCGAGTTGTTCCCGGTCGGTGGGGGGTGACGTGACCGAGCTGAGTTGTTCCGAGCCCCCCACTGAGTGGGGCTCGGGAACAACTGGCTCAGCGACCTGTTCCCGGGCGCTGGGAACAACTGGAACAGGTGAGGCCGGGGTGGAGGTCGGCCGCCAGAGGTTCGCGCCTCTGGGGCCCGGCTGGGAGGCGATGGCGCCGCTCGCTTCGAGCCGCTTGAGGCACGCTTGAATGTCGGTCGTGCGGCCGAGCCCCTGGCCGCGGAGCCGGTTGCCGGAGATGCCCGGGGAGGCGGCGACGGCGGCCAGCACGCGGGCGTCGAGCGAGGGCAGGCCGGCGTCGAGGGCGAAGTCGTTGCCGTCGAGGCGCACGGACACGTCGGCGACGCGGAAGCGGCCGCGGGCGCGCAGCCGCCGCACGGTGGGGTCGGACTCGACGGGCTCCATCTCGAGCAGCACGTCCACGCCCGCGCCGATCGCGGTGGAGTCGCGGTACCGGCCGGTGGCCTTGCTCGCGTGGTGCAGGAGCACGATCGCGGTGCCGGACTCGTTGGCGCAGCGCTTGAGGGCGGTCATCACCGGCGTCCAGGCCGCGGAGGCGTTGGCGTCCTCGACGGCCAGCTCGGCGAAGCTGGCCAGGGTGTCAATCACGGCGACGGTGGGGCGGTTGTCGAGGACGGCGCGGAGGAAGCTGGCGGGCACGCGGTCCCACTCGTCCGCGAGCCAGACGTTCGTCGGGAAGGCGCCGAAGCGTTGGAAGCGGGCGACGAGGTCGTAGGGCGACTCGGCGTCGCTCGAGAGCCAGAGCACGTTGCCGGCGTCCACGAACTCGCCGAGGAAGCGGCGGCCCTGGCTCAGCGCGGCGCAGCCGGCGGCGACGAGCGTGCTCTTGCCGTCCTTCTCGCGGGCGGCAAGCAAGGTGACGCGGCCGGTCCACGCGAGGTGCGGGATGACGGGCACCGGCCCGCGCAGCGCGTCGGGGTTGGCCAGCAACTCCTTGAGCGAGTGCAGGGCGATCGGCGGCGGGGCGCCGGGCAGGCTGAGCACGTCGGCGCTCACCGGCGCGCCGTCCGCCGCGAGCGCGTGGGCAGGGGCAGCGCCGCGCGCAGCAACGACCAGGCGCGGGCGTCGCCCTCGGCCAGCGCCACCCGGAGCTGGTGCTTGCACCGGAACGACGGGTCGGCGTGGACGCGGTACAGACTGTCGTAGCAGTCGCAGGCGCCCTGCAGCGTGACGTGGTGCGGCTGCGCGCCGCCGGTGACGAGCCACGCGTCGCCGAGCGACACGCAGTCGAGGCGGATCGCGCGCCGCAGCCGCCGCTCGAGCGCGTCAGTCACGGGAGCCCCGGAAGCGGGCGCCGGGGCCGAAGGCCCGCGCGACCCCACGTCGCGGCGCTCGTGAGGACGCGCGCGCCCGCTCGTGAAGGGGGAACGGCTGGGCCGCGGGCCGCTGAAGGAGCGGTGGCCGCGCTTGCGGGGGGACGAGCCCACCCAGCCGCATTGTTCTTCGATGAGGAACCGCTTAGGTTCACGACTGTCGGCCCCTTCCGCCGATGTTCACGCGCTGGCCCGCCCCTCCGGCGGGCCTTCGCGTTCCTACTGGTCCCGCATCCCGCCGGCGAGCATGAGCAGCCCGCCCGCTGCCAAGAGCACGACGCCCAGCGCGGCCGTCACGACGCCCGCCGCGTGTCCACGCCGAACGCCGCGGCCTGCGGGCTCACGGCCGCACCGTCCACGACGAGCGTGATGCGGCCGGTGTCGAGCAGGTGCCGCAGGCTCGCCGGCTTCAGCATCGTGACGTCGCGCGCGTCGAGCTTCGCGCCGCGCTCGTAGTGCCGGCCCCCGAGGTCGAGCGGGAGCTTGCCCGCGACGTACTTGAGGGCGCTCATGCCCCACCTCCGAAATGCTGCTCCGTCCAGGCGCGGTAGCGCCGGTTGTAGTCGCCCGCGCTTTCGCCCTTCGCCCGCGGTGCCAGCGGCGCGGGGTGCTTGACGTTCGAGGAGGAGTTGTTCGCCCGCGACCCGGCACCCGGCCCGAAGCTGCCGCCGTGCCCGTGCGAGGGTTCCTCGAACTCCGCGGCCAGCGACGGCGGCGACGACTGAATCGCCTTCAGCACCGCGGCCCGTCCACCGGCCGGCGCGAGCAGCAACGCCAGGCCCGTCGTCCACGACGCGTACTGCGGCGCGGACCACTTCTCGAGCGCCACCGACAGCGGCAGGCCGGCGTCCGGCGAGCAGATCAGCGCCAGCGCGCCCGGGTCGCGGACACCCTTCTCGAGCCGGAGGACCTCGCCCACCGCGCCCACCGTCGGCTCCCAGCCCTCGCCCGTCTCGGCCTTCTCCGTCGGCACGCGCAGCGTGCCGGCGATCACCTCACAGGTCGGTGACAACATCGTGACTCCCTTTCGTGTGGGGCGCCGCCCGGGCGCCGGCGTCTCTTCCGCTGCATCGCCCGCGTTGGCGTCGGGCTCCTCGAGGGCCTCGCCCTCTGCGCCTTCGTCGGTGCCCGCGTCGGTGATGCCCAACACTCCGCGCACGGCGGCAAGCTCGTCGTCGTCGGCGAGCCCCAGCGCCTCGAGAATGTCCGCGGGGATCTGCCACGGCTCGTCACCGCCCGCGTCCTTCCGAACGGCGACCGGCCGCCGATTCGCGCCGCGCGGCACGATCGCGACATGATCACCGTCGAGCTCGACCAGCTCGTGCGTGCCCGGATCGCCGGGCTTCCGCGCGCGGCGCGCATCGGCGCGCTGCACCTGCCGACTGGGAATCGTCACGGCGTCGCCTCCTTCGGGGTGTCGGGAGCGAGCGGCGGCGCCGGCAGCGTGGCGACGAGCCGCACGTCGCCGCGCTCGGCGAAGAACAAGCCGCAGACTCGGAGGAACGCGCCGACGGTCACGCCGGCACGACTCGCCGCCCGGCCGAGGCGCCGGCGCTCCGTGGTGGTCAACCGAACCGTGAGCCCGCGTGCGCGAATCCCTTGCCTCATGTGCCGCCCCCAGAATGAAAAAAGGTCGCCCCGGATCAATGCGATCCGAAGCGACCAACCCCGGTGGAGACCCCGGGAACCCGTGCCAGGTCGGACCTTCCGGTCCTAGCCGTTGCCCGTGGCTGTCTGGCTGGTCCACGGTCCGGTAGCGCGTTGCCGCGCTGCTTGACCCTACGGTAATGCTGGTGGCCCCCGAAGCGCAAGCGCGAAAACGCGACGCGTTACGGCGGGCCGCCTAGAGCGACTTCGCGTAGTCCGGCATCTGGTAATCGACGCTGCACCCCCAGTAGCCCGGGTACAGGGTTACGCCGTCGCTGCTCGTGGCCGCGTGCAGCGACACCCGCACGCTGTACTGCTGGCTCGACGTGACGACCTGGCTGACGACGGCGCTGACCGTCTCCCAGCTCGACGCCACGTTGCCCAGGAGCGCGATCCCCACCGGGCCCGTGACCGGGCCGCCCGAGCGCTCGAGCGTGACGCTCACCGACTCCAGCGCGGCCGTGCTCGCCCGGTAGAGCGTGGCGGCGAACTTCGTCAGCGTGACGCCCGGCGGAAAGACCAGCGGCGCCTCCCAGATGTCCGTGCGCGCGTTGCCCGTCGTGAGGCCCTGCAGGAAGCCGTTGTTGATGCTCCAGTAGTTGGGACTCAGGCTGCCCGTGGTGCCGCCGATGTTCGGCATCATGCCGGCGTAGCTCTGGGCGATCGACTTCGGAATCACGCTGGGCGCGCCGCTCGTCCCGACGATGAGCGCTTGCGTGGTGGGCAGGTAGAGCGCGCTCGTCGGCTGGTTCCGCAGCGTCGTCGGGCTCGCGAGGTTGTAGCTGCCGTCCGCCTGCGCCACGTCCACCCGCACGGGATAGACGGCCGCGCCCTTGAGCGGCCCCGCCTGCTGGCTCCCGGAGACCACGCGGGTCGGCGCCCCGCTCGTCCACGCCGTCCAGGCCGAGGGGCTGAGGCTGCTCGTCGGGTCGAAGGCCTGGCCCTGGTAGTAGTGCACCGCCCCGTCGAGCGGCAGCGGGTCCACGAGGTACATGCCGGCGGCCGGCAGCTTCGGCATCCAGGCCACGACGACGGCCGCGCTCGAGGCCGGCCCCCCCGCGCCGTTGTCGCTCGTGCGCATCACCTGGGCGCCGAGCGAGGCGTCGCCCGGCACGACGGACAGCACGACGCCCGTCAGGTAGGGCGCCGGGGCGTTAGGGTTGAACTGGCCCATGCTAGGCTCCCCTAGTCGAAGGTTGGATCGACACCACGGCGCCGTGGCGCTCCAGGCGCCACGTCCGCGGCACGCCGGTGACGTTGACGCGATAGATCGCGTCGCCCATCGCGCCGCCGGTGATGCGCTGGGCCCCCGCCGCCAACAGCGCGGCCCCGCAGCTCGTCGGGACCAACAGCGTCAGCGGCACGACGGCCCCGAGCGTCAGGTGGCCCTTCACGGCCAGCCACTCGCGCCCGGCCTCGAAGCGGCCCGCCGCGTGCATCACGAACATCGTGACCGTCTCGCCGTCGCCCAGGACGCGCCCGATGGCGCTCACGGGGCCGCCTGCTTCACCGTGACGGGCTGATCTCTAATTTTAGAGATCGCCGCCTTCACGTTGCCACGAGCGAGGTTAGCCCGGCTGGCGGCGAACAGCGCCCGCATCATGGGTCGTTGGGGTGCTCAGCCCGCCAAACAATTTCAGCGTCCGAGTTGTCGTCGGCCCCGAACTTCCCGAGCGTCAGCCCGCCCAGCGCCCAGCGCATCGAGTTCATGCCGCCCGTCTCCAGGTCCCTGTTCGCGGCCGCCCAGCCGCTCGCCACGTCCGGCGGTAGGCTGAGCGCCACGCCGCCGCTGCGCAGCGCCAGCAGGCACGCCCCAAGCGCCGCATTGGCCGCGTCGTCATGCGCGCCGACCGGATGATCGCAAGTGTCCCGCCCCCCGAAGCCGCTCCGCCGCTCGAGCGCCGCCACCTGGCCCAAGAGCCGCCCGTCGTCCAACAGCTCGAGCTGGCGCGAGTTGATCGCCGCCACCGCGGCCAGGTAGATCGCGCTCTTGTTCTCGGCCGCGTTGCCGTACTGCACGCCGACGCGCCCGAACGCTTCGGCCACGAACTTCCCGGCGTACGCATCGCCCACGACCGACCCGCAGCCGTAGGCCGCCAGCAGCGTGGCCGTCTCCGCGACGACACTCTGCGGACTGAACGGCGGCCGCGTCTCGCGGCACACGTCGAGCACCGCGACCCCGGCCTCGTTGAGGTGCGCGATCGCCACGGTGAAACTGTCCTGCCCGCCGCCCGTCGCCGGGTCCGCGAACGCGACGTAGCCGGCGCCCGACGCCGGCGGACGCTCCCGCACCCCGGCCGGCACGACGGCCGCCAGCGCCTGCGGATCCACCAGCGACGCCACGTCGGCCCGGAACGTCGCCAGCCACTCGGCCGCCGCCGCCGCCGGGTCGTCCCGCAACGCCTCGGCGATCAGCCCGGCGTCCAGCGTCGGGTTCATGGTCGCGGACGGCGCCTGCCAGCAGAGCGCACCGTCCAGCTCGTCGCGCCCGTAGAGCCGCGCATGGGCCCGGTGCAGCTCGCCCCGCGCCGCGTACGGCGTCGAGCTGAGCACCAACAACCCCGACAGGTTCACCAGCGCCGGCCGCAGCGCGGCCAACACCTCGGCGTCGGGCGACGCGCTGCCCAGGTCCGTGCGCCAGAACGCCAGCTCATCGCAGAGCGCCGCGGCCAGCGAGAAGCCGCGCACGGTGACGTGCGACGCGGTCATGACCGCCACGTCGCAGCCGGTCGCGAACTCGAGCCGGTCCCGCAGCGTGCGCCGCAGGAACGGCGCGAAGGCCGGCCGGCGCGTCAGGCCCCGCAGGTAGGCGAGCACCTGGCCCGCCTGCCGGCGATCGGCCGCCACGACGGCCACCACCGCGCGCTCGCCCTCCGCGAGCAGCGGGCCGAAGTCGCGGGTGATCGCGACGTGCAGGGCGAGCAGCGCGAGGAAGCGCGACTTCCCGCCGCGGCGCCCGACGACGAGCGCCAGCGTCTTGAGCGGACCGTTCGGGACGCGCTGGCGGCCCGTGCAGGCCGCGAACGTGGCCCGGTCCTCGTCGGACAGCGGCGCCCCCGCGATCGCGCGGCCCAGCGTCGTCCAGGCGCTCCACGACGGGCCGACGAGCCCGGCGTCGCGCATGGCGTCGAGCAGCGAGCCGGCGTACGGCGCGACGCGGCCCGCGGCCCGGCGCTTGGCGTTCGCCGCCCGCTTCCGACCGCCGGCGCGGCCCAGCTCGCGCATCCTCGAGCGGTCACGCACCTGAGCGACTTCCTGAGCGACCACCCCGTGTTTCGTGGTGTCGCGCGGTGCTTCGTCGTGCGACGATGAGGCAGGCCCCGTGCGGCATGGGGCGCCATCGGGCCGCCCCGTGCCGCCCCCCGCACGCCATCATAATCCGCGTGTCGGGGGTTCGAATCCCTCCTCTGGCATTCTCCGCGGCAACCAGCGCGCCCCGGTCGAAGTCGGCCGGGGCTCGTCGTTTGTGGCAGCGGGGTGACGACCGCACGGAGTCCGGCCGGCCCCGCCGCCACAAGACACGAGGGGCGGGCCCGTGATGCCGGACCCGCCCCTCGTCCTGGGTTCAGCTCAGGCTACTTGCAGGTAGGAGCACCTTCGGCTTCGCCCGTGACCGGCGGCGTCGCGCCACCCACGAAGATCCCGCAGGTCGTCGTGGTCGCGTTGTTGCTCGACGTCGCGCTCCACCCCGTCCCGTTGGCCGACACCATCGTGATCGTGTTCCCGGCCGACACGTTGTAGTTCAGGTTCGCGGTGGTCGTCGCGTAGGTCACGTTGTCCGAGAAGTAGGCTTCCTGCGCGGTCACCAGGTTGCGCAGGTCCGCCTTCTCGGAGGCGACGTACGCCTTCGCCTTCGTGTTCGCGAACTTGGGGATCGCGATGGCGGCCAGAATGCCGATGATCACCACCACGATCAGCAGCTCGATCAGCGTGAAACCCTTGGTGTTCCTCACGGCGACTCTCCTCGATTGTGAGATGCCAGCTTGCCTAGACCGCAGTGGACATGCTTGCCGGGTACCTGCGACTTCCACCCGGACCTCTACTGACACTTCACGCCGCCTTCCGGCTGCCCCGCGATGGGCGGCGTCACGCTCCCCACGAACACTCCGCACGTCTGCGTCGTCGCATTGCTCGCCGCCGTCGCCGCCCACCCACCCGCGGTCGCGGCCGTGATCGTGATCGTGTTGCCCGGCGACGTCATGTAATTCAGGTTCGTCACCGCGGCCGTATAGGTGACGTAGTCGGACAAATACGCCTCTTCGGCCGTGGCCAGGTTCCGCAGGTCCGCCTTCATCGATGCTTCGTATGCCTTGGCCTTTGTGTTGGCGAACTTCGGGATGGCGATCGCCGCCAGGATCCCGATGATGACCACGACAATCAGCAGTTCGATCAGCGTGAAGCCATGCCGCCGTCGCAATGTAGTCGTCCGTATTGCCATGGGTCCCCGGGGAGCTGGAGAGCGTCAAGAGGTGCCCGCCCGGATCATCGCAACGAGTATGCCCGGCATGGCCGATTTCAGCACAAGCAGTTGTCGGGCTGCGAGTTAGTCGAGGTATGCTTGCGGTTGGTTCGGGCGTGAAACGCCCCGCCTACCTTGCGTTCTGCAATGGAAATCGCCATCTACAACCCCGAATCAACCACTCGGCAATACTAGACATCTGGTCGCTCCGTTGAGACGACCAGAAGATCTGGACTTGGGTCATAATGTTGACGGTGCGCGATTCTGCACCGGACCCCGGCCGGGAGGGCGGCGGTCGGCCCCGGGGCGCGGAGCAACCGAAGGGCGTGGCCCGCCGTGTGGCACCGCGGATTAGCGGATGCCCCGGCATCGGGATATAGTTGATACCCCGTGCATCGCCCGAGAGCCGTGTCTTCCCCCCCTCGAATGGCGGTCGTTTCCCGTGTGGCAGCGGCCGGCTTCGCCCTCGTGGCCGCCAGTCTCGTGGCCACCTGCCGCCTGCAGGATCTCGTGCATCCGGGACGGGTCGGCACCCTGCAGGTGTCGCTCGCCGAGCTGGTGGATTCGGCCCAGGCGGGCAGCACCGCCCCGCGCGTCCTGGCGGTGGCCGTCACCATCGACGCCGGAGAGGGGCGGTGGTCGGTCGGGGCGGCGCAGGCCAGCTCGTGGCTGCGCCCGTCGGTCACGACGGGCATGGCGCCGGATACGCTCTCCGTGATGCTCGATCCGAGCGGCCTCGCGGCGGGCACGTACCGTGACACGCTCGTCTTTTCGGCGTCGATCCCCGTCACCGGCCCGGTCCGGGTCCCGGTCGCCTTCAACGTCACCGGTTGCACGGTCGCCCAGCTTTCGCCCGGCACGCCGGTCTCGGATTCGCTGACCTCGGCGGACTGCGGCGCTCCTCACCGCAGCGGCCATTTCGCCCGTCTCTATCAGTTCACCGCCGCGGCCGGCGACAGCCTGTCGCTGTGGCTCAGTCCCGCGGGCGGATCGTTCGCCGGCGAGGTCGTGCTGGACAGCGGGACGGCGAGCGCGGGAGCGCCTCCGCTCGCGGAGAGCGGCGCGTGCCCCAGCGGGCCGCGGGATGCGTGCCTGATCTACGTGCGGATGCCGTCCGGCGGCGCCTACTTCGTGGAAGCCACGAGCGCCGCGGCGGGCGCCACGGGGCGGTTCGCGTTGACCCTCACGCGGCCCCGCCCTCCGGCGGCGGCCGCCTCGCTGAGCCAGGTCGCGAGCGACGGCAGCAACGGCGTGCCGCCGGGAAGTGCCGTCGGCGCGGACACGATCGTTCTGCAGGCGGCGCTGGCCGACTCCGACTTCGATTCGTTGCGCCTCCAGGTCGAAGTGCGCCCCGTCGCCACGGCGTTCAGCGGCTCGCCCACGGCGACCGGGGCGACCGTCGGGGCCGGCGCGCGCGGCAGCGTGACGGTCACGGGCCTGGCCAACTACGGGGCGTATCACTGGCAGGCGCGCGCCCTCGACGCGACCGGGCGGGTGGGACCGTGGGTCGCGTTCGGGACCGGCGGTGCGGACTTCCGGATCGACGTGCCGCAGCCGCCCGGCGTGCCCAGCGCCCTCGCGCAGTTCAAGAGCGACGGCGTCACGCCGATCCCGGTCGGGGGCACGTCGGACCGGAGCACGGTGCTGTTCCAGGGGCTGGTGTCGGATCCCGACTCGGGCGACGTGGACCGCCTCGAGGTGGAAGTCAAGCCGGTCGGCACGGCGTTCGTGGACACGGCGACGGTCTCGAGCACGCTGGTGCCGCGCGGCACGGCGGCCACGGCGACGATCACCGGTCTCGCCGACGGCGTGGGCTACCACTGGCAGGCGCGCGCGGTGGACGAGACAGGGCGATCGAGCGCGTGGGTCTCCTTCGGCGGCAACGCCGAGACGGCGCCGGACGTCGTCGTCGCGCTCGCACCGACCCAGCTGGTCGTACTGACGCAGCCGTCGGCGGACAGCGCCGGGCGCCCGATCGCGCCCGCGGTCCGGGTGGCGGCGCAGGACGCGACCGGCAGGACGATCGGGAGCTTCACCGGCACGATCGTGGCGGCGATCGGCAGCAACCCCGCGGGGGGGACGCTGTCCGGCACGACCTCCGTCGCGGCCGTCGGGGGCGTCGCCACGTTCTCGAACCTGCGTCTGAACCGGGTCGGGAGCGGCTATACGCTGCTGTTCTCCGCCGGGGCCATCGCCACCACGAGCGCGTCGTTCAGCGTCACGCCGGGAGCGGCGGCCTCGCTCGCGTTCACCGTGCCGCCGAGCAACGCGACGGCGGGTGCGGTCATGGCGCCGGCGGTGCAGGTGACCGCGCGCGACTCGCTCGGCAACACGGCGACCGGCTACACCGGCAACGTCACCCTCGCGCTCGCGACCGACCCGAGCGGCGACACCCTGACGGGCACGACCACCGTGGCGGCGGCCGCCGGCGTCGCGTCGTTCTCGAACCTGATCGTCAGGCGGACGGGGACCGGCTACACGCTCTCCGCCGTCGCGGCCGGCCTCGCGGGCGCGACCAGCGCGGCGTTCAACGTGGTGGCCTCGAGCGGGTCGAAGCTCGGCGTCGCGACCCAGCCCTCGGCGGCGGCCGTCAACGGCGTGGCGCTCGGTACCCAGCCCGGCGTGCGGCTCGAAGACGCCAACGGGAATCCCGTCCCGACGGGCGGCGTCCTCGTCACCGCGGTCGTGGACAGCGGCCCGGCGGGCGCCACGCTCGCGGGCGCCACGGCCACGACGGACGCGACGGGGCTGGCGACGTTCAGCGGCCTCGCGATGACGGGCACGGCCGGCACGTACCGCCTGGGATTCACGGCGCCGTCCTACCAGAACGCCATGTCGGCGGCGGTCGTGCTCTCGGCGGGCGCGGCCACGCACCTGGTCATCGCGACGGAGCCGTCCGGCTTCGCGCAAAGCGGCGCGCCCTTCGTCCAGCAGCCGGTGGTGCAGCTGCAGGACGTGTCCGGCAACGCCGTGGCGCAGGGCGGCGTGACCGTCACGGCGGGCATCGCCACCGGCGCGGGGACGCTGGGCGGCACGCTCGCGGTCGCGACCTCGGCCTCGGGCGCCGCGGCGTTCACCAACCTCGCCATCACCGGCGCCGTGGGGTCGCGCACGCTGAGCTTCACGGCGCCGTCTCTCACGGCCGCGACGTCGAGCGGGGTGAGCGTGAGCGCCGGCGTCGCCAAGCAAGTCGCGCTCAAAGCCGGTGACGGCCAGACGGCGGCGGTGAACAGCGCCGTCGCCGTCCCGCCGTCTGTGACCGTGAGCGACTCCATCGGCAACCCGGTGGCGGGCGTGGGCGTCCAGTTCACCGTCGCGGGCGGCGGCGGAACCGTCACGCCCGCGGCGGTCGCCACCGACGCCTCGGGCGTGGCGGCCGTCACGTCGTGGACGCTGGGTCCGGTCGCGGGGACGAACACGCTGCAGGCCACGGCCAGCGGGCTCACGGGGAGTCCGGTCACGTTCACCGCGACCGGGGTCGCGGGTGCCGCGAGCCTCGCGAAGTCGGTCGCGAGCGTGTCGTCGTCGGGCGTCGCCTCCGGCTCCACGGTGACCATCACGCTCCAGGCCCGCGACTCGTCCGGCAACAACCTGACGACGGGCGGCGCGACGGTCCTGTTCACGGCGAGCACGGGCGCCGGCGTGAGCACGGGGACCATCGGTGCGACCACGGACAGCGCCAACGGCCGTTACGTCGCGACGTTCACCGGAACGCTCGTCGGCACGGCGACCACGATCGGCACCACCATCAACGGCGTGGCCGTCACGAGCACGCCGCCGACGGTGACCGTGACGCCGGGGCCGATCTCGGTCGCGAAATCGGCGGTAACGGTCTCGGGCGCGACGGTGGCGTCCGGGAGCGCCGTGACGCTGGAGCTGGCCGGCAAGGACGCCGCTGGCAACGCGGTGCTCGTCGGCGGCGCCGCCGTGGCGTTCACGGAGAGCACGGGCACGGGTGTGAGCGCCGGGACGATCGGCGCCACGGTGGACAGCGGTGACGGCAGGTACACGGCGACGTTCAGTGGTACGGCCGCCGGGACGGCGACGACGATCGGCGCGACGATCAACGGGTCGGCGGTGACGAGCACGCCGCTCCCCACCGTGACGGTGACGCCCGGGCCGATCTCGACGGCGAAGTCGGTGGTGACGGTGTCGGCGGCGAGCGTCGTCTCGGGCGGGGTGGATACCTTGCGGCTCGCCGCGAAGGACGCCGCCGGCAACGGCCTGACGACGGGCGGCGCGACGGTGGCGTTCACCGCCGGCACGGGTACCGGGGTGAGCGCGGGCACCATCGGCGCCACGACCGACGGCGGGAACGGCACCTACACCGCGCTGTTCACAGCCACGACGCCCGGGACGCCGACGACGATCGGGGCGACGATCAATGCCGTGGCGGTGACGAGCACGCTGCCGACCGTCACGGTCACGCCGGGCGGCGTGAGCGCCGCCCAGACGACGGTGGCGGCCGCGCCGGGTTCGATCACCGCCTCCGCCGGCGGGAGCGCGTCCACCATCACCGTCACGGCCAGGGACGCCCAGGGCAATCCGGTGCCCGGCGTGACGGTGGTGCTGGCGGCCACGGATTCCGGGAACACGCTGGTGCAGCCGAGCGGCCCGACCAACGCGAGCGGCGTGGCGACCGGCACCTTCGCCAGCACGCTCGCGGGCGCGCACACGGTTTCCGCCACGGCGGGCGGCGTCGCGGCGACCCAGCAGCCGGTCGTCACCGTGGTGCCGGCCGCCGCGCACCAGCTCCACTTTGCGGTCGAGCCGAGCACCGTCGTCGCCGGCGCCGCGATCGCGCCGGCCGTGCAGGTCCAGGTGCGGGACACCTTCCAGAACGTCGTCACCAGCTCGACGGCGTCGGTGACGATGGCGTTCTCCGCCAACCCGGGCAGCGCGACGCTCGGCGGCACCCTGACGCAGCCGGCGGTCGCCGGGGTGGCGACGTTCGCCGATCTCACCGTGGGCAAGGTGGCGAACGGCTACACGCTCGCGGCGAGCAGCGGCGGGCTGACGGGCGCGACCAGCGCAACGTTCGACGTCACCGCGAGCTCGGCGTCGCAGCTCGCCTTCACCACCGAGCCGGCGGGCACCACGGCGGGCACGGCCTTCGGCGTGGCGGTGACGGCGCGGGATGCCCTGGGTAATACGGCTGCCGGCTTCACGGGGAACGTCACCGTGGCGATCACGGGCGGCACCGGGGCGGTCGGGGCGAAGCTCCGCGGCACGCTGACGGTGGCGGCCGTGGGCGGCGTGGCGACGTTCAGCGGCCTCAGCGTGGACAGCGTGGGGACGGGCTACACGCTGACGGCGACCGCCTCCGGCGCGGCCAACGCCACGAGCGCGGCCTTCGCCGTGGCGCCGGCGCCCGCGGCCCGGCTCGTCTTCAGCACGCAGCCGGCGAGCACGACCGCGGGCTCGGGCTTCGGCGTGGTGGTGACGGCGCGCGACTCCCTCGGCAACACCGCGACGGCGTTCACCGGCAGCGTGGCGGTGGCGATCACCGGCGGCACGGGGAAGGCGGGGGCCGCGCTGCGCGGCACGCTGTCGGTGGCGGCGACCGCCGGGGTCGCGACGTTCAGCGGCCTCAGCGTGGACAGCGCGGGCACGGGCTACACGCTGACGGCGAGCGCGAGCGGCGTCGCGAGCGCCGCCAGCGCCGTGTTCACGGTCTCTCCCGCGCCGGCCAGCCAGCTGGCCTTCACGGCGCAGCCGCCGACCCAGACGGCGGGAACGGCGTTCGGCGTGACCGTGGCGGCGCGCGACTCGCTCGGCAACGTGGCCACGGGCTTCACCGGGACGGTGGGGCTGGCGATCACGAGCGGCACGGGCCACGCCGGCGCGACGCTGCTGGGGACGGCGTCCTCCGCGGCGGTCGCGGGTGTGGCGACCTTCAGCGGGCTGCGCATCGACAGCGCCGGGACCGCCTACTCCCTCACGGCCAGCGCCACCGGCCCGGCGAGCGCGGCGTCCGCGGCCTTCAACGTCACGGCCGGTGCGGCGGCATCCCTCGCCAAGTCCGGCGGCGACAACCTCACCGGTCAGGTGGGCACGGCCCTCGCCACGCCGCAGGCGGTGTTCGTCGCCGACGCGTTCGGCAACGCGGTCGCCGGCGTCTCGGTCACGTTCGCGGCGGACTCGGGCGGCGGCGCCGTGAACCCGGTCACGGCCTCCACCGATGCGACGGGCCATGCGGCCACCACGCGCACCCTCGGCGCGGTGGCGGGCACGCAGACCACGATCGTCATCGCGACCATCGCCGCGAAGCCGGATACCGTCCGCTTCCACGCGACCGCGACCGTCGGAGGCGCGACGCAGATGGGCCGGTTCGCGGGCGACCAGCAGGTGGACACGGTCGGCGCGACGCTGCCGACGGCGCTGACGGTCCGGGTCCTGGACGCGCTCAACAATCCGGTCGCCGGCGTCCTCATCACCTGGACGGTCCAGGGCGGCGGCGGCTCCGTGAGCCCGCCGACGTCCACCACGAACGCCTCGGGGCTCGCCTCCACGAGCTGGACGCTGGGGACCGCGCGCACGCCGACCGACAGCGCGCAGACCGTCAGCGCCACCGGGGTCGCGTCCGGCGCGAACTTCATCGCGTACGCGCAGCCGGGCGCCGTGAGCGCGTCGCAGACCACGGTCGTCGCGTCGCCGGGGTCCATCACGGCGGGCGGCGCGGGCTCGACCATCACGGTGACCGCGCGCGACGGCTTCGGGAACCTGATCCCGAACAAGACGGTGACGCTGGCGGCCACCGGCACCGGGAACACGCTCACCCAGCCGGCCGCGCCGACGAACGCCAGCGGCGTCGCGACCGGCACGCTGGCGTCCACCGCGTCGGGCGGCAGGACCGTCTCGGCGACTGTGGGCGGCGTCGCCGTCACGCAGACCGCCGGCGTCACGGTCGTTTCCGGCGCGCCGTCGGCCGGCACGTCGGTCGTCACGGTGGCCGCGGCGAGCGTGCTCTCGGGTGGCACCGACACGCTGAAGCTCCAGGCCAAGGACGCGTTCGGGAACGACCTCACGACCGGCGGCGCGACCGTCGTCTTCTCGCTCAGCGGCGGCACGAGCGGCGGGACGATCGCGGCGACCACGGACAACGGGAACGGCACGTACGCGGCGGTCCTGACGGCGACGGCGACGGGCACGGCCGATACCGTCCACGCGACCGTTGGCGGCGTGGCCGTGACCACCGCGCTGCCGACGGTGATCGTGACGGCGGGCGCGATCTCGACCGCCCGCTCGACGGTGACGGTCTCGACGGCTTCGGTGGCGTCGGGTGGTGCGGTGACGCTGACGCTGCAGGCCAAGGACGCGAACGGCAACAACCTCACCGCGGGCGGCGCGACGGTCGCCTTCACGCAGTCGGGCGGCGCCGGCGTCAGCTCGGGCACCATCGGCGCGACCACCGACAGCCTGAACGGCCGCTACGTCGCGACGTTCACGGGCGCCACCGCGGGCGCGGCGACGACCATCGGCGCCACGATCGGCGGCGTCGCGGTGACCAGCACGCTGCCCACGCTGACGGTGACGCCCGCCGCCGCGCGGCAGCTGGTCTTCACGGCCCAGCCCGCCGGCGGCGTCGCGGGGACGGCCTTCACCGCGACCGTGACCGCGCGCGACTCCGTCGGCAACACGGCCACGGCCTTCACGGGGAACGTGACCGTCGCGATCACGTCGGGCACGGGCAAGGCGGGGGCGAACCTGCGCGGGACGGCGACCATGGCCGCGGTGGCGGGCGTGGCGACGTTCGGCAACCTCAGCGTGGACAGCGTCGGCGCGGGCTACACGCTCACGGCGACCGCGAGCGGCCTCGCGAGCGGCGCGAGCGCGGCGTTCGCCATCACGCCCGCGCCGGCCTCGATCCTGGCCGTGACCGCCGAGCCGCCGGCGAGCGCGGTGGCCGGCGCGCCCTTCGGCATCGTCGTGACGGTGCGCGACTCGCTCGGCAATACGGCCACCGGCTTCGCGGGCGCCGTCGCGGTCGCGATCACCGGCGGCACCGGCAGGACCGGCGCCGCGCTCCGCGGCACCAAGTCGGTGAGCGCCGTCGCCGGCGTGGCGACGTTCGGCGGCCTGAGCATCGACAGCGTGGGGACCGGCTACACGCTCACGGCGAGCGCGACGGGCCCGACGAGCGCGGTCACGAGCGCGCTCGCGATCACGCCGGCGCCGGCGAGCGTCCTGGCGTTCACGACCGAGCCGATATCCGTGGCGGCCGGCGCGCTGTTCGGCGCCACCGTCACCGCCCGTGACTCGCTCGGCAACACCGCGACGGACTTCGCCGGCAGCGTGACCGTGGCCATCGGCACGAACCCCTCCGGCGGTACCCTGAGCGGCACGCTGAACGCGACGGCCGCGAGTGGCGTCGGGACGTTCTCCGGCCTCAGCATCAACAGGAGCGGGACGGGCTACACGCTGACGGCGAGCGCGTCCGGCGTGGCTACCGGCGCGACGAGCGCGCCGTTCAACATCGCGGGCGGCACCGCCACGCAGCTCGCCGTGACCGGGCAGCCGCCGACGAGCGCGACGGCGGGCACCGGGTTCGGCGTCGTCGTGACGGCGCAGGATGCACAGGGCAACACCGCCACCGGCTTCTCCGGCAATGTGACGCTCACGATCACGACGGGGACGGGGAAGACCGGTGCCAATCTCCGCGGCACGGCGACCGTGGCGGCGGGGTCGGGCGTCGCGACGTTCAGCGGCCTCAGCGTGGACAGCGTGGGCACCGGCTACACCCTCACGGCTGCGAGCAGCGGACTCCCGAACGTGGTTACGTCGGCGCTCGCGATCACGCCGGCGCCGGCCAGCGTCCTGGCCTTCACGGCCCAGCCGCCGGCGAGCAGCGCGGCCGGCGCGGCCTTCGGCGCGACGGTGACCGCGCGTGACTCGCTCGGCAACGTGGCGACGGGCTTCGCCGGCAACGTCACGCTGGCGATCGGCACCAATCCGGGTGGCGGGGCGCTGAGCGGAACGCCGACCGTCGCGGCCGTCTCCGGCGTGGCGGCCTTCAGCGGGCTCAGTATCAACAAGGCGGGCACCGGCTACACGCTGACGGCGAGCGCGACCGGCGTCGCGACGGGCGCGACGAGCGCGGCGTTCAACATCACGGCGGGCACGGCGGCGCAGCTGGCGTTCACGACGCAGCCGCCGTCGAGCAGCGTCGCCGGCACCGGCTTCGGGGTCGTCGTCACCGCGCAGGACGCCCAGGGCAACACGGCGAGCGCGTTCACCGGCAACGTGACGCTGGCCATCTCGTCGGGCACCGGGAAGACGGGCGCCAATCTCCGCGGCACCGCGGCCGCGACCGCGGCCTCGGGCGTGGCGACGTTCAGCGGCCTCAGCATCGACAGCGTGGGCACCGGGTACACCTTGACGGCGAGCGCCGCGGGCGTCGGGAACGGCACCAGCAGCGCGCTGGCGATCACGCCGGCGCCGGCCAGCGTCCTGGTGTTCACGACCCAGCCGCCCGCAAGCGTAGCGGCGGGCGCGCCGTTCGGCACGACGGTGACGGCGCGCGACTCGCTCGGCAACACCGCCACGGCCTTCAGCGGCAGCGTGACCGTCGCGATCGGGACCAATCCGAGCGGTGGGACGCTCAGCGGAACCGCGAACGCCAACGCCGTCGCTGGCGTGGCCACGTTCGGCGGCCTGAGCCTCAACAAGGCGGGCAACGGCTATACGCTGACGGCGAGCGCGACCGGCGTCCCGACGGGGGCCACCAGCAGCGCACTCAACGTCACGGCGGGCGGCGCGACCCAGCTCGTGGTCACGACCCAGCCGCCCACGAGCAGCACGGCCGGCACCGGATTCGGGGTCGTCGTGACGGCGCAGGACGCGGCGGGCAATACCGCGACCGCCTTCACCGGGAACGTCGGGCTGGCGATCACGGGCGGGACGGGGAAGGCCGGCGCCAACCTGCGCGGCGTCGCGAGCGTCGCGGCCGCCGCGGGCGTGGCCACGTTTAGCGGCCTCAGCGTGGA
Organism: uncultured Gemmatimonadales bacterium; assembly: GCA_963806755.1. Lineage (GTDB taxonomy): Bacteria > Gemmatimonadota > Gemmatimonadetes > Gemmatimonadales > JACORV01 > Fen-1245. The sequence continues at coordinate 48,412 of CAWDZR010000011.1, forward strand.
CAGCGTGGGCACCAACTACACGCTGGCGGCGACGGCGTCGGGCCTCACGGGGGCGACCACGACGGCATTCTCCGTCACGCCGGCTCCGGGCAGCAAGCTCGTCTTCACCACGCAGCCGCCCGCGAGCACCGTTTCGGGCGGGACGTTCGGCCTGGTCGTGGCGGCGCGCGACTCCCTCGGCAACGCGGCCACCGGCTTCGGCGCCGGCGTGACGGTCGCGATCACCAGCGGGACCGGAAAGGCCGGGGCACTCCTGCGCGGAGTCACCACGCAGACGGCCGCCGCTGGCGTCGCGACCTTCAGCGGCCTGTCCGTGGACAGCACCGGCACCGGTTACACGGTCAGCGCGACGTCCAGCGGCGTCACCACCGGCGTCAGCTCGGCCTTCAACGTCGTCACCTCGGCGATCAGTCCGTCGCTCTCGACCGTGGCCGCCGCGCCGGGCACGATCACCGCGTCCACCGGCGCGAGCGCCTCGACGATCACCGTGACCGTGCGCGACACGCTCGGCAACCCTGTCGCGGGCGTCACCGTGACCATCGCCGCGAGCGGCAGCGGCAACACGCTCGGCCAGCCCGCCGGCGTGACCAACGCGAGCGGCGTGGCAACCGGCACGTTCGCGAGCACCATCGCCGGCGCGCACACGGTGTCCGCCACCGCCAACAGCGTGTCGCTCAACCAGCAGCCGTCCGTGACGGTGAATCCGACCGCGCCGAAGTCGCTGAGCTTCTCGGTCGAACCCAGCAACGTCGCGGCGGGAGCGTCCATCGCGCCGTCCGTGCAGGTCCAGGTGCTCGACTCCGTCGGGAACGTCGTCACGTCGTCCAGCGCGTCCGTCGCGCTCGCCCTCCTGAGCAACCCGGGCAGTGCGACCCTGGGCGGCACGCTGAGCCAGAACGCCGTCTCGGGCGTGGCGACGTTCAACAACCTCACGGTCAACAAGGTCCAGACCGGGTACACGCTGGCCGCCACGAGCAGCGGCATCAGCGGCGCGATCAGCAACGCGTTCAACGTCACGCCGGGCACGCCGACCCAGCTGGTGTGGGGCCAGCAGCCGAGCAACGTGACGTCCGGGGCGACGATGGCGCCGGCCGTGACGCTGACCGTGGAGGACGCCTCCGGCAACACCGTGACGGGCGCGAGCGGCAACGTGGCGGTAGCGCTGACCGGCTCGCCCGTGGGCGTGACCCTGACGGGCGGTACGGCGCAGGCCGTCACGAACGGCGTGGCGACGTTCGGCGGCCTGAAAGTGGACAAGGCGGGGTCGTACACCCTGACGCCGAGTACGACGGTGGGCGGCGTCACGGTGTTGCCGGCGTCGAGCGCATTCACGGTGAGCGCCGGCACGGCCACGCAGCTCGCCATGGCGACCCAGCCCTCGGCATCGGCCCAGAGCGGAGCGCCCATCGCCCAGCAGCCGGTGGTCCAGCTCGAGGACGCGGCAGGCAACGCGGTGAGCCAGAGCGGCGTGGTGGTGACGGCGGCGATCGCGTCCGGCGGTGGGACGCTGGGGGGCACGCCGACGGCGACGACCAACGCCTCGGGCGCCGCGACGTTTGCGAACCTGCAGATCACGGGCACGATCGGCAGCCGGACGCTGAGCTTCACGTCGGGCACGCTGACAGCGGCGACCTCCAACGCGATCTCGCTCACGGCGGGCGCGGCGACGCAGCTGTTCATCGCGACGCAGCCCTCGGCATCGGCCCAGAGCGGAGCGCCCATCGCGCAGCAGCCGGTGATCCAGCTCGAGGACGGGGCAGGCAACGCGGTGAGCCAGACCGGCGTGGTGGTGACCGCGGCGATCGCCAGCGGCGGCGGGACCCTGGGCGGCGCGCTCACGGCAACGACGAACGCCTCGGGTACCGCGACCTTCGCGACCCTGCAGATCACGGGCACGATCGGGAGCCGGACGCTGGGCTTCACGTCCGGCACGCTGACGGCGGCGACGTCCAACGCGATCTCGCTCACGGCGGGCGCGGCGGCGACGCTGGTGGTGACGCGGGCGGCGGCGGGGGCGGGGAGCGGGCTGGCGTTCACGACGCAGCCGCAGGTGACGGTGGAGGATGGGCAGGGGAATACGGTGACGACGGACAACACCGACGTGGTGACGATGACGGTAAGCACCGGCGCCACGGTGGTGGGGACGGCGACGGCGACGGCGGCGAGCGGCGTGGCCACGTTCGCGACGGTGGGGCTGAGCGGACCGGCGGGCCCGTACACGCTTTCGTTCGGGAGCGGGACGCTGACGTCGGGGACGCAGGGGATCACGCTGGGGGCGGGGACGGCGGCCAAGCTGGTGGTGACGCGGGCGGCGGTGGGGGCGGGGAGCGGGCTGGCGTTCACGACGCAGCCGCAGGTGACGGTGGAGGATGGGCAGGGGAATGCGGTGACGACGGACAACACCGACGTGGTGACGATGACGGTGAGCACGGGGGCCACGGTGGTGGGGACGGCGACGGCGACGGCGGCGAGCGGCGTGGCCACGTTCGCGACGGTGGGGCTGAGCGGACCGGCGGGCCCGTACACGCTTTCGTTCGGCAGCGGGACGCTGACATCGGGGACGCAGGGGATCACGCTGGGGGCGGGGACGGCGGCCAAGCTGGTGGTGACGCGGGCGGCGGTGGGGGCGGGGAGCGGGCTGGCGTTCACGACGCAGCCGCAGGTGACGGTGGAGGATGGGCAGGGGAATGCGGTGACGGCGGACAACACCGACGTGGTGACGATGACGGTAAGCACCGGCGCCACGGTGGTGGGGACGGCGACGGCGACGGCGGCGAGCGGCGTGGCCACGTTCGCGACGGTGGGGCTGAGCGGGCCGGCGGGCCCGTACACGCTTTCGTTCGGCAGCGGGACGCTGACATCGGGGACGCAGGGGATCACGCTGGGGGCAGGGACGGCGAGCCAGCTGGCCTGGTCGCAGCAGCCGAGCAACGTGGCTTCTGGCGCGACGATGAACCCGGCAGTGACGTTGACGGTGGAGGATGGGGCGGGCAACATCGTCACGACGGCGACCGGAAACGTGACGGTGGCGCTTACCGGTTCACCGGCCGGCGTCACCCTGACGGGCGGCAGCGCGCAGCCGGTCACCGGCGGTGTGGCGACGTTCAGCGGCCTGAGCGTGGACAAGGCCGGCAGCTACACGCTGACGCCGAGCACCAGCGTCAGCGGCGTCACGGCGACACCGGCATCGGGGACCTTCACGGTGAGCCCGGGCGCGCCCTCGGCGGCACAGACGACGGCGAGCGTGCCGGCCGGGACGGCGGGCAGCGCGACGACGGTCACGATCACGGTGCGGGACGCGAGCGGGAACATCCGGACGGGGAGCAACGACGTGTCGCTGCTGGCGGCGTCCGTGACGGGCTCGAACACGGCGACGGCGGCGCTCGCGAGCGCCGGGAGCGGCACGTACACGGCGACCTACACGCCGACGGTGGCGGGCTCGGACAACATCGCCATCACGCTGAGCGGCACCGCCATTCAGGCCAGTCCGTTCACCAGCACGGTGAGCGCGGGCGCGCCCTCGGCGGCGCAGACGACGGCGAGCGTGCCGGCCGGGACGGCGGGCAGCGCGACGACGGTCACGATCACGGTGCGGGACGCGAGCGGGAACATCCGGACCGGGAGCAACGACGTGTCGCTGCTGGCGGCGTCCGTGACGGGCTCGAACACGGCGACGGCGGTGCTCGCGAGCGCCGGGAGCGGCACGTACACGGCGACGTACACGCCGACGGCGTCCGGCTCGGACAACATCGCTATCACGCTGAGCGGCACCGCCATTCAGGGCAGCCCGTTCACGAGCACGGTGAGCCCGGGCGCGGCGGCGGCGGCACAGACGACGGCGAGCGTGCCGGCCGGGACGGCGGGCAGCGTCGACGACGGTCACGATCACGGTGCGGGACGCGAGCGGGAACATCCGGACCGGGAGCAACGACGTGTCGCTGCTGGCGGCGTCCGTGACGGGCTCGAACACGGCGACGGCGGCGCTCGCGAGCGCCGGGAGCGGCACCTACACGGCGACGTACACGCCGACGGCATCCGGCTCGGACAACATCGCTATCACGCTGAGCGGCACCGCCATTCAGGGCAGTGCGTTCACGAGCACGGTGAGCCCGGGCGCGCCGGCGGCGGCACAGACGACGGCGAGCGTGCCGGCCGGGACGGCGGGCAGCGCGACGACGGTCACGATCACGGTGCGGGACGCGAGCGGGAACATCCGGACGGGGAGCAACGACGTGTCGCTGCTGGCGGCGTCCGTGACGGGCTCGAACACGGCGACGGCGGCGCTCGCGAGCGCCGGGAGCGGCACCTATACGGCGACGTACACGCCGACGGCATCCGGCTCGGACAACATCGCTATCACGCTGAGCGGCACCGCCATTCAGGGCAGTGCGTTCACGAGCACGGTGAGCCCGGGCGCGCCGGCGGCGGCACAGACGACGGCGAGCGTGCCGGCCGGGACGGCGGGCAGCGCGACGACGGTCACGATCACGGTGCGGGACGCGAGCGGGAACATCCGGACGGGGAGCAACGACGTGTCGCTGCTGGCGGCGTCCGTGACGGGCTCGAACACGGCGACGGCGGTGCTCGCGAGCGCCGGGAGCGGCACCTACACGGCGACGTACACGCCGACGGCATCCGGCTCGGACAACATCGCTATCACGCTGAGCGGCACCGCCATTCAGGGCAGCCCGTTCACGAGCACGGTGAGCCCCGGGCCGGTTTCGATCGCCCCGACCGGCTCGACGGTGGCCGCCAACCCGACGGCAGTGAGCCTCGGGGCGACGCAGACATCGGCCATCACCGTCCAGCTGAAGGATTCCAACGGGAACAACTTGACTGCTAGTGCCGGGACGATCACCCTGGCGGTTGACGCCTCGAGCGCGGGATCGGGCACGTTCTCCGCGGTACTCGACAACCTCAACGGCACCTACAGCGCCACCTTCACTCCCACTGGACAGGGCACCGTGGTGGTGGACGCCACACTCGTCGGGCCCGGCCAGCTGGCTAACACCGCCACCATCACGGTGGACCCGTGAGGAGGCGGCCACGCATCAGCCGAGAGCGTGAGGCGCGTCACCAATCCGGCACGCCGGCCCGGCGCCTATTGAGTATCCAAGCCTTCCTGCTCAACATTACCCCGTGACCTGTCCCAACTGCTCCGCCGGCGAGATCTCGCCGCTGACGCACCGCTGCGAGCTGTGCGGCTACGTCCCCGACGGCCTCGTGGTCGTCGAGACACCCCGCACGGAGGCGGTGGACGACGTCGCGCGCGTCGAGCTCGCCGAGCAGTTCCGCTTCGACGAGTTCCTCGGCCGCGGCGAAGCCTCGGCCGTGTACCTCGCCCGCGAGCAGGGGTCCAACCGCCAGATCGTGGTCAAGGTGCTGCCGCGCCCCGGGGACCGGCGCCCCGATCTCGACGAGCGCTTCCAGCGCGCCGTGGAGTCGGTGGCGGCGCTCGAGCACCCGCACATCGTGCCCATCTTCGGCCACGGGTGGAGCGACCACCTGTACTGGTACTCGATGGAGCACGTGCGCGGGCGGTCGCTGCGCGACTTCCTGCTCCAGCGCGGACGGATGGACCTCAAGGCCTGCCTCCGCGTCGTCGCGCAGGTGGCGAGCGCGCTCGACTACGCGCACCGTCACGGGATCGTGCATGGGGCCCTGAAGCCGGCGAACGTCCTGATCGACGCGGACGGCTGGGTCCACGTCAGCGACCTGCTGGTGCGGCGCATCGTCGAGGCCCGGCCGCCGGCTCCGCCCGCCGCGCCGGCGGCGGAAGTCGCGTCGCGTCCGGCCGCGCGGCCTTCGACGCCGGCGACGCCGGCCCGGGAGCGGTCGCCGCACGAGCCTCCGGAGGCGCTCTGCACGCCTTCCTCCGACCAGTACGCGCTGGCGGTGCTCGTGACCGAGTGCCTGGACGGCGTGCCCCGTGGCGAAACGGGCTCCGAGACGGCGGCCCCGGCGGCGTCGCTGACGCACGTCCCGCCGCACGTGAGGCAGGCGATCCACCGGGCCCTCAGCCCCAAGCCGATGGACCGCTTCACCGGCGTGCTCGACTTCGTCGCGGCGCTCGAGACTTACTCGCCGGTCGCGGTCGCGCAGCCCTCGGGTCGCAGCTCCGGGGTCGTGCTCCGCCAGACCGACTGGAAGCCTCCGAGCCGGCCGCTCCCGTGGCGGCTCGCCATCGGGGCCGCGGCGACGGTCGCCATCGCGGCCGTCGGGGTGTGGCAGGGCCCCGTCGTGGTGCAGGCGATCCAGCGGGTGTTCGGCCGCGCCCAGCCGGCGGCCGTGGCGCCGACGCCGGCCGAGAGCCTGGCCCGCGTGGCCCCGCCGGCGGGGTCCACGGCCGTGGCCCTGCCGCCGGCGGCCCCGACCCGGCCAGCCGCGACCGTTTCGCGACGCCAGTCCACGCCGCCTCGCGAGGCGCGCGCGCGCCGCGAGCCTCCACGCGGAGCAGCTCCCGTGGCCGCCGCGCCCGCGCCGGCCCCCGCGGCAGCGACCCCGACGCCGGCACCGGCCACCCCGGCGCCGCCCGCGGAGCCCGGGCACCTGTTCGTGAGCGCGACGCCCTGGGGCCAGCTGTTCGTTGACGGGCAGCTGGTCGGCACGACGCCGAAGGCCGACCTGGCCCTGTCGCCCGGCCCGCACACGATCCGCGTCGTGCGGGAAGGCTTCGCGCCGTTCGAGCGGTCGCTCCAGGTCGCGTCCGGCCAGGTCGTGCGCCTCACCGACATCGTGCTCGCGCCGCAGCAGCCGTGAGGCGCGCCGGCGCCGTCGCCTTTCTCGTCGTTCTCGCGGGCGCTTTCGCCCGGCCGGCCCGGGCCCAGAACCCGGCGCAGCAGCTGACCCGCGGCATCCGGGACTACCAGAACCTCGAGTACGACAGCGCCGCCGCGGCGCTGCGGGCCGCGCTGTCCGAACGCCGCCTCCCCGCGCTGGCCGACAGCGACCGGGTGCGGGGGCTGGTCTATCTCGGCGCCACCGAGGTGTTCCGCAATCACCGCGACTCGGCGGCCGCGGCCTTCGCGAGGCTGCTGAACCTGGATCCCCGCTACCGCATCGATCAGCTCATCTTCCCGCCCGACGTGACGAACCTGTTTCAGCGGGCGCGCGTCGGGACTCGCGCCGTCGCGGTGGTCGTGCCGGCCTCCACCCCGATCGCCGCCGCCGGCGACCGGCTCGTGATCTGGCTCTACGCGTCCTCGTACCACCCGGTCACCGTCTCGGTCGCCGGCCCCGGCGGGGCGCAGCCGCGCACGCTCTACGACGGCGGACTGAGCGACAGCCTGCAGCTGCTGTGGGACGCCAGGGCCGCGGACGGATCGCCCCTCGACACCGGCCGCTACGAGCTGCGCGTCGTTTCGCGCGACGACGAAGGTCGCGTGGTGCGCGCCGTGGCCGTGCCGCTGAGCTTCGTCCGGCTCGCCGAGGATACGCTGCCCCTCCCGCCGCCGCCGGCGGATTCGCTGTTCCTGCCGGAGCGCGTCGCCGGCACCCGGGGCGTGCGGGGCCTGCTCCTCGGGCTCGGCTCGGCCGCGGTCGTGGTCGCGCTGCCGTCCGTCGTGGCGGGCCGCGCCGGAACCGGCGACCGCTTCGCGGTGGCCGGCGCGCTGAGCGTCTCGGGCATCCTCGCGCTCGTCGTGCAGGGGCGCGCGCAGCCGATCCGCGAGAACATCGCCGCCAACGACGCGTTGCGCCGCGCCTGGCGGCAGCAAGTGGACTCCGTGCGCGCGGAGAACGTCGTGCGGCGGCGGAACGCGCAGCTGGTGATCCGTGCGGTCGCACCCCACGCCGTGACGGCGACGCCGTGAGGGCCCTCCGGCGCGCCGCCTTCGTGGTCGCGGCGCTGGCGGCGCCGCTGCAGCCGGCCGCCGCCCAGGTGTGGGGCACGCTGGGGGCGGACGGCGCGCTGGCGCGGGTCCACCTGCACGCCTCGGGGTCCGGTATCGGCGAGGCGCTGAGCGGCGTCGCCGCCGAAGGGCAGGGACGCATCCAGCTCGGCGCGCTCGTCGTGCAGGCCACCTACGCCCAGGGGCACCTGGCCGCGGACAGCGGCGCCGCCGCCGCGCGCGACCTCGTGCAGGCGAGCCTCGCGGTCGCCGCGCGGCCGCTGCCCTGGCTCGCCGTCGCCGCGGGACCCCAGCTCCGGGCCTACGCCGCCGCGGGCGCGACCGAGCGCTGGGTGTTCTGGAAAGTGAGCGCCCGCGCGGCCGGCCCGGTCATCTTCGGCACGCTGCGCGCCCACGCCGAGGGATGGATCGCGCTCGCGTCGAGCGTCAATACCGCCCTGGGCGCGGGTGGGGCACGCGGCGGCGAGGCGGGGCTCACGATGCTGGTGCCCCACACGGCGCTGTGGGCCCGCTTCGCCTACGTCGTGGATCAGGCGCGCATGAAGAACGGCGCGCGCATCGAGACCCTCGAGAGCGTCGTCCTCTCCGTCGGCCTCGGCGTGCGCTGACGCCCTTGCGGCGGTCGGGCGCCGCGGCGCCGCACCGCCGTCCCCTCACCACCAGGAGCCCGCCGTGTCCCTCGCCTTCGCCCTGCTGCTCGCCGGCGCCCAGCTCCTGCCGGGCCAGGTCCCCGACACCGTCCGGGCCACCGTGCACCGGATCTTCGGCACCCGGGATTTCGCGCCGGAGCGCTTCGGCCCCGCCCGCTGGATCGAGGGCGGCGACGCCTACACGACGGTCGAGGCGGCCGCCGGCGGCGCCGGCCGCGAGATCGTCCGCTACGAGACGGTCACCGGCGCGCGGACGGTCCTGGTGCCGGCGCGCGCGATCACGCCGCCCGGAGATACGGTCCCGCTCGACTTCGACGACTACACCTGGTCGGCCGACCGCTCGCGGCTGCTCCTGTTCACCAACACGAAGCGGGTGTGGCGGGAGAACACGCGCGGCGATTACTGGGTCCTCGACCGGCCCACGGGACGCCTCGTGAAGCTGGGCGGCGGCGCCGCGCCCTCGACGCTGATGTACGCGAAGTTCTCGCCCTCCGGCGACCGCGTGGCGTACGTGCGGGAGGGCGACCTGTACGTCGAGCGGCTGTCCGACGGCGCCATCACCCGGCTCACCACCGGCGCCACGCGCACCCTGGTCAACGGCATGACCGACTGGGTGTACGAGGAGGAGTTCGGCCTGCGCGACGGCTTCCGCTGGTCGCCGGACGGCACGCGCATCGCCTACTGGCAGTTCGACATGTCGGGCGTCGGAACGTTCCTCCTGATCAACGATACCGACTCGCTGTATCCGTTCACCGTCCCGGTCCAGTACCCGAAGGTCGGCACGACCAACTCCGCCGTGCGCGTCGGCGTCGTCCGCGCCGCCGGCGGCCCGACGACCTGGATCCAGGTGCCGGGCGACCCGCGCAACACCTACGTCCCGTGGATGGAGTGGGCCGGGGAGCGCGAGCTGTTGATCCAGCACATGAACCGTCGCCAGACCGTGGACGACGTCCTGCTCGCCGACGCCGCCACCGGCGTCGCGCGCACGATCCTCTCCGAGCGCGACAGCGCCTGGGTGGACCTGCAGACCGACGTGCCGTGGCTCGACGGCGGCCGCCGGTTCCTGTGGGCCAGCGAGCGCGACGGCTGGCACCACGTGTACGCCGTCTCCCGCGACGGGCGGGACGTCCGGCTGCTGACGCCGGGGAGCTACGACGTCGTGCAGACCGAAGGCGTGGACTCGGCGGGAGGCGGGCTGTACTTCATCGCGTCGCCCGCCAACGCGACGCAGCGGTATCTCTACCGCGTGGGCCTCGACGGCACCGGCGCGGCCGTGCGGGTAACGCCGGCGGACGAGCCGGGCACGCACGGCTACGACATCGCGCCCGACGGGCGGTGGGCGTTCCACTCGGCGTCGAGCGCCGACGTGCCGCCCACGCTCGACCTGGTGCGGCTCCCCTCGCACGAGCTGGTGCGCCGGCTGGTCGAGAACCGCGCCCTCCGGGCGGCCGCGGCCCCGCTCCTCGCGCCGCGCACCGAGTTCTTCACCGTCCCGATCGAGCCCGGCGTCACCGTGGACGCCTACCTGATCCGGCCCGCCGCGTTCGATTCCACGCGCGCGTACCCGGTGCTCGTGTACGTGTACGGCGAGCCCGCCGGCCAGACCGTGCGCGACGCCTGGGGCGGCTCGGGCTCGCTGTGGTACCACGCCCTCGCCGACCTCGGCTACCTGGTCGTGAGCTTCGACAACCAGGGCACGCCCGCGCCCAGGGGCCGGGCGTGGCGCAAGGCGGTCGTCGGCCGGATCGGCGTGTTGTCGAGCCGCGAGCAGGCGGAGGCGATCCGCGCCCTCGCGCGCTCCCGGCACTACGTGGACTCGACCCGCGTGGCGATCTGGGGCTGGAGCGGCGGCGGCTCGAGCACGCTGCAGGCCATGTTCCGCTATCCGGACGTGTACCAGGTCGGCATGGCGGTCGCCTCGGTCGCCGACGAGACGCTGTACGACACGATCTACCAGGAGCGCTACATGGGGCTCCTGCCCGACGACTCGGCGGCCTACGCCCGCGCGTCGGCGATCAACCAGGCCGCGGGGCTCAGGGGCAGCCTGCTCATCGTCCACGGCTCGGGCGACGACAACGTGCACTACCAGGGCGACGAGCGGCTCGTGAACCGCCTGGTCGCGCTGGGCAAGCCGTTCGACTTCATGGTGTATCCGAACCGCACCCACTGCATCTGCGAGGGCGCCGGAACGACGGAGCACGTCTACCAGCTCCTCACCCGGTATCTGCTCGAGCACCTGCCGGCGGGCGCGCGGTAGCGCCGGATCACGGCGGCGCCGGCCGCCGCGCGTCGCGACGCGTGACGCGGGCGGTCCCATTGCGGTAACGCTGGAGGAGGCCTCATGCCGGTCAAGTCGCAGACGCTGTCGAACCACGCCCGCTACGTGCCGCTGTTCCATTTCGTGCTGCTGGCGATCCTCGTGCTCTACCTGGCGTGGACCATCCGGCACGTGATCCTGCTGCCGTCGGCGCAGCACTGGGTGGACCTCATGATGGCGATCGCCTACGGCATCTTCTTCGTCTACGTGCGGCTGTTCCCCCTCACGGTGCAGGATCGCGTCATCCGTCTCGAGGAGACCCTCCGGCTGCAGCGGCTGGCGCCCGACCTGGCGGCCCGCGCGGCCGAATTCACCCGCGACCAGTGGGTCGGCCTCCGGTTCGCGTGCGACGAGGAGCTGCCCGCGCTCGCCCGCCGCGTGCTGGACGAGAAGCTCACGGACCGCAACGCGATCAAGCGGCTGGTCAAGAGCTGGCGCCCGGACTACCTGCGCGTCTGACGCGGCCACCGCTTTGGGCGCCAACGACTTGACGGTCGTCGGCCGGCGGGGCGGGCGGGGCCAAGTGACGCCGGAGTGACGCCCCGATGCTAGCGTCGAGGCGTGAGCGATTTCATCGCGCGTATCGAACGCGACCAGGACCCGCCGCTCGAGTCCGTGAAGGTCTCCCTGCACGAATCCGAGTTCGGCGCCTGGCGGGGCTACTTCTTCTGCGCGGCGAGGGAGCGGTTCCGGGTGGGCGAGATCCTGCGACTGCTGCTGCTCGGCGGACGGCGCAGGACCGCCGTCGTGTACGGGACGGAGGCCATCGCCGGCCGCCAGATGTGGGTGGTGGACCTGGTGGGGGCCGACCCGCCCTCCCGCGGCGCGCCGGGCGCGCCCGAGCCGCGGGCGGCGCACGGCGAATGAGCGGAGCCGGCGCCTCCTAGCTCGGGATCCTCACCGCGCAGAAGAAGCCTCCCGACCGCCGCGGCGGGAACGTCGAGCCGGCGCTGCTCGACCAGCTGCCGCCGAATCCGTCCGATCCGATCCTGCCGACGAACAGGGTGGTGTGGCCCGCGTCCATCGCGGAGGGGCCGCGCCCGTTGGAACCCGACCCGAGACGCACCACGACGGTCGGCGCGCCGGACGGCGCGCGTTGCTCGTACACGCCCACGCCGGGATCCGCCGGATCGCCCGCCGCGAGGTCGCCCATGCGGGTCGCGCCAATATCCTCCAGCCGGATATCGGCCGTCCCCCGGAGCGGCTCGGTCGAGCGCTCGGCCGCCAGCAGCGCGGTCTCCTGGGGGACCAAGCTCAGGCGCCCGATCGCGGCGTGGCCCGAGGCGGCGCCCGACGTCGCCCGCATGGTCAGCCGGTACTCGCCCCGCATGGTGACGGCGCTGTCGGTGACGGCGAGACGGCCCTCCGTCGGGCGACAAGCGTCGTCGCCGCCGCGGCCCCCTTGCGACGTCGCGCAGGCCGCGGCCAACACCGCCGCCGCCAGCGGCCAGCCGCGGGTCGTCACCGCGACGGCCGCATCCGAACGACCCGGCCGGCGCGGTCCAGCTCGTAGATCGGCCGGTGCAGGATGTCGTCGCCCATCCAGGTCGGGCCCGCGCCGCCCGCCGGCGGAGCGGTGAACGGGTGCACGTACGCGTCGGCGGCGGCGTAGTTCACGCCGTAGCCCTCGTCGGCGAACGTGCCGAGGGTGATCACGCTGAGGGGGTTCGCACCCGAGTTGACGTAGCCGGTCATCAGCTCGTTGCCGAGCACGACCTCGCGCCAGTGGCTGTTGATCGTGCCCGCGCCGCAGTTGGGGTAGGTGTATGGCGCCGTGCCGCAGTTCTCGACCGGCACGATGTTGCCCCGCGGCAGGCTGCTTCCTCCGCCGGTGTAGGTGGTGCCGCCGATCGAATCGAACTCGGCCCGGGCGTTCGTGCAGCCGAAATACGTGTCGTTGACCGTGGCGGCGGTGGACGAGGTCGCCGCGATGGACGTGTCCAGGAGGCAGGTGTTGTCGAAGTTCCACAGCGTGCCGAAGCCGATGACGTGCCCCATCTCGTGGAGCATGACGCTGTTCAGCGTGCCGTTGGTGACCATCGCCGCGACGTCGGCGGTGTCGAAGATCATGAGGCCGCCGATGGTGAAGTCGGTACCCGGCCGTACGTAGCACGGCCCGGCCTCGCCCAGGATCTTCCCCGGCCCGTCGATCGAGTCGAACTTGACCAGGATCACCAGGCCCGGCACCGCCTGGCTGATGGCCGGCGCCGCGGACTCGCCGCAGTAGGTGCCGGCGGTGAACGTGAAGCCGCTCTGCGGCCACGTCCCCACGCTCTGGTAGATGAGGCGCTGCCACTTCGCCACCGCGGAATCGAGCGCCGCCTGCACCGGCGCCGAGAGCGCCGGGCCGAAGTTGATGAGCTGGACCGGATACGCCGCCGCCTGGCCGGTCGCCGTGAAGGTGACGGGGCTCCCCGTCAGGCCGGCGGCCGTCGCGGTCAGCGTGTTCGTGCCCGCGGACGCGCCGAGCACCCAGCTGCCCACCTGCGCGATGCCGTTGGCGCCCGTGACCACGGAAGCGACGGTCACGCTGCCGCCGCCGCTCGTCACGGCGAACGTGACGGTCTTGCCCGCGACCGGCGTATTGTTGCCGGATGTGATCTGCACCGCCGGGCGGACGTTGACCGCGTACCCGATCAGTCCCGTCTGGAGGTCGCCCGCGAACTTCGCCACGGAGCCGGTCGGCTCCGTGCTGCTCTTGCAGAAGGTCATCCCGAGCGGCAGGGCGAGCGCCGCGAGGGTCGCGGCGAGACGGCGAGACGGCATGGACATGAGGTCTCCGCAGACGTGGGTGGCCGACGTCGGCGCATACGCGGCGCCTTCGGGCTCCCGCGAAGCTAGCCGGGCGGGGGATGGTGGCAAAGGGGGCCGGCCGGGTCGGTGCGCCAGGTCACCAACCCCGCCGGCCGAAGACGAAGCGCGACCGCGCGCGCTAGCGGCTCACGCCGAACGCGAACACCGTCCTGGAGTTGAGCTCCTGCCCCGGCCGCAGGATGGTCGAGGGAAAGTCGGGATGGTTCGGCGAGTCGGGGAAGTGCTGCGTCTCGAGACAGAAGGCGTAGCGGTGCCCGTACACCTTCCCACCCTTCCCGGTGATCGTGCCGTCGAGGAAGTTGCCCGTGTAGAACTGCAGCCCCGGCTCCGTGGTGTACACGTCGAGCGTGCGCCCCGTGGTGGGCTCGACGACGCGCGCCGCGTGCACCAGCCCCGGTCCGGAGCGGTTCAGCACGCAGTTGAGGTCGTAGCCGCGCCCGTAGCGGAGCTGCTGGTTGTCCTCGCCGATCCTCGCGCCGATCGCCGTCGGCGTGCGGAAATCGAACGGCGTGCCCGCGACCGCTCGCCAGCTCGCCGGTCGGGATCAGCGTGGAGTCCACCGGCGTGTAGCGGTCGGCGTTGATCCACACCTGCTCGCCCAGGATGTCGCCGCTGCCCGCGCCGGCCAGATCGAAGTAGCTGTGCTGCGTCAGGTTGACCGGCGTGGCCTTGTCGGTCGTCGCGTGGTAGTCCACCACCAGCTCGTTCGTGTTGGTCAGCGTGTACGTCACGCGCACCTGGAGTGTGCCGGGGAAGCCCTGGTCGCCGTCGGGGCTGGTGTGCGTGAGCGCCAGGCCCACCCCGCTGTCGCTCCACAACGGCTCCGCGTCCCAGACGACCTTGTCGAAGCCCACGAGGCCGCCGTGCAGGGTGTTGGCGCCGTCGTTGGCCGGCAGGTGGTACGTCGTGCCGTCGAGGGTGAACTGCGCGTGGCCGATGCGGTTCCCGTAGCGGCCCACGATGGCGCCGAAGTACGGCGAGGTCTTGAGGTAGCCCGCGAGGCTGTCGTAGCCGAGCACGACGTCGCCCAAGGCTCCGGAGCGGTCGGGCACCTTGATGGACACGATGATGCCGCCGTACGTCATGGCCCGCACTTCCATCCCGCTGGCGTTGGTCAGGGTGTACAGGTCCACCACCGTGCCGTCCGGCATGGTGCCGAAGGTCGTCCGCGTCACGCGCGCTCCTTGGTGGGTGGCGAGAGTCGAGGGAGGGGCGTACAGCGCGCGGACCGCGCCGTCCGCCGCCGGCGGCAGCTTCACGACCGCGCGGTCGTACGTCATCAGGCCGTTGACTTCGGTCTCGACGTCGGTGGTCTGCGTGTACACCGCCGCCGCCAGGCCGTCGCCGATCAGCGGGCGCAGGCGCCCGAGCAGGCCCTGGAACGCCGACCACAGCGAGTCCCCCGTCCCGTAGCGGCGGTAGCCCCAGTTCGCGCCTCGCGCGATCCACGGTGGCCGGGCAGCGGCAGGCCGAGGCCCCCGAACTCGCCCAGCACCGCCGCGCGGTGCGCCTCGAGCGCGGGCATCGCGGGACCCGGGTAGTCGTGCACGTCCGACACGTCGCCCACGCGCTCGTCGGTCCAGCCGCTCGCGTCGTCCACCAGCCGCGAAGGATCGTGCGCCTTCAGCCACGCCACGTAGCGCCCGGTGTCGTGCTGGCCCCACCCCTCGTTGAACGGAACCCACATCACGATCGAGGGATGGTCGCGCAGGGCGTCCACCACGCGCTCGAGCTCCACGCCGAACTCGGCGTGGCCCGCGGCGCTGTCGTTGTCGCCGCTCGGCATGTCCTGCCACACCAGGATGCCCAGCGAGTCGCAGTCGTAGTACCAGCGCTCCGGCTCGACCTTGACGTGCTTGCGGATCAGGTTGAAGCCGAGACGCCGCAGCGTGACGAGGTCGTAGCGCCGCGCGTCCTCGCTCGGCGCGGTGTACAGCCCGTCGGGCCACCAGCCCTGGTCGAGGGTGCCGAACTCGAACAGCGGACGGCCGTTGAGGAGCAGGCGGTTGACGCCGGCGCTGTCCGGCCCCACGGCGATCTTGCGCATGCCGAAGTAGCTCGCGCACCGCGTCGCCGCTCGAGAGGCGCACCCGCAGCCCGTAGAGGTACGGCGACCCGGGGGACCACAGGCGCGGATGCGGGATCGCGAGCGTGAGCGTGCTGTCGGCCGGGCCGCTGCCCTCGGCCACGACCGACGCGCCGTCCAGCGCGGCGACGCTGCACCGTCACGGGGCCCGTCGCGCCGCGACGCTGGCCGCGACCCGGACGGCGCCTGCGTCCACGTCGGGCGTGATGACGAGGCCGGAGACGTAGGCACCCGGCACGGGCTCCAGCCACACGGTCTGCCAGATGCCGGTCACCGCCGTGTACCAGATGCCGTGCGGGTGCAGGACCTGCTTGCCGCGCGGCTGCGGCCCGCTGTCGGTCGGATCCCACACGCTCACCACCAGCTCCTGGCGCCCGCCGGGCTTCAGGGCGTCGGTGATGTCGAAGGTGAACGGGTCGTAGCCGCCGCGATGGGCTCGCCGACCTCGCGCCCGTTGACCGAGACCGTGGCGTCCCAGTCCACCGCGCCGAAGTGGAGCAGCAGGCGGCCTCCGCGCGGCAGGCGCGGCGCGGGGAAGGTCGCGGCGGTACCAGAGCCGCTCCGCCGGGCCCACGGCGCGCCGCACGCCGCTCAGCTGCGACTCGATCGGGAACGGCACGAGGATGCGTCCGTCCCAGCGCGCGGGCGCGCGCGCGTCCTTCGCCGTGACGGCGTAGTCCCACCACCCGTTGAGATTCTGCCAGGCGGCCCGCGCCATCTGCGGGCGCGGGTACTCGGGCAGCACGCGGCGTCCCGACCGCGCCGTGCGCCCAGCGCGTCACGAGCGTGGGGGCGGCCTGGGCGCGCAGGGCCGCGGAGGGCGCGGCGCCGGCGAGGAGGGCGAGCAGGACGGGCGTCAGGGACGCGCGGGCGGCGCGTGGGGCAATCGTCATGGCAGGGTATCCCAGACCATCAGTTCGGTCATGCCGGTGAACGCGGGAAGGTCGTGCTCGAAGATCACCCGGACCCGGTCCGTGGTCACGGGGTCGATGCGGACCGCGTTCACGGCCCAGGTCTCGGGCCGCTCCGGCGTCCGGGCGAGCACCTGCGCGTCGGTCCAGCGGCCGCCGTTCCAGCACCTGGATCGTGAAGGCGCGCGGCGCCTTCACGCCCGCGCTGTCGCCCCACAGGTAGAGGTCGAGCGCGCGGACCGTCTTCGGCGCGCCGAAGGCGACCTCGACCCAGTCGCTCGCGTGCGGCGACCCGTAGGCCGTCCAGCGGTCGTGCGACGCGGCCGTGAAGGCGATCCGGCCGTCGTTCACCTCCGCGACGCTGTCGCTCCTGCCGGTGAAGGACGCCGTGGCCTCGGGGTAGCCACGGCCGGTCGCGTTGTAGGCGACGTCGTGCACCGGGCTCGGTGGGCGGCGGCAGCGGCAGCGGCACGTGCGCCCACGCCTCGAACTCCGTCAGGCCGCTCGACGCCCCGGGCCGGTGCGACGAGCACGAGGCGGAGCCGGCGACGTGCGCGATGCCGCGGGAACGTCACGACGTTGGCGCGGTGGCCCTCGGGCTCGGCCGGCACGCGACCTGGCCGGCCACGCTCGACCCAGCGCCGGCCCGTCCACCGCTGGAGGTCGTAGCGCGCCGGCGCGCGGACCGCTGCGCCGGGGCCGTCGTCCAGGAAATCGAGCTTGACCTGCTCCACGGGCCGCACGATGCCGAAGTCGAGCATCGAGCCAGTCGCTCGGCGTGCCCCGAGCCCGCCGCCGTCCACCGGTTGGCCGGCGACGCGTCGTACCAGTAGTCGCCGTCGTTGGCGTAGAACGGCGGGGTCGTGGGCGCGCTGTACGAGGCGGTGAGCCGCGGGTACGGCGTGCCGTCGTTGTTGACGGCCAGGTTCGACCGGCCGGTCCACCGGCGGCAGGGGCGCGCGCCGGGCCGAGCGGCGCCGCGAGGCGGCGCAGGCGCGGGCGCGCTCGGCCACCCGGCGGCCGTCCACGAAGAGCAGCAGGCCCTGGCCGCGGTGGTAGCGGCTCGCCGTCCCGATCCCAGACGATGCCGACGCGGTGCCCGTGATAGGCCACGCCGTCGAGGGCGAAGTACGGCCACGCGTCCGGCGCGAGCGGCTGCACCTCCAGCGTGTCGTCGGCCCGCGGCCGCAGCCCCACGAGGCCGGTGATGACCAGGTCCACGTAGCCCGAGTGGAAGTAGTGCTCGCTGTGGTCGTAACGAGTTGGCGCCGTCCCACGATCCGTTGTCCGGGTTCGCCGACTCGGCGATGTACGGCCGCCCGCGCCAGCGCTGGTCGAGCGTGTAGGTCTTGAGCAGGCGGAAGTAGTCGGCCCGCGTGACGAACGGCTGGTGGTAGTCGTCGAGCAGGTTGGCGAGCGCGACCAGCGTCTGCGTCGTGGCGTAGGGCCACTCGTTGCCGCTCCACCAGCAGCAGTGCGGCGAGACGTAGAACAGCGGATCGTGGCGCTCCGTCGGTCGTGGGGCCGCGCGGCGCGACGAAGAACGCGGTGTCCATCAGGAAGCGCCAGGCCGCCTCGTAGCCGGAGTCGGGCAGGTCGAACTGCCACGGCACGAACCCGATCTCCTCGCGGCCGTGCGGGTTCCCGGCGCCGGGGTCCCGCTCTGGTAGGTGCGGCTCAGGCGCGCGGATGCCGCCCGGCTCGTCGTGCGCGAACTGGTGCAGGAAGAAGTCGCGCGCCGGCGTCCCACAGCTCGTCCTGGACGCGGCGCTTGAGCGCGGCCGCGCGGGCCGCATAGTCGCGCGCGGCCGCGGTGTCGCCGAGCAGGGCGGCCGCCCGCGCGATCGCGCGCTCGTCGGCGAACACGTAGCTGTTCAGCGTCGGCCGGTAGCCGTCGGCGCCGGCGAACGGGTCGGCGGTCTGGCGGCTGTCGATGTTGAACTCCATCCCGTCGTGCATGCCCGCCCAGTGGTACATGCGGTGCGCGGCGTCCCAGCGCTCCGCGTCCCACCCGGCCACCTGCGCCTTCATGTGCGGCAGCATCGCGCCGCAGGAAGGCGGTGTCGCCCTGGACCAGGAAGACCGCCCACACCGCGTCGCCGTACCAGTTGCTGTAGCTCCGCGGCTCGGCGCCGGGCGTCTCGAACCAGTAGCGGGCGAAGTCCTGCGCGTAGCGGCGGTTGCGGAGCCAGCGCGCCTCGTAGAGCTGATGGCCCAGCGGGCAGCTGATCGAGCCGTAGGCGCCCGGACCAGAACGGCCGGTCGAGCGAACTCGGTGAACGTGTAGCCGGTCGCGGGCGAGCCGTAGGTGAGGTGCTTGGTCACCAGCTCCCAGCGGTAGTAGTAGGTGGCGTCGATCGTCGGTGTCGGGCGACTCGAAGAGCGGAATGTTGGCGGCGTACCAGTCCCAGTCGCGGTTGTCCCACCACGCCTGGCGCGCGAGGACCGCGCGCCGGATCCAGGATGGGGCCGCCGGCGCGACAGGCGGCGCAGCCCGAGGGCGAGCAGGAGGGCGAAGCGGGACCGGCGCATGGCGGTTAAATTGGAAGGATGGATAGCCTGGTCCGCCAGGGGACGCCGGCCTCCGCCGAGGGGCCCCGGGCCCTGGCCCGTTACCGGACCCCGGTCCTGCGGCGCAGCCTCTGGCAGATCGTGGACAGCGCGGTGCCGCTTCGCGGCGCTGTACGTCGCCATGCTGCTGTGCGCCGCGCACGCCTACTGGCTCACGCTGCATCCTGGCGGTGCCGGCCGCCGCGTTCCTCATCCGCCTGTTCATCATCCAGCACGACTGCGGCCACGGCGCCTTCCTGCGCTCGGCCCGGGCCAGCAACGCCATCGGGTTCGTCCTCGGCGTGCTCACCCTGACGCCGTACGAGTACTGGCGGAAGGTGCACGCCATCCACCACGCGACCTCGGGCAACCTCGAGCGGCGCGGCTTCGGGGACATCGACACGCTGACGGTGCGGGAGTACGCCGCGCGGCCGTGGTGGCAGCGGCTGCGGTACCGGGTCTACCGCAATCCGCTGGTGCTGTTCGGCGTCGGTCCCGCGTACCAGTTCATCATCCGCCACCGCATGCCCTCCATCGTGCCCCGGGCGTGGACGCGGGAGCGGCGGAGCATCCACTGGACCAACCTCGCGCTGGCGCTCACCGTCACGGCGATGATCCTGCTCGTCGGCGCGCGACACTTCCTGATGGTCCAGCTGCCCATCACGCTGCTGGCGTCCTCGCTGGGCGTGTGGCTGTTCTACATCCAGCACCAGTTCCGGGAGACCTACTGGGAGCACGAGGCGGACTGGGACTACGTCGAGGCCGGGCTCAAGGGCAGCTCCTACTACGCGCTCCCGCGGGTGCTGCAGTGGATGACGGGCAACATCGGCCTGCACCACATCCACCACCTCAACAGCCGCATACCGAACTACCGTCTCCAGGAGTGCCTCGACGAGAACCCGGAGCTGCAGCGGGTCACGCGGCTGACGCTGTGGCACAGCCTGCAGTGCGTCTTCCTGAAGCTGTGGGACGAAGAGCGGGCGCGGCTGGTGGGCTACGGCAGCGTGCGGCGGCACCGGGCGGCACGCGCCCGGGGCTGAGGAGCAGGCCCGGGGAGGGGGGGCGCCGGCGGGCCCGGGGTAGTGCCTCGGCGGGGCATTGACAAACCGTCGACGCCCCATCATTTTAGCCGCGCAGAACGGCCTAGAATTGGCAGCCGCTTGTCGAAGTGAGTCATGACGGCATCGCTGCGGGGCGTTCCCGGGCGGTGTTTTTTGTTATGGGGCTCTTGCACCGGCCATGGTGGCCGGTGTGTACCGGGCAGAGATGCCCAACTTTTCAGGAGTAGTCTCGTATGGCGCAGGGAACGGTGAAGTGGTTCAATGACGCGAAGGGGTTTGGGTTCGTCCAGCAGGACGGCGGCCAGGACGTCTTCGTGCATCACACCGCCATTATTGCGGAGGGGTTCCGCTCGCTCGCAGAGGGCGATCGGGTGGAGTTCGAGGTCAAGCAGGGCCCGAAGGGCCTGCAGGCCGCGAACGTGCGGAAGATCACGGCCTGACCTTGCGTCGGGCCGCTTCACCGGCGCCGGTCCCGCGAGGGGCCGGCGCTTTCATTTCCGGCCCGGGCGGACGGCGGGGCTGAAACCGTGCGGGCGGCGCGCGCGTACGCTAGCTTGGAAAACCACGAGCCATGACGACCCCGCAGCCGGACCTCTCGCGCCTGACCATCGACCGTGACACGCCGCCGCGCGGCGTGCGGCGGGCCTTCCGCACGACCGTCGCCATCGCGGTGGGCGCCGCCCTGCTGCTCGTGGCGGGCGTCGTGGCGCTGCGACGGGGAGGCGCGCCGGTGGTGAGCGTGACGACCGCCGCCCTGGTCGGCGGCGGCGGCCCCGGCGCGGCGGGCGTCGTCGCCAACGGCTACGTGGTGGCGCGCACCCAGGCTGCGGTATCAGCCAAGCTGCCGGGCCGGCTCGCGTACCTCGGCGTGTCGGAGGGGTCGCACGTCGTGGCGGGACAGCTGATCGCGCGGCTCGACAACGCCGACTACACCGCGGCGGTCGGCGAGGCGGAGGCGAACCTCGCGGCCGAGCGGGCGACGCTGATCGAGGCGCGGGCGGACCGCGACGAGCTGGTGCACGAGGACCGCCGGGCCCACGACGTCCACGCCCAGAATGCGCAGCTCATCTCGCAGCAGGGCCTCGACTCGGCGGACAGCCGCGCCGCGCAGGCGGTGGCCCGCGCGGAGGCGGAGTCTTCGCGGGTGGACGCGGCGGCCGCCGCGCTCGGCGTGGCCCGCGCCAACCTGGAGAACACCCTGATCCGGGCGCCGTTCACGGGCACCGTGCTGAGCAAGGACGCGGAGGTGGGCGAGGTGGTGGCGCCGTCGGTGGGCGGCGGCCTGACGCGCGGCGCCGTCGTCACCATGGCCGACTTCGCGACGCTCGAGGTGGAGGTGGACGTCAACGAAGCGTACATCTCGGGCATCCACGCGGGGGAGCCCGCCCGCATCACGCTCGACGCGTATCCCGATACGACGTTCCGCGGCAAGGTGCGGCTGGTCGTGCCGACGGCGGACCGCCAGAAGGCGACGGTCCAGGTCAAGGTCTCCATCCTCGACCACGATCCGCGCATTCTGCCCGAGATGGGCGCGCGCGTGGAGTTCTTCCAGCCGACGGTCCGGACCGCGGGCCCGGCGCCCCGGCCGCGTGTGAGCGTGCCCGCGGACGCGGTCCACAGCGACGGGGGCGAGGCGGTCGTGTGGCTGGTGAAGGACGGGCGGCTCGAGCGCCGCGCCGTGGACGCGGGGCCCAGCAGCGGCGGCATGCGCGAGGTGCGGTCCGGCCTCGCGGGCGGCGAGACGCTGCTCCTGGGCGGCGTCGAGCATCCCGCCCCCGGCCTGCGCGTGAAAGTCAAACCCTGAATGGTGAACCGTAAGAGGTGAGGCGTAAGGGGTGAGAAGGATTGGTGAGAGGTGAGAGGTTGAACGGCGTGAGAGGTAGCGGAGCCGTTTCCTCTCACCTAAACTTCTCACTTCTCACCTATCCGTCTCACTTCTCACGTCTCACCTCGTCCGTGAGGTCCGTCCTTGGCTCTCGTCGAACTGCGTGGCCTGACCAAGAGCTTCCAGCGCGATTCGCAACCCATCGTCGTCTTCGACCGGCTGGACCTGGAGTTCGCCGAAGGCAGCTTCACCGCGCTGATGGGGCCGTCGGGGAGCGGCAAGTCCACGCTGCTCAACCTGGTGGCCGGGCTCGACCAGCCCACCGTCGGCACGGTGACGGTGGCCGGCGCCGAGGTGAGCGCGATGAGCCCGGGCGCGCTGGCCGAGTGGCGGTCGCGGCACGTGGGTTTCGTCTTCCAGTCTTACAACCTGCTGCCGGTCCTGACCGCCTACCAGAACGTGGAGCTGCCGCTGCTGCTGACGCGCCTGTCGAAGGCGGAGCGCCATGAACACGTGCAGACGGCCTTGGGCGTGGTGGGACTCACCGACCGGGCCGAGCACTTCCCGCGCCAGCTCTCCGGCGGGCAGGAGCAGCGGGTGGCCATCGCGCGGGCGGTGGTCTCCGATCCGACCATCATCCTCCTGGACGAGCCCACCGGCCAGCTCGACGCGAAGTCGGCGGCCGAGATCCTGGAGCTGCTGCAGCGCCTGAACCGGGAGTACCACAAGACCATCATCATGGTGACCCACGACCCGCACGCGGCGCAGGCCGCGGGCCGGACGCTGCACCTCGATAAGGGAGTGCTCACCGCGTGAAGTTCCTCCCGCTGGTGTGGGCGAACCTGACCCGGCACAAGCGCCGCTCGGTGCTCACGACCCTGAGCGTGGCGCTGGCCCTGTTCCTGTTCGCCTCGCTGCGCTCGGTGATCACCACGCTGCACGCCGGGGCGGAGGTGGGCAGCGAGTCGCGGATGATCGTGCAGAGCGCCAAGGCCATCGTGTTCTTCCTGCCGATGAGCTACCGCGAGCGGCTGCTCGCCGTGCCCGGGGTCCAGGCCGTCACCTGGGCCGACTGGTTCGGCGGCGTGTACCAGGACCCGAAGAACTTCTTCGCCTCGTTCGCGGCCGACCCCGAGTCGTACCTCGACATGTACCGGAGCGACTTCACGCTGCCCGCCGATCAGCGCGCCGCGTTCATCAAGGAGCGCACGGCGTGCATCGTGGGCCAGCACCTCCTGGACAAGTACGGCTGGAAGCTCGGGCAGAACGTCACGCTGCAGGGCACCATCTTCCAGGGCGACTGGACGTTCACGATCCGCGGCGTGTACCACGCGACCAACCCGGCGTTCAGCGAAGACGCCCTGATGTTCCACTACGAGATGGTCTACGAGCGCTATCCCACCTGGGTGCAGCCCGGCTGGTACGTGCTGCAGCTCAAGGACCCGTCGCTCGCCCCCCAGGTGGCGGCGGCCATCGACTCGGAGTTCAAGAATTCGAGCGACCCCACCAAGACCGGCACCGAGCGCGCGTTCAACGCGGGCTTCGTCACGATGTGGGGCAACGTCAGCTTCCTCATGAACAGCATCGGCATGGCGGTGGTGTTCGCCATCCTGCTGGTGGCGGCCAACTCGATGATGCTCTCGGCCCGCGAGCGCACCAACGAGGTCGGTGTGCTCAAGACGGTGGGCTTCAGCGACCGGCTGCTGTTCGGCCTGGTGATGGCGGAGGCGAGCACCATCGCCTTGGGCGGCGCCGTGCTGGGCCTCGGCGCGGCCAAGGCGTTGTACCGGCCGACCGGCTTCAGCGCCATGGGCTTCCTCCCGGGCTTCGACGTCACGCCGGGCACGCTCGCCCTGGGCTTCGGCATCGCCGTGGTGCTCGCGCTGGCCAGCGGCCTGGTGCCGGCGGTGAGCACGGCGCGGCTCTCCGCCGTCGCGGCGCTGAGGCACGTCGAATGAAGATCCCGCTGATCTACAACGTCCGCAGCCTCGGGCGTCGGCCCGTCTCGAGCGCGATGACGGCGCTGGGCGTGGCGCTGGTGGTCGGCGTGTTCATCGCGATGCTGGCGCTGGCCAACGGCTTCAAGATGGCGCTGGTGCGGACCGGCTCGCCCGACAACGTGCTCGTGCTCCGCAAGGGGGCCGACTCCGAGCTGTCGAGCGGCATCTCGCGCGACAACGCCGCCATCATCGCGGCCCTGCCGGAGATCGCCACCGGGAGCGACGGCCAGCCGCTGGTCAGTCCCGAGGTGTTCGTGCCGACCAATCTCGCGGCGGCGTCGGGCGGCGACGCCCAGCTGGTCGTGACGCGGGGCGTGACGACGCGGGCGTTCGAGGTGCGGCGCGGCATCCGGATCACCGAGGGCCGGTTCTTCACCCCCGGGCGCGACGAGGTCATCATCGGCACGGCGATCGCCCCGAAGCTGGCGCACAGCGCCGTGGGCGACACCATCCAGATGGCGGGCCGCGGCTGGCTCGTGGCCGGCCACTTCAGCGCGGGCGGCTCCGCGTTCGAGTCGGAGATCTGGGGCGAGAACGACCAGCTGATGCCCGTGCTGCGCGGCCAGGTGTACCAGGTGGTGGCGTTCCGGCTCAAGAACCCGTCGCAGTTCGACGAGGCCAAGCGGGCACTCGAGAACGATCCGCGGCTCCAGGTGGACGCGCACCGCGAGTCCGAGTTCTACGCCTCGCAGTCCCTGGTGCTGCGGCAGATCCTGAACTTCCTGGCCGTCTTCATCACGGGCATCATGGCCATCGGCGCGGTATTCGGCGCCATCAACACGATGTACGCCGCGGTGGCGTCCCGCACGTCCGAGATCGCCGTGCTGCTGACGCTCGGCTTCAAGCCCCGCAGCATCCTCGCCTCGTTCCTCGCCGAGGCCACGTTCCTGGCGCTGGTGGGCGGCCTGGTGGGCTGCCTGGTGGCGCTCCCGATCAACGGCATCGTCACCAGCACGACCAACTGGTCCAGCTTCAGCATGATCGCGTTCCAGTTCCTGGTCACGCCGGGCATCCTGATCGCGGGCGTGGTCTTCGCCATCGTGATGGGGATCGTGGGCGGTTACTTCCCGGCGCGGAGGGCGTCGAGGATGCCGGTGGTTCAAGCCATAAGGTGAGAAGTGAGACGTGAGGGGTGAGAAGGATAGGTGAGAGGTGAGAAGTCGAAAGGTGTGAGAGGGCGCGTCGCGGCCTCTCACTTCGTCTTCTCACCTCTCACCTATCCTTCTCACCTCTCACCCCTGACCTCTCACTCAAGTTCACCGCTCACATCAGTTCTCCTTTCCATACCGTCACCGCCTGCCCCCCCAGCAGCACCCGATCGCCTCGCACGCCCACCCGCACCACGCCCCCGCGCGCCGACGCCTGGTACGCCAGCATGTCGTCCTTGCCGAGCTTCGCCCGCCAGTAGGGGGCGAGGACGCAGTGCGCGGAGCCGGTGACCGGATCCTCAGGGACGCCGACCTTCGGCGCGAAGAAGCGGGACACGAAATCGAATCCGGCCGACGCGGCCTTCGCGGTGACGATGACCCCGCGGTAAGGCAGGGCCGCGATCGCGCCGACGTCGGGGCGCAAGGAGCGCACCGCGTCCTCGGATTCCAGCTCCGCGAGCGCGTCGAACTGGCTCACCGCGAAGACCACCGGCGCCGAGCCGAGCGCGCCCGCCAGGCCCTCCGGCGGCGGCGCCGCCGCGGCGGGCTTGCCGGGGAAGTCGAGCGCGATCCACCGGCCGCTCTGCATCGCCAGCAGGGTGCCGCTCCGCGTCTCGAAGCTGAGCGGCGGCGCGTCCGGCGCCGTGCCGCTCTCCCACAGCCAATGGGCGCTGGCCAGCGTCGCGTGGCCGCACAGGTCCACTTCGGCGGCCGGCGTGAACCACCGCAGCCGGTACCCGTTCCCCTCGCGGAGGAGAAACGCGGTTTCGGACAGGTTCATCTCGCGCGCCACCGACTGCATCCAGCTGTCCTCGGCGGGCGCCGCGAGTATGCAGACGGCGGCGGGGTTGCCGGCGAACGGCTTGGCGGTGAACGCATCCACCACGACGATGGGCTGGGCCATGCGCGGGAATATTGCCGCGCGCCCGCGCCCCGGCCACCTTTCGAGGATGGCCGACCTTCCGCTCCTCGAGCGCCTGCGGCAGCACCTCGCGGCGGCGCGGCTCCTGGCGGAGCCGGGGCTGGCGGTGCTCGCGGTATCGGGCGGGGCGGACTCGATGGCGATGCTGGATCTGATGGCCGCCCTCGCCGCCGAGCTCGGGCTCACGCTGCTGGTCGCCCACGCCGACCACGGCATCGCGGCGGACAGCGCGAGCGTCGCGGCCGCCGTCGAGCGCCAGGCGCGGGAACGCTACCGCCTCGAAACGGTGACCGGGCTGTTGCGCCTGGGAGCCGGCGCGAGCGAAACCCGCGCGCGGCTGGCGCGCTACCGGTTTCTGCGGGCCGTGCAGGCCGAGCGGGGCGGCCGCTACCTGCTCACGGCGCACCATGCCGACGACCAGGTGGAGACGGTGCTCCTGCGCGCGCTCCGCGGCTCGGCGCCGTCCGGGCTTCGGGGCATTGACGCCGCTGGGCCTCGCGGCCTCCTCCGCCCGCTGCTCCCTTACCGCCACGCCGAGTTGCAGTCGCACGCCTTCGGCGCCGGCCTTGAGGTGGCGCACGATCCCGCCAACGCCGACCCCCGCCACTTGAGGAGCTGGGTGCGCTCCGTCCTCCTGCCGGTGGTGGCGGAGCGGCTGGGCGAAGAAGGTGGTGAGGCACTCCTCGCGCTGGCGCGCCACGCCAGGCGGGAGGTGGGCGCCTGGGACGCGGTCCTCGACGCCCTGCCGGGCCTGGGGCTGCGCGTCTCCGAGGGGCGTTTCGAGGTTGCCCGGTCCGCCCTGCAAGGCTATGATAACATGTTGGCCGGACGCATCTTGCGTGCTGCGGCCGCGCGGGCGGGAAGCCGTCTCGCCCCGGCGTCCGCCGCACGGCTGTCGCGGTTCGCTCGGCTAGCGTCGAGCGGCCGCCGGCTGGTCCTGGGCGAGGGCTTGGAGGCGGAGCTAGCCTTTGATAGGCTGATCGTCGGCCCGGCTTCCCAGCCACCGGCCGACGTCGCCCTCGAGCGCGGGAGCGGGGAGGCCAGCTTCGGCCCGTTCCGGCTCACCTGGCGCCCCGAGCCCGCGCCCCCGGTGTTCGAGCGGCGAGCCTGGACCACCTGGCTGCCCGCGGGAGCGTGGGTCGTGCGCGCTGCCCGCGCCGGCGACCGCATGGCGCCGCTCGGCGGCGTGGGCCGCCGCAAGGTGACGCGCCTGCTGATGGAGGCGCGCGTGCCGCGGTCGGGGCGCTCGACGTACCCGGTCATTGCGGACGACGACGACGTGGTGTGGATTCCCGGAGTCTGCCGCGCGGCGACGCGTGTTCCGGAACCAGGAAGAGAGGCGGTACGGATTGACGCCGGACCTGGCTAGCTTCGCGAGGGTACTGGGCGGTCGCGCGGTGCGGCGCATCGCCTTCGACGCCGAGACCATCCGGCGGCGGGTGCAGGAAATGGGGGCCGAGATCACGGCCGCCTACCCGGACGGCGACCTCCTGGTCCTCGGCCTGCTCAAAGGGAGTTTCATCTTCCTGGGTGACCTGGTGCGGCAGATCCAGCGGCCGATCCAGGTGGACTTCATCGTGGCCAGCTCCTACGGCAACGCCACGGTCTCCAGCGGCGAGGTGCGCCTGGTGTACGACCCGGCCACCCGGCTGGATGGGAAACACATCCTGCTGGTCGAGGATATAATTGATTCGGGGCGCACGTTGAACCGCCTGGTGGAGCTGCTGGGCCAGCGCAACGCCCGCAGCCTCGCCATCGGCGCGCTGCTGCACAAGCACATCGCGCCGGGCCTGAAGCTGGAGCCGCGGTTCCTGGGGTTCGACGCGCCCAAGGAATTCCTCGTGGGGTACGGGCTGGACCACGCCGAGGACTTCCGGCACTTGCCGTTCATCGCCAGCCTGGCCGAGTGAGTCGAGATGCCCGAGCGCCTGCCACCCCCGCGTTTCAGTTGGAGCCGCCTGTCGAAGACGGCGGCCTTCTGGTTGATCATCATCCTGATTCCGGTGGTGTTCATCGAGCTGACCGGGAGCCGGGACAGCGACTCGTCGGAGATCCAGTACAGCGATTTCAAGCGCGAGCTGGCGCGGGGCAACGTCGGCGACGTCGAGATCATGCAGGGGCAGGACGGCGGGGCGCAGGTACAGGGCACGTTCAAGCAGCCGG
Source organism: uncultured Gemmatimonadales bacterium (assembly GCA_963806755.1). GTDB lineage: Bacteria > Gemmatimonadota > Gemmatimonadetes > Gemmatimonadales > JACORV01 > Fen-1245. The sequence goes on from CAWDZR010000011.1 coordinate 76,709, forward strand.
TGCGGCTCGCCGGCCACGATGCGGCGCGGTTCACGATGACGCTCCCGTTCCAGGCGACGCAGGCCTTCGCCGACTCGCTGGTATCGGAGAACGTGCCGATCCGCGCCCGGCCGCCGCGGCAGGGCTTCCTCGGTCTGTTCGTCGGCGTGCTGCCGTGGCTGATCCTGATCGGGTTCTGGGTGTACCTGTTCCGGCAGATGCAGGGCGGGGGCTCGCGCGCGTTCGCGTTCGGGAAGTCCAAGGCCAAGCTGCTGACGGGTGATACGCCCAAGATCACGTTCGCCGACGTGGCCGGGGCGGACGAGGCCAAGGTCGAGCTGCAGGAGATCATCGAGTTCCTCAAGGACCCGCAGAAGTTCACGCGGCTCGGCGGGCGGCTGCCCAAGGGGGCGCTGCTGATCGGCCCGCCCGGCACCGGCAAGACGCTGCTGGCCAAGGCGGTGGCGGGCGAGGCGGGCCGGCCGTTCTTCTCGATGTCCGGGTCGGACTTCGTGGAGATGTTCGTGGGCGTCGGCGCCAGCCGGGTGCGCGACCTGTTCGAGCAGGGCAAGGCGCACGCGCCGTGCATCATCTTCATCGACGAGATCGACGCGGTGGGCCGGCACCGGGGCGCGGGCCTCGGCGGCGGGCACGACGAGCGCGAGCAGACGCTGAACCAGCTGCTGGTCGAGATGGACGGCTTCGAGTCGAACGACGGGGTCATCCTGCTGGCGGCCACCAACCGGCCCGACGTGCTCGACCCGGCGCTGCTCCGGCCGGGGCGGTTCGACCGGCAGATCGTGGTGGACGCGCCCGACGTGAAGGGCCGCGAGGGGATCCTGCGGGTCCACGTGCGGAAGATCCCGCTCGGCCCCGACGTGCGCCTGGAGACGCTGGCGCGGGGCACGCCGGGACTCTCCGGCGCGGACCTGGCGAACCTCGTCAACGAGGCGGCGCTGCTCGCGGCGCGACGCAACAAGCTGCGGGTGGACATGCCGGACTTCGAGGATGCGAAGGACAAGGTGATGCTGGGGGTGGAGCGCCGCAGCATGGTGCTGTCCGAGGACGAGCGCCGGCTCACGGCGTACCACGAAGCCGGGCACGCGATCGTGTCGCTCACCATCCCCGGCCTGGACCCGCTGCACAAGGTGACCATCGTGCCGCGCGGCCGCGCGCTGGGGCTCACCTCCTCGCTCCCGGAGGAGGACCGGCACAACTACACCAAGTACTGGCTGGAGGGCAGCCTGGCGGTGTTCTTCGGCGGCCGGGTGGCGGAGGAGCTGGTGTTCGGGCCGGACAAGGTGACGACGGGGGCGGCGAACGACATCCAGCGCGCGACGGAGCTGGCGCGCCGCATGGTGACGCAGTTCGGGATGAGCGACAAGGTGGGCGCGATCGCGGTGGGCGATCGCGAGCAGGAGATCTTCCTCGGGCGCGAGCTCACGCAGCGGCGCGAGATCAGCGAGCGGACCAGCGAGACGGTGGACGAGGAGGTCAAGCGCATCATCGACACCGCGTATCACCGGGCCCACGAGATTCTCGAGGCGAAGCGCGGTGTGCTGGATGCCCTGGCGGCGGCGTTGCTGGAGCGCGAGACCCTGGAACGGGACGAGATCATGGCCGTCGCGGCCGGCAAGCCGCTGCCGCCGCGGCGCGAGCCGCCGGTCTTTGGCACGACGCCGGAGGCGCCGGCCGCGGCGGCCAAGAGCGCCGCGCCCGTGCCGCTCGTGCCCCCGAAGGAAGCGCCGAGCCCGGCGTGAGGGTCACGGCGCTCGCCGGCGACGTCCCGGCGGCGCTGGCGGCCGCGCTGGCGGCGCGCGGCGTGGAGCCGGAGCGCGCGGAGGCCCTGGCGGCGGGCGGCGCGCCGGTGACGCTGCTGCTGGAGCCGCTGGACGAGGTCGCGGTCGCGGCGCTGGTGCGCGGGGCGGCGCGCGCGGGACTCGACTGCCACACCGGCGAGGGCTGGGCCGTCGTGAGGGGGCCGCTGGCACGCCTCGGCGGACTCGCGCGGCCAAGCGCCGACGCCTCGCTGCCCGATCGCCTCAGCCTCGCGCTGGGGCGTTTTCTTCAGGGCCGCCAGGAAGCGGCCGGCGGCTGGCGCACGGCCCGTCGCACCCTGCCGCTGGAGCGGTCCTGCGTGGTGGGCATCCTCAACGTGACGCCCGATTCCTTCAGCGACGGCGGCCGGCACTTCACGCCGTCGGCGGCGCTGGAAGGCGCGCAGATGATGCAGGCGGCCGGCGCCGGCGTCATTGACGTCGGCGGCGAATCCACGCGTCCCGGCGCGGAGCGCCCGGACGAGGACGAGGAGCTGCGGCGCGTGGTGCCCGTGGTCCGGGCCGTGGCGGAGCAGACCGGCCTGCCCGTGAGCGTGGACACGCGCCGTGCGCGCGTGGCCGAGGCGGCGCTCGCGGCCGGGGCCGAGATCGTGAACGACGTCTCGGGCCTCACGGCCGACCCGGCCATGGTCGAGGTCGTGCGCGCGGCGGGAGCCGGGGTGGTGATCATGCACATGCGCGGCGACCCGCCGACCATGGACGCCCACGCCCGCTACGCCGACGTGGCCGCGGAGGTCGCGGCGGAGCTGGCCGAGCGGCGCGACGCCGCGCTGGCGGCGGGCGTCGCCCGCGAGGCCGTGGTGCTCGACCCGGGGCTCGGTTTCGCCAAGGGGCCGGCGCACAACCTCGCCCTGCTCGACCGCCTCGCCACGCTGGTGGCGCTCGGCCACCCGGTGATGGTGGGGCCCTCGCGCAAGCGCTTCCTCGGCGCCGTCACGGGGCGGCCGGTGGACCAGCGCGACGCGGCGACGGCCGCCGCGTGCGTCGCGGCGCGCCTCCGGGGCGCCCGCCTGTTCCGCGTGCACGACGTCGCGGCGGCGCGCGAAGCGCTCGCCGTGGCGGACGCGATCCTCGAGGAGCGGGAAGGGGAGGCCTGAGGGCGTGTTCGACCGCATCGGGTTCCTGCTGCCGCACTGGCGCGACGTCCTCGAGATTCTCATCGTCGCGTGGGTCATCTACCGCGTCCTGCTCCTCGCGGTGGGCACCCGGGCGCTGCACATCCTGTTCGGGCTCGTGCTGCTCGGCGCGGCCTACGTCGCCGCCGTGCTGCTCAAGTTCGTGATGATCCCCAACCTGCTCGGCGTGGTCTTCACCTACGGCGCCTTCGCGCTGCTGGTGGTCTTCCAGCCCGAGCTCCGGGCGGCGCTGGCGCGCCTCGGCCAGTCGCGGGTCATGCGGTTCTTCTATCGCGGCGAAGCGCACCAGGTGGCCGAGGAGATCGCCGAAGCGGCCGACCGGCTGAGTCGGGCGGGTACGGGCGCGATCATTGCCGTCGAAGGCGAGGTCGGGCTCGGCGGCTACCTTGCCAGCGGCACGCCGCTCCAGGCCAAGGTCTCGGCCGACCTGGTCACCACCATCTTCACGCCGTACTCGCCGCTCCACGACGGCGCCCTGATCGTGCGCGGCGACACCATCGTCGGCGCGGGCTGCATCCTCCCGCTCACCCAGTTCCCCGTGGACGACAAGGCTCTCGGCACGCGGCACCGCGCTGCGCTCGGCCTCTCGGAGGAGACGGACGCAATGGTCATCGTCATTTCCGAAGAGACCTCGGTCGTCTCGGTGGCGCATCGGGGCAGCCTCGAGCGCGGCGTGAGCCTGCCGCGCCTCAAGGAGCTGCTGGCCAGCGGCCCGTTCGCGCGCCCCGCCGCCCCCGCGCTGGCCGCCATGCCGCCGCTGCCCCCCGGCGCCTGACCCCCGCGCCCCGCTACCCCCTCACACGCCTGCACCCTGCACCCGGCCGCACTCCGCTCCGTAGCCGTTTTCGGGCCCTGGCCCCTAACCCCTAGTCCCCGTTCTAGTTACCTTTACAGGTTGATGGATGTCCCGGCCGTTCGCGCCAGACTCGCCGCTGCGGCGGCGCGCGCCGGGCGCTCCGCCGCCGCGGTGCGGCTGGTGGCCGTGACGAAGGGCCACCCGCTGGAGCGGGCGCGCGAGGCGGCCGCCGCGGGGCTCACGGACCTGGGCGAGAGCCGGGTGCAGGACGCGCTGGCCAAGCAGGCCGCGTGGCCGGAAGCGCCGGTGCGTTGGCACTTCATCGGGCACCTGCAGCGCAACAAGGCCCGGGCGGCCGTCGGCCGCTTCGCCCTGATCCATTCGCTCGATTCCATCCGGCTGGCCGACGCGCTGGAGGCGGCCGCGGCGGCGGCGGGCGTCGTGCAGGCGGTGCTGGTCGAGGTCAACGTGGCGCGCGAGGCGCAGAAGACGGGCGTGGCGCCGGAGGAGGCGGGCGCGCTGGTGGCCCACGCCGCGGGCCTGCCGCACCTCGAGCTGCGCGGGCTGATGACGATCGCGCCGTACGGGGCGTCCGTGCAGGAGCAGCACCGGGTGTTCCGGGAGCTGCGGGAGCTGAGGGATCGCCTGTCCCTCGACTCTGGACTCTCGACTCTCGACGAGCTTTCGATGGGCATGTCGGGCGATTTCGAGGTCGCGGTGGAAGAGGGTGCGACCTTGGTCCGCCTGGGGACGATTCTCTTCGGGGAGCGTGCGTCATGAACGACGATGTGTTCCGGCTGACGCCACTGGACCTGCGCAAGCAGGACTTCAAGAAGGTGATGCGGGGCTTCGATCCGGCCGAGGTTGACGACTTCCGCGCCCGGGCCGCCGACGAGCTGGAGCGGGTAGTGCGGGAGCGCATGGCGCTGGAGGAGCGGCTGCAGCGGCTCGAGGAGCAGCTGACCTCGTTCAAGGACCGCGAGCGGGCGATGAACGACGCGCTGGTGGCGGCGCAGCAGCTGCGCGCCGAGACGCGCGAGCAGGCCGAGCGCGAGGCGCAGATGATCATCCGCGAGGCGGAGGCGGACGGGGAGCGGCGCCTGGACCGCGCCCGGCGCGAGATCGAGCGGCTCGACGGGGCGGCGCAGAACCTGGCGCGCCAGCACCACGCCTACCTGGCGGCGCTGCGGAGCCTGGTGGACCGGCAGAAGGCGGAGCTCGACGCGATGGCCGACGCGCAGCAGGGGCCGTTCGGGAAGGTGGCCGGCGCGATCCAGCCGGTGGAGCCGGCGGACGCCGAGCGGGCGCGCGAGGTCCGCAAGTCGTCGCCGAAGTGGATCAAGAACATCGTCGAGGAGTGAGCGACGCCGCCGTCACCCGCGCCGCCGACGCGGTCCGCGCCCGGCTCCGGCGCCCGCCCGAAATCGCCGTCATTCTCGGGACGGGCCTGGGCGGGCTGGCCCGCGAGATCGCGCTCGATGCCGAGATCCCGTACGCGGACATCCCCGGCTTCGCGCGCCCGACGGTGGAGTCGCACGCGGGCCGGCTCCTCGCCGGCGCGCTCGGCGGCCGCGCCGTCGTCGCGATGGCTGGCCGCTTCCACCGCTACGAGGGCTACGACCTCCGCCAGGTCGTCTTTCCCGTCCGGGTGCTGCGCGCGCTCGGCGCGCGGATCCTGATCGTCTCCAACGCCTGCGGCGGCATGCACCCGCTGTGGTCGAAGGGGGACCTGGTGCTGATCGCCGACCACATCAACCTGCTGGGCGACAACCCGCTCGTCGGCCCCAACGACGACGCGGTCGGGCCGCGCTTTCCCGACCTGTCCGAGCCGTACGACGCCGCGCTCCGGGCCCTCGCCCGCGCGGTGGCGCTGGAGCGGGGCATCACCCTGCGCGAAGGCGTGTACGCCGCGGTCGGCGGCCCCAATCTCGAGACACGGGCGGAGTACCGGATGCTGCGCTTCTTCGGCGCCGACGTCGTGGGCATGAGCACGGTGCCCGAGGTGATCGCCGCGGTGCACGCCGGGATGCGGGTGCTCGGCGTCTCTATCATCACCGACCTCGGGCTCCCCGACGCCCTCGAGCCGGCCGACATCGACCGCATCATCGCGACGGCGGCGGAGGCTGAGCCGCGGCTCACGACGGTGATCCGCGGCGTGATCGAGCGGCTCGCCGCGTGAGCGCCGGCCGCTTCCCGCCGCTGGCGGACGGGACCGGGCCCGACGCCCTCGAGCGCGGGCTGCTCGAGCGCTGGAAGGCGGAGGACCTGTTCCGCGAGACGCAGCGGCGCACCGCCGGCGGCACGCCGTTCGTGTTCTTCGAGGGCCCGCCCACGGCCAACGGCCGGCCCGGCATCCACCACGTGTTCGCCCGCACCATCAAGGACCTCGTGTGCCGCTTCCAGGTCATGCGCGGCCGGCGGGTGGGGCGCATCGCGGGGTGGGACACCCACGGCCTCCCGGTCGAGATCGAGGTGGAGAAGCAGCTCGGCCTGAGCGGCAAGACGGACATCGGCGACGGTCCCGGCGCCAAGGTGTCCGTCGCCGAGTTCAACCGCCGCTGCCGCGAGAGCGTGTGGAAGTACAAGGGCGAATGGGAGTCGCTGTCGGACCGGATCGGCTACTGGCTCGACTACGAGCACCCGTACGTCACGTACACGGCGCCCTACGTCGAATCGGTGTGGTGGCTGCTGGGCCGGCTGCACGACCGGGGACTGCTCGTGCGCGGCCACAAGGTGCTCCCCTACTGCCCGCGCTGCGGCACCGCGCTGTCGAGTCACGAGCTCGCCCTGGGCTACGATACCGCGAAGGACCCGTCGGTCACGGTGCTCTTCCCGCTCGAGGGCGAGCCGGACCGCTTCCTGCTCATCTGGACGACGACGCCGTGGACGCTGGTCTCGAACTTCGCGATCGGCGTGCACCCGGACCTGGACTACGTCGAGGTGGAGTACCGCGGCCGCCGCCTCATCCTCGCGGAGGCGCGCGCCGCGCACGTGGCGCCCGGGGGCGAGCACGACACGCTGGCGGCGCACCCGGTGGTGCGGCGGTTCAAGGGCCGCGAGCTGGTGGGGTTGCACTACCGGCTGCCGCTCGACGTCGTCCCGCGCCCGCCGGGGGAGCGGCAGGTCGTCGTGCCCGCGGCGTTCGTCACCGCGGAGGACGGCACCGGCCTCGTGCACCTCGCGGCCTTCGGCGCGGACGACTACGTGGTGGCCCGGGAGCGCGGCCTCGCGTACACCGTGCCCGTGGACGCCGCCGGCAAGTTCCGGGGCACGACCTGGCCCGCGATCGAGGGCGTGTTCGTCAAGGACGCGGACCACGCCATCATCGAGCGGCTGAAGGACGAGGGCCACCTGCTGCGGCGGGAGACGGTCGAGCACACCTATCCCTTCTGCTGGCGCTGCGACACGCCGCTGCTCTACTACCCCCGCGAGTCGTGGTTCGTCCGCACCACGGCGATCAAGGACCGGCTGCTGGCGCTGAACCGCGAGATCGCGTGGCACCCGCCGGAGATCGGGCAGGGGCGGTTCGGCGAGTGGCTCGAGAACAACGTGGACTGGGCGCTGTCGCGCGACCGCTTCTGGGGCACGCCGCTGCCGGTGTGGCTGTGCGACCGCGATGCCGGGCACGTGGAGGTGATCGCCTCGTACGCGCGGCTCGCGGAGCGCTGGGGCCGGCCGCTCCCGCCGGACTTCGACCCGCACAAGCCGCAGATCGACGGCTACACGTGGGGCTGCGCCGCGTGCGGGGGCACGATGCGGCGCGTGGCCGAGGTCATCGACACCTGGTTCGACTCGGGCGCGATGCCGGTGGCGCAGTGGCACTACCCGTTCGAGCACGAGGCGGAGTTCGCCGCGCACTTCCCGGCGGACTTCATCGCCGAGGGCGTGGACCAGACGCGGGGCTGGTTCTACTCGCTGCTGGCGATCGCCGCCGGGGTGTTCGACCGCCCGGCGTACCGGAACGTGGTCGTGAACGAGCTGGTGCTCGACGCGGCCGGCCAGAAGATGTCGAAGAGCCGCGGCAACGTCGTCGAGCCCAACGCCGTGATCGGCAAGTACGGCGCCGACGCCGTGCGGCTGTTCCTCCTGGCGTCGAGCCAGGTGTGGCTGCCCAAGCGGTTCGACGAGGGCGCCATCCCCGACGTGGCGGGCAACGCGCTCGAGAAGCTCCGCCACAGCTACAACCTCTTCCCGCTGTACGCCGAGGACTGGCGGCCGTCGGCCGCGGACCCGGCGCCGGCCGCCCGCCCGCTGGCCGACCGCTGGCTGCTGGGCCGGCTCGCGGAGACGGTGCGCGACGTGACCGCGGCGTGGGAGGCCTACGACGTCACGGCCGGCACGCGCGCGATCCTGTCGTTCGTGGTGGAGGACCTGTCGAACTGGTGGGTGCGCGCGAGCCGCGCGCGCTTCTGGGTGCCCGGCGGGCGCGCGGAGCCGGGCGCGCTGGCCACGCTGCACGAGGCCCTGACCGTGACGGCGCGGCTGCTGGCGCCGGCGGCGCCGTTCCTGTCGGACGCGCTGCATCGCGCGCTCGCCGGCACGTCGGTGCACCTGGCGCCGTTCCCGGAGCCGGCCGCGGCGGGCGACCCGGGCCTCGCGCGGGCCATGGCGGCGGTGCGCACGCTCGCCTCGCTGGCGCGCAGCGCCCGGGAGGACGTCGGGATCCGCGTCCGCCAGCCGCTGGGCCGCATGCTGGCGGCCGTCCCGGCCGACGTGGACCGGGGGATCCTCGAGGCGCTGCTGCCGCTACTCAAGGCCGAAGTCAATGTCAAGCAGGTGGAAGTGGTCTCGCGCGGGACGGACCTTGTCACCCTTGACGCACGCCCTAGCTTTCGTGCCCTCGGAAAGCGGTTCGGCAAGGCGACCCCGGCGGCGGCGCAGGCGATCCGCGACCTGCCGGCCGCGGACGTGGCGCGGTTCGAGGCGGGGGAGCCGGTCGCGATCGAGATCGACGGGACGCGCCACCCGCTGCAGGCGGACGACCTCACGGTGCACCGCCAGGCGCGCGGCGACGTGGTGGTCCGGGCCGACGGCGGCGTGGTGGCGGCCATCGATCCGGCGCTCACCGACGAGCTGCGGCAGGAGGGCCTGGCCCGGGAGGTCGTGAGCCGGGTGCAGCGGCTGCGCCGGGAGGCGGGCTTCCAGGTCACCGACCGGATCGAGGTGTGGGTCGGCGGCGACCGGGCGGTGGAAGAGGCGACGCGGCGGCACGCCGACTACATTTCGGCGGAGACGCTGGCGCGCACGCTCACGGTCGGCGCCCCGGGACGGCAGGCGGAGCTGACGCACGAGGTCGAGCTGGACGGCCTGCGGGCCCAGGTGGCGGTGCGGCGGGCGCTCTGACCCGCCGGAACGGCGAGCGAGGGGTCATGAACAAGCGACAACTGGCACACTTCGAGAAGCGGCTGCTGGAAGAGCGCGGGCGTGCCATGAAGGAAATCGGGCACTACGACGAGAGCTTCAACGCCACGCTGCAGGCCGCGGACGGCGACCTCTCCTCGTATTCGTTCCACATGGCCGACCAGGGCACCGACGCCATGGAGCGGGAGAAGGCGTTCCTGATGGCGTCGAAGGAAGGCCGCTTCCTGTGGCACATCAACCAGGCGCTGCGCCGGCTCTACGAGACGCCGGACAAGTACGGCAAGTGCGAGAGCTGCGGCGAGGAGATCGCGTTCGATCGCCTCGACGCGCTGCCGCACGCCCGCCTGTGCATCCGCTGCAAGGAGAAGGAGGAGAATGGCAAGCGGCACTGAGCGGCGGCGCTTCGGCCTCGTGGTCGCGGCGATCGTCGCCCTCGACATCGTCACCAAGCTGGTGGCGGTGCGGGTGCTGCCGCCGTATCTCGGCGTGCCGCTGATGGGCGACGCCTTTCAGCTGCGGCTGGTCTACAACACCGGCGCGGCGTTCGGCCTGAACGTCGGCGAGCACTCGCGCTGGATCTTCATGGGCCTCTCGATCGCCGCCATCGTCGTCCTGATCTCGATGCTGCGCTCGATGCGGCCGGGCGACCGGCTGCGGCTCTACGCCCTGGCGGCCATCTGCGCCGGCGCGCTCGGCAACCTGATCGACCGGGTGCGCTCGGCCCGCGGCGTGGTGGATTTCCTCGACGTCGGCGTGGGCGCCCTGCGCTGGCCGACGTTCAACGTCGCCGACATGGCGGTGACGTGCGGCGCCATCGCGCTGGCGCTGTCGCTGTGGGGTGAGGGCCGCAAGCGCGTCCCGGAGCCCTCGCCCGACGCTTCGCCCCCGACCCGCGTGTAAGGTCCCGTGCCGCAGCCACCGGCGACGCGGTTCTCCGTCGCGGTCCCCCGCGCCGAACGCCTCGACCGGTTCCTCGCCGACCAGCTCCGCCTCTCCCGGACCGCCGCCGCGCGCCTGATCGCGGAAGGCGCCGTGCTGCTCGACGGCCGGCCGGCCCGGCCCTCGGCCGAGCCGGAGCGCGGCGCCGTGCTGGCGGTGGAGTTCCCCGCGCGGGCGCCGCGCGAGCTGGTGCCCGCCGACATTCCGCTGCGCATCGCCTACGAGGACGAGGAGCTGGCGGTGGTGGACAAGCCGGCGGGCCTCGTGGTGCACCCGGCGCCGGGCCACTGGGAGGACACCCTCGTCAACGCCTTGGTGGCGCGGGGGCTCAAGCTCGGCGGCGGGGACGTGGGGCGGGCGGGTATCGTCCACCGCCTCGACAAGGACACCTCCGGCCTGCTGGTGGTCGCCAAGACGGAGCGCGCCCACCAGCGCCTCGGCGCCGCGCTCGCGGCGCGCAAGATCCTGCGGCGCTACGCGGCGCTGGTGTGGGGCCACCTCGGCCCGTCCGCCCGCCGCATCGACGCCCCGCTCGGCCGTCATCCGGGCGACCGCAAGCGCATGATGGTGGCACCTCCCGCCGGGGGCCGCCGCGCGATCACCCGCGTCAAGACGGTGGCGCGCGGCATCGCGGCCGACCTGGTCGCGTGCGGGCTCGAGACCGGGCGCACGCACCAGATTCGCGTGCACCTGTCCTCCATCGGCCACCCGGTGGTCGGCGATCCGACGTACGGCGGCCTGGTTTCCCGCCGCTCGGACGCGACCGCCCGCCACGCGGAGGCGCTCGCGCGCGCCACGCCCCGCCAGGCGCTGCACGCCGCGTGGCTGCGCCTGGCGCATCCGCGCTCCGGCGAGATCCTCGACGTGCGCTCCGAATGGCCCGCCGATCTCGCCGCCGCGCTGGCGGAGGCGATCGGCGACGCGACTTTGCTTGCTGTCCCTAAACCCTTGGAGTATCTTGGCTTCTTCGCCTTCGGGGCGGGGAATGACGAGCCGTAAGTTGCTCCTGTTCCGCTCCGGTGGGAGGGTGTTCGCGGTGGACGCCGGCGCGGTGCAGGAGATCCTCCCGGCCACGCCCGCGACGCGCATTCCGGGCTCGCCCGAGGCGATCCGCGGGCTGGCGAACGTGCGCGGCACGCTGGTGACCGTGGTGGACGCGGCGCTGGCGATCGGCGTCGCCCCGCTGCCCGGCGCCGTGCCGGGGCCCGTCGTCCTCGTCACGCAGCACGCCAGGCCGGTCGGCCTCGCGGTCGACGAGGTCTGCGACCTGGTGACGGTGGACGCCGCTGACCTGGGGGATCGCGCCACGTTGCCGGGAGTGCGTCCCGACCTCGTGCGCGCCGTCGGGTCGGCCGGCGGCCTGACGTTCGTTCAACTCGAGACCGACGTGCTGCTGGAGCCTTTGCTGCCGTAGGAGGTGGGTGTGGGGCATCGAGTCCTCGTCTGCGACGACGCGATCTTCATGCGGACGATGATATCCGACATCCTGTCGGGCGCCGGGTACGACGTCGTTGGCGAGGCGGAGACCGGCGTGCAGGCCATCGAGCGGTATCGCGACCTCAAGCCCGACCTGGTCACGATGGACATCGTGATGCCCGACATGGGGGGCATCGACGCGGTCCGCGAGATCATCCGGCACGACCCCGACGCCAAGGTGCTGATGTGCAGCGCGATGGGGCAGCAGGCCCTGGTGGTCGAGGCGATCCAGGCGGGGGCGAAGGACTTCGTGGTCAAGCCGTTCCAGCCGTCGCGGGTGCTCGAGGCGGTGCAGCGGGTGCTGGGATAGGATGGATGTCCGCCGCTACGCGGACCTCTTCCTCAGCGAGAGCCGCGAGCACCTCACCGCGTTCAACCACCTCCTGCTGGAGTGGGAGCGCGATCCCGCCGGGCGCGAACCGGTGGACGGGATCTTCCGCGCTGCGCATTCCCTGAAGGGGATGGCGGCGACGATGGGGTACGTGGCGGTCGCCGAGCTGGCGCACCGCACGGAGGACCTGCTCGACGTGCTGCGCCGCGGCGCCGAGGCCACGCCGGCGCGGTTCGAGCTGCTGTTCCGCGCCGCCGACGCGCTGGAGGGCGCGGTCGCGGAGGCGGTGGCCGGGCGGGAGGACCCGCGGGCCGCCGCCGACCTCGTCGCCGCGCTCGGCCGCGAGGTCGAGGCCGCGGCGCCCGGCGCCGCGGGCGCCCCGCGCGCGTCGCGGCCGTCGGCGGCGCTCGAGGCCCCGGGGAAGGGGCTCGCCGTCCAGGTGGTGCTGCGCGAGGACGCCGTGCTGAAGGGGGCGCGCGCGGCGATCGTGCTGGCCCGCGCCCGCACCCTCGGGACGGTGGGTGGCGTCACGCCGCCGCCCGAGGCGATCGAGGAGGAGGCGTTCGACGGCCGGTTCGCCTTCCGGCTGGAGACCGGGCAGGCGCCGGAGGCCATCGAAGCGGCGCTCAGGGCCGCGGGCGACGTCGCGAGCGTGGTGGTGGCCGAGCCGTCGGCCGACGCCGGGGCGGAGGGCACGCGGGCGCGCCACATCCGCGTGGACCTGCGCCGTCTCGACGGGCTCATGAACCTGATCGGCGAGCTGGTCATCGCGCGCGGACGTCTCGACACCCTGGCGCGCCGCTTCGCCGAGCCGGACCTGAGCGACGCGGCGCGGGACGTGGGGCGGCTCTCGGGGGAGCTGCAGCGGGAGATCCTCGAGGCCCGCATGGTGCCGGTGTGGCAGGTGTTCGACCGCTTCCCGCGGCTGGTGCGGGACCTGGCCCGCCAGACCGGCCACCAGGTCGCGTTCCGGGTCGAGGGGAAGGAGATCGAGCTCGACCGGGCGATCCTCGACGACATCGCCGACCCGCTGGTGCATCTGCTGCGCAACGCGGTGGACCACGGCATCGAGCCGCCGGAGGAGCGGGTGGCAAACGGGAAGCCCGCGGAGGGCCAGCTGGTCCTCGCCGCCGCGCGGGAGCAGGCGTCGGTGGCGATCCGCGTGACCGACGACGGGCGCGGCATCGACCGCGCCAAGGTGCTGCGGCGCGCCCAGGCGCTGGGGCTGGTGGCCGACGAGGTGGAGCAGCTGAGCGACGACGAGACGCTCGCCCACCTGATCGCGCTGGCCGGCTTCAGCACGGCCGAGCAGGTCACCGACCTTTCGGGCCGGGGCGTGGGGATCGACGCCGTGACCTCGGCGGTGCGCGCGCTCGGCGGATCGCTGGAGGTCCGCACCGAGGCGGGGCGCGGGACGACCTTCACCCTGCGCCTGCCGACGACCCTGGCGATCATGCGCGCCCTGCTGGCGCGGGTGGGGGAGGAGACGTACGCCATGCCCCTGACGTACGTGACCGAGACGTTCGAGGCGCGGGAGGACGAGATCCGGCGCATGCAGGGCCGGGAAGTGATGATGGTCCGCGGCCAGCTGGTGCCCCTGGTGCGGCTGCGCGAACGGCTGAGCGTGGCCGCCGGGCCGCCGCCGGCGCGGCGGCGGCCGGTCATCATGCTGGCGATGGGGGAACGGCGGGCGGGCGTGGTCGTGGACGCGCTGCTCGGCCAGCAGGAGATCGTGGTCAAGCCGTTCGAGGCCCCGCGCGGCACGGCCCCGGTCTTCAGCGGCGCCACGATCCTGGGGGACGGGGCGCCGGCCCTGATTCTCGACGCCGGCAGCCTGATCTAGAGCGGGAGCGCGATGGACGACATCCGGGATCTCAAGGCCCTGCAGCTCGACGCCCTGCGCGAGGTCGAGAACATCGGCGCCGGCCACGCGGCGACGGCGCTGTCGCAGATGACCAACCGCCGGATCATGATCTCGGTGCCGCAGATCTCCATCACGCGGCTCGAGGACGTCGCAGGCCTCCTGGGCGATCCGCCGCCGGTGGTCGCCGCCGTCCTGCTGCACATGATGGGCGACCTCACCGGTCGGACCCTCCTCGTGTTCCCCGAGCTGGCGGCGCGGCGGCTGTGCGACCTGCTGCTGCGGCGCGCGAGCGGCACCACCACCGAGTTCGGCGAACTGGAGCAGTCGAGCCTCAAGGAAGCGGCGAACATCCTCTGCGGCGCCTTCATGACGGCCCTGTCGTCGTTCATGGGGATGATGCTGCTGCCGTCGGTGCCGACGCTGGTGGTGGACGTCGCGTCCGCGGTGGTCACCTCCGCCTACCTCGACTTCGGCAGCGAGCGGGACTACGTGCTCTGCGTGGAGACGGAGTTCCAGTTCGGGTCGGACGCGGAAACGCTGCGCGCCCATTTCCTGCTGGTGCCCGACCTCGCGTCGTTGCGCGCCATCCTCCAGGCCGTCCGGGTCGGTTGACCGCGGGCGCGGCGATGGCGGGCCCAGGGGCTTCGGAGCGCGACCTCGCCGTGCTGCGGTCGTTCGCGCGCCGCATCGATCCCTCCGACGCCGGCGCGCACAACAACCTCGGCGTGCTCTACTTCCGCAAGGCGCTGTACCCGGAAGCGGTGACGAGCTTCCTGCGCGCGCTCGAGCTGGACCCCAAGATGGCGGTCGCGCAGCGCAACCTGGAGATCGCCTACCGCTTCAGCGGCTTCTACGACCGGCGCATCACCGAGCTGCGCGACCGGCTCCGGCAGCACCCGGAGGACCGCGACGCCCGCTGGGAGGTGGCGCGCGCCTTCGCCGCCGTCGGCCAGTACGAGGACGCGCACCAGGAGTTCGCGGCCCTGCTGGCGCACGACTCGCGCGACCTGGGGGCGATCACGCAGCTGGGGCTGCTCGAGCAGCGGCTCGGCAACCTGGAGGCGGCCCTGGCGTGGTTCGAGCGGGCGCTGGAGCTGGACCCCGAGTCGTCGGTGCTCGAGTACCACCGCGGCGAGGTGCTCTACAACCGCGGCGCCAACGACGCGGCGCTCGGCGCGCTGCAGCGCGCGGTGTCGCTCAACCCCGACAACGCCGAGGCGTACCACCTGCTGGCCTTCGTCCTCGGCGACGTGGGGCGCCACGGCGACGCGCACGCCGCGGCCAAGCGCGCCGCGCGCCTCAACCCGTCGCTGGCGCGGGCCCAGGCCAACCTCGCGCTCGAGCCGCGGGAGGCGAAGGGACGGCCGTCCGGTGAGGCCGCGCCTCCCGCCGGCGAGGAGCGCGCCCCGGAGCGGGCCAACCTCGCGCACTTCCATCTCGCGCAGGCCTTCCGGCACAAGGGTTACTACCTCGAGGCGCTGCGCGAGTACCGCCTGTCGCTGGAGCGCGGCGAGGACCGCGGCGTGGTGCGCCGCGCCATGGCGGAGGTGCACCTGCTGCAGCGCGACCTGGTCGCGGCGCTGGAGCTGTACGACGCGCTGCTGGCCGAGGAGCCGGGCTCCGGAAAGCTGTGGAGCGAGCGCGGCATCGTGCTGCACCAGGCGGGCCGCCGCGAGGAGGCGCTCGCGGCCTACCGCCGCGCCCGCGAGGCGGCGCCGTCGTACGCGCCGGCCGCGAACAACCTCGGCGTCGCGCTGGCGTCGCTGCGCCAGCTGGAGCCGGCCGTGGAGGCGTTCCGCGACGCGCTGCGCCTCGACGCGAGCCTGCTCACCGCCCGGCTCAACCTCGCCCTGCTGCTCACCCAGTCGCGCCGCCACCAGCTCGCCCTGGAGGCGTACCGGCAGACGCTGGAGGCCGCGCCCGATTCGGCCGTCGCCTGGAACGGCGTGGGGCAGGTCCTGGTGGAGCTGCAGCACTATCCCGATGCGCGCAACGCGTTCGCGCGCGCCGTGGAAGCGGACCCCACGCTCGCGGCGGCGCACTACAACCTCAGCTTCACCCTCTCGCACCTCGGCGAGTTCGAGGGCGCGCTGCGCGAGGTGAAGCGCGCCCTGGAGCTCGATCCCTATTACGTCGGGCAGACCTACCTCCTCGCGGTGGACGTCCCCGAAGGGGCGGCGCTGCCGGTGGCGCCGGAGCGCGGCGGGGAGCACGCGTTCGAGGGCGGCGAGGAGCCCTTCGTGTTCGACGCCCGCATCCTGGACTCGCTGTTCGCCGAGCTGAAGCCGGCGGCGCCGACCGCCGCCCGCGGCGCCGGCGATCCGTTCGCGCTCGCGCGCGACTACGTGTCCAAGTCGCTGCTCGAGCACGCCACGGCCGAGCTCACGCGGGCGGTGGGGCGCGGGGCCGACCCGGCCGAGGGGGCGGCGCTCGCCGGCGAGGTGTTCGTGCGGCGGCGCCTGTTCGGCGAGGCGCTGGAGCGGTTCCGCGAGGCCGTCGCGCTCGCGCCCGACCACCCGGGGGCGCGCGCGGGGGAGGTCCGCTGCCTGCTCGCGCTCGGCCGCGTCGGTGAGGCCGCGCCGCTGGCCGAGCACCTGCTCGCCGCGGCGCCGGACGACGTCGAGGTGGCGCTCCTCGCGGCCGAGGCGCGCAGCCGCGCCGGCGATCCGGCGGGCGCGCTGGACGTGCTGCGCCGCGCGCAGGTGCGCGCGCCGGCGCGGGCCGACGTGCGCAAGCTGCTGGGCGACGTGGCCCGCGGCGTGGGCGACGGCGACCTGGCGCGCGAAGCGTACCGCACCGCGCTCGACCTCGACCCCGCCTACGTCGAGGTGTGGGTGGAGTACGGCACCCTGTGCGAGCGGCGCGGCGAGCTCGGCGAGGCCGAGCGGGCGTACCGCCAGGCGCTGGTCCACCTGCCCAGCTACGGCCTCGCCGCCCTGGCCCTGGCGCGGCTGCTGCACGCGGCGGCGCGCGGCGGCGAAGCGATGGAGGTCCTGATCGCGATGCTGTCCCGCGACCCGTACGACTTCGAGGCGCTGGTGCTGCTGGCGCGGGTCCTGCTCGACGGCGGGCGCGAGCGCGACGCGCGCGCCGCGGCCGAGCGGGTGGTGCGCTTCCAGCCCGATCACGCGGCCGCGCGCTACCACCTGGGGCTGGCGCTGGCCCGGGAGCGCCGCTACCGCGAGGCCGTGGCGCAGTGGGAGCAGGTCATCGCGCTGGAGCCCGCGGGGCCCCTCGCGGCGCAGGCGCGCGCCCACGCGCGGACGGCGCACGACCTCGTGCACATCTTCGCCGGCGAGGCGGCGTAGCCGTGGCCATCGAAGGCCCGCTCAAGGAGCTCGGGCTCCACGACGTCTTCCAGCTGCTGGACTTGAGCCGGAAGACCGGGGTGCTGCGGATCACGAGCCACCTGCGCAACAACGAGGGCACCGTGTACTTCAAGGCCGGCGCCATCGTCTTCGCCTCGATCCGGAGCAACCCGCACCGGATCGGCGACCGGCTGCTGCGCGGCGGCAAGATCACGCCGGCCGAGCTGGAGCACGCCCGCGCCGTGCAGCAGCGCGAGGGCGGCCGCCGGCGGCTGGGGCAGCTGTTCGTGGAGATGGGGGCGCTCACCCAGCGCGAGCTGCAGCGCGAGGTGGAGCGGCACATCGAGGAGGCGGTGTTCGAGCTGCTGTCGTGGCACGAGGGGTTCTTCTCCTTCGCGGAGGGCGGGATCGACGGCGCCCCCACCGACGTGCTCGTGGTGCTGCCGACCGAGAAGATCCTGATGGAGGGCGCCCGGCGCATCGACGAGTGGTCGCGCATCGAGACCCAGGTCCCGCACCTGGGCGTCGTGCCGCTGCTGGCGCCGTTGGACGCCGCCGGCCCGCCCGCGGGCCTCGACCTCCTCCCGGGCGAATGGGAGGTGCTGGCGGAGGTGGACGGGGCGCGCGACCTGCGCCAGATCGCCGCCGCGCTGCGGGTCGCGGAATTCGAGGTCGCGCGGACCGTGTTCGGCCTCGCGACCACGGGCGTCGTCGTGCTCCACGACCCGTCGGCGGCGCGGAAGTCGCGCCTGAGCGGCGGCGACGACGCGGCGGCGCTGATCGCCACCGCCGAGGTCCGCCTCGAGACCGGCGACCTCGAGGCGGCGCAGGAGGCGGCCGAGTCGGCGCTCAGCCTGCGTCCCGACGAGCCGCGGGTGCACCTCGTGCTGGGCCGGGCGGAGTTGGCGGCCGGCCTCCACGCGGAGGCCGTCGAGACGTTCCGGCGCGCGCTGCGCCTCGGTCCGGGCCTCGCCGAGGCGCACCGCTGGTGCGGCCTCGCGCTCGCGGCGACCGGGCGCTTCCACGACGCGCGGGAGAGCTGGGACCAGTGGGAACGCCTGGCCGGCCCCACCGCCGACGAGGATGCCCGCCGCCAGGTGGCCGACGCGCGCGAAGCCGCGGGCGCGCTGGAGCGGCTGCTGGGAACCGCGCATGGCTGACGACGTCCGCACGCTCTCCGACGCGCTGGCGCGCGATCCGGCCAGCATGGCGTACGCGGACCTGGCCGAGGCGCTGCGGCGCCGCGGCCTGCGCGACGAGGCGCTGCGCGTGGCGCTGCACGGCCTGGCCCGGCACCCGCAGCACGCGGACGGCCACGACCGCCTCGCGCGGATCTACGCGGACATGGGCGACCTCGAGCGGGCGAGGCTGGCGTGGAGCAAGGCGCTCGAGATCCTGCCCGAGCACACCGGTGCGCTGCGCGGCCTCGGGTTCGCGCTCTTCCGCCAGGGCCACCCCGTCGAGGCCGTGGCGGCGCTCGAGAAGGCGCTGGCGCTCGACCCGGCCGACGACGCCGCGCGACGCGCCCTCGAAACCGTACGCCGCGACGCGGCGGCCGCTGCCGGCGCGGCCGCCCCGCCTCGGGCGTCGGGCGCCCCCGCCCGGCCGGCGCCGGCCGCGCCCGAGGCCGCGCCGGAAGGCGCCGAGCGCCCGCCGGTGTTCCGTGGCTTCGACCGGGCCACGGCCGACATCATGCTCCTCGACGAGCGCGGGCTCGTCCTGGCCGGCGGGCTCGCGGGCGCCGGGGGCGCCGACGTCTCGGAGATCTCGGCCGCGGCGCTGGCCGGCGTCTCGGGCGAAGCGACCCGCACCGGCGAGTATCTCGGCCTCGGCACGTGGCACACGATCCTGGCCGAGGCGGAGAGCGCGAACCTGGTGGTCGCGCCCGTCGGCGAAGGCGCGCTCATCCTGGTGCGGCGCGACCGGAGCATGCCCGTCGGGCTCGCGCTGCGGTTCGCCGAGCGGGCGCGGAACGCGGCCGCCGCGTGGCTGGAAAGGCAGGGCGCGTGAGCGACGACCTGCAGCGCTCCCTCGACCGCATCTCGCGGGTGCGCGGGATGCGCGGCCTGATGTGGGTCTCCGCCGAGGACGGCATCACCGTGGCGCAGCTCCTGATGGAGGGCGTGCGCGGCAAGGCCATCGCCGCGCTGGCCGCCTCGCTGGCCCGGAAGGTGAGCGGCGCGGCTGGCGCGGTCGGTGCCGGCCCGGTCCGGTTCGTGCAGATGGACGCCCAGGGCGGCACCCTGCTGGTCGCGCCGGCGCCTCCGGACCTCCTGGTCGTGGCCCTGGCCGACAGCCGGGTGAACATCGGCCTCGCGCGCCTCGAGATGATGCGGGCGGTGGAGGCGGTGCGGGCATGAGCACGACCGTCGTCGAGGCGTGGACCGAGCAGCCCCTGCTGCGCTACGTCGGCCAGGCGAGCGCGCGGCTCGTGGTCGTGATGACGCCGTCCGGGCAGGTGCTCGCGCAGCACGGCTTCGCGCGCGCCGTGGACCTCATGTCGGCCGCCGCCCTGGGAGCGGCGATCATGGCCGCGTCGGGCGCGCTGGCCGAGCAGGTGGGCGAGCGCGGGTTCGGCGCCCTGTTCCACGCCGGCCAGCGCCACGGCATCCTGCTGGCGCCGTGCGCCACGCCGCGCGGCCCGCTGATCGTCCTCACGGTGTTCGGGAAGGAGACGTCGATCGGCTTGGTGGAGCTGTTCTACGAGGAGTTCGCCGCGGCGCTGCAGCGCGCCGCCCCCGCCGACCAGGTGCGCGGCCCCGTGCTGGCCGCGGACTTCGAGGCGGACCTCAACCGCAGCCTCACCTCGCTGTTCCGCCGGTGACCGCATGTCGCTCGTGAACTTCACCGCGCGGGAGATCACCTGTAAGATCGTGTACTACGGTCCGGGGCGGTCGGGCAAGACGACCAACCTGCAGTACGTGTACGGCCAGGTGCCCGCCGACCGGAAGGGCCGGATGGTCTCGCTCGCCACCCAGACCGACCGCACCCTGTTCTTCGACTTCCTGCCGCTCGACCTGGGGACCATCTCCGGCTTCACGACCAAGTTCCAGCTGTACACGGTGCCCGGCCAGGTGTACTACAACGCCACCCGCAAGCTGGTGCTCCAGGGCGCCGACGGCATCGTCTTCGTGGCCGACAGCCAGGTGCGGCAGCTCGACGAGAACATCGAGAGCCTGCAGAACCTCCAGGCCAACGTGCTCGAGCAGGGCGTGGACATCCGGACCGTCCCCATGGTGCTCCAGTTCAACAAGCAGGACCTTCCCGCGGAGCTGATCCTGACGCCCGCGGAGCTGGACGACGCCCTCAACTTCCGCGGCGTCGCGACCTTTCCGGCCGACGCGCTCCACGGCACGGGCGTGTTCGAGACCCTGAAGGGCGTCGCCGCCGAGGTGCTGCGGCGGCTCAGCCAGGGCGACGCCGGGGCGCGGCGGATCTAGCATGGACCTCAACCCGCGGTACCGGTTCGAGACCTTCGTGGTGGGGGCGAGCAACCGCCTGGCCGCCACGGCCGCGCGCACCGTGGCCGAATCGCCCGGGGCCGCCTACAACCCGCTGTTCGTGTACGCGAAGTCCGGGCTCGGCAAGACCCACCTGCTCCAGGCCATCGGGTTCCTCGCCCAGGAACGCCAGGCGGCGCTGCGCGTCGAGTACCTCACCCTCGAGGAGTTCGTCGAGCGCTACCACGCCGCCGTCGCCGCGGGGCAGCTCGAGGCGTTCCGCCGCGGGGTGCTGGAGACCGACCTGCTGCTGGTGGACGACGTCCAGTTCCTGATCGAGCAGCGGGAGACGCAGGCGGAGCTGCTGCGGATCACGGAATCGCTGCAGGCCGCGGACCGGCAGATCGTCCTCGCCTGCGACCGGCCGCCGGGCGAGATCGCCGACCTGGACGAGCGCCTGGTCTCGCGCCTCTCGGGCGGCCTGCTGGTGGACATCGCGGCGCCGGACTACGAGACGCGGCTCGCCATCC
Source organism: uncultured Gemmatimonadales bacterium (assembly GCA_963806755.1). GTDB lineage: Bacteria > Gemmatimonadota > Gemmatimonadetes > Gemmatimonadales > JACORV01 > Fen-1245. Next base: position 97,707 of record CAWDZR010000011.1, read on the forward strand.
TGCAGCGCAAGGCGGGCGAGCGCGGGGTCGAGATGCCGCCGGACGTGCTGGAGGCGGTCGCGGAAACGAGCGTCGCCAGCGTCCGCGAGCTGCTCGGCGTCGTGAACCGCCTGATCGCCTTCCAGAGCGTGGGCGACGCGCCGCTCACGCCGGACGCCGCCCGCTCCCTCGCGGCGGGAGAGGCGCCGGGCGCGGCGCCGGGCGCGGCGGCGGGCGCGACGGGCGACGGGGCGCGGGACGGATTCGCGGCCGCCGCTCCCGGCGAGCCCTCCGCGCCCGCCGCCGCGGCCGCCGTCGCCGCGCCGCCCGAGCCGGACGAGTTCGCCGCCTTCCTCTCCGCCGTCTCGACCACGGTGGCGCAGACGGTGGAGGCGTGGCGCTCGCGGATCGGCGCCGCGGTGCTGCGGTGGCAGGGCGAGGGGTACCGCACGCGCCGCCTCGAGCAGCTGCTGCTCGCCGACGAGATCCCCGACGTCGCCACCGAGCTGGAGCAGTTCGAAGCCAGGGTCGCGGAGCTGCAGCGCCTCGCGCAGGAGGCCGCGGCGTACGATCCGTCGGCGGAGGGCCACGCCTGCTTCCGGGACCCCGAGGGTGTCGAGGAGGCGCGGGCCTTCACCGAGCGCGTCAAGGAGGGCGTCGAGCCGCCGCCCCCGCCGTCCCGCACCCTCGTGCTCGCGGAATTCGTCGAGGGCCAGGCCGACGAGGCGGCGGTGCGTGCCGTGCGCGACGTGGTCGCGGCGCCGGGGACGCGGTACAACCCGCTGTTCATCGCCGGGTCCAGCGGCACCGGCAAGACGCACCTGCTGCACGCCGCGGGCAACGCCCTGCTGGCCGAGCGGCCCGACGCGGTGGTGGCCTGCCTGTCCACGCCCGCGTTCACCGAGGAGCTGGTGCAGGCGCTCAACGTCGGACGCCTGGAGTGGTGGCGGCGTCGGTTCCGCCGCGCGGACGTGCTGCTCCTCGACGACGTGCACCTGCTGGCGGGGCGCGAGGCGACGCAAGACGAGCTGTTCAACCTGTTCAACGCCTTCGCCGATGCGGACAAGCAGCTGGTCTTCACCGCCGACCGGGCGCCGGCCGATCTGGAGGGCGTGGCGGCCCGCCTCACGACGCGCTTCCAGGGCGGCCTGCTCGTGGACCTGGCCGCGCCCGACCGGCCGATGCGCGCGGAGATGATCCGGCGCCTGCTCGCGGTGCGCGGCGTGAAGGCGGAGGACGACGCGGTGGACTACCTGTCGTCGCGGCCGGCCGACAGCGCCCGCGCCGTCCAGGGGATCGTCAACCGCGCGCTCGCCCGGATGGACTCCGCGAGCGAGGTGCTGTCCGTGATGACGGCGCGGCTCGCGGTCGAGGGGCGCGCCGCCCGGCCGTCGCAGGCCCAGGCCTACTCGGCCCCCGTGCCCGCGGGCCTCGACGCCGTGATGAGCAGCCGCGAGAAGGTGGTGTGGGACTGGCCCGACGCGGCCGAGCGCCTCATCGAAGAGTGGCGCTGATGGCCATCAAGGGGAGCCTCCGCGAGGCCAGCCTGCCCGACGTCCTCCAGCTCCTGTCCATGGGGCAGAAGACGGGATGCCTGTCGGTCGCGGACCGCAGCAACTTCGGCTACGTGTATTTCGAGCACGGCCTGATCACCTACGCGTCCATCGTCAACCGTCGCGACCGGCTGGGCGACATCCTGGTGAAGGGCGGGCTCATCACGACCGAGCAGCTCGAGGCGGCGATCGAGCGGCAGACGCACGAGCGCGACAAGCGGCTCGGCGAGCTGCTGGTGGCGATGGGGTTCATCTCCCGGCCGGACCTCGAGCGCTACATGCGCGTCCAGATCGAGGAGGCCGTGTACTACCTCTTCACCTGGGTGTCCGGCACGTTCTCCTTCGAGACCGACGTCGTGCCCGAGGCGCAGGACTTCCTGGTGCGCATCACGCCGGAGTCGCTGCTGCTGGAGGGCGCGCGGCGCGTGGACGAGTGGAGCCTGATCGAGAAGAAGATCCCCTCGTTCGACCTCATCTTCGTGGTGGACGGGCCGCGCCTGTCGGCGTCGGCGGTGACGCTGACGCCGGAGCAGGAGCGCATCATCCCCCTCCTCGACGGCCAGCGCGACCTGGTGCGGGTCGTGGACGACGCCGGCCTCCTGGAGTTCGACGTGGGGAAGGCGCTGTACGGGCTCATCACGGCCGGGTTCGCGCACCGGCTCGGGCGCACCCAGGTGGACGCCGCCCCCGTGGGGAGCGACGCGCGGGTGGACGAGCACCGCAACCTCGGGCTGGCCTTCTACAAGACGGCGATGTACGACGAGGCGGGGCGCGAGTTCCGCCGCGTCCTCGACCTCAGGCCGGGTGATCCCGAGGCGCACTTCTTCATCGGCCTCGTGGCGCTGCGCCAGGGTCCACCTCTTTCGTCATCGTGACATTCTCCGGGATAACGGTGTGGGCAAGCGCGTCTTCAATTACCTTATCAATCCGGGCCGGGGAGACCACCGGCTTGCCGACACGGGAAAAGGTGAGCAGGTCACTGATGATCTTGTTGGAGGAGTTGATTTCATCGTCAACGATGCCGGGAGCGGT
>CAWDZR010000012.1:0-7437 GCA_963806755.1 uncultured Gemmatimonadales bacterium
GGTGGCTTGGGCCCCAGATCGCCGCGCCCGGCGCCGAGACCGCGTTGTAGTGGTCGCCGAGCCGCTGGTTGAAGTAGCCGTGCAGCTGGCGGCTCATGATGTCCACCATGTAGTCCGCGATGCTGCCGCCGTGGTTGAACCGCTCGTCGATCACGGCGCCGTGCTTCTCCTGCTGGGAAAAGTAGTAGCGGTTGAAAGACGCGTACCCACCGCCGCCCGTGTTGGGCACGTACACGTAGGCCAGCTGGCCGCCCGACAGCGAGTCCACCAGGTGCCGGTTCGCCTCGATCCACGCGCGGGCCCGCAGCGCCTGCTCGCTCGCGATCGGCACCACGGTTACCAGGCGCGAGCCGTCCATCGCCGGGCGCTCGTTCACCCGCAGCTGCACCTGCCTGCCCACCGTGCCGATGAACGGCTCGTACGGGTTCTCGGGCGGCACGAGGTCGCGACCGTTGACGGCCAGGATGTAGTCCCCTTCGCGCACGTCCACGCCGGGCGCCGCCAGGGGGGCCCGCAGGTCCGGGTTCCAGTTCTCGCCGGTGTAGAGCCGCTTGATCCGGTACCGGCCGTTCGCCACCTCCAGGTCCGCGCCGAGCAGGCCCGCCGGCTGGGCGTCCGCCTTCGGCAGGTCGCCGCCGCCGGCGAAGCTGTGGCCGAGCGTCAACTCGCCCTGCATCTGGGAGAGCAGCCGGGTGAGGTCGGCGCGATGCCGCACGTAGGGCAGGAAGACCTCGTACTTCCGCTTCAGCGCGGGCCAGTCGGCGCCGTTCAGGTTGGCCACGTAGACGTAGTCGCGCTCGATCCGCCACGCTTCGTCGAAGATCTGGTGCCACTCGGCGACGGGGTCCACGTCCATGCGGAGGTCGGACGTGGCCAGCGTGCCCTTCCCCGCCTCGGGCGCGGAGCCGGTCGCGTCCACCACCGCCCAATGGTGCGTCGGCTCGCCGTCGTCGCCGGCGCCCTGGTAGAGCAGCTTCGTGCCGTCGAACGAGATCGCGTAGTCCTCCGCCACCGCGGGGAGGAAGGCGATCGCCTTCCGCTCCTTGAGGTCGTAACGGTGCAGCACGTCGGCGTGGTTGGGCACCCGCTCGAGGTAGAACCACTCGCCGGTCCGCCCCGCCCTGAGCTCCGCGTAGTCGCGGCTCGGCACGTCGAGGGAGAGGATGCGCTGCATGATGCCGTCGAAGTCGATGTGCACCACCGGCGCTTCGTGCCCGCGGTGCGCCGCACCGGTGTCGGGCGCCGCCTTGCCGGTGTCCGCCGGCTCGTCGCCGGACTGCGGGAGCAGCGGCGAGGAATCCGCCTTCGAGAGCACCGCCAGGTACACGCCCCGCTCCACTGGATGGTCGAAGGACGACATGTCGAGCCAGCCCGTATTGAGCGCGAAGTCCGTCGAAGCCAGGAACAGGAGGTACTTCCCGCCCCTGTCCCAGGTCGGGGTGACGACGTCGGAGAGGCCGTCGGTGAGCTGCCTGGTGGAGTCGCCCGCGACGTCGTACACGAACACCGCGTGGAACTGCGAGCCCCGGAGCCGCTTGGTGTAGGCGATCCACCGCGAATCCGGCGACCAGGCGGGCGCCATGTCGCGGTCCGGCCACGTGTAGTTGTCCTGGTCCACGTGCGCCTCGCGGCCGCTCGCCAGGTCGAGCACCCACAGGTTCATCTCGGCGTCGCTGAACAGGATCTTCTTGCCGTCCGGCGACCAGGCGGGCGCGTAGAAGTACGTCGGATGCTGGAGCGGGTAGGCGCGCGGCGCGGACACGCCGTCCTGGTCGCCCACCATCAGCTGGTATTCGCCGGACGCGTCGCTGAACCACGCGATCTGCCGCCCGTCGGGCGACCAGATCGGCGAGCGGTCGGCCACGCCGGAGGAGCGGGTCAGGTTCCGCCAGGTGCCGTGCTCGGTGGGCAGAGTGACGACGTCGCCGCGCACCTCGAACAGCGCGCGCACCCCGGTCGGCGAGAGCTGCGGCGCCGTGAGGTCCTTGGAGACGTCGGCGGCATGGGGCATGGCCCACGGAAAGTCGCCCGTCACCCGGATGTCGAGCTTCCGGTCGGAGCCCGTCGCCGGGTCGTAGAGATGGATGTCGCCGGCCTGCTCGTACGCCACCACCCCCGCCCCGGCGCACACGCTCTCGACCTCGTAGTCGCGGTAGTGCGTGATCTGCGTCAGCGCCTTCGTCCCGATGTCGTACGCCCAGACGTTGTCGGTCCAATCGCGGTCGGAGATGAAATAGACGGTGTGGCCGAGCCAGACCGGCTGCTGGTCGCGGCTGTCCGTCCAGGGGAGCGTCTCGACGGCGTGGGTGCGCACGTCGAAGACGCGGATCGGCTGGTTCTGTCCGCCGCGGTAGTTGCGCATCTCGTTTTCCCAGGGCCGCACCAGCTGATAGGCGACCTGGCGCCCGTCGGGCGATATGGCCCCGGCCTGGGCCCGCGGTACCGGCAGCGGCTTGGGCAGCCCGCCGGTGAGCGCCACGGTCCACAGCCTGGGCTCGGCGTCGGGCACGCCGGTGCGGGTCGAGACGAAGACGACGCTGTCGCCGTCCGGCGTCCAGCCGCGGACCTCGTCGGGCCCCGGGTGCCAGGTGAGCCGGCGCGGCGTCCCGCTGTCCACCCCGACGACGTACACGTCGGCGTTGCCGCCGTATTCGCCCGTGAAGGCGAGCCACTTGCCGTCCGGCGAGAAGTGCGGATCGCGCTCGACGGTCGGCGACGACGTCACGCGGCGCGCGTCGCCCCCCGCGCGCGGCGCCAGCCAGATGTCGCCCGCGTAGGCGAAGGCGACGTAGCGCGCGCTCACGTCCGGCTGCTGGAGCAGGCGCGTGGACTGGGCGGCGAGGGGCCTGGGGGCCAGGCCGGCGCAGCCCCAGCCGATGGCGAACAGGATCGTGGCGAGCAGCCGCGCGGCTGGCTTCATGGAAGGCTCCTGCGAGAGAGCGGTCGGCGGGTGGAACCGCGAGCGGAACATGGGCAGTAGAATACGGGGCCTGCGGGGCGAGCGCGATGGCGGCGGCGCGACTCCCGCAGGCCGGTCGTGCGCTCAGGGCGCGCTGGACTCGTGCTGATAGGCGACCCGCCACCCCTCGGGCCGCTGCTGCCAGACCATGGTCACCGCGACGGTGCGGCGCACCACCCGGCCGTCGGCGCCGGTGCGCTCGGCCGTCAACAGCTCCGTGACGACCACGGCCCCCGCATCGAGCACCAGGAAGCTCGGCGGCGCGGCGCGCCGGTAGATGACGTCGCTCCGGCCGTTCTGCCACCACCGCAGCTGCAGCGCTCGAATGGCCGGATAGCCGAGCGTCACCGCGCCGTTGAACACCTGCACGAGCGTCGAATCCTGCACGAACGTCTTCAGGAAGCGGTCGGTGTCGTGCGCGTTCGCCGCGACCACCTGGCTGTCGAGCAGCGGCCCGATCTGCGCTTCCGGCGACGGGGCCGCCTGCGCCCGCGCGCCGCCGGCCGCGACCAGCGTGAACACCGTGGCGGCCCAGAAGCTCGTCTTCATGGCTTCCTCCCTGGCGAAGGCGGCGGAGGAGCGTGGACGGGCCTCCGCCGCGTGGAGCCGAGAATTGCCTCGTCCTTCGTGAAGTCGGGCTCGCCGAACGGCCGCGCCCTCCGGTACCACGCGTACGTCTGCCGCAGCCCCTGCTCCAGCGGCCGGCTTCCCGCACCCAGGCGCGCGCGGGCCTTCCCGGTGCTCATCGCGACGTCGAAGTCGCCGAACGGAAAGAGGGACACCAGCTTCGGCGACGGCGCGGCGTCAACCACGTCCGCTTCGACGCCGACGGCCTTGGCCGCCATCCGCGCCAGCGCACCGAAGGCGACGATCTCGTCGCCGGCCGCGTTGAACGCCTCGCCCTCGACGCCGGCGAGCTCGGCCGCGAGGACGGTCGCCGCCGCGAGGTCGTCCACGTGGACGAACTGTACCCGGCGCCCTCCGGCGGGCACCAGGATCGGTCTGCCCGCCTCGGCCCGGTCGAAGAAGTACGCCTCGCGATACAGGTGGTTGTGAGGCCCATAGACGTAGGACGGCCGAAGCACCACGGCGGGGAACCTCCGCGCGGCATGCGCCTCGAAGAGCAGGTCCTCGCACCTCGTCTTGTCGCTGCCGTAGTCGCCGGGCTGGACCAGAGGACCGCGGGGGCTATCCTCGGTCCACGGCAGTCCGGCTCCGGCGTCGTAGACCGCCCCCGTGCTGATGTGGACGAACCGCCCGACCCGACCCTCCAGCGCCTGCACGACCTCGGCGGTCTCCTCCGGCCTATAGGCGGAGACGTCGAACGCCGCGTCGAACGGCCGCCCCGCGAGCGCGGCGGCGACCTCGCCCCTGGCGCGCCGGTCCGCGTGCAGCGCCTCCGTTCCCGGCACGGGAGTCCTCGTCCCCCGGTTCAGCACCGTGACGTCGTGCCCCGCGGCCAGCAGCGCCTCGACCAAACGGCGGCCGACGAATTGGGTCCCTCCCAGGACGAGTGCCTTCACGGGATCCGCCACCAGGCGGGGGCGCCCGGGAATTTCGCCGTCACGGGCACGGCCTGAGGGCGCCGGCGGCGGCGCCGAGGCAGTAGCGGGCGAGGTCCTCGCCGGCGAACACCGGGCCCGCGTACGACGGCCGCACACCCGCGAGGTACGCCGCCGTGTCCTCGGGCGGCACGTAGTGGTGCAGGAGCACGGCCTTCACCCGGGCCCGCGTCGCCAGCTCGCCGACCGCGCGCATCGTCAGGTGCTCGTCCCGCAGGTGCGCGAGCAGCGTTGCGGCAGCGCGCGCACGACCGGCGCTCGCCCCGGGGCGCGGCTGCACCGCCCGCGTGATCGCATCCAGGTCCTCCACTTCCGAGACCAGGACGTCGGCGCCGGCGGCCAGCCGCGCGACCGCCTCGCTCGGGCCCGTGTCGCCGGTGAAGACGATCACGCCGTACGGCGTCTGGAAGCGGTAGGCGTACGACTTCATCCGCTTGCGGTCCTGCGCGGGCATGAGCCGGTAATGGGTGTTCTCCGCGGCCGTCACCCGGATCCGGTCGTCCTGGTAAACCAGGCCGTCGCGCGCGATGACGTGCACCCGGAACGGGTCCCCGCGGATGCCGCCGCCGAGCCGCTCCGCAGCGAACACGCCGTAGGCGATGCGGACGAAGCTCCACGCGGCGGCGACGAGCGCCGCGGCCGGCGGCGGCCCGTAGATGGCGAAGGTGCCCGCGGTCGCCCGGCCGCCCGTGGGTTCCAGGCCGTTCAGGTCGTTGGCCATCACGTCCGCGAGGCCGAGCACATGGTCGGGATGGTCGTGCGTGAGGAAGATCGTCCGGATGTCCTGCGAGGGGACGCCGGCCGCGAGCAGGCGACGCATGGTGCCGATCCCGCAGTCGATCAGGTACGGACGCCCATCCACGATGAGCAGGGTCGCCGGCTCCGAGCGATCGCGGCTCAGGTCGGGGCCGCCCTTGGTCCCGAGCAGCAGAATCTCGGTGCCGGCCGCCGGCGCCGGACGCTCCTGTGCGATGCCCCGCCCGGGTGCGGCGGCCACCGCGACGGCACCTCCGGCGCACGCTGCGAGGAACAACGCCGCGGTGGCATGCGCCCAGCGCACGGAGCCGGTCATGCGTCGATCTCCCGACGGAAAGGGGAACGCCGCGCACCGTCTGCTCCCGCGAGCGGCGCGAGAACGCGAGCCTGACGGCGAGGCGCACGGACCAGACGACGGCTTGGAAATGCGAGCGCCGAAGGTAACGCAATGGAATCGCCATCGACAGAGTCGGAGATGGGGGTGTCGGGGAGGGTCGAAGCTGGTTTATCCCCGGTCCCCTAACCTCTGGCCCCTCTGGCTCTTGCGCGGTCACGCCCCGGTCTGCATTTTCGCTGTCCGCTCCGGAAGCCGCTATGAGATGAAACGCGACGAACGGACTACGCCGTTTCTGGCGGCGCTCACCACGGCGCCGTCGGCGGAGGCGGCGAAGCGCCTCGTGCGGAAGCTGGTGGAGCAACGTCTCGTCGCGTGCGGGACGGTGTTGCCCGGTGCGACGTCCACCTACTGGTGGCACGGGGCGGTCACGGAAGAGGACGAGGTGGTCGTCGTGCTCAAGACGACGGCCGCCCGATGGGCGGCGCTGGCGGCGGCGCTCCCCGCGCTGCACCCCTACGAGGTGCCGGAGCTGGTGGCCCTCCCGATCGTCGGGGGCTACCGTCCCTACCTCGAGTGGCTGCGCGCGGAAACGGGGGCGGAAGCGGCGAGGGCGCGGCGGCGGGCCGCGGCGGGCAAGCGCAAGCGGAAGGAGTGAGGGCATGGGTCGTTCGAGGCGCCACCTGCGGTATCTCGGCCGCCGCGGTGGCAACGGCAATGGACACGGGCCGGACGCGGCCCTGCTGGCGGCGGTGCTCGCCCCGACGTACGTCCCGACGCGCGACGACCGCCCGGCGGTCGTGGCACCGGTGCTGGAGCTGGAGGGACTGGACCCGTGGGCGGAAATCCGCGGCCCGGACCTCCCCTTCGAAGACGCGATGGACGATGGCACCTGCCTGGCGTGCGACGACCCCGCGCAGCTCGAGCTGGAGCCCACCACCGCCGGCGTGATCGCCGTCGCCGTAGAGGACACGAGCAGCGACGTGGTGGAGGCTTCCGCACCCGAGTCCGAGGCTCTCCCCGAGGGCTCCCTCGCCGAACCGGCGCCCGCGCCGGCAGTCGAGGCCCCGCCGCCCCCGCCGGCCGACCCGATCGAGCTGCGCTACGCCGAGGCGCGCGAATCCGCGGACGCCGGCCAGGCCGAGCGGGCAGAGGCGCTGTACCGGGCGCTGCTGGCGGATCGGCCCTCGCACGTCCGGGCGCGCAACAACCTGGCGCTGCTCCTCGATGCCCGGGGCGACCACCAGGGCGCACTCGCCGAACTGGACCGCGCCCTCGACCTGGATCCGGAGAACGGCACGCTCCTGGTGAACCGCGGCGCCCTGCTCGGCGCCATGGGCCGCTACGCGGCGGCCGAGCGCGACCTCAAGATGGTGCTGCGCGCCGAGCCGTCGCATGGGGAGGCGCTGTTCAACCTGGGCGTGGTGATGACGAAGAAGGGCCTGTGGGGCGAGGCGGTGCCGCACCTCAGGCGCGCCGTGGAGCTGGAGCCTGCCCGCGGCGCCGCGCATTACTACCTCGGCGAGGCGCTCAACCACGTGGACGACCTGACCGGCGCGCTCGCGAGCTACCAGCGTGCGGCCGAGCTGCAGCCCAACAACCCCCGCGCGCTCTACGGCCTGGGAATCATCTACGACCGCCTGGCGCGTCCCGACGACGCCGCCCACATGTACCGCCGCTCGCGGGAGATCGTCCGCCGGTGATCAAGGTGGTCGTGGGCGACCTCGCGTCCGTCGCGGCGGACGCGGTGGTCCGGCCCACGAACGGCAACCTGGACGCGACAACCCCGGCCCTGCGCCGCCTCGAGCTGGCTGCAGGGCCGCGTT
>CAWDZR010000013.1:0-493871 GCA_963806755.1 uncultured Gemmatimonadales bacterium
CGGCGGGCTCGTCGCGGTCCGGCCGGTACTGCTTCAGTTCCGCCAGGGGCATGTCGTACAGCACGCCGGTTCCTCCTTGTCGCGGTCGTCGATATTGCCGCGCGGACCGCAGAGCGCTCGGGCGGTGGCCCGGCGGCGAGGGCTGGGACGCCTCCGATCGTGTTCAGGTTAGCGGACGGGGGTATCGGTGGCAGAGTGTTCGGCGGGTGCGGTCGGGGGAGCCGAGCCGTTTGGGGCCCTTACCGCTGGGAGCGGTGCGAGCCAGCTCCCGAACCGAGATTCGTGGCCGGATACCGCCGGTGGCGGTATCGCCCTCGTGAAGTGGCTCAAACGGATGACGAGATTGGGTTGTATACCGCCCGAGGCGGTATACGCACGTGGTCGCGCCTGGGATGGGGCTCCGCCGGTCCGCCCGCTTCGCGCCCGGCGACCGTGCGAACGCCTCGCTATTCGCCCTATTGGACCCGCGACTCGTGGCCCTTCCAGAAGGGCTCGCGCAACTCCGCCTTCAGGATCTTGCCCGTGCCGCCCTTCGGCAGCCCCTCACGCAGGTGGATGTCGCGCGGAACCTTGAAGCGGGCCAGCCGATCCTTGCAGTGCTCGCGGATCTCCTTGATCGTGGCCTCCATGCCGGGCTTCAGCACCACCAGTGCCACCGGCGCCTCGCCCAGAGCTCGATCCGGGGCCGACACCACCGCGCACTCGAGCACGGCCGGGTGTGACAGGATCGCGTTTTCGACCTCGACCGAGGAGATGTTCTCGCCGCCGCGGATGATGATGTCCTTCGATCGATCCTTGATCAGGACGTAGCCCTGCTCATCGAGCACGGCCATGTCACCGGTGTGCAGCCAGCCGTCGGTGATCGTCGTCGCAGTGGCCTCGGGATCGCGGTAGTAGCCGTCCATCACGACGTTCGACCTCACGACGATCTCGCCTATCTGCTCGCCGTCGGCTCGAACGTCGGTGCCGTCCTGGTGGACGACGCGGATCTGCACGCCGGGAATTGCCCATCCGGTCTTGCTCTGGCGCTCGATCCGCATTTCGGGCGGCTCGGATTCGGTGAGGAACGTCCGAGGCTGGGCAAGGGTGAGGATCGGCGACGTCTCCGAGAGTCCGTAGCCGACGATGACATCGCAGCCGAGCGCCTCTTCGAGACCCTTGACCAGAGTGGGGGAGGATGGTGCGCCGCCGATGATGAGCTCGCTTAAGGCTGGAGAGGTCGTACTTCGATCGATCGGCGTGGTGAAGGATCGCGTTGAAGATGGCCGGTACCGCGAGGATGCGCGTGACGCGGTGCTTCTGGACAGCCGCCATCAGCGCCCCCGGTTCGAACCGCCGCAGCATGACGTGGGTGCCGCCGATCATCGTCAGGAAGTGAGGCGTTCCCCAGCCGTTGACGTGGAAGAGCGGGACCACGTGCAGAACGACGTCGTCCTGATTGAAGTCGATGCCGATCTCAGCGTAGACCGCGTGCAGGTGGAGCTCTCGATGCGTCATCGAGACGCCCTTGGGGAAGCCGGTCGTGCCGCTCGTGTAGAACAGCTCGGCCATCGAGTTCTCGTCGATCTCGGGACGGAGAGCGTCGGTGGAGCCGGTCGCGAGCAGGTCTTCGTACTCGTCCGTGGCGACCCCGCCGGCCTCGCCTTCCATGATCACGAACCGCGGCGGATTCTCCAGCTTGCCGGCGATCTCTTCGACGAGCGGCTTGAAGTCGCGATGGAAGAAGAGGACCTTGGATCCCGCGTGGCCGACGATGTAGGCGATCTCGCCGGGCGTCAGGCGGATATTGATCGGGTTCAGGACCGCGCCCGCCTCGAGGACGCCGAAATAGGCCTCGAGCAGCTGGTGCGTGTTGTAGGTGATGAAGCTCACCCGATCGCCGGGCTCGACGCCGATCCCCACGAGCGCGTTCGCGAGCCGATGCGTTCGCTCGCCGAACTGCCGATACGTCAGCCGGACGTCGCCGTCGATGACGCCCACCTTGTCTCCGAAGAAGGTCTCGGCCCGATCGCGGAACTCCAGCACGGACAGCGGAACGAACACCACAACCTCCTCGCCGGTCGCGGACGTCTTCCGCGGCGGATTCATGGCCCGTCGCGGACCCGGGACGGCTGCCCGACCGGAGTCGGCAGCTTCATGACGGGAAAAGATACCCTCGGCGAAAGCTTCCCGATTGCCGCGCGCGCGGGCGTTCCTGTCGCTCGCTCCGGCCGAGGCCGGCGCGGCCCGGCGCCGCTCATTCCCACAGCGCAGCTCCGCCGGACCCGCTAAGCCACGGTCTCCTCGGCGGCGTCGCGGCAGGCGTGGACGAAGGCTTCGAAGAGGCCCTCGAACTCGGACGGAGTGGAGTCGGTGCGCTCCGGATGGCACTGCACGCCCACGATCCATCGGTCGTCGCGAGACTCGGCCGCTTCGATGATCCGGCCTTGCGAGCTCGCGGCCCAGCCCACCGCCCGCAGTCCGCGCGCGAGCCGCGACGGCACAACGGCCTGGTGGTGGAACGTGTTGACGGTCAACTCGATGGTCGAGTCTTCCTCGTCCGTGGCCGCGAGGCCTTCTGGCGCGGCCGCGGCAATTGACCGAGCCAGCCGGCTCGAGGGATCGATCTCCATGTTGTGCGTCTCGGCCGCTCCATCGCCATACGGAGTGCCAGCGTGGTCGGGCAGATCCTGCACGAGGCTTCCGCCGGCGAAGACGTTGATCGCCTGGAGCCCGCGGCAGATCCCCAGGACGGGCGCGCCACGACTCTCGGCCGCCTTCCAGGCTGCAAGCTCGAGCCTGTCGCGCTCCACGTCCACATCCGCGCTGCCCGCCACCGGCTCGCCGTAGAGCGAGGGATCGATGTCGGCGCCGCCGGTGAGGAAGAGGCCGGCCATCTCGCGGAAGAGAGCAGTCCGAGCCGCCTCGGGCATCGACAAATCGACCACCACCGGATCGCCGCCGTGCCGCTCGACCGCCTCCACATACAATCCGACCTTCTCCCGCGTCAGGTCCGGGTTCTTCGAGCGCGCAGGATCAGTGGAGATCAGGACAATACAGGGCCGGCTCGAAGGCCGGTCGGAAGTTGAATCAGACATGCGTTGAGGATATCGCGGCGGACTTCACGAATGCTGCCAGGCGGCGGGCGGCTTGCGCGGCGGTCTACCCCAGCCCATCTTGCCGATCCAGTCACGCGGGACGTTGAGTAGAACGGCACCTTCGCGGGCCTGCGCAACCGCCGAGGCGGGGACGTAGATGCACCACCAAGAGAAGAGGTTGCCGAGCAGGCTGCGCCGGACGATCAAGTAGTCGTCGACATGGCCTCCGACCCGGCCGACAAGCTCGCGCTCGTTGTCGAAGACTCCCCATCCCACAGCGATGTCGGCCAGGGAGAAACGCCGCTTGGGCGCGGGCAACTGGCCCGCCTCCACGAGCATGTCGCGAAGCGGGTCCGAATCGGTCCAGCGATCGCTCATGTGCCTGTTCTCCGGTGGCTGCTCGCGTAGCCGGTTCGAGAACCGGCTCGGTCCCATGATGGACCTCGCAGGCGCATGCGCCAATTGCCAATTGTCGCAATCTGCCCGCCTGTGCGATACGCGGGCCAGCCTGCCACCCGATCCCGCCAGGGCGCGAGCGGATCTGTAGCAAGGGCCCGCATCACGGGACTGCCCGTCCCCAGGAGTCGGTTCCCCTACCGCCACAGAGATGGTGGCAGGGCCGCTTTGGGGGAGAAGCGACCCTGCCATGAGACGCGTCGGCGCAGCCAGCCTTCGTCCCCGCCCCGAATGGGACCAAGGCAGACGCCTGGGTGTTCTTCGCCGTCAGGTTGTTGACGAGCAATGGCTGATCGGCGGTTGCCCTGATGCGACCAGTGTGGCCGAGCAGTGTCGTATCGGCACTCTCGCCTCACTGTTGGTTATCGGCGGCGAGGCAATTCGAGTGAACCGACCAAATGGCCAGCCGGGCTACCCCAAGACTCTCACTGGTCCTGCGGGAGACTCTAGTGAACGGCCGTACCGAGCAGGGTGCCGACCCCGTAGGTGACTGCCGCGGCCAGACCGCCAAGTCCGGCCTGCCGGATGGCGGAGAACAGCGCGTGCCGATGCGTGAGGCGACTGACGGCCACACCGATGATGAAGAGCGCCACGATCGAGGCGCCGATGCTGGCACCGAATGCGACGCCGCCGGTGGTCAGGAGAAACGGCACGAGCGGCACCAGGGCGCCGACACTGAAGGCCGAGAGCGAGCCGAGGCCGGCTGCGACTGGAGAGCCCATCGTCTCGGCCGAGAGGCCGATCTCCTCACGGACGAACGTGTCGATGGCCCGCTCCGGGTCGCGCATTATCTTCTTGACGATCAGCTCCGCCTCAGCGCTCGAGAGCCCTTTCGACTCGTAGATTTCGCACAGGATGTCGTGCTCCTGCTGAGGCGTGTGGTGGAGCTGGTGGCGCTGTAGGTCGATCTGATAGTCCAGCAGTTCCCGCTGCGACTGGACGGAGATGTACTCGCCCACCGCCATCGAGAAGCCGCCGGCCAGGAGACCGGCGATGCCCGCGATCACGATGGAGTGGGGATCTTCCTTGGCCGCCCCGGCCACGCCCATGATCAGCGAGAGGTTGCAGACCAGGCCGTCCGTGGCGCCGAAGACGACTGGCCGGACAACGCTCGCGCCGCGGGTTTCGTGGGGGCTTGTCGGCTCCGCGCGGAGCGCCTTCACGCGTTGGAGGATGCTCCGCGGCTCGGCGGCGGGCGGTGGGGTCGCGGTCTTGTCTGCGCCGAGCGTCGAGCTCGGTGGCGCTGCGAGTGCCGCCGTGGGCGTGGGTGCGGCCGTGGGCGTGGCCGCGGTTTTGGGCTTGGCCGCTTTGGGCGTGGGTGCGGCCTTGGGCGTGGCCGCCTTGGTGCCCGCCGGCCTGGTCGTCCTCGAGGCCCTTGCGGTCTTCGGACTCTTCCCCGTCGCTTGGCCCATGTTCGTCGGAACCCTCAGATTGAGACCGCCATCGAGGCGGAGTACCGGCCCAGGAGGCGGCCGGCTGGAACTCCCACTTGCTCCTGCGATTGTGACGGAAACCCGGGCGGAGCGGCGGGAGGAGAGGACGAGGGCTCTCAGCCGGCCGATGCTCGGTCCACCGGCGGCCCGGACCTGACTCCCGCTGCTCCGGCTGGCGACCGCCGAAGCAGCCGAACCTGCAGGCTTCGCGGCCACGGCCCATCCGTCCCGGCCATCGGGTGGAACGCGCCTTCAGGCGCTCGCCGGGCCGCGGCCACGGCCAGCCAGCCGAAGATGAAGAGGAGCCACATGTTCTTGTTGAGTGCGCCGGCGCCCAGGACCGCGACAACGGCGACGTCGCTCTCGAGCATCAGCACGGCCGGCAGCGCAAACACGAAGCCGTGCGGCCAGAGCGCCGGTGAGGCGAACACGGACGCGAGGCCAAATGCGGCCAATCCCCGACGGCCGCGGAACGCGAAGGCAAGGCCGATGAAGGCGACGATCATGGCGACGTAGACGGGGCCCGGTATGACCTTGGCATAGGAGTAGCCGAACAGGGCGGGCACTTCGATCTGGGACAAGGCGCGATAGCCCAGCCCCTGCCACCACTGTCGCCATGCGTCTGTGCCGACGACCGGGAGAGTGGCGAGCACGACGGCCGCGACCACAGCCGCTCCCACCGCGATGGCCCGGAAACGCCGTTCGCGAATCAGCCACAGGACGGGTACTCCGGCCTGCACCTTGAAGATCGTGTCGACGACGAGAGCTCCGCCCGCTCGAAAGGATGCGGCGAAGAGAAGGAACGTCAGGCTCGCGACGTTGCCCGACTCGAAGCCGATGAAGACCGGCGGGAACGCCAGCAGCGCCAGGCTCCAGCCCTTGCCGAGGCCGATCAGCCGGAACCCGGCATACGAGCACGCGATCATCGCGGCGGTCCAGCTCGCGGCTACGAGCGGCTCGGGCAGCTGGGCCAGGAACCCGAAGAACGGCAGCAGGGCGGGCGGATAGAGGAAGTAGTCGTTCCGGGGGCCGTTGGGCCAGACGGAGAGCGCCGAGGTCAGATACGGCGAGCCGCCGTCGAGCCAGCGCTGGGCCGAGCCAAGGTATACCTCTAGGTCGTAGAGGTGGTCGCCCGAACATAGATAGAGGAAGTCGTAGAGCAGCCACAGAGCCAGCACGAATGCGAAGAGCAAGCCGGCGGGCGTTCGAACTCGATGACCGAGAGCGACCGAACCGGCGATCGCGACCGCGGCGCCCAGCGCCGGCCAGCAGAGCCAGAACGGCACCCCTCCGACGAGGCGGCCGAGCTGGTCGAGCGAATTCCATACGATGAGCACAGCCACACACGGAGCCGCGAGCCCGATCGACCCGAACCGGAACCAGCGCAGTCCGAGGATCTCGCTCAAGCGGTTCCGACCCAACAGCAGGGTGGAGTAGAGCCTGACCAGCACGAGGAGGATTCTAGGACGCGGCGCGAACCTTGGGGCGCTCATACGTGTGCTGACAGCCCCGATGGCGAGAAGCAGCGCAAACCAGAGGTCCAGCGGGCCGGCCAACTTGAGAACCCGGTTGTGGCGAGGACCTTGAGAAGCTGCGCAAACCAGAGGCCAGGCCTCCCGCCGCGCATCGCTGCCCGGCCTCCTGCCCCGACCCGGCGCCCGGCCTCGGTCTCGGCGCGGCAAAGTGGCCGGACCCGGCGCGGTCCCGCGCGCCACGACCTACCATCAGCGCATGCTCGAACGCCTGCAGCAGCTACTGCCCCAGCCGACGCGGCCCGCGCCGGCCGGAGTGGCCCTGGCCGCGGGCGGCCTCCTGCTCTCCACTCTCCTGGCCGCGCTCCTGCAGGGCTACTTCCGAGTGCCGGACGCCGCGGTCGTATATCTGCTCGCCGTCGTGGCCGTGGGTTTCGGCTACGGGAGCTGGTATGCGATCGGGACTGCGGTCGCTTCGTTCCTCGTCTACGACTTCCTCTTCGTCCAGCCGCTCTACACGTTCCAGGTGGGTTCCGCGGAGGAGTGGCTGGATCTGCTGCTCTTCCTGGTGGTGGCGATCGCCATAGGCCGCCTGAGTGCGCTCCAGCTCGAGCGGCGCCGGGAAGCGGAGTTGCGCGGTTCGGAGGCGCGGGCGATGTTCGCGATGAGTCGCGACATCGCGACGGCGGCCACCGCCCTGGAGGCGGCGCCGCTGCTGGTTGCGCGTCTCGCCCGTGAGGCCCAGATGTCGCGGGTCTGGATCGGCCTGGGCCAGGCGATCGGCGAGGAGCGAGTCGTCGCCAATTCGGCACCGGAGCAGCCGAGAGTGCCGGTCGCATCGCGGTGGGTCCTTCGTTCGGTCGGATCGGACGCCAAGCCCGGCTGGTCGCGCATCCACGACGCGGCGGGAGCGGGCCCGGCTCGCTCCGGCCGGACCGCCGATCCCGCCGCCGATGCCCAGATGGTCCTGCGCGTGCCGATCACCACCGGCTCGGAGTCGATCGGGTCGCTCTGGGCGGTGCGCACCGTCCGGGAGCCCTTCCCCGGACGGTCGCACTCGCGGCTGCTTGCTGCCGCCGCCGACCAGCTGGGCTTGGCCGTCGTTCGGGACCGACTCGCCGCCGAGGCCACCGAGGCGGAGGTTTCGCGCCAGGGCGATGCCCTCAAGTCCGCTCTCCTGGACTCGGTCTCGCACGACCTGCGGACGCCGCTCGCGGCAATTCGGGCGACTGCCGGAAACCTGATGGATCCCGACGTGCCCTGGACGGCCGAAGCTCAGCGGGTCGCCGCGCAGTCGATCGATCTCGAAGCCGAGCGGTTGAGCCGCCTCCTTCGAAATATGCTCGACCTGGGTCGCATCGACGGCGGCGCGCTCCGTCCGTCGCTCGAGTTATACGAACTCGCCGACATCGTCGAGCCGGTAGTGGAGCGGATGGCCGCCGCGATCAACCCACCGAACCTCGAATTGGACGTCCCGGCCGATCTGCCTGCGGTTCGCGTGGACGCCCTCTTCATCGATCAGATTCTGACGAACCTCATCGACAACGCCGCCCGATACGGAGCCGGCTGCCCGATCCGCATTTCCGCGACGGCCGCCGGGGACGCCGAGGACCTGATCGTCGAGGATGGAGGTCCGGGCGTCGCGCCTTCGGAGCTGAACCGGATATTCGAGCGGTTCTACCGCCTGCCGGCCAGACGCGGGTCCAGGTCGTCAGGCGGTTCGGGTATCGGGCTTGCGGTCGTTAGGGGTCTCGCTGAAGCGATGGGCGGCTCGGTGTCGGCTCGACGAAGCGCGCTGGGCGGTCTTGCGGTCGTGGTCCGCCTCCCGGTCGAACGAGTCGCCGAGCCGGAACCGACGGCCGAGCCCGAACCGGCCGCCGAGCCGGAACCGACGGCCGAGCCCGAACCTGTCGAGCCCGAACCGGCCGCCGAGCCCGAATCCGAGGTCCGGCCCTGATGCCCGACGCCGCGGCGATCCTTCTGGTCGAAGACGACGAGCCGGCCCGCGCCGCGATCGCGGCGAATCTTCGAGCTCGCGGCTACGTCGTGGACGAGGCCCGCGACGTTCGAGAGGCGCTGCGGGCGTGGGACGAGCACCGCCCCGACCTGATCCTGCTGGATCTTGGATTGCCCGACCTCGACGGCCAGGCCGTGATCCTGCGCGTCCGCCGCGAAGCCACCACGCCGATCGTCGTGCTCTCGGCGCGCGGTCGCGAGGAAGACCGCGTGGCCGCGCTCGATGCCGGCGCCGACGACTACCTCACCAAGCCGTTCGGGCTCTCAGAGCTTCACGCCCGCATGCGAGCCGTGCTTCGTCGCGCCGCGGGCCCGGAGGCGGATACCGAAGGCCGCCTGTCGCTCGGCGCGGTGGTGCTGGACGTGCCCCGGCATCAGGCGCGCGTCGGCGACACCCCGCTGGACCTAACCCCGCGCGAGTTCGAGTTGCTCAAGGTGCTGCTCTCGCAGTCGGGCAGGGTGGTCACCGCCGGCCGCCTGCTGCGGGCCGTCTGGGGCACGGCTTACACGGAGGAGGCGCACTACCTCCACGTGTACGTTTCGCGCCTGCGGCGCAAGCTCGCCGCCGCCGACCCGACCGGCGCCGCCGCCCACCTGATCGTCGCCGAACCGGGCATCGGCTACCGCATCGTGGCGGACTAGGGATTCGAGTTGCCCTCGGCCGGATCGAGGATCAGCTTCCAGGTCATGCCGCCGTCACTCGTGGCGTATATGGCCGAGTCCACTACCTGGCACGGCTGCGGCTGGCTCGCCGAGGCCTCGCAGCTCACCTGGGATACGGCCGCCCAGCCGTGGGTTGCGTCGAGGAAGGTTATGCCCTCAGGCACGCCATCGAGGCCCGTGCTCTTGTATCGCGTCCACGAAATGCCAGCGTCATGGGTGACCCGAACGTCCACCGACCCCGCGCCGGGCTGGCCCGGCTTCTGAGCCGGTCGCGGCATGTGTTGATCAGGACCCGGCTGCGCCACGCCTCGGCCTTGCCGGGATCGCGAAGGTTGCTCCGGTGCTGCCAGGCGACGGTGAGCGCGTCCTGAGTGGCGTCCTGCGCGTCCTCGTCGTTGCCCAGGATCGCCCAGGCGAGCCGGTAGGCCTTGTCGACGTCGCGACGGGTCAGTCCGGCCAGAGCGTCGGGCGGTTGCTCCGCCACTGCGAGCGGCCGGACGGGTTCCACCCTCATCAATCCCTCAGCTTCAGCCCGATCCATGCGCCATATGACGATGCGGCCCTGTCGTTTCGTTCATTCGCCGGAGATCTGACCGCAGCACCCTGGCTCCGCCGCCCCTCGGCGCGTCTCCGAGCATTCTGGACTGCCCAATCCTATGCGCGGCCGCGCTACGAATTCGGCGTCGGCGTCGGTGTCGGGGCGGGGGCCGCAGGAGTCGGCTTGCTCGTCGGCGCAGGGGTCGGAGTCGGCTTGGGCGTCGGAGTCGGGGTCGGCGTCGGCGCGGGTGAGGCTGTCGGCGTCGGCGTTGGCGAAGGCGTCGGCGCCTCTGTGGGGGACGGCGTCGGCGTGTCGGCCGGTGCCGGCGTCATCCAACCGGGAGTGGGTGTCGGGGTCGGAGGCGAGGGTGGCGGCGCGCACTCGAAGTCCGGCAACGTAGGCGGGGCTGAGATCGCGTCCTCTGGGATCCCGAGCCGTTCCAGCTGGGTCCCGGTATCGGCCCAGATCTGGCCCGAGGCGTACAGCGGCGGCTCGAGGAATCGGCCGCCGCCCAGAGGAAGCGTCCAGAGCGACCCGTAAGTAGTGCCGGACCCCATGTCGATCTGGATCATGCCCTCGTTCTCGATGATCCATGTGCCGCCGCCGAGGTCGAACGGCAGGTTTGGGTAGTCGACCGCCAGTGTGCCGGCGCATTCGGTGCCCAGCCTGGTCAAGTGCCACCCGTTGTCGTTCTTCACCAGCCAGCAAGCGGCCCCGATCTTCACCACCGTGTCCCCGTCGGGGACGGCGATTGTGCGCGTCTCTCCGCCGGACATGATCTGAAGCCACATCTGGTTGTCCGGCATGACTTGCCACAGCACGCCGCAGGCGCCCCAGAGAGGGCTCGGATTCTCCCCAAAATCGCTGCCCGCCGGCAGGCTTCCCGTGGCCGTGACCCACGCGGGATCGTTCCCGTAGGTGCCGATCCATACATGACCCTTCGAGTCGGATGCCATCACGGCGCCGGGCACCTGGCCTGTCACCTTGCCCGACGACAGGTTGTAGCGCTGAACCACGTCATCGCTCCACTCCACCCACAATGCGCCGGCGCTCACGGCGATTGCATCCGGGCCGAAGACGTGGCAGGCCATTTCGCACCGCTGCTGGACCCTCGTGGACGCGATGTCGTAGGTCCTGGCCACGGTCCCGGTGTTGAGATCGATCGCTTCTACACCCGTCTGGCAGCCGGCGTAGAGGGTATTGCCGGAGACCGTGTAGTAGCCCTGGTAGACGCAGTCCACGCTCGAGAGGACGGCAGGTTCCTGGGGAGCGGAGGGCGTGGCGGATACTGCCGAAGGAGTCCCGGCCGTGGAGGCGGAAGCGCCTGAGGCCGGCGAGCTCGTTCCGGTGGCGCCATCGCCCGGAGAGGTGGAGGCCGCCGCAACGAAGGTTGTACTGCCCGCGTGGATCGGCTCGGCTGCAGCGGGATGTATCGCGAGCACTATGGCGGCCACGAGGATCAGGCTCGCAGATGCGCCGCCGAATCCGGCCAGCACCTGCCTGGTGCGGAGCGGAAGTCGCGCCCATTCGCGGCCGGCCCGTGTCCGGCGGACCCACTCTAGGCGCTCCTCGGCCCACCTGGAAATCATGCGCGCATGCCCCTCGGCCACCGGTCCTCCTCCGCGAACTCCCCGGCGCGAACTGTGCCATACGGCGGCGAGATCTGGAGGGACGCGGGCCGGACATTCGGCTACCAAATCGGCGTTTCGGATGCCGAGGAGGAGATTCGCCGCTATGCGGTGGGCGTCGGAGTCGGCTTGGCCGTGGGCGTGGGCGTCGGTGTGGGCGTCGGCGTCGCCTTGGGCGTGGGGGTCGGGGTCGGCTTGGCCGTAGGGGTCGGAGTCGGCCCTGGGGTCGCCGGCGGCGGCGACGGCGTGCCCGAGGCGGTTGGAGTCGCCGAGGCGGTCGGTGTCGGTGTCGGTGTTGGCGAGGGCGACGGGCAGACCACGGGCGTCATCCCGTTCTGGCCGGAGATCGGTCGAAGCGGAATGTCGAGCCTTACGAGTTCCGTGCTTGAGCCGGTCCAGACCTGGCCGCCGGCATAGACGGGGGGCTGGTCGAGACTCAGGCCGCCGGGCAGATGCCAGAGCGAGCCGTACTGGCGGCCGGTCGCCAGGCTGACCTGGATCATGCCGCCGCCCTTGATCACCCACGTCGTGTTGCCGAGATCGAACGGCAGACCCGAGAAGCTCATCGTCCGGCTGCCGGAGCATTGCGTGCTCAAGTTGGTGAGCTGGAAGCCGGCGCGCGTGCTACCGCGGGTAAGCCAGCAGGCCGGACCGATCCTGACGACGAACGAACCGGCCGGAACCGCGAAGTTGCCGAGCGCCTCGCGGCTGGAGAGGCGGGACGTGTAGAGGATCCCGTCGCGCATCTGCCAGATCGTGTCGCAGCCGACGTATGTGGACGGCATGGTGCCGCTTCCCGACGGCGGCATGCTGCTTCGCGCGGTCATGCCGCGGATCTCGCCGTCCTGGGTCTCGATCCAGATGTTGCCGGTCACGTCCACGACGATGCGATTGCCGGAGACCTGGCCGGTGAGCCTGCCGGACGACAGGTCGTACCTCTGGATAAGGCCATCGTTCCACTGGATCCAGAGCGCGTCCTTGACCTCCAGCACGGTCGGGTACCGGAGGACGCTGCCGGAGGGTCGAGTGAGCTGGTAGGTCTTCGTGACGGTGCCACTGGCGAGGTTGATCGCCACGACCTGGTTGCCGGCGCAGGCGGCGTAGAGGCGGCCGCCGATGCTCGCCGCCGGGCCCAGGAAGGGGCAGCTCACGCGAGCGAGGACGGCGGGATGCTCGGGCGTGGAGACACCGGCCGTGGCGGAGGTCGACGGTTCGGGGCTGTCGGTCGGTGTCGGGGTCTCGGTGGGAGTGGGGGAGGGCGTTGGGCCGGCCGTCGGCGTGGGCGAAGGAGTGGGCGTCGGCGAAGGCGTCGGTTCTGCGGTCGCAGCCGCCACGAGCGATGGGGTGGCGGTGGCCTGGAGATGAACGTAGGTGCGGAGCCCGAACACGAAGCCGACGACCAGGGCTAGGCCCACGGTCCCGCCGACGATGGCGGCGAGCGACTGGCGCAGGAGCAGAGGCAGCTTCCCCCAGGCGCGCCCGAACGGCGTGGTCGCGATCCCCTCCGGCTCTTCATCCATGAATTGCCCTGGCTCCGCCAAGCCGACTCTCCCTCGAAAACCCGCGCGAGTGTGACAGGTTGGCGACCGTCGACGGATCGGCTGCGTGCGGCAGTGACGGGGGCGGCGAAGGGCGGTTCTCCAGGGGCCGATGTCGAAGCCGAGCCGGGCCTCA
Source organism: uncultured Gemmatimonadales bacterium (assembly GCA_963806755.1). Taxonomy (GTDB): domain Bacteria; phylum Gemmatimonadota; class Gemmatimonadetes; order Gemmatimonadales; family JACORV01; genus Fen-1245. Next base: position 12,958 of record CAWDZR010000013.1, read on the forward strand.
GGTCGCGGTCGGACCGCGATCGAGCCAGCGACGCACTGCGATGACCGACCAGACCAGCTCGACGACGCCGAACGGCAACGCGCCCTGGAGGAAGCCGTAGGCGGATGAAGCGACGCAGGCCCCCGCGAAGGCAAGAACGAACGTGCGAGATCTGGGCTCGAGCGCGTAGAAGATCATCATCGAGGTCACGGCTGCGGCGCCGTAGAGCGTCAGGAGATCCACGTCAGCCGGCGGCGCCGGCTGCCGGCTACTGGCCGGCTGCGCCGACCAGGTGGACCTCGAGACCCGGGATCTCGTCGAGCAAGCGATCGGCGAGCGAGGCCCGGCCGAAGTGCAGGCCGCGCTGCGGCCGGTGGACCAGGACGAGGTGCGTCACTCGGTGCTCGGCGATGACCTCCGCGAGCCCTCGGGCGAGGTCGCGTCGCCTCGCCGCGGACGACCTCCGCGCCCAGGTCCACGGCGTAGTCGAGGTTGGCCTGGAGGTTGAGCTGCCGGTCGCGCGACTGCTGGATGCCCGGCGTCTCGACCGCGACGGCGAGCCACGGAGCGCATGCAGCGCGCTCGCCAGCGACGGCGGCCCGGCGCAGCGCCGCGCCGGCACTCCGTGCGACTCGTCGACGAGGGCCATCACCCGCTCGGTGACCGGCGGCAGGCCGATGCCCTGGTCGGTGACCGTGCCCTCGAGCTCCTCGTCGACCGGCCCGGCCACGAACCGCAGCGACAGGTCGCGCAGGGCCATCAGGTTGGGCTCGGTGAAGAAGCGGTCGAGGGCGATCGCGGTCCGCTCCGGCGGGTAGACGTTGCCGTGGCGCATCCGCTGGCGGAGCGCGTGCGGGCTCATGTCCACCAGCTCGACCTCGTCGGCGGCCCGGACCAGCTCGTCGGGGACGCGCTCGCGGACGGGCACGCCCAGGATCGTCTCGACGGCGTCGGCGACGGATTCGACGTGCTGGACGTTGCAGGTGCTGATGACGTCGATGCCGGCGTCGCGGATGGCCTCCACGTCCTGCCAGCGCTTCTCGCGCGGCGAGCCCGGGACGTTGGTGTGGGCCAGCTCGTCGATCAGGGCGACGGCCGGGTGGCGGGCGATGATCGCGTCGGCGTCCATCTCCTCGACGACGACGCCGCGGTACTCGATCCGGCGCCGCGGCACGGCCTCGAGGCCGTCGAGCAGCGCGGCGGTGTGCGCGCGGCCGTAGGTCTCGACGAAGCCGACGACCACGTCCGTGCCGCGGTCGTGGCGGCGATGGCCCTCCTCGAGCATCGAGTAGGTCTTGCCGACGCCCGGGCGCCATGCCCAGGTAGATCGCGCAGGCGGCCGCGCGCCGGCTGTCGCTCGGCGCGCGATCCGGGCGAGCATCTCGTCGCCGCGGCGTCGGGCTCGCGCGTCGGGTCTCCGATTTCGGCGCCTCGTTCTCACTTCAGCAGCCCGTCCAGGTCGAGGTTCAGCTCCAGGACGTTGACCCGCGGCTCGCCGAGGAAGCCCAGGAGCGGCTGCTCGGTGTGCCGGGCGACGTACGCCCGGACGGCATCCTCGGTCATGCCGCGGGCTTTGGCGACGCGCGCCACCTGGTACTCGGCCGCGGCCGGGCTGATGTCCGGATCGAGGCCGGACGCCGAGGCGGTCACGAGGTCGACCGGCACCGGGTCCGCCGCCGTTGGCCGCGCGCATCGGCGTCGACGCGCTGCGGTGATCGTGTCGATGAGCGCCTTGCTCGTGGGCCCCAGGTTCGAGCCGGCCGAGTTGCTGGCGTCGTAGCCGCTCGGCGCCGCGCTGGAGCGCGCGACGGCCGGCCCCAGAAGTACTGCGGCTCGTCGAAGTACTGGCCGATCAGGCTCGAGCCGACGGTCTTGCCGTCGACGACGATCATCGAGCCGTTGGCCTGGCGAGGGAAGACGACCTGGGCGACGGCCGTGACGACGAGCGGATAGGCGACGCCGGTGATCAGCGGTCATCGCGATCAGGATGCGCGATCGCCGGTCGGAGAACGCGGCGAAGGAAGCCGATCATGTCGATCTCCTAGGCGAGGTGGAGCGCGGTGACGATGATGTCGATCGCCTTGATCCCGAGGAACGGGGCGACGATGCCACCGAGGCCGTAGACGAGCAGGTTGCGCCGGAGCAGCTCGGCGGCCGGCGCGGCCCGGAACGCCACGCCGCGCAGGGCCAGCGGGATCAGGGCCACGATGATCAGGGCGTTGAAGATGACCGCCGAGAGGATCGCGCTCTGGGGCGTGTGCAGGCCCATGATGTTGAGCGCGTTCGAGCTCCGGGTAGACCGAGCACGAACATGGCCGGCAGGATCGCGAAGTACTTGGCCACGTCGTTCGCGATCGAGAACGTCGTGATCGAGCCGCGGGTGATCAGCAGCTGCTTGCCGATGGCGATGACCTCGAGCAGCTTGGTCGGGTCGGAGTCGAGGTCGACCATGTTGGCCGCCTCCTTGCACGCCGACGTGCCGCTGTTCATCGCCAGTCCCACGTCCGCCTGGGCCACGGCCGGGGCGTCGTTGGTGCCGTCGCCGGTCATGGCCACGAGGTGGCCCTCGGCCTGCTGGGCGCGGATGAAGCCGATCTTGTCCTCCGGCTTGGCCTCGGCGATGAAGTCGTCGACGCCGGCCTCGCGGGCGATGGTCGCCGCGGTCCGCGGGTTGTCGCCGGTGACCATGACCGTCCGGATGCCCATCTTGCGGAACTGCTCGAAGCGCCGGCAGGCCCTCCTTGACCGTGTCCTTGAGCTCGATCAGGCCCAGGACGCGGCACTCGGCGGCGTCCTCGACGCGGATGGCCAGCGGCGTCGCGCCCGCGTCGGCGATCCGGTCCGACGCCGCGAGCACCTCCGCCGGCATCGCGCCGTCGAGGTCCGCGCCGATCGCGTCCACGGCGCCCTTGAGGACGAGCGCGCCGGCGGTGGTCCGGGCGCCGCTGGTCCGGGTCTCGGCCCGGAACGGGATCTCCTCGGCGATGGTCGCGGTCAGCGCCGCGAAGCCCGTCTCGTCGTCGGTGCCGCCGGGCCGGCCGAGGGCGGCCAGCCGCTTGCGGGCCAGCTCGACGATCGAGCGGCCCTCCGGCGTCTCGTCCTTGATCGACGCGACGAGCGCGGCGGTGACGGCCTCGGCCTCGTCCACGCCCGGGCGCCGCGGTGATCGAGGCCGCGAGGCGGTTGCCGTAGGTGATCGTGCCGGTCTTGTCGAGCAGGATCACGTCGACGTCGCCGGCCGCTTCGACGGCCCGGCCGCTCATCGCCAGGACGTTGAAGCGGGCCACGCGGTCCATGCCGGCGATGCCGATGGCCGAGAGCAGGCCGCCGATCGTCGTCGGGATCAGGCAGACCAGCAGCGCGACGAGCGCGACCGTGCTCGACCGTCGTGCCGGCGTACTGGCCGAACGGCCGGAGCGTGACCGTGGCCATCAGGAAGATGATCGTCAGGCCGGCCAGCAGGATCGCCAGGGCGATCTCGTTGGGCGTCCGCTGGCGCTTGGCGCCTTCGACCAGGGCGATCATTCGATCGAGGAAGGTCTCGCCCGGGTTCGTCGTCACGCAGATGACGAGGCGGTCGCTGACGAGCGTGGTGCCGCCCGTGACCGAGCTGCGGATGTCCGTGCCCGGCTCCTTGAGGACCGGCGCCGACTCGCCGGTGATGGCCGCCTCGTTGACGAAGCCGATGCCCTCGATGACGTCGCCGTCGCCGGCGATCGTCTCGCCCTCCTCGACGACGATGACGTCGCCCCTGCGCAGCTCGGACGAGCCGACCGTCTCGAGCGTGCCGTCGGCGCGACGCCGGTGGGCGATCGTCTCCGATCGGGTCTTGCGCAGCGTCGCCGCCTGGGCCCGGCCGCGCGCCTCGGCGACGGCCTCGGCGTAGGTCGCGAACAGGACGGTGAACCACAGCCAGATGCGCGATCTGGAACTGGAAGCCGGCGCCCGATGCCGCCGGCCCGGCCGTCGCTGGGCGCCGGTCACGTCCGCCGACCCAGATGATCGTCACCAGGGCGGCCGTGATCTCGACCACGAACATGACCGGGTTGCGGATCAGGAGCCGCGGATCGAGCTTGCGGAACGCGTTCGGGCAGGGCCGCGCGGAGCAGGTCGGGATCGAGGACGCCGCGCGGCTTGGGCGCCGGGGCGCCGCCGGCCGGCTTGGCGCCGCGGAGGGTCACGAAGCGCTGGAAGCGCCGCGTGCCCCGGCCCAGGTCGACCGTACGGAGAGCATGCGGAGAGGCTCATCTCAGAAGACCTTTCCCGCGTTCTGGAGCAGCTGCTCGACGATCGGCCCCAGCGACAGCGCCGGGAAGAAGGTGAGCGCGCCGACGATGATCACGACGCCGATCAGCAGCACCGTCCAGGTGGCGCCGGTCGTGGGGAACGTGCCGAGCGACGGCGCGAGGCGCCGCTTGGCGGCCATGGAGCCGGCCAGGGCCAGGATCGGCACGATCATCCCGTAGCGCCCGATCAGCATCGCGAACGCGCCGGTGATGTTGTAGAAGGGCGTGTTGCCGGTCAGTCCGGCGAAGGCCGAGCCGTTGTTGCCGGTCTGGCTCGAGTAGGCGTAGAGGATCTCGCTGAAGCCGTGCGGTCCGGCGTTGAGCGGCCCGGCCAGTCCCTGCGGCGGTCGACCGTGGCCAGGGCCGTGAAGCCGAGGATGCTGGCGCCGAGCACCAGGGCGGTGATCATCGCCATCTTGATCTCGTAGCTCTCGACCTTCTTGCCGAGGTACTCCGGCGTGCGGCCGACCATGAGCCCGGCGATGAAGACGGCGAGGATCGCGCCGATGGTGAGCATCCCGTACATGCCGGCGCCGATGCCGCCCGGCGTGATCTCGCCGAGCTCCATGTTGAAGAGCGGGACCAGGCCGGCGATCGGCTGGAAGCTGTCGTGCCAGGAGTTGATGGCGCCCGTGCTCGTGCCGGTGGTCACGGCCGCGAACAGGCCGCTGACGGCCGAGCCGAAGCGGACCTCCTTGCCCTCCATGTTGCCGACGCCCGACCTGGACGACCGCGTGGGGAAGAGCGGGTTGCCCTGGACTCGACGTGCATGGCGAAGACGGCGCCGACCAGCAGGATCGCCGCCATCGCGGCGAAGATCGTCCAGCCCTGGCGCTGCTTGCCCGCGTACTTGCCGAACGTGTAGGTCAGCGAGAACGCGGTCAGCAGGAGGGCGAACATCTCGAGCCAGTTGGTCAGCGCCGTCGGGTTCTCGAAGGGATGGGCGGAGTTGGCGTTGAAGAAGCCGCCGCCGTTGTTGCCCATCTCCTTGATCCACTCCTGGGAGGCGACGGGACCCAGGGCGATGTTCTGGGTCGCGCCCTGGAGGGTGGTGACGACCTGGGTCGGGTTCCAGGTCTGCGGCACGCCCTGCCAGACGAGGACCAGCGCGCCGACGACCGAGACGGGCAGCAGGATGTAGAGGACGCCGCGGGTCAGGTCCACCCAGTAGTTGCCGAGCGTCTTGGCGCTGCGGCGGGTCAGGCCGCGGAACAGCGCGATGGCGATGGCCATGCCGGTCGCGGCGGAGGTGAAGTTGCGGACCGCCAGCATCGACGGCCTGGGTCAGGTACGTGGCGCCGCTCTCGCCCGAGTAGTTCTGCCAGTTGGTGTTCGTCTCGAAGCTGACCGACGTGTTGAACGCCAGGTCCGGGGACATGGCCGGGATGCCGCCCTGGTTGAACGGCAGGACGTTCTGGAGGCGGAGGATCACGTAGCCGGCCGACGATCGCCACGAAGGCCATCGCCAGGACGGCGACCGTGTAGCCCTTCCAGTCCTGCTCGGCCGTCTCGTCGACGCCGCAGACGCGGTAGACGGCCCGCTCGACGGGCCGCAGGACCGGGCTCAGGAAGACGCGCTGGCCTTCCATGACCCGGTAGATGTAGCCGCCGAAGATCGGCGTGGCGATGAGGATCGCCAGCGCCAGCGCGGCCAGTGTCAGGAAGTCGCCGAGGGCCACGGCTCAGAAGTCCTCAGGGCGCAGCAGCGCCCAGAGCGAGGTAGACGAAGCCGAACGCGGCGGCCAAGCCCGGCGAGGAGGTCGAGCAGGTTCATCGGCGCACCCGGTCGCACAAGCTCCAGGTAGCCCCACAGGACCGCGATGCAGCCTGCGAGGATCAGGACGATCTGAAGGTCGGTCATCCAATCCCTCCTGGTCACATTCCGTCGAGATCGGCGCCGGGCGGCGGCCGTCTGGGACGACCCCGCGGCGCACCGGTCGACGACCTCCATCAGCGTCGACATGGCGAACGGTTTGGGCAGGAAGCCCGCTATGTGGAACTCGCGTAGACGTGCCGGGGGCACGGTCGTCGCAGTCACCACGTAGACCGGGGGCGAGCCGGCAGCGCGCAAGGCGCCCGACCGAAGCAGGTCCCAGCCCGAGGCGCCCGGGCAGGTTGATGTCGAGCAGCACGACCGTCGGCCGGAAGCCGGCCACGAGCGCCTCGAGCGCTTCCTCGACCGACCCCACGTCGCGGGCTTCATGGCCGCGGGCGCGCAGGTGCCGGACGACGATGCCGGCGAGCCCCTGCGTCGTCCTCGACGAAGAGGACTCGGGCCGGGGGTCTCAGACATGTGTGGCCCTGGAGATGTGGATGTCGCAGGCCGTGTCTTCGGGCCAGAACGTGGCCTCGATGCCGACCCCTTCGCGCGCTGCCAGACCCTGGAAGTGGTCCGTCAGCTGCTGCCCGAAGCGCATGCCGGTGAGGGTGACCTGCGTCGCGACGCCCGAAGAGACGAGCGCGATCGATGCCTCGACGTCGGCGAGTTCGCCGGCCAGCCTCTCGGTCGCCGGATCGAACTCCGCCGTTTGGTCTCTGTTCATGAGCCCATCGTCGATCTGGGGCCCAAGAGGCCGGGGTTCGGCGTCCCGTCTTTCGCCTAAATCCGCGCTAAACGAAATCGGGCCGGCATCCGACGGTCCGGCTAGAGCGACTGCTCGTCCGCCACCCGGTACCCGATGCCTGTCTCGGTCATGAAGAGGCGCTCGGCCGTTGCCCCGGCGCCGGCCTCCGCGAGCTTCTTGCGCAGCCGTCCCACGTACACGTGGACGTACTGGGTCGCGTCCGAGTAGGCCACGCCCCAAACCGCTCGCAGGATCCGCTCGCGAGTCACTACCCGGCCCTGATTGGAGAGCAGCACCTTGAGCAGCTCGTACTCGTGCGGCGTGAGACGGATCGGATTGCCCGTAACGGTCACCTCACGCCGGACAGGATCCATCTCTACCGGCCCCAGCCTAAGCCGCCCGTCGCCGCCGGCCGCCGGTCCGCCGGCCCGGCGCAGGACCGCGCGGATGCGGGCGTTCAGTTCATCCACGCTGAAGGGCTTGCCCAGGTAGTCGTCCGCGCCTGCGTCCAGGCCGGCGATGCGATCCCGTTCATCTCCGCGGGCGGACAGGATGATGATCGGCACTGCCGACTCGCGGCGAACCCGCCGGATCACCTCGATGCCGTCGCGGTCAGGCAGCCCGAGATCGAGCAGGATCGCGTCGGGCCGCTGCGAGTCCCAGCAGCGGAGCGCCTCCTGGGCCGTGGCCGCTTCCTCAACCCGATAGTCGCGGCGCCGCAGGTACGTGGCCAGCGACTTCCGGGTCGGCTCCTCGTCTTCGACAACGAGGAGGTGAGGGCCGCCGGCGCCGGGCGCCGTCACGTGACCGCCTCCTCGACTTCGTCCGGAACGTTGGCCGCTGGCAGCGACACCACGATCGCCAGCCCGCCGAGCCTACCCTGCTCTGCCCGCACGCTGCCGCCCATCGCACCGACGAGGCCGGCCACCACGGTCAGGCCGATGCCCATCCCGCGCCGGCCCGGTCCCGCCGACCGGGAGACCTGGTAGAACTTGTCGAACAGCCGATCGAGCGAACCTGAAGGTACGCCTTCGCCATCGTCTTCCACCCGCAGTTCCACCGAGCGGCCATCCGGCGAGGCGCCGGCGCTCACCTGGATCGAGTTGCCTCCGTATCGGACCGCGTTCTCGAGAAGGTTGGTGAGGGCCTGGGTGATGTAGACCTCGTCGACGAGAACGAGCGGCGTCGAGGCCGGAACCTCGACGGAGATCGACTTGCCCTGGGCATTCACTCGGGCTGCGCAATCGGTCGCAAGCTCGGCAAGGCCGCGGGCCTCGAGTTCCGGACGGAGCGCCCCGGCTTCGATGCGGCTGAGGTCGAGCAGGTTGCGGACTAGGCGGCCCATCCGCTCCGCTTCGGAGTCGATGGCTTCGAACGCCTCGCGCTGCTCCTCGGGAGACCACTGGATCTGGCGATCGAGCATGCTTCCGGCGGCGGCTCGGATCGTGGCGAGCGGCGTTCGCAGATCGTGCGAGACGGAATCGAGCAGGGCCGTCTTGAGCGCCTCGCTCTGGCGGGCGATCTCCGCCGCCGTCGCTTCCTGGGTCAGCCTGTCGCGCATGATCGCCTGGCCCAGCTGGTCGGCCGCGGCTGAGAGGATCCGCGTCTCGGCCCTGTCCGGTTCCGGCCGGCCGCGGGTTCGCGCGGCCCAGATGTGTCCGACGACCTCGCCGGCCACCTCCACCCTGATCCGATGCAGGGCGACTCTGGCCGAGCGGGAGACGACGCCGGGAACGTGCGCCCTGGTCCATCGCATTTCGCCATCCGGCGTTCGCTGCAACACCACCTGCCAGCCGAGGATGGGAAGCGGTTCGTCGGCTCCCGTGTCGGCCAGGATCCGCTCCTCCGCCGGGCCCGCTCCAAGTCCGAACCAAACCCTGTCCATCGCGGTGAGTTCGCAGAGCCTCTTCACGACGGTCGGCGCCGCCTCCGCCACCGTTCTTGTCGCGGCGAGAGTGCCGGTTATGGCATGAAGGCTCTCAGCCTCGCGCGCTCGGCCGGCCGCCTCGTCGGCTCGCGACGCAAGCTCGGCCGCCATCCGCCCGATCGCCGCGGAAACCACCAGCAGCACCAGAAGGTTCAGCCACTCGTCGGGACTGTTGATGGTCAGCGTGTAGAGCGGCTCGACGAAGAGAAAGTCGTAGAGCAGGAATGCAGCGACCGATGTGAGGATCGCGGGAATGGTCCCGTGCCGGACTCCGATAACCAGCACGGCCAGCAGATAGACCGGTGCCGCGAACGTCGCGTGGACGCCGGCTCGCAGCGCCGCGATCGCGAGAGTCGAGGCGCCTAGGCTGACAGCGGCAAGGGCGGCGACTCTCGCGGCGTCGGCCGGCCGTGGAAAGTGGACGCTGTGTAGATGCATCCATTCGATCCTAGTCCCTAACCACCCCCGCGGGACTCCTTTCTGCCCGACATGTTGAGCCACTTTTGAGGTGAGCCTGTTCGGCCGGCGAGCCGGCCGCGATCCGCCAGCCGGTCCTCGCGCCCCTCGCCGCGTCGCGTTGACCGAAACGATTAGTAGGGTGGTCTTCCATTTCGGCGACCGCTTGGTCACCATGCCCGTCCGGCCCGCTGCCGCGGCCGATGCGCCCCCCCAATTCACTCCCGACCGCAGAAACCCTCCGGAGACGGCATGTCGCAACTCGAATCAGCCAACCAGCCCGCGATCGAGCTCAGCCCCAGAGCGAAGCTCGAGATCCTGGGCGCGATCCTGCTGGCGCTGTTCCTGTTCGCCCTCGACCAGACGGTCGTCGGCACGGCCCTGCCCCGGATCGTCACCGACCTGAACGGCGACAACCTGTACACCTGGGTGGTGACGGTCTACCTGCTGACCGCCACGATCAGCGGGCCGATCTACGGCAAGCTGTCGGACCTCTTCGGCCGCCGGCCGATCGTCATCTGGGCGGTGAGCCTGTTCCTGGTCAGCTCGGTGCTGTCCGGGCTCAGCCAGCAGATGTGGCAGCTGATCCTCTTCCGCGGCCTCCAGGGCCTCGGCGGCGGCGCCATCTTCCCGGTCGCTCTGGCCGTGGTCGCGGACCTGTACACGCCCGCCGAGCGCGGCAAGTACCTGGGCCTGTTCGGGGCCGTCTTCGGTCTCTCGTCGCTGCTCGGTCCGGGCATCGGCGGCTTCATCACCGACACAGTTCACGCTGGCACTGGATCTTCTTCGTCAACGTGCCGATCGGGCTGGTCTCGCTCGTCATCCTGTTGCGCCTGCTGCCGGCCATCCGCCGGCCGGAGGCGGCCCGCAACATCGACTACCTCGGCGCGGCCGTCGTTCGCGCTCGCGATCGCGCCCGTTCCTGGTCGGCCTGACCAACAAGCAGACCGGCGACTGGACCGACCCGGCGGTCGGCGGCCTGATCCTGCTCGGCCTGGCCTTCGGCGCTCGTGTTCGTCTGGATCGAGTCGCGCGTGCCCGAGCCGATCGTGCCGCTCGGCCTCTTCCGGATCCGCTCGTTCACGATCTCGGTCACGGGCATGTTCCTGGCCGCGTTCGGGTTCTTCGCGCGCGGTCATCTTCCTGCCGCGCTGGTTCCAGTCGGTGGCCGGCGCGAGCGCGACCGAATCCGGCTACAACCTCCTGCCGCTGCTGGCGGCGCTCATCTTCAGCGCGATCGCGTCCGGCCAGATCGTGGCCCGGACCGGCCGCTACAAGCTGCTGATGTTCGGCTCGCTGCTGCTGCTGGCCGCCGGCCTCTTCCTGCTGACGAACCTGCGCGCGGACACGGACCGGCCGATCGCTGTGGCTGTGGATGGTCGTCGCCGGCCTCGGGCATCGGCCCGTCGTTCGCCGTCTTCACGCTCATCGTCCAGAACTCGGTCGACGCCGGCTGCGTCGGCGTCGCGACGGCCAGCCTGACGTTCTTCCAGCAGATCGGCGGGACGGTCGGGCTGACCATCGCCGGGACGGTCTTCGCCGGCCGCATGGTCACCGAGGTGCCGGCGCAGCTCGCGACGCGCGGGCGTCCCGCCGCAGGTCGTCGGCCAGTTCGCCGGCGGCGCGGGCGGCGGTGCGATCGACCTGACCGGCACCGGCGACCTCGGCCAGCGGATCCTGGCCGAGCGTGCCGGCAGCAGGCCCGGGCGCCGATCGCGCCGCTGGTCCCGAACATCGTCGACGGCATCCACCAGGCGTTCTCGATCGCGCTCGCGTCGACGTTCTGGGTCGGCATCGTCGGCGGCGCTCGTCGGGGCCGCGGCGATGCTCTTCCTCAAGGAGGCGCCGATGCGGGTCACCTTCGAGATGGGAGCGCTTACGGAAGGAGAGGCCCCCGAACCGGGATCTCGGGCGACCTGGTTCCCGAAGGCGGAATGGGCAACGATTCGACCGTCGCCCTGCGCCAACTGACGCGGCGGTTCCTGACGCGGCCGGCCGTCGTCCGCAGATCCGGGCAGCCTGACCGAGCGGCATCGTCGCCCGCCCGCTCGGCTGCCCTGGTCTTGCCCTTCCGCCTCTGTTGAGCGCTTGTTGAGCCCGAACGGGTAGCTTCGCACCCCTTTCCTCGTGGGGGTCCGGCCTAGCTTGTGCTCATGATGTTCGCAGAAGGCGTGCTCAGGCTTGTCAGGGGCGGAGATTCGGCTGGTCGCGCCCGAGCCGGCCGAGGAGTTGGAGTCGGCCGAGGAGTTGGAGCCGGTCGAGACTGCCGAGCCCGTCGAGCCGGCCGAGGCACTCATCCACGAGCCCGGTTTCGCCGACATAGAGGCCGCGGTCGAACTCGTGTCGGCCGGTCTCGCGCGTCGAATCGTACTTTCCAACTTCCCGTCGTGGCCGGGCCTGCTCTGGCGGGCATACCAGCTGGCGGAAGAAGCCAACGTCCTGATACTCCCTACCGTCGTCCGTCCCGGCGGCCGCGTGGACATCGTCGTCACGAGAGAGAGCCCGAATGAATGACGTTCGGCCGCTGCACGGTCGAAAGCTGGGGGACCGGCGAGTCGTAGTCGACCGCCCGCACGCGCGCTACTTCCGATACATCGCGCCCGGGGTCCTCGAAGCCAAGCTCGAGGCCCAGGCGCCGCGGACCGCCTACCAGCGGCGAATGGCTACGATTTGCGGACTTCATGTTCGGTCGCCCGCTCTCGTCGGCCGCGGACCTTACCGAGCGGCTTCCCATTTGGAAGGCCCTGCCCGTCTTCTCGTCCGACGTGATGTCGTCGGTGGCTTACGCGACCGGGGCGATGATGCTGATCCTGGTCGGCGCCGGGCAGGTCCAATTCCAGTACGTGCTCGGTCTGTCGGTCGTGGTCGTGGCCCTTCTGGTCATCGTTACCTTCAGCTATCGCCAAACGATCCGGGCATATCCCAACGGAGGCGGAAGCTACATCGTCGCCCACGCCAATCTGGGCGTCCTGGCCGGCCTGGTGGCGGCCGGATCCTTGTTGACGGACTACGTCCTGACGGTGTCCGTGAGCGTTTCGTCGGGCGTCCAGGCTCTGTATTCCGCCTTCCCGGCGATCCAATCAGTGGCCGTTCCACTCATCGCCCTGTCGATCCTGCTGGTCATGGTCGTGAAATCTGCGCGGCTTGCGAGAGAGCGGCACCCTGTTCGCGAGCCCCACCTACATATTCATCGGCTCCATGCTGCTGCTCATAGGCGTCGGCGTGTTTCGGTCCATGACGGGTCAGCTTGCCCAGGTCGCCGACGTTGAGCCTTTGACCGGCGTAGCGACGGAGAACATGGGGATCTTCCTGCTCTGCAAGGCCTTCGCGGATGGCTGCTCGGCCATGACGGGGACAGAGGCCGTGGCCAATGGAGTCCCCGCGTTCAAACCGGTGGAGTGGAAGAACGCTCAGAAGACCATGATCATCATGGCGACGCTGCTGGGTGTCATGTTCTTGGGCACGAGTTACCTTGCCGTGAACATCGGTGCCCACCCGGCGGGCGCTGCGGGCGTCGGCGAGAGCGTCCTGTCCCAGGTTGGGCGGACCGTCTTCGGCGGCCGCGGCCCCATGTACTACATACTCCAGTTCTCGACGATGGGGATCCTGATCCTCGCCGCGAACACGAGCTTCGCCGACTTCCCGCGCCTGTCTTCGATTTTGGCTCGAGATGGCTTCTTTCCACGCCAGTTCGCGTTGCGGGGCGAGCGGCTCGCATTCAACTCCGGAATCGTGGCTCTCTCGCTGGTATCGATCGCCCTGGTCGTCGCCTTCAACGGCTCGACCGACCGCCTGATCGGCCTCTATGCGATCGGCGTCTTCACGTCGTTCACGCTGTCGCAGTCGGGCATGGTGAAGCACTGGTTCACCGAGCGCGGGTCCGGATGGCGGCGGAGCGCGCTGATCAACGGCATCGGCGGCGTGGTGACGGGCATCGTGGTCGTGGTCATCGCCATCTCGAAGTTCGATCAGGGCGTCTGGATGATCATCATCGTCGTCCCGATCCTGGTCGGCCTGATGCTTTTCGTCCGCCACGAGTACGACAGCGAGGGCGTCGGCCTCGAAGTCCAGCAGGACGTCGTCTTCGGCCCGCCCCACCGGCGCCAGCGCGTCGTGGTGGCCGCTCAGGCGATGAGCCGAGCCGTGGTCCAGGCCGTCAAGGTCGGCGAGACGATGGGCGAGGAAGTCCAGCTGGTCCACGTGACCCTGGACCACGCCGAGGGCGAGCACTTCCGCGAACGCGTCGAGCGGCAGTCGCCGGGCGCTCGCGTCGTCCTGGTGGAAGTCGCCGTATCGGGCGCTCGTTCGGCCGTTCGTCCGGTATCTCGAGGTCTCGCAGGCCGAGGATCCGGACCGGTTAACGATCGTGCTGCTGCCCGAGCACCTGCCGCGCCACTGGTGGGACCGGCTGCTCTACAACCAGAACGTTCACCGGATTCGCTCCGCCCTGGTCGGCCGTAGGGATTTCGTGGTCCTCGACGCGCCGTATCGGCGAGAGGCGATCTAGCGGAGGCGGGCCGGCTCCGACTCTCTACTGACTGGCGGCGGTCACATCCACGGTCGTCGTGGCCGTGCACGCAGGCGACTGGATCCGCACGGTGATCGAGCTCGCCGCTGGATCGGCCGCCCGGAAGGTGAACTTGCTCCCGCTGTCACTGAGCTTCGCCATCCACGTCTGGAAGGCTCCGTAGGCGCGCCCTCACCAGGCCAGCCGATCACGGGCTTGTCGAACGTGAACGTCGCCGTAGTGTCGGGCGCGAAGTCGTAGGCGAAGACGTTGAACCACAGCGTTGGCGCCGGGGTGGTTCCACCACCAGTTCCGAGGATGACGTAGTCAGCCGAGCACACCTTGGGAGTTGGGCTGGGGCCCCCATTCGGTTGGAGCAAGCGCCAGGTCATCCCGCCATCGGAAGTTGAATAGAGCTGCAGCGGCAAGTCGCCGTTGTTGATCGCCCAGCCATGGAGCGCGTCGGCGAAAGCGAGCTTCGTGTAGTTCATCCACCCGCCCGGCACGTTCTTGCAATCCGGACGCCATGAGCGGCCGGCGTCATCGGTGGTCGCCAGCTTCTCCATCCAGGAATCGCCGGATCTCTCCTGAAGGCCGGCCACCCAATGGCGCTCATCGAGGGCCGCGATCTGGATCGGACCTGATGGACTCCGGGGTCGCGGGCTATCCCCCAGGTCGCCCCCGCATCCTGCGTGACCAGGATCTGGGTCATGCCGCCCGTACCGTCGCCATACCAGGCTGATACGACGGCACCGCGCCCGGAGAAGACGGCCGGCATTTCCAGTACCGGCAGCCAGTCACTTCCACTCCAGTCGGTTGGCGGCGCGGGAAGGCGGGTCGGATTCCACGTCTTTCCACCGTCTCGCGTGACATAGAGCGTCGTTCTGGGACGCCATCGGGAGTTCCGGTTGGCTCGAGGCCTTGGCCCAACCTGTAAGCGAGTCGCTCCACTCTACGGTGCCGATGACGGCGACCGGGAGATCGCCGACCTTCGACCATGACGCACCGGCATCCGAGCTCGACCAGACGCTGCCGGGCGCGGTGCCGGATCCCGAGAAGGCGATCAGCCCGTGATCGGCATCGAAGAATTGAAGCCCGGTCGGCGAGTCCAGCGGTGGAGCGGCCAGGGTCTGCCAGGTGACTCCGCCGTCGGTGGTTCGCCTGAGCGTGCCCTTCTCCGAAGGCGCGGTTCACCGCCCAGCCGTGCTCGACGTCCGCGAACGACACCAGCCCGCTTTCGGTCGGATCGGCGAGGCTGAAGGCGTACTTCCACGATTGCCCGGCGTCCGAAGTCAGGAAGAGGCGACCCATCGAAAGCGCCCAGCCGTGCTCGGCGTCGATGAGCCCGACGTCGTCAACCTCGGGACCCTCGAGGGTGCTGGGGCTCGGAAGCAGGGAGGGCAGGGACGTTGTGGCCGTCGAGGCCGGGCTTGGAGTCGCCGGCATCGGAGTCGCCGGCGCGTGGCGTCGACAGGCCGCTGGTGCCCGAGTGAGCCACGACGAGCGTCCCGACCACGGCCGCCACCAGAAGAATTGAGAAGCCGAGGGCTGCCAGACGTGCGGATCGCCGGCGAGCACTTCTGTAGTCGGAAGGGCGGCGTGTCGCGAAAACGGCCCGCGCATCGTTCCGCAACTCAGATGGTGCCGACCCCGGCAGGTTCCTCCCGAGGACCTCTCGCAGATCGCGTTCGAAGCGCTCGTCGTCGCTCATCGGGCGCCTCCCTCAGTTCGTTCGGCGGCGTCATAGGCCGCTCGCATATGGCGAAGCGCGTAGTGAAGCCGGGACTTGATCGTTCCCTCGCGCTCACCGGTCCGGGCCGCTATCTCCGCGATGCTCAGGTCCGAGACGAACCGCAGCACGACCACGATCCGGTGATCCGCGTCGAGTTCGGCGACCGCGGCGGTGAGGGCCTCGCGCTCGGCGGACCGGGAGAAGTGATCCGGACCAGGGATGTCCGGCGGGTCTTTGAGGAGCTGCTGGCTGCCTCTTCGGCGCCGGAGGCGATCACGGCAACGGTTGATGACGATCGAGTCGAACCAGGCGTCGAAGCGGCCGATGTCGCGGAGGCGGTCGCTGTCTCGCCAGGCCTGTTCGACGGCGTCGTGAACGGCATCCTGGGCTTCGTCTCGATCGGAGAGCAGAGCCGACGCCAGCCGGTATGAACGATCGAGGCGGGCTTGAGTAAGCCGCTCGAACGTCTCGCGGCGATCGTTCAGCGTTCCTCCGGCGACCCGGACCCTCACCCTCGACCCTCCTGCCAGCGTCGTCATGAGTATCAGGCGCGGGAGAGGCCCGAAACGTTCAATTTCTGCAGTCAGCCGCCTTCATCGGCCGTCAGGCGTCGATGCTCATCCCGGGCGTCGCGATTTCGATCGGGCCGTGGAAGGTGGTAGCCGCGCGGTCGATCGCCTCATCATGCGATAGACCCGGGGCGAGATGCGACAGGACGAGGCGAGAGACTCCGGCGTGAGCGGCGGTCAGCCCGGCATCCTCCGGCGACAGGTGGACCGACGGGATCTCGATCTCGGTGGCGAAGCACTCCGCGACGAGAACCTCGGCACCCTTGGCCAGGGTGACAAGGTTGTCGCAGGGGCCGCTGTCGCCGGTGTAGGCGAGCCGCCGATCGCCGAAGCGCGCCGTCAACCCGAATGCCGGCACGCCGTGCTCGACCGCGCGCGCCTGGATGCGCAGGTCGCCGATCTCGGCGATGCCCCGGTCCTTTAGCTCCACGACCTGGAAGTAGTTCTTCATGCTGGTGGTCGGTAGCGCTCTTCACGAAATCCTCGACCCGGGTGGCCCAGCCGACGGGGCCGAGCACCGGGATCTTGCGCATCGGCCGCTCGGAGAAGGCGAAGGCGTAGTAGAGGAGCGGCATGTCGCCGAAATGGTCGGCGTGGAGATGGCTGATCCAGATCGCGTGCAGGTCTTCCAGGCGGAGGTAGTGCTGCAGCGGTCCGAGCACGCCGCCGCCGATGTCCACGAGCACGTTGGCGCCGCCGGCCTGGAGCAGGAACCCGGAGCACGGTTCGTCGGCGGTCGGATACGGCGCGCTCCCGATCGTCGTCCAGCGGATCGGGCCCTCTGGCTTCGCGCGTCTGATCACCGTTCCTCCCCTGTCGATGCGGAAAGGTAGCAGCGCACGATGGCGCGCTGTGAACTCGTCGCGCCATCCCTCGAATCGGTAATCGGACGGTAGTCGGCTTCGCTGAGGTCCGCGTACTGGGCCTCGGTCCGGCCGCGACGGTCGGCCGCGCCGGGGGTCCTAGTTCATTCGTCTGATGCCGATATATTCGGCCTGACGTGATACTGTTCGCGTGTGAGCGAAGTTTCTACCGAATACGACGGTCGGGCTGCACGCCAGCGAGAGATCGAGACTGCCATCGAGGGGCTCGGTGACCTCTGGGAGATGGGGGGCCCCGACGATGCCCGGAGCTGGGTCGCTCACGAGCTGACCTTCAGCCAGATTCGCCTGCTGTTCCTGCTCGGCAAGCACGGGCCATCGCCGATCAGCCGCGTCGCCGAGTGGCTGGGCGTGGGCATGCCGACGGCCAGCGGGGCGATCGACCGTCTGGAGCGCCACGGGCTCGTCACCCGGCAGCACCGCTCGGACGATCGGCGCGTCGTCGAATGCGGCCTCACGGACGTCGGCAGGAAGCTCATAGACGAGATCTCGGGGATGCGCCTGGAGATGATGCGGCGCTTCCTGGAGGTGCTCACCGACGATGAGCTGGCGGACATAGCCCGCCTCATCACCATCGTCTCCGAGCGAGTCAAGGCCCGGCAGACCTGAGGGGTTCCGCCAAGCCAGATCGAACCGCCAAGCCGTAGACGAAGTCCCAACGAATGCCATCCGGTAGCGAGCAAGGGAGCAATCAGTGATCCGTCTGACCCAGCTGGCCGTCAGCAAGAGGAGCGTGACCGTGCTGATCACGCTCGCCGCTCTTCTGGCGGGCGTCTTCTCCTGGTCTCAGCTCAAGCAGGAGCTGCTGCCCGACATCCAGTTCCCGTACGTCGTCGTCGATCACGCCCGATGCCGGGAGCGAGCGCTCAGGACGTTGCCACGCAGGTGACGGAGCCGGTCGAGCGGTCGATCGGCAGCGTGCGCGCGGATCAAGCACGTCAACTCGAGCTCGGTCAACAGCCTCTCGATCGTCGTCGCCGCGTTCACTTACGGCACCGACGTCAAGGAGACGAAGGCCATCGTCGAGGCGAACCTGCAGCCGCGCTGACCGCTGCCCACCGGCGCCGACGCCGACGGTGATGTCGCTCGACATCAACGCGCTTGCCGCCGATCACGGTCGCGATCCAGGCGACCGGCGAGCACCGACCCAGGCGGCCCTGAACGCCGCTGGCCGCGGGCACGATCGTGCCCGCGCTCCAGAGCCTCGACGGCGTCAGCAAGGTGGACCTGCTCGGGCGCGATCGCCGCAGCGCGTGCTCATCGCGCTCGATCCGGCGAAGCTCGCCGACAGCGGCGTCTCGATCAGCCAGATCCAGAGCGTCCTGCAGGCCAACAACCTGATCCTGCTCGGCCGGCTCGCTGCCGACCGGCAACGATCTCGATCCCGGTTTCGGCGCAGCACCAGATCGCCTCCACCAGTGAGATCACGAACCTGGTCGTGGGCGTGAAGATGCCGCGGCCGGCTCGGCGGTCACGATCCCGACGCCGGTCACCATCGGCGACGTTGGCCACGGTTTCACTCGTCGACGTCCAGCCGACGGGCTACGCCCAGATCAACGGCTCGCCCGTCGCTCGTCCTCAGCGTCTCGAAGACGTCCGACGCGAACACGGTCGACGTCGTCCAGGAGGTCAAGGACAAGCTCGCCCAGCTGCAGACCCAGAGCGGCGCGACGTTCTCGGTCACGACGATCGAGGACTTCTCGACCTTCATCATCGAGTCGCGCGACAGCCTGGTCCGCGAGGGCGGCCTGGGCGCGCTCTTCGCGATCATCACGATCTTCGTGTTCCTGATGAGCCTGCGATCGACGCTCGTGGCCGCGGTCAGCATCCCGGTGTCGATCATGGCCGCCCTGACGCTCATGCTCGTGGCCGGCGTCACGATCAACATCATGACCCTGGGCGGATTGGCGGTAGCCGTCGGCCGGGTCGTGGACGACGCCATCGTCGTCCTCGAGAACATCTACCGCCACCGCGGCCGCGGCGACTCGATGCGCGATGCCGTCATCTCGGGCACGCGCGAAGTCGCCAGCGCCATCACCAGCTCGACGCTGACGACGGTCGCGGTCTTCCTGCCGCTCGGCTTCGTCGGCGGCCTCGTCAGCCAGTTCTTCCTGCCCTTCGCGCTGACCGTCACCTTCGCCCTGCTCGCGTCGCTCGTCTGCGCCCTGACCGTCGTCCCGGTCCTGGCGAGCCTCTTCATCGATCGCATCAAGCTCAACCCGGACGAGGGCGCTCGAGCACCACGACACGCATCGTCCAGCGCATCTACACCCCGATCCTGCAGGCTCGCGCTCGCAGAACCGCCGCGAGCCGCTGGAGCGTCATCGGCATCTCGGCCGCCCTGGTCGTCGTGGCCGGCCTCCTCGTCCCGCACATCCCCACGCAGTTCCTCAACACCGGCTCGGCAGAAGTTCCTCCAGGTCAGCGTCGCGCCGCCCTCCGGCACGCCGTCGTCCGAGGTCCTCGGACAGGGCCAAGACGGTCGTCGCCCAGCTCGCAGACCAACAGCGAAGTCAATCTCGTCGAGACCACCGTGCCGGGCGACTCCGACACCGGCCTCTCGGCGATCGCGGCCGCCTTCACCGGCGGTGCCGCCAACTCGGCCACGATCGTCGCCCGGCTCGACAACAGCATCGATCTCAACGCCGAGCAGCTCAAGCTCGACGACCAGCTCTCCAAGCTGGAGCCCGACGGCTGGACGATCCAGGTCGCCCAGCAGAGCATGACCGGCAGCGGCTCGATCAGCGTCGTCGTCAGTGGCGCCGACACGGCCAAGGTCGAGGCCGGCGACGGACCAGATCATCGCCGCTCTCAAGACGCAGCCGGACCTGCTCAACGTCAAGAGCGACCTGGCCACGGCCAGCTCCGAGATCCAGGTCAACGTCGATCCGAACAAGGCGATCATGGCCGGCCTGACCACGTGCCCAGGTCCAGGCCGAGATCCACAACGCGCTCGTCGGCACCAAGGCCGGCACGGTCAACCTGGCCACAGGTCCGGCGGACGTGTATCTCCAGATCGCGGCCAAGGATCTGAACTCGGTGGCGGCCCTCTCGCAGATGCCGGTCGGCACGGCCAAGGTCCCGCTCGCGCTCCGTGGCGACGGTCCAGCTCGTCAACGTCCAGGCCCGCATCAGCCGCGTCGATCAGTCACCCGCGGCCACGATCTCGGCCGACATCGACCGCCAAGGACACCGGCGGCGTCTCGCGTGAGGTCCAGAAGGTCATCGACGACCTGCAGGCCCAGGGCAAGCTCCAGGGCGTGACGGTCACGCTCTCCGGCGTCACTCAGCAGATGAGCGAGGCCTTCGGCGGCCTGTTCGTCTCGATGGCGGTCGCCATCCTCCTCGTCTACATCGTCATGGTGCTGGTCTTCAACTCGCTGATCGATCCGCTTGTGATCATGTTCAGCCTGCCGCTGGCCACGATCGGCGCCTTCCCGGCGCTCTTCCTGACCCAGCGCGCGATCGGCGTCAGCGCCCTCATCGGCTTCCTGATGCTGATCGGCATCGTGGTCACGAACGCGATCGTTCTGCTCGATCTTGTCGAACAGCACCGGCGCCGCGGCCTGCCGATGTACGAGGCGCTGATGCAGGGCGGACGGACCCGCGTCCGACCGATCCTGATGACGGCCATCGCCACGATGCTGGCCCTGATGCCGCTCGGCCTGGGCCTCTCCGAGGGCGAGATCATCGCCTCCGAACTGGCGACGGTGGTCATCGGCGGCCTCTTCACCTCCACGTTCCTCACCCTGATCGTCGTCCCGGTCGTGTACTCGCTCGTCGAGGACGCCAAGGTCCGGTCCCGGCAGGCCCTCGGCATGGCACCCGAAGTCCACGGCGACACGGCCGAGGTGGCAGCAGAGGCGTAGGTTGCCCGCCGCCTTCAGGCGGCTCGGCAGGTGGAGCGGAAGCCGGGCGATGAGCCCGGCTTCTTGCTATTCAGCGCCGGCGTCGCGCTCAGGAGGCGGGGCTGCCCACGGCGTCCGATGCCATGGCCGAGCCGTCGGCTTCGGCCTCCGTTCGGGGCAGCATGACATAGGCCAGGACGGCTCCGGCGAGGTTCGCCGCGACGGCAAAGGCGACGACCCACTCGACGGACACGAAGGCCAGCATCAGCCCCGCCAGGGCCTGACCGATGGGGAATCCGGAGAAGTTGAGGTTCATCGACACGGTGAACGCCCGGCCCATCCAGGCCGGATCGGTGCGGCGCTGTCGGAGGGTGAACATCGCGATGTCCATGGGACCGTTCAGGAGACCGCAGGCGATCATGTAGACCACGATCGGAATGAGGCCGCCCGGCGCGAGCATCACGGCAGTCGCGAAGACGAAGCCAAATCCCGTGATGAGGATGAGCCGGCGCTCCCGGCCCTCCGTCTTGAGCCGCCCCGAGAAGGTCGCGGAGATGACTCCGGCCGCACCCATCAGGCTGAACACGTAGCCGACGACTTCCTGGCCCATTCCGAGGTGCCTCAGGATCAGCACCGGGACGACGATCTCTATTGCGCCGCCGGACAGGTTCATCACCGAGAAGGAGATGGCCAGGGCCCGAAGGGTCCGGTTCTGCCAGGTGTAGACGAGGCCCAGCCATGCGTCGCGGAGGAGGTTGCCCGTCGACTGGACATCCGTTCGTGGGTCGGGCGCGCGGAAAATGACGACCGCGGCCGCCACATAGGCCATCGCAATGCCGATCATGGCCGCCTCGAAGCCCGCGACCTGAGCGGCCACGGCTCCGATCGGGGCGCCGACGACGGTGGCAAGAACCCAGCCGTTGGAATCGACCGCGTTGACGCGCTCCCAGAGCTCCTTCGGAGCGAGCAGAGGGAACAGGCTGCGCAGGCCGCTGCTGCTGAGCGGTCCGGTGATCGATGCGATCGCCACGACGGCGACGAGCAGCCCGGCCGGCAGCTCCTTCGACAACGAAAGCGCCGCGATGCTCGTCAGGGCGATGGCGGCGACGGCGTAGTCGAGGATGATGAGCCGCACTCTGCCGTGCCGGTCGAGTAGGGCGCCGGCGATAGGGCTGATGATCATTCCCGGGAAGATGCTCGCGAACCCGACGAGGCCGGCCAGCGACGGGCTGTCGTACCGCTGCAGCGCGAACAGGATCATGACGATGCCGATCATCGACTGGGCGATCCGGGCGATCTGCATCGCCAGCAGCACTCGACCGAGCGAGGGCACATTGAGGAGAGCCCGGTACGAGGGCTTCACGGGACCAGTGGTCGGTTCGGTGGACGGCCCGGTGGCCGGCCCGGGCGTCGGCTCGGTCATGCGGCGCCGGGGCGGGTGGCGGTCGGGTCGGACCTGGCCCCGGGGCGGGTGGCGGTCGGGTCGGACCTGGCGCCGGGGCGGGTGGCGGTCGTGGCGGACCTGGCGCCGGGGCGGGTGGCGGTCGTGGCGGTCGCCCGAGCGCTGTCGGCCCCGAACCGGGGCTGGGGAGTTGATGGCATGCGGGCGAGGTTGCCACATGTGACGGGTCTTTGCCAGGGCAACTGTTCGCGAGGGCCGTGGATGGCGAGGGCGTCGTCGGTGACGCCGCCCGTTTGTGGCGTTTACCGCGCAGGGCGGTGCCGGCGAACCCGCCGGACCCCGTTTGTGGCGTCTACCGCGCGGGGCGGTCCCGGCGAACCCGCCGGACCCCGTTTGTGGCGTTTACCGCGCAGGGCGGTCCCGGCGAACCCGCCGGACCCCGTTTGTGGCGTTTACCGCGCGGGGCGGTGTCGGATCGCGTCCGAGGTCGATGGGTGCGCCCCGGGCCCTCGGGAGTCGAACGCTCCCTCCCGCTTCTTGCGTGGCGCGACGTGCGCCCGCTCCACTTTGGCTGCCGAGCTCCTGCTCGAAAGGACAACTTTCGATCCGGCACTGCCCGGTGCGGTATCCGCCACAAGGAGAATTCCGGAGATGGATCGGTCGGGGCTGCGGAGCCATCGTCGAAGTTCGATCGTTCGGGCCGGCAGAGCCGCCGCGAAGGTTGCCTCGTGGTTCCGTACCGCCCTCCAATTGCCGGAGGCGGCGGGCAGCGCCAGCACCGTTCCGACGTACCGGCTCCGCCAGGCCCGGTCGCGGCCCACCACGCCGGGAACAACCCGCCGTTTCATGTCGAGCCGCCGGAGAAGCTCGTTGACGTTCCGGATATCCGTCTTGACCTCGACGATGAGCAGCGCCTCAAAGTCGGGTCGCCAGGCCAGGATGTCCACCGAGCCGCGATCGCCGTAGCGGTTGAACGAGAACTCGGGCAGGACGACCCAACCGCTCGACGCCAAACCTTGGCCCAAGTGCTCGACGAGTCTGGCGTGCCTGGCATCGGTCAGCCGGTCGAAATCACCGCCGCGCCACTCGGGTGTGAGCGCGACCGAGATGCCGAGAACTCCGCGATCCTCCGGGCAAGGGCGAGGGAATCGAGGCGTCCGCGCTCCAGGTCGGACACGGACTGCTGGCTGGCACCCGCGGCTGCCGCCAGGTCGATCTGGCGGAGGCGCTTCTTGCGGCGAATGGCCCGAACGATCGAGCCGAGCTTCACGTCGTCCACGCCCGAAGCGTGTCAGTCGCCGATCACCCGGGGCTTATCGGTGGTCTGGGCGCCTCCACGCAGCGGCCCACCCATACAGCGGCGCGCCGAAACGGCGTGCGATGTCTCCGCCGGTTGCCGCCTGATCCACAGCGCCCTGCCTGACCGGCCACGGCCAAGGGCTACCGATGTTCTCGTCGACGTGGTCATCGCGGCTCGACCAGGACCCCGAAGGTTCACACGCCATTCCGAGCGAACGCAGATGAGCCTCGAGACATCGTTTCACGTCACCGCATTCGGCTATCCGGCCTGGGCGACTCCGATCCTCGAACAACAAGCCGCACCGCTGGCAAGCATGTTTCGAGGCGTAGCCATGCACCCAAGCCACCGGAACCCCTGCCGGGTGCGCGGCCCGAACTGCTGCCCAATCAACCATGCGGCCATCGATCGCCGGGATAACACGGGCCGAACCGCACCTTGGGCACAAACCCGCCGACAGCCGACTTGCCCGGACCTGGCCGATCGGCCGGCTGAGTTTCCAGAGGAAGCCAAACACGCTCAAGAGCCTGCCCTCTGGCTCGAAGCGGCGTGACTCTATGACAGAACCTTCAGGCGTTCTTGCCCCAGAGTGGGTCCACCACGGCGGCGCCGACGTTGGCGCCCTCGGGAATCGCGGTGTTGCTCTTCTTCTGTACGGCGGCGGAGGTCGGCGACGCTGTAGCGCTGCCCTGGCCGACCGCCGGCTTCTCGAGGCCGAGCAGCGAGAGCGACTGCTCGGCGTTCGCTTTCGTCAGGTTTGTGAGCGCCGGGAGCAGCTCGACGTTGCTGAACCAGTTCGATCCTGACGCGCCCGCGCCACCGTAGACGCCGGCTACCAAAGCCGGATCGATGCCCCACTGGCTGGAGACCAGCGCGGCGTTGATTGTGTTGGTCGAAGCGGCCTGTGCGAGACCGGCAGGCGGAAGGCCGATCCCGGCCGTGGCGCTGTCGGCCGAGTTCGCGGCCGCGGTTTGATTCGTTTGAGGAGCAGCCGGGTTGATGGACGCTATGAAATTCATGGTCGGTGCGTCGGATGAGGGAGTCGGGAACCTTAGGGGATTCACGAGATCTTGCGCACGGGGCGTTCTCTCTCAAATGACGAGTACACTTGTAGGAGTTGACGGTTCGGCCCGGAACCGGTTAACCCTCGGCAGCCGATGAGCAGCCTCCCCCCTGCCTTCCCGAACACCCCGCGGCGGCGCGGCGCCTTCGATCCGATGCAGCGCCCCACGTGGCGCCAGCGGCTCGAGGCGCTCCGGAACGTGCGGCCGCTGCTGGGGATGGTGTGGGAGACGCACCGCGGCTACGCCGTGGCCATCGTCGCGCTGCGGCTGCTCCGGGCGTTCGTGCCGCTGGCGGTGCTGTGGATCGGGAAGCTGATCATCGACGGCGTGGTGGCGGCCATGCGGGCGCACGGCGCCGGCCAGCCGGTGCGGTGGGAGTACCTGGGCGAGCTGCTGGTGACGGGCGCGGCGATCGCCGTCGTGGGCGACGCGCTCGCGCGCGCCGGGACGCTGGTCGAGAGCCTGCTGGGCGACCTGTTCAGCAACCGCATCAGCGTGCGGCTGATGGAGCACGCCGCGACGCTCGACCTCCGGCACTACGAGGACTCGGAGTTCTACGACCACCTCGAGCGCGCGCGGCGCCAGACGGTGGGTCGCATCGGGCTGATCGCGCTGCTGCTCTCCTCCCTGCAGGACCTGATCACCCTCGCGAGCCTCGCGGCCACGCTGGTCTTCTACGTGCCGTGGCTGCTGGTGTTGCTGGCGCTGGCGGTGCTGCCGTCGTTCCTGGGCGAGACGCACTTCGCGGCGCTCGGCTACTCGCTGCTGTACCGCTGGACGCCGGAGCGGCGCCAGCTCGACTACCTGCGCTTCACGGCGGCCAGCGACGAGACGGCGAAGGAGATCAAGCTGTTCGGGCTGTCGCGCTGGCTGACCGACCGCTACGCGAAGCTCGCCGACGCGTTCTACGAGGCGAACCGCAAGCTCTCGATCCGCCACAGCGCGGTGAGCACGCTGCTCACCACGATCGGGACGCGTGGGCTACTACG
Organism: uncultured Gemmatimonadales bacterium; assembly: GCA_963806755.1. Taxonomy (GTDB): domain Bacteria; phylum Gemmatimonadota; class Gemmatimonadetes; order Gemmatimonadales; family JACORV01; genus Fen-1245. Next base: position 38,459 of record CAWDZR010000013.1, read on the forward strand.
GCGCCTACGGCGTGATCATCTACCTCACGGTCGTCGGCTACCGCTCGCCCGCGGGCCTGTTCACGATCGGCGTGCTGACGTTCCTGGCGGGCTCCTTCCAGCAGAGTCGCGACCTGATCCAGCGCGTGCTGCTCTCGACGTCGCAGATCTACGAGCAGAGCCTCTACCTGGCGGACCTGTTCACCTTCTTCGAGATGCAGCCCAGCATCGTCTCGCGCGACGGGGCCCGGCCGGTGCCCAGTCCGATCCGCGAGGGGTTCGAGTTCCGCGACGTCGGGTTCCGCTACCCGGGGAGCGACGTGTGGGCGGTGCGGCACCTGACCTTCCGGCTCGGCGTGGGCGAGCGGCTGGCGCTGGTGGGCGAGAACGGCGCGGGGAAGACGACGCTGACCAAGCTGCTGGGGCGGCTGTACGATCCGGACGAGGGCGCGCATCTTCCTGGACGGTGTGGACCTGCGGGACTACGACGTCGCGAGCCTGCACCGCAACATCGGCGTGATCTTCCAGGACTTCGTGCGCTACGCCTTCGTGCTCCGCGAGAACATCGGGGTCGGCGAGATCGGCGCGGTGGAGCAGGCCGACCGGGTTCGCGCGGCGGCCGAGCGGAGCCTGGCGTCGAGCGTGGCGCAGCGGTTCGCGAAAGGGTACGAGCAGATGCTCGGGCGGCGGTTCGAGGAGGGGATCGAGCTGTCCGGAGGGGAATGGCAGAAGGTGGCGCTGGCGAGGGCCTACCTGCGGGAGGCGCAGGTGCTGATCCTCGACGAGCCGACGGCGTCGCTCGACGCGCGGGCCGAGTACGAGGTGTTCCTGCGCTTCGCGGAGCTGACGGCGGGCAAGGCGGCGGTGCTGATCTCGCACCGGTTCTCGACCGTGAGGATGGCGGAGCGGATCCTGGTCCTGGAGAAGGGGCAGATCGTGGAGCAGGGATCGCACGAGGAGCTGGTGGCGCTCGGAGGGACGTACGCGGAACTGTTCACGCTCCAGGCGGCCGGGTACAGATAAGGGTTTGCAGTTGAGTTGCGAGACGCCACGGCCAGAACAGTTGCGAGACGCCGAGTTCCGAGGGGTGGTAGGCCGCAGCGCCGGGGCGGGGCAGTGGGGCCTCGCCACTCTGTCTGCTTCACTCTTAACTACTCGCAACTCGCCGTCTCGCAACCGATCTGCGCACTCTTGCCTCGACTCTCTTGCCGGAGATAGGTTAGGCTCCCCTTAGTTCGAAGGGCTGGCGATGAAGGAATATCCGAGCACCCATATCCGGAACGTGGCCGTAGTCGGCCACGGAGGCAGCGGCAAGACCAGCCTGGTCGACGCCCTCGCCTTCGTGGCCGGAAGCAGCAAGCGGCACGGTCGCATCAAGGAAGGCTCCGCCCTCACCGACTACTCCCCCGACGAGATCGAACGCGGCTACAGCATCAACCTCGCCCTGGCCCACGCGGAGTGGGAGGGCGTGAAGATCAACCTCGTGGACACGCCGGGCTACCTGGACTTCGCGGGCGACGCGCTGGCGGGGATTTACGCCGCCGACGCCTCGCTGATCGTGCTGGGCGCCTCGGCGGGCGTCGAGACGGGCACGGAGAAGGTCTGGGAGTACTCTCAGGCGTGCGAGCACGAGGCCATCTTCTTCGTCTCGATGATGGACAAGGAGCACGCCGATTTCGCGAAGGTCTACGGCCAGATCCGCGAGCGGCTGAGCCCCAAGGCCATTCCGGTCGAGATCCCGATCGGCGCCGGGGCGCAGCACCGCGGCATCATCAACCTCATCAGCAAGACCGCGCTGGTCTACAAGCCGGGCACCAAGACCGGCGAGTACGACGAGGGGCCGATCCCGAAGGAGCTCGCGGCAGAGTACGAGAAGTACGAGAACGACCTGATCGAGACCGTGGCCTCGACCGACGACGCTCTGGTGGAGCGGTACCTCGAGGGCAAGGAGATCGCGCACGACGAGCTGGTGACGGCGATGCGCGCGGCGATGAAGCGGCGCGAGCTGTTCCCGGTGCTGTGCGGGGCCGCGGAGCTGACCTTCGGCACGCGGGCGCTGCTCTCGGAGATCGTGGAGCTGGTGCCGCCGCCCTCCGACAACGCACCGGCCCACGCGGAGAAGTGGGGCAGCGCGGACAAGGTGGAGCTGGCGGAGAAGGACGAGGCGCACTTCAGCGCCCTCGTCTTCAAGACGGTGTCGGAGCCGCACGTGGGCGACGTGTCGCTGTTCCGGATCTACTCCGGGGCGGTGAAGAACGGGCAGGAGGTGTTCAACGCGGCGCGCAGCGCGCCGGAGAAGCTGAACCACCTCTCCGTGGCGCAGGGCAAGGAGAAGCTCGAGGTGGATGTCCTCCACGCGGGGGACCTCGGCGTGATCGCGAAGCTCCGCGACACGCACACCAACGACACCCTGTGCACCCAGGCGATGCCGGTGGTGCTGCCGCGCATCCCGTTCCCGGAGCCGATCATCCACGTGGCGGTCGAGGCCAAGGAGCGCGGCGACGAGGAGAAGATCAACCTCGGCCTGGCGCGGCTGACGGAGGAGGACCCGACCTTCCACTGGGAGTACAACCCCGACGTGCGCCAGACGTGGATCCACGGGCTCGGCGAGCGGCACCTCGAGGTGATCCTGGGTCGGCTGGCGCGGAAGTTCGGCGTGCACGCGACGATGGCCAAGCCGCGGATCCCGTATCGCGAGACGATCCGGGGCAAGGGCGAGGGGCAGGGGCGGCACAAGAAGCAGACCGGCGGCCGCGGGCAGTTCGGCGATTGCTGGATCCGGATGGCACCGCTGCCACGGGGCTCCGGCTACGTGTTCGAGGACGCGATCGTCGGCGGCTCGATCCCCAGCAAGTTCATCCCCGCGGTGGACCGCGGGATCCAGGAGGCCGCGGTGCGCGGCATCCTGGCCGGTTGCCCGGTGGTGGACTTCAAGGTGGAGCTGTTCGACGGCTCCTACCACACCGTGGACTCGAACGAAATGTCGTTCAAGCTCGCGGGCATCCTCGCCTTCCGGAACGTGTCACCCGCGTGCAAGCCGGTGCTGCTCGAGCCGCTGGCCGACCTCGAGGTGATGACGCCCGAGGAATACCTCGGCGCGGTGATGGGCGACCTCAGCGCGCGGCGCGGCCAGATCCTCGGCTCCGAGCCCGCCGGTTCCGCGCTGAAGCTCCGGGCCGTGGTGCCGGAGGCCGAGCTGTACAAGTACGCCACACAGCTCCACTCGCTCACGCAGGGACGCGGCACGTACCGGCACAAGTTCAAGGGATATGCCGAGATGCCGCCGGAGGCCGCGGCGAAGGTGATCGACGAGCACCAGAAGGAAAAGAAGGAGAAAGAAGAAGAAGCGTGACCGCCGGGAGGCGGCGCGGGCTCACACCTTGTGGTACGTGACCCGCGCCGCCTCCGCGCCGTCCTCCGCCCGGTAGACCTCGAAGTCCGAGAACAACCGCGGCGCCTCCGCCGCCAGCACCCGCAGCACCGCCACCGCCATGCGCCGGATCTCCTGCTCGGCGCCCTCGCCGCACCGCAGCTCCAGCATCGTGCGCCAGGCCCGCACGTTGGCGCTGGTGACGATCTTGGTCTCGGTGGCGTTGGGCAGCAGCGAGCGCGCGGCCTCGCGGGCCATCTTGCGCCGGTGCACCTTGTCGGCCACCCACTCGTAGCGACGCATCAGGTCCTCGACCGCCCGCACGTACGCCGCCTGCGCGGCCGTGACCTGCGCCAGCCAGGCGGCCTCCAGCTGCGCGTCCCCCAGCATCGCCGGCGGCACCACGAAGGCCGCGTGCGACTCGTCCACGTAGCGCTGGCTCAGCTGGCTGTAGCCGAAGCCGGCGCGGTGGCGCACCAGCTCGTGGGAGCAGGAACGGGAGACGCCCTCGATCAGCAGGACGTACACCGAGTGCTCGAGCACGGAGCCGTGCCCCTGCTTCTTGATGTTGTCCAGGTATTCGGCGGAGGTGCGATGGGCCGGATTGGCCTGGCTCATGTAGCACAGCCGGCCCGCGAACTCGGCCAGCTTCTCGCCGTCGGTGGAATCGCCCTTCCAGTCCACCTTGAGGTGGGCGGGCTCGAGGAACTGGGGGCGGGCGAGGAGCGATATACGCGGAGCGCGAATGATTTCCATTAGCGAAGTGAGAAATGAGGGGTGAAAGGTGAGAGGTTCAAGTGAGAAGTGAGAGGACGAAGTGAGAGGTCAACGCGCCAGGTCCAGCTTGAAGGCACCCCAACCCGCGGAGCGCTCGATTTCGCGGAGCTGCGCGGCCACGGCGGCGGGAATCGGCGGCGCACCCACGCCGACCTTCAACTGCCGCGCGTCGAGCCGCTCTCCTCCGACGGGGACCTTCACGCCGGGGTTGAGGATGCCGGCGGGGTCCCACGCCGCCTTGGTGCGCTGGCACAGCTCCGCGTAGTCGTCGCCGAACGTGCGCGCCAGGTACGGTGCCCGCAGCCGGCCGTCACCGTGCTCGCCCGAAGGCGTCCCGCCCAGCGAGAGCTGCACGCCCGTCACCGCGTCGAGGCAGGACGCGAGGCGCGCCACGAAGTCCGGGACCGCGACGTCCGCCAGCAGGTTGGCGTGCAGGTGTCCGTCCCCGGCGTGGCCGAAGATCACGATGCCGAAGCCGTGCGCCTTGGCCGCCTCCCGCAGCGCACGGATATAGCGGCCGAGCACGGTGACGGGCACGCACCCGTCTTCCACGACCTGCAGCGAGCGCTGGTTGTCCGGCAGCGAGGCGAGGATGGGGCTCGCCAGGTGGCGCAGCTCCCAAAGCCGGCCCACCGACACCGTGTCGTCGGCCAGCTCGGTGATCTCGGCGAAGGGGCGCACCGCGTCCGCGGCCTCGTGCGCCGCGCCCTCGAACTCCACCAGCAGCACGGCCTCCGTGCCCGCGGGGATGCGGCGCTGGACCGCGCCGCGCACGAAGTCGAGGTAGGTCTTGTCCAGCAGCTCCAGCGCGGAGGGGCCGAAGGGGCGCAGGGCGAGCACCGCCGGCCCGACGTCGTCCAGCGAGCGCAGCGTCACCAGGAGTGTGGAGCGCTCCTCGGGCAGGGGCGCCAGCGCGACTTCGACCGCCGTGATCACGGCCAGCGTGCCCTCGCTGCCGGTGAGGAGATCGGAGAACCGACCGCTTGCGGCGAAGGCGTCGAGGGCGTAGCCGGACGAGTTCTTCGTGGTATGCGGCGCCGCCGCGGCCAGCTCCGCCGCGTGAGCCCCGATGTCGGGCGCCACATCCTGGAGGAACCGCCGCTCCGCCGCCGTCACGGCGCGCGTCAGGACGCCGGAGATGCCGTGACCGCGCTCCTCCGAGCGCCCGATCTCCCCCTCCACCGTGACGTACTCCAGCGCCCGCACCCAGCGCCGCATGGCGCCGTGCTTGACGCTCTGGGCGCCCGCGGCGTTGGTCGCGACCATGCCGCCCACGGTGCAGAACGCGCCGCTCGAGGGGTTGGGAGGCAGGTGCAGGCCGAAGCCGGCCGCGGCGCCGTTCAGAGCCTGGTAGGTGACCGCGGCGCCGCACCGCGCGGTCTGCGCGCCCGCGTCCACGACGGGCGGGTCGCGCAACGCCTTGGAAAGATCCATCACCACGCCGGGCCCGACGTTGCCGCCCGGCATCCCGCTCCCCGCGGCGCGCGGCACGAGGGCCACGCCTGCGCCGGCCGCCCAGCGGAGCAGCACGGCGACGTCGTCCCGGCGCTCCGGGACCGCGACCGCCGCGGGAACGATGCGGAAGACGCCCGCGCCCTCGGCGTACAGCGCACGCGCGACGTCATCGGTCCGGAACTCGCCGCGGAAACCTGGAGGGGCGTGCACGCGCGCAAGGTAACGGCCGCGCCTTCGGCTTGACAAGCACTTTCGGCCCGGTGATACTCGCCCTTTCATGCCCTCCAACGGCAGTCGCGCGAACCTCATCCGCATCGAGGTGGATCGTCGCCTCGGTCACGAGTGGGACGAGTGGGACGGCCGGCCGCTGCCCGGCGGCGGCGACTTCACGAGCCCGCCCGGCCGGTTCTTCGGCTACGCCGCCCTGACCCTCGCCGTGCTGGCCGCGGCCGCGTACGCCGTCGCCTACCTCCTCGGCCCGCGGCTCGCCACGCTGTGGGCCCCGCTGCCGGCCGCGGTGACCATCGCGGTGTCCGCCGTGGTCGTGCTGGCGTGGTGGTGGTTCGGGCTGCTGGTGGCGTCGTTCTACGGCCGGCGGCTGCTGCTGCCGGAGCGGCTCGCCGAGCGGGGGCCGTTCCTGGCGTTGATGCGGTGGACCTCGCACGTGGCGCGCCGCTTCGGCGCCCGGGACTGGGTCGAGCACGCGGCGGTCGAGATCTACAACGGCCTGGCCTCGCGCCGCGGCCGCAAGGTGGGCAAGGGCGAGCTGCTGGTGCTGATCCCGCGCTGCCTTGCCAAGGACGCGCTCGACGGGATCCTGGAGGTCGCGGGGCGCTACGAGGTGCCGGTGTTCGTGGCGACGCGGGGGCAGCTGGCGCGGCGCGCGATCAGGGAGCGGCGGCCGCGGGCGGTGGTGGCGGTGGCGTGCGAGCGGGACATGGTGAGCGGGCTCCACGACGTCGCCGCGAAAGTCCCGGTCCTCGGGCTCACGATGCGGCTCCCCGCCGGGCCCTGCAAGGACGCGGCGGTGGACCTCGGGCGCTTCGAGACCTGGGTGAAGAGCTTCGTCGAGGCGCGCTAGCCCTTCGCCGGGGGGCCCGCCGGCGGCGCCGGCGCCGACACCGGATACCGCACTTTCAGCTTCGCCATCAGACTGTCCAGCATCACCCTCCCGGGCGTGCTGTCCGCGACCATCCGCTCGAGGTCCCGCTCCGGCTCGCTCGGGTCCCAGGCGATGCGCCGCACGCACTCCGCGGCGAGGCGCGCGTGCCCTGCCGTGGGATCCGCGAAGAACCGCAGCTTCACGATGTGGTCGAGGTCGCGCGCCGTTCCGCTCACGGTGCGCCGCGTCGCCAGGTCGTACCACGCGGTCTCGAGGTAGCCCTCGGCCGGGTCGGTCACGCCGACCTTGAGTCCCGCCGAATCCAGCTGCCGCCCGACGGCGGCGATCACCGTGTCGGGGCTCGCCTCCAGCTCCTCGGAAATGCTGCCGGGGATCGGTCCGTAGCGGGGGCGCAGGCCGCCGAGCCGCGCGCAGGCCGCGAGCGCGAGGGCGGCGCTCAGAACGACACGGACGCGCAGCGCGCGCGTCCGGAAATCAGCGCGGGGTGCTGTCGGCAGGGGGCCGCGCCGTGCGCGCCTGGGTGGTGTCCGGCGCCGCCGGCATCGGCATCGCCGCGGCCGGCTCCTCGTGGGCGCCGTGCTCGTGGCCGGCGCGCTCGGCGGGTATCTGCTCGAGCCGCGCCGTCGGGATGCCCACAGCATGGTCGAACATCAGCTGGCCCCCGAGCTTGGCGGTGTAGAGCAGGATCGCGACCCCGATGACGCCCGCCGTCAGCGCGACGGGCTGCTCCTTCTCGGTCCAGACGCCGCGACGCACGATGCGCCAGACGGCGAGCACCCCGAAGATCGCGAGCACGATGAACGCCAGCGTCTCGTGCGTCCCCATGATGGTATGCGCGGCCTCGCTGTGCTGGACGACGTCCTCCGCCTCCAGGCCCGCGACGATGGCGGCGCCGGTGCCGAGCACGCCGGCGATCAGCGTCCAGAACGCCGCCGCGCGGAGCGACTCGCGCTTGAGCCAGATGCCCAGGAGGTCGAACAGCACCGACACGGGCAGCAGGGCCGGGGGCAAATCGTTCACGGCGGCGTGCAGGCGCGGCCAGTCGTAGCCGAGGATCATCGTCACAGCCCCAGATCGTTCACGCGCGGCGGCGTGGTCGCGTAGTCGTAGAACCCCTTGCCGGATTTCTTCCCGTAGTACCCCGCCAGCACCATGCGCTTGAGGAGCGGCGGCGGCGCATAGCGCGCCTCGCGGTACTCGGCGAACATGATCTCGGCGATCTTGTAGGTCGTGTCGAGCCCCACGAAGTCCAGCAGCACGAACGGCCCCATCGGGTAGCCGCAGCCGAGCTGCATCGCCTTGTCGATGTCCGGTGCGCTCGCGACGCCGTGCTCCAGGGCACGGATCGCGTCGAGCAGGTAGGGCACCAGCAGCAGGTTCACCACGAAGCCCGAGTTGTCCTTCGCGGCGATGGGCTCCTTGCCCAGCTTCTGCGCGAAGGCGAACGCGCGGTCGAAGCTCTCCGGCGAGGTGGTGACCGTGCGCACCACCTCGACGAGCTTCATCAGGGGGACCGGGTTGAAGAAATGCAGCCCCACGAACTTGTCGGGGCGCGTCGTGGTCGCCGCCATCGCGGCAATGGTGAGGCTGGAGGTGTTGGAGGCGAACAGCGTCGCCGGCCGGCACAGCCGGTCCAGCTCTTTCCACAGCGCGCTCTTCGTCTCCAAGTCCTCGGTCACCGCCTCGATCACGATGTCGGCGCCCTTGAGCTCCGCCACCTGGGTGGTGAAGCGCAGGCGGCCGAGCGTGGCGTCGCGCGCCCCGGCGTCGAGCTTCCCCTTCTCGACGAGCTTGTTGAGGGAGCCGGTGATGGCGCCCTTGCCCTTGGCGATCAGCTCGTCGCTCACTTCGCGCACGACGGTGGTGAAGCCGGCGGCGGCCGCGGTCTGGGCGATGCCGCTGCCCATCAGGCCGCAGCCGAGCACGCCGACGGTGGTGATGTCGCTCATGGGGTGCCGGGTTTCCTCGGTGCGGGGGTGGAAGGTCTCGGGGGCGCGCCGCCGGGCGGCTCCCGCAGCGACTGCGCCACGTCCTCGACGGACTTCTTGATCTCGGTGGCGATGCGGCCGAACGCCGACAGCCGCGGCCCCGCGAGCTGCGGCCGGCCGCGGATCTCGCCGCGCTCGAGCCGGTCGAGGACCTGCTCCAGCGCGACCTGCATCCGCTCGACCTTGCGTCGGTGGGCGCGGCCGGGGAGGATCGCGAGCCCGGCCCCCGCGAGCAGGGGCAGGAAGGCGATCGGGAACAATCCCGGGATCAAGGCGAGCACCACGGCCGCCAGCACGCCCGTCGCGAGCAGCGTGGCGCCGCCCGCCACGGCCTGTTCGCGCATGTTGCCGACGTCCGCCGCCAGCTCGGCGTGGCAGTAGCCGTCTTCCAGCGCGGCGATCTGCACGGAGACGTCCTGCGCGCGGGCCAGGTGGTACGCCTTGCCCTCGAGCGAAAGGCCGCGCTTCATCTCGGCGAACAGGCCCTTCTGCCGCTCCCACACCGTGCGGTCGGGGAGGCGGCGCATGGGCGTCATCGCCTCCTCTTCCGTCATGTACGCGCTCACGGCCTGCTCGAGGGCGGCGCGCTCACCGGGGACCACGCGGTGGGCCAGCACCATCCTGGGTCCGGCCCAGCGGCCCAGGAAGTCGTGCTCCAGGGAGGCGCCGCCGGCCGCTTCTTCGTAGAGCGCCTGGCGCAGGAACCGCCCCGGGATGCCGACGTCGGCGCCGAGCTTCAGCAGCTCCTGCTCGGTCATCCCTTCGCCGGTGTCCATCTCGCCGGCCTGCAGCTCGGCGGCGCGCTGGATGACGCGCTCCAGCTGCTCGCGGGTGATCTTGCGCGGGACCAGCTCTCCGGCCATCGGCGATCTACCCTCGCCGCTCCGCGCCTTCGCGCTGTCCGGCGGGCGGCAGCGCCGTGCCGGGCGCCGCGCCGGCGAGCGCGGCCTGCACGGCGACGCTCGCGAGGGACGGGGCCGGTGGCGCCGCCGGCTGCGACTCCCGGTAGGCGCCCAGGAACGGCTTCAGCAGGTCGATGGGCAGCGGGAAGAAGGTGGTCGAGTTCTTCTCCGACGCGATCTCGGAGACCGTCTGGAGGAACCGCAGCGTGATCGCCGCGGGCTCCTGACCGATGATGTGCGCGGCCTGGGCGAGCTTCTCCGAGGCCTGCAGCTCCCCCTCGGCGTTGATGACCTTGGCGCGCCGCTCGCGCTCCGCCTCGGCCTGGCGCGCCATCGCGCGCTTCATCTCGACCGGCAGGTCCACGTCCTTGACCTCGACCGCCGAGACCTCGATGCCCCACTCCGCCGAGCGCGCGTCGATAATCGCCTTGAGTGTCTCGTTGATCTTCTCGCGCTCGGAGAGCAGCTCGTCGAGCTGGTGCTGGCCGCAGACGCTGCGCAGCGTCGTCTGGGCGAGCTGGCTCGTGGCGTAGAGGTAGTTCTCGATCCCGATGATCGCGGCCGCCGGGTCCTTCACCTTCATGTACAGCACCGCGTTGACCTTGAGCGAGATGTTGTCGCGCGTGATCACGTCCTGCGGCGGGATGTCGAGCGCGACGATCCGCAGCGACACCCGGTGCATGTGCGCGATCATGGTGGGGAGGAAGACCAGCCCGGGGCCCTTGGTGCTCCAGTACCGGCCCAGGAAGAACGACACCGCGCGTTCGTACTGCTTGATGATGCGCAAGCTGGACAGCGCGTACAGCGCCGCCACGATCGCGACCACGGCCAGAGCGTCCACCGTTCGGCCCCCCTACGTCGTGAAGGCTTCCACCATCACGGCGGCACCCTGGCCGCCGCCGATGCAGGCGCTGCCGATTCCGAACCGGCCGCCGCTCTTCCGCAGCGCGTGGAGGAGGTGAATGGTGATCCTGGTGCCGGAGGCGGCGAGCGGGTGCCCGATCGCGATGGCGCCGCCGTGGACGTTCACCTTCACGCGCGGCAGCCCGAGCTCCTTCTCCACCGCGACGTACTGCGGGGCGAACGCCTCGTTGACCTCGATCAGGTCCACGTCGTCGAGCTTCATCCCGGTCTTCTGCAGCAGTTTGCGGATCGCGGGCGCGGGACCGATACCCATGTACTTCGGCTCGACGCCCGCGAACGCCCAGCCCACGAGGCGGCCCAGCGGCTTCAGGCCCTTCGCCTTCGCCGCCGCTTCCGAGGCGACGACGCAGGCCGCGGCGCCGTCGCAGATGCCGCTGGCGTTCCCGGCCGTGACGAGGCCGTCCTTCTTGAAGTACGGCGCGAGCTTGGCCAGCCCCTCGAGCGTGGTGGCCGGGCGCATGTGCTCGTCGGCGCGGAACGGCACCAGCTGGCGGGTCTTCGGGTCCTTCACCTGGACGGCGAGGACCTCGTCGTCGAACACGCCCTCGTCCCAGCCCTTCTTGGCCAGCTGCTGCGACCGCAGCGCGAACTCGTCCACCTCGCGGCGCGTCAGCTGGTACTTCTCCGCCAGGTTCTCGGCGGTCTGCGCCATCGAGAATCCGCACTGTGGATCGGTGAGCGACTCCCACAGCAGGTCCTCGAGCTGGGCCGGCGGGCCGAGCCGGAGGCCCCAGCGCGCGCCGCGCACGACGTGCGGTGCCTGGCTCATGGACTCGCCGCCGCCCGCCAAGACCACGCTCGACTCGTCGAGCAGGATCTGCTGGGCCGCCTGGACGACGGCCTCGAACCCGGAGCCGCAGAGGCGGTTCACCGTGAGTGCCGGCACCTCGATCGGGAGCCCCGCCTTGAGTCCCACGTGGCGCGCGAAGTAGATCGCGTCCGCGGAGGTCTGGAGGGCGTTGCCGAAGACCACGTGATCGAACCCGCCCGGCTGCACGCCCGAGCGCTCGACGGCGCCGCGTGCCGCGGCCGCGGCCAGGTCGATCGCCGAATGATCCTTGAGGGTGCCGCCGAACGTCCCGAACGGAGTCCGCACGCCGCTCAGGAACACCACGTCCCTGTCCTTGCCCTGCGTCTTCATCGCCGCTCGGTCCCGCCGGATCTGGGGAGTGCGCCGGGATGTCCCGGCAGGGGCGGAATATGGCCGCGGCTCCCGGGGGGCGCCAGCGTTGCGGAGGAGGCCGTGCGGCAGCGCGCGGCCGCATGACGGGCGCTAGTGTGCCACGCGCTCCGCCAGCCAGCGGGCCACGTCCGACGTTCCCGACGCGCCGCCGAGGTCGGGCGTGGTGACCCGCGCCTCGAGCGCGGCGCACACGGCACGCTCGAGCGCCGTCGCCGCGTCCGCCTCCTTCAGCTCCCGCAGCATCATTGCGGCGGTGAGGATCGCGGCGAACGGGTTCGCGACGTTCTTGCCGGCCAGGGGCGGCGCCGAGCCGTGGACCGGCTCGAACAGGCCCGCCCGTCCCGGGTGCAGGTTCGCGGAGGGCGAGACGCCGAGCCCGCCCACCAGGCCCGCCGCGAGGTCGGAGAGGATGTCGCCGAAGAGGTTCTGCGTCACGATGGCCTGGAACCGCTCGGGCTCGCGGACCAGCTCCATGGCCAGCGCGTCCACGTAACGGTGCTCGCGCTCGATGCCCGGGAATTCGGCGCCCACCTCGGCGAAGACGCGGCCCCAGAGCCGGTGGGCGGGCACGGCGTTGGACTTGTCCGACATCGTCAACCGCGTCTTGCCGTTCGCTTTCGCCCACTCGAAGGCGTAGCGGATGATGCGCTCCACGCCCCGGCGGGTGTGCACTTCCTCCGCCAGCTGGATCTCGTCCGGCGTGCCGGCGCGGAGCCCGCCCCCGGCACCGACGTAGATGCCCTCGGTGTTCTCGCGGAAGATCGCGAAGTCGATCGCACGGCGGCCGGCCGCCGGCTCCCGCAGCGGGCACAGCGCGGGATGGAGCAGGACCACCGGCCGCAGGTTGACGTACAGGTCGAGCCGGAAGCGGAGACCGAGCAGGATGTCCTTCGCGTGCTCGTTGCCGGGCACCCGCGGGTCGCCGAGCGCGCCGACGAAGATGGCGTCTACGTCGTTCCGCAGGTGCTCGACGGCCGCGTCGGGGATCGTCTCACGGGTCGCGAGGTAGTGGTCGGCGGAATAGGGAAGCCGCTCCACGGCCAGCGCGAAGCCGAAGCGGCGCGCCGCAGCCTCCAGCACGGCGAGCGCGGCCTCCACCACCTCCGGGCCGATGCCGTCGCCGGCGATGACGGCGACACGGTGCCTGCTCACGCCAGGTCCGCCATCTGGCGGCCGCAGGTGATGCAGAAGCGCCAGCCCACATCCAGCTCGGTTCCGCAGGACGGGCAGTGGACCACTCCGACGTTCTGGCCGCAGTGCGGGCAGTAGATGACGGCGCGGCCGAACGGCAGGGCGCCGCCGCAGAACGCGCAGGGCGCGCTGCCCTTGCGCGGCGACACACCGGACTGCTCGGCGTCCTCCTCTTCGTCGAGCGCGAACGGCAGGGCCTCCTCGACCATCCCGTCGCGCGGCTCCGAATCTTCGGGCGTTTCGGGCTCCGCCGCCTCGGGCGTGATCTCCGGGAACCACGAGGGCTCGCGCTCGGCGCGCGGCCTGGGCGGCTCGACCGGCGCCGCGAACCGGGCCGCGCCGGCCTCCCCTGTCGGCTCGTCGCCGAGCGCGGCGCCGACCAGCCCCGGATCGAGCGTCACGGTCGCGGAGCGGAACTTCTTGTAGAGGCTCGTATCGGGATTGATGCTGGCCGCCTCGGCCGCCAGCGCGGTGCGCGCCGCCTCGGGTTCCACGAACGCGTAACCGCGCTCTCCGGCCAGGAGCCGCAGCAGCGCCATCTCGTAGTCCTCGTGCGTGTCCATCGCCAGCGACGTGCGGTGCGTGCGGTAGGGAACGAGGCGCTCGTACAGATCGGAGACCTCCACCGGTCCGTGCACGCGGGAGGGGTCCAGGGCGGCCAGGTTCGCGACGACCCGCTGGAACAACCGGTCGAGCTCGTCGGGGGCAGGTGTGGACGATGATGACACAGCGGGAGTCTCGCGCAAGAGACGCGCCACGTTAGGCAGGCCACCTGACCTTGTCAACACGCGCGCGGGGCCGGCGGCGAGGCCCGGCCGGGAGGATCGCCGGCCGGCTACCGCACGTCGGCGTCGGGGTCGTAGTCGAGGTATCGCCCCGCCGCTCGCTCGGCGGCGAGCCACGCGGCGAACCCGGAGTCCACCAAGCCGCCGGAGCGCAGCTGCCCGGCGGCGGCTCGCGTGGCGAGATGGTTCGCGTACTCGTTCTTGGCGTGTCCCGCGTGGCCTCGCACCCACGTCCAGGTCACGTCGTGCCGCTCGGCGGCGGCCACCAGCTCGCGCCACAGGTCCAGGTTCTCGATCGCGCCGCCCTGGCGGCGCCATCCCCGCGCCTGCCACGCGCGCACCCACTCGGACATGCCGCGGACCAGATACTGCGAGTCCGAGACGAACCGCACGTCCAGCCGACGCCCCTTGGCGCTGAGCAGCTGCAGCGCCGCGATGGCCGAGCGGAGCGCCATGCGGTTGTTGGTCGTGTCGGGCTCGGCGACGAAGTAGTCCCGCCGCTCCAGGCGCCCGGAGCCGGCGCGCGTTTCGACGAGGCCGCCGGCGCCGCCCGGCGTCGGGGGCTCCCGGCCGTTGCCGAGGCACGCCTCGTCCGCGTGCACCAGCACCCCGTGGGACGGTGGGCCGCTTGCCTGCGCCCCCGTGCCCCCGTGCCGCCCTGCCCGCGTCTTCAAGTCAGCGATGGATGATCACCGGAATCGTAGTGGCCTTGAGGAGCCGCTCCGCGTGTGAGCCCAGGCTCCACGACCCATGCCGGCCGCCGTGCGCGCCCGCGACGAGCAGGTCGCCTGCATACTTCGCCACGAAGGCGGTCACCGCCGGGGCCACGTCGCCTTCCAGGCGCTGCGCCTCGACGTGGACGCCGCGGCTGGAGAGATAGGCGGTCGCCCGGGCCAGGACCGCGTCGCCCGGCTCGGCCCGATCGCTCACGTGCACGACCGCCAGCGGCAGACCCAGCGCCTCGGCGTAGCGTGCAGCCAGCTCGAGCGCGTGACCACTCGTCTTGCCGCCGTCGTACGCCACGACCGGTCGTTGGCAGACGGAAGGGCGTTCTCCCGCGACGAACACCGGCTTGGGCGAGCGCCTGATGATGTGGCCGGTCACCGCGCCGATGGTGCCTTCGCCGCTGTGCCGCTCGCCCCGCCTGCCCACCACGATCGCGTCGGCCCGTTCCGCCAGGCGCAGCAGCTCCTCGTCCACCAGGCCCGTAGCGCTGAGGCTCTCGGAGGCGAGACCGGCCTGGGCCACCTGCGCCACGGCGGCGTCGAGGATCGCGCCGACCCGCTCCTCCAGCGCCTGGCGCAGCTCCTCCGCGACCGGACCCGCGGGCGCCCCCTCGAGCCACAGGGGCCCCGCGGTCTCGAGCAGGGGGGCTTCGAGCAGACGGACGTCGGTGATGGCGGCGAGGACGATGGTGGTCTTGAAGCGGCGCGCCAGACCGATGGCGGCTTCGAGCGCGCTGTCGGCTCCGATCGAACCGTCGAGCCCGACGAGCAGCCTGGCGAACATGATGCGACGATGCCGTTCAGGAGCGGCGGATGTCAAGCATCAGCCGTCCCAGGGCGGCTCGGCCTCCCCTCGGTCGTCGATCTGCTGGCCGTGGCGGACGTGCCGGTCGAGGCACTTCGGGCAGTAGTAGAGCCCCTCGAGGTGCTCGTCCTGCACGAGATCTTCCGTGGCGCCGCAATAGATACAGGTGGCGACCTCGGCCGTCACCTTCGCTTCCGGTTCACGCTTCATGAGGCCCTCCCCATCTGCCGCAAGATAGCCACGGCGCCAGTTCCCGCCATCCTCACCCGTTCGCGTCGAATAGGGAGTGCGCCGACGGGGATTCAGCGGCCGTGGTGGCCGGCGTGGACGGCGATGGAACCCGGTGCGCCCGCGGTCACCACCCCGATGTCGGCTGCGGCGAGGGTGTGCCGCGCCTCGAGCGCCCGAAGCAGCTGCGGCACGGACTCGGGCCGAGCCGCGAGCAGCAGGCCACCCGAGGTCTGCGCGTCGCACAGGAGCAGGCGCTCCACCTCGTCGAGCGCCGGGTCCCAGCTGGTCACGGCGTCGGCGGCGGCGAGATTGCGCCGGGTGCCGCCCGGCACGTGCCCGGCTTCAGCGAGGCGCCGCACGCCGGGCAGGCGGGGCACCGCGCCAGCCTGGATCTCTGCCGCAACGCCGCTCGCGGCGAGCATCGAACCGAGGTGGCCGAGCAGGCCGAATCCGCTCACGTCCGTCGCGGCGCGCACGCCCGCGTCCGCGGCGGCGGCTGCGGCGCCGTCGTTGAGCGCCGACATCGCCGCGACGGCCGCGCGAACGGCGTCGTCCGGAGCGGCCGCCTTCTTGATCGCCGTCGAGATCACGCCGGTGCCGATCGGCTTGGTGAGCACGAGGCGGTCGCCCGCGCGCGCCGCGGCGTTGGTCGTCATCCGGTCCGGGTGCACCTCGCCCACGACCATCAACCCGTACTTGGGCTCGGGGTCGTCGATCGAGTGCCCGCCGAGGACCAGCGCTCCCGCCCGCTGCACCATCTCCGCGCCGCCGCGCAGCACCTCGCCGAGCGCGTCGAGCGGCAGGCGGTCGCGGGGCCAGCCGACCAGGTTCAGGCACCACCGCGGCCGCCCGCCCATGGCGTAGACGTCCGAGAGGGCGTTCGCAGCCGCGATCTGGCCGAACGTGTACGGGTCGTCCACGATCGGCGTGAAGAAGTCGGTCGTCAGGACCAGCGCGCGCTCCGCGTCCAGGCGCACGACGGCCGCATCGTCGCGGCCGCCGGCGTCCACGAGGACGGCGGGATCGCTCCCCGGAGGGAGGGAAGGCACGAAGCGCAGGACCTGCGCCAGCTCAGCCGGGCCGAGTTTGCAGGCTCAACCCGCGCCGTGCGAATACGTGGTCAACCGGATGCGGTCGCGGGGGGAGACGGGCTGGTTGGTCATCGGAGCTCCGATCTGGACGTCGAGAGTTGAAGGTTGAGGGCCCCCGCCACCCATCCCGCCAAGCATCGCCTTCGACCTTCAACTCTCAACTCTCGACTGTATTTAGGCATACTCTCGGGCGATCAGCCAGGCGCGCAGCGAGACCAGGGTGCGCTCCTCGGCGTACGGCCCGCTGCCGACCGTTCCCTTCTGGGTCTGGAGCTTGGCGAGGCGCGGCGCCGCGAGGGCGACGGCTTCCTTGGCCTGCGGCAGGGGCACGGCGACCAGCGCGTCCACGGCGTGCACGATGTCGAGGTTGCGCCACGAGCCGTCGGGCTTCTGGTTCAGCGCCAGGTGCTCGGCCAGGATCGGCAGCTGGCTCCGGAACGGCGGCGGCGCCCACGCGATCGCCGCCAGCGCCCCCACGGTGAGGGTCGGCGCCCACAGTCCGCCCCACGAATCCCACATCTTGGGCAGCGCCAGCAGACTGCCGACGTGCCGCCGCACCAGGGTGCGCTCCTCCTGGCCGGCCCGCAGCACGGTGCGCAGCGCGAAGCAGGAGGCGAGGAACCGCGCCCCCTGGTCCGACGTCACGGCGGCGCCGGTGGGCAGCGTCAGGCGGCGTACGGTCCGGCCGGAAGAGCGATAGGAGAAGAAGCCGCCGATCGCGTGCTCGCACAGCTTGAGCTCGTGACGGCGCGGCGTGCACCCGAGGGCGAACGCGCCGTCCTTCTCCTGGCGGCCCAGGATCCACGCCACGCTCCGGTGCACCGCCTGCGCCGACGGCTCGGCACCCAGGTCCAGCAGCTCCCACGCCAGCCAGGCAGTGGCGACGAGGTCGCCGCCCACGCTCCCGTCGCCGCGAATCCTCGCCCGCCGCTCGCGCTGGAGATTCTCCGAGAGGCGGTCGTCGTCGAGGCGCGCGCTGCCGAGGAGCCGGCGCGCCACATACCCCTGCCGGGTGTCGCGCGCGGCAAAGTACGCGGCTGCCCGCTCGATGGCCTGATGGACGGGATTCATGGCCCCGAAAGCTACGGGCCTGTCAAGAGAGGCGCCAAACGCACAGCCACCCGGCCAGCAGGTACTTGGCCAGCCCGACGGCAAAGGCCGCGAGCTCCTGGCGGGCCGGGGTGCCCCGCAGCCGGTGGCCCAGCCACCGGTCGGCGCCCGATGCGAGGGCCCCTACCAGCAGGAAGACCATCAGCCAGCCGCCGTGTCCCAGCGAGCCGAACCAGAGCGCCGCCAGCAGGACGAGGAAGAAGGCCTCCGCGGCGGCAGGCAGCCAGGCTACCCCGATGGCCGCGATCCAGCCCGGAGGGGAGGAGGGCGGGGACGACACCCCACCCCCTCCACCCCATACCCATCCAGCCAGGCGTACGGACACCGCCCCCGCCGCAATGAATACCAGCGCCACCATGCCGAAGGCCTCCACGATCGGCGTCAGACTCACGGCCCCTCCCAGCCCGGCCCGCGCAGCGCGCGCCCAGGGCGCTCGACGGTGAGGCGTCCATCGTCCATGGTGAAACGCCCGTTGACCAGCACGTAGCGGATGCCGACCGACAGCGCGTGCGGGTCCGCGAAGGTCGCGCGGTCGGCGACCGTGGCCGGGTCGAAGACGGTGATGTCGGCGAAGTACCCGGGGCGCAGCAGCCCGCGCTCCTCGAGCCCCATCCGCTCCGCGGCGACGGCGGTCATCTTGTGGACGGCGGTTTCGAGCGCGAGCGCATGCTCCTCGCGCACGTACCTGCCGAGGATGCGGGGAAAGGTGCCGTAGGCCCGCGGGTGCACCTGCGTCATGTGCAGCGGGCCGTCGGGTGCCGTGGCGCCGAAATCGGAGCCGACGCCGACCCACGGCGCCGCGATCGCGGCCCGCACGTCGCGCTCGCTCATCGAGAAGAACGCCGCGCCGGTGTGCGCGTGGTCGGCGACCACGAGGTCGAAGAGCACGTCCCAGGGGTCCTTCCGCTCGTCCCGGGCGATGTCGGAGAGGCGGCGTCCCTCGAAGCGTTGCAGGGTCGAATCGAGTACGCCGAGGACCACCACACCCGACAGCTCGCCACCACCCGTGCGCTTCCCCGTCGCGCCGGCATGCCAGTGGTCGCCCAGCTCGCGCTTGAGGCGCGCGCGGAGCGCCGGATCCCCCAGGCGCGCGATCATCGAGTCGTCGCCGCCGGCGTGGACCCACGCGGGGAGCGCGGCATCGAGGCTCGTGGCGGAGGCGGTGTAGGGATAGCTGTTGGCACCGACAAGCGCTCCGGCCCGGCGCAACCGCTCGAACCGGGCGAGAATCCCGCCCATCCGGCCCCAGTTCGAGCGCGCGGCCACCTTCAGGTGCCACACTTCCACCGGCAGGCCGGCCTCGCGACCGATGGCGAACGCCTCCGTTAGCGCCGCGTCGATGCCGGTCCCCTCGCTGCGGAGGTGCGTCGCGTACACCCCGTGGTAGCGCGCCGCGACGCGGGCGAGCGCGACCAGCTCGGCGGTGCCGGCGTACCGCGCCGGCGAGTAAACGAGAGCCGACGACACGCCCAGCGCGCCCTGGCGCATCGCCGTATCCACCAGCGCCTCCATCGCCGCCAGCTCGGCCGGCGTCGGCGCCCGCGGCGCATCGCCCATCACGTACTCGCGCACCTGGGTCGCGCCGACGAAGGTCGCGATGTTGATCGGCGTGCCGGAGCGTTCCAGGCGGCGGAAGTAACCGTCGAGATCGTGCCAGTCCACCACGAGGTTCCACGCCGCGTACTGGGCGCTGTCGCCCCGCAGGGTGGTGGCGTTCACCGGCGCGGCCGAGAGCCCCTCGCCGGTGATTTCGGTGGTGATCCCCTGCGTCACCTTGCTCACCCCGCGCGGGTCCACGAGAATCGTGGCCTCGGAGTGGCCCAGCATGTCGATGAATCCCGGCGCGACCACGAGCCCCGTGGCATCCACCACCCGCCGCGCCGGCTGCCCATGCAGGTCGCCGATGGCGACGATGCGATCGCCGTTCACCGCGACGTCGGCGCGCCGGCCGGGAGCGCCGGAGCCGTCCACGACGGTGCCGCCGGCGAGCACGAGATCGTAGTCGGCGCCCGGGCCCCCGGTACCGGCGTGGCCCGCCGGGCCGGCCAGGCCCCCGGGCGCGGCCGCCAGCGCCGCGGCGAGCAGCGCGCCGGCGCCCGCCCACAGCGGCCACCGTCGCCTCACCGTGGTCGCCCCACGGCCGCCTCCGCGGCGTCCACCCACACGCGCGTTTCGGCGGGCGTCACGCGCCGCGGCCGGTCGTTTCCGTCGACCGCTCGCAGCCGCGCCGCCAGAGAGTCGGGGTCCTGCAGGGCCAGCGTCGCCAGGGTGGCGATGCCCAGGCGCGCCAGCCGCGCCGCGTTGACGGTGCCGATCCCGCGCAGCGTGACGAGCCGCGCCGATTCGATCCACGGCAGCGCCTCGCGCACGCCCGCCCCCGTCCGGCGCGCGACGTCGCTCGCGGTTTCGTGCGCCAGATCGAAGGGCGTCTCCCCCTGCGCCCCGAGCTGGAACGCGACCGAGGCCGGAAGCCCGGGCACCGCGGCCAGCCGCGGCGTGGTGCTGCTGATGGTGAAGCGTTCCATCCCCGCCAGGACCAGTACCGCGAAGGCCACGCCCGTCGCCGCGGTGATCACCTTGCGCCGGACGCGGACCGGTCGGAGAGAAGGCTCTTCGGGCGTGGAGATGCCGAAGCACGCCAGCAGGTGGAACACCGACCAGCATTCGAGGGCGAACACGGGGAACCCCAGAAACCCGAGCAGCGGCATCTCGAACACCTTGAGGCGGTCGAGTCCGGGAACGGTGTAGATCCAGCGGCTCCGGGCCATGGAGTTGAACAGCTCCCACAGCAGACCGATGGCCGCGCCGCCGGCCAGCAGGCGGAAGATCCGGCCCGCCTCGCCGCGCTCGAGGTCGCCGAGCAGCGACCAGCGGCGCTCGCGGAGGTACAGGGCCGGCTCGGCGAGCAGCGTCGTCGCGCCCCACACGAGGGGGAAGAACCACTTCGGCCACAGCAGCGGCAGCACCAGGAACACCACGCCGGCGAGCGACGTGAGGCGCAGGCCGGCGCGGGTCACCCGCAGCGGCGCCGTGCGCACGCTGACGAGCAGGCCCCACGACTGCAGCACGCGCGCGGCGAGGAAGATGGCCGGCAGCACGGTGGCGAAGGCGAGGGAGATCCCGACCCACCGCGCGGCGCGGTCGGCCGGAACGTCCACGTAGTACCAGTCGCGCAGGCGCCAGTTCAGCAGCTCGAAGAAGAACCAGAACACCGCCGACCAGGCGAACAGGGAAACGGCGTGAAGCGGGTGCGCGGCGAACGGGTCGCGCCCCTCCCGGCGCGCGACCAGCGCCGCCATCAACGCGATCGTGGGATACCACGCGAACTGGTACAGCCACGTCGCCACGGGCTCGACCCCTCGGAGCGCCAGGCCGATGGCCGCACCCAGCAGCAACGTGGACCCCGCGACGACGAACGGCGCCTGGCGGTCGGTCATCCGCGCAGGCGCCGGGGCGGTCGGTGGGCCGGAACGGTGGGCCGCGGTCGCATGCCGTCAACCTATGACGCGTGGCGGGGGTCGCAAGCCCGGACTACGTTTCCCGCAATGGATCGGCTTGCCTCGCTGCCTCCCCCCGGCAACCTCGACGGTACCTTCCTGTGGGACGGCATCATCAACGGGCCGGTGCGCTCGCGCCGGCTCGGCGTGAGCCTCGGGCTCAACCTCGTGCCGCTCCACTCGAAGCTGTGCACCTTCGACTGCCCGTACTGCGAGTGCGGCCGCGACACGCCCAAGGCGCCGGGTGCGCGCTGGCCCTCGCCCGATCTCGTGGCGGACGCCCTCCGCAAGACGCTCGAGCGGTTGGACGCGCCGCCTGACTGGGTCACCTTCGCCGGCAACGGCGAGCCGACCATGCACCCGCGGTTCCCCACGGTCGTGGATCGCGTGCTGGAGCTTCGCGACCGCATGGCGCCGGCGCTGCGCGTGGTGGTGATGTCGAACGGCCTCTCGGCCGGGCGTCCCCCGGTGCGCGACGCCCTGAACCGCGTGGACCAGCGGCTGATGAAGCTGGATCCGGGCCCGGTCGAGCTGGTCAACGGCGTGGCCTACGACCGCGCGCGCCTGGTGGAGGATCTGCGCGCGCTGGTGGACGTGGTGGTGCAGGCGATGGTCGTCCAGGGGCCGGGCTACGACGGCGCAGGTGAGGCGGAGGTGGAGGCGTGGCTCGCGGCGCTGGCGCGACTCCAGCCCAAGTCGGTGCAGGTCTATTCCATCGCCCGCCCTCCGGCCGATTCGCGCGTCAGGCCCGTCGCGCGCGAGCGGCTCCTCGAGATCGCCGCGCGCGCGCGCCGGGTCGTGACGGGGACGGTCGAGGTCTTCTAGCGGCGCTTCTTGCCGCGCCGGGCCGTCTTCTTCGCCTTCGCCTTGCGTGTCGGCTTCTTCGCGACACGCCGCTTCGCCGCCTTGCGGGCCGGCTTGCGGGCGGCCTTCCGCTTGGGCGCCGCCTTCTTCTTCGGCGCCGCCTTCTTCTTCGGCGCCGCCTTCTTCTTCGCGGCCTTCTTCCGCTTCGGCGCCGCCTTCTTCACCGCGGGCTTGGGAGCCGGGGCCGGGGCCGGCGCGGGCCTGGGTGCGGGCATCGGCGCGGGCCTGGGCGCAGGCATCGGCGCGGGCTTGGGCATTGCCGGCGGCGGCGGGGGCGGCGGCGTCCACATGGGCGGTGACGGTGGTTGCGGGGGCGTGGAGGACGGCGGTTCCCATCCCCCGATACCGGTCATGTCATCGAGAAGCATGAGCATCCCTCCGGACGAGAAAAAAGCTTCTGCCGCTCGGTCGAGCGGCCTTATACATTGCCTTCGCAATGGCGCTTCGCAAGCCGTCCGACGCGCGTCCCGAGGACCCCCGCCCATGCGCTCCCGCGTGCATCCCGTCCCGGCCCTGCTGCTGGCCACTCTGCTCGCCCAGACGCTTCCCTTCGGCCCGGTTCTCCGCGCCCAGACCCCGGCCGCCCTCGAACCCACGCCGCTCCCCTGGTCCGACGGCCCGCTGGCGCTCCGCGGCCCCGTCCGGCCCGGAGCTTTCCTCGGGGTCGAGGGTCGCCGGGCGGCCGCGCTCGGGACCGAGGCAGGGGAGTTCGAGGTCTGGGCCTGGCCGCTGAGGCTGCTCCACGGGCTCTCGCTCTCGTTCCAGACCCCGCTCTACGCCGAGCCCATCCGCGCAGCCGACATCGCCCGCCGGGTCGAGGTAACGCCCGCCGGCCTCACCATCACTTACACCCATGCCGCTTTCACAGTGCGCGAGCGCGTGTTCGTCCCGACGAACGAACCGGCGGTCGTCATCGTGCTCGAGGTCGAAGCCGTCCGACCCATGGAGATCGTCGCCTCGTTCCACAGCGACCTGCAGCTGGCCTGGCCGGGCGGCGTGGGGGGCCAGTACATCTTCTGGAACGACACCGCCAAGGCGTTCGAGCTGACGGAGGGCCGCCGGCAGTACAACGCGTTCATCGGCTCGCCGTACACCACCCGGGCGACAACCAATCCCACCTGGTCCGTCCCCGACGCCCCCTCGGAAATGCGCATCGCCGTAGGGGACCAGACCCCCGTTCCCATGCCCAGCTGGCAGGAGCCGGCCGGGCGACTCGTGAACGTCGTCGCCCACGGCATCCCGATCGTGATCGCCGGCGGGATCGCGCCCCGTGACAGCATGCTGGCGACGTACCGCCGCGTGCTGGCCCATATCCCCGCGCTGTACGCCGAGCGCGTCGCCCACGCCGACTCCATGGTGGCGAACACGGTCGGGTTCGGAGACACGGCGGTGGACCGCATGGCCCGGTGGGCCGAGCTGAACCTCGACGAGGCGCTGGTCTGCAATCCCGACCTGGGATGCGGGCCGGTGGCGGGCTACGGGGCGGCCGGTCCGGGCAGCTACCGTCCGGGCTTCGCCTGGTACTTCGGCGGCGATGCCGCGATCAACTCGCTGGCGCTCTCCGCGGCCGGCGCCTTCGACCTCGCCCGCTCCTACCTCCGCTTCTTCGCCGCCTACCAGCGCGCCGACGGCAAGATCACGCACGAGATTTCGCAGAGCGCGGCTCGTGTGCCCTGGTTCACGGACTATCCGTTCCCGTACTGGCACGGGGACACGACACCTTTCTGGATGCTCGCGCTCGGCGAGTTGTTCCGCGCGTCCGCCGACACCGGCCTGGTACGGTCGTTGTGGCCGAACCTGGCGAAGGCGTACCGCTGGTGCGCCGGCACCGTCGGCGACGACGGGCTGATGCGGAACGCGCGGGCGGGGGTCGGCGCCATCGAGGTCGGCCACCTCGGCGTCGGCGTCCAGTCGGATATCTACCTCGCCGCGATCTGGGTGGCGGCGCTCGGGCGCTTCGGCGAGATGGCCGACGCGGTCGGCGACACGGCCCTCGCGGCCGACGCCCGGCGGCGCTTCCCGCTTGCGCGCCAGAGCCTCGAGCAGCGCTTCTGGATGCCGCGCGAGCGGCGTTTCGCGTTCGCCATCCTCACGGGCGACTCGCTCGACGACAACCTCACGGTCTGGCCCGCGGCGGCGATGAGCTGGCGCCTGTTCGACGACGCTCGGGGCGAGGCCATGGCGGCCGACCTCGCCCGCGCCACCATCGCGACGGACTGGGGCGCGCGGACCCTGGCGTCCGAGAGCCCCCTCTTCGACCCGCTGCACTACAACAACGGCACGGTGTGGCCCTTCGTCACCGGCTTCCTCGCGCTGGCCGAGTACCGGTATCACAACCCGTATGCCGGCCGCGCCGCGCTCGACGCCATCGGGCGCACCTTCGACGTCTGGGGCCTCGGCCGGAACCCCGAGGTCTTTTCCGGAGCCGCCTTCGAGCCCCTGGAAACCGCCGTGCCCCAGCAGTTCTTCTCCACTTCGATGTTCCTCACGCCGCTTGTCAGGGGCGCATTCGGCCTTGACGCGGATGCGCCGCGGGGCGCGCTCACGATAGCCCCCCACCTCTTCGACCAGCCGGGGCCGTACGAAATCCATGGGGTGAGGATCGGAAGCACGGTGCTCGACGTGCGCTACGTGGTCGGCGATTCGGGCTTCAGTGCCAAGGTGCGGCGTACTGGCGGAAGTGACGCGCCACTGACGCTACACTTTGAGCCTGCCCTGGCACCTGGGGCGCGGGTCCGTGCGGTACTCGTGGACGGCCGCCCCGTGACGTATCACACAGCGCCGACCGGGCCGGACCTGCATGTGTACTGGGACGCGCAAATGGCGCGGGGTGAGGCGGAAGTGACGGTGGCGGTGCGACACACGCCAGGCTGGCGTCTCGACGTCGCGGAGGCGCTGCCGCGGCGGGGCGATCGGTCCGAGAGCCTGAAGGTACTGGACGCCCACTTGGACGGTGATGCCTTGGTGGTGTCGTTCGAGGGAATGGCGGGTCGAGCGTACGCGGTGAGGGTGCATGGGCCGGACGGGAAAGCCAGGCTGGAGCAGGTGCGAATTGCGGCCGGCGCGGGGGACCCGAGAGACGGCTATGCTGGCGTGTCTCTGCGGTTTAGGCCGTAGGCAGCCTCCGTGCTTGACAGGGTACGAATCGGACCCCTTCTTTGCGTCCCATGACCTCTAGAGTCGTGGCGGGACTCGTGGCGGCATTGGCAGGCACGGCGCTTCTTCTGGCGCCGGTGCCGGCGGCCGCGCAGCGTCGGTCCCCCGCGGTGGCCAGCATTCAGGTCTCACCCCCCGACGGCCAGGTAGCGCCTGGCAAGACGATCCCTTTCACCGCGGCGGGATACGACGCACAGAACAACGTCATCCCCAGCGCGCTGGAATTCGAGTGGACGTCGACCAATCCCCGGGTGGCCACCATCGACGCGTACGGCGTCGCGACCGGCGTCGCGGTAGGGGTCACCATCATCAAGGCGCAATTCGGCCGGGGCACCCGCGCCAAGGTGGGCGAGGTGACGCTTCAGGTCACGGCGCCCGGAGTGGAGCCGCAACCCCAGGCGGCCACGCAGCCGGCTCCAGCCCCGAGCCCGGCCGCCCCGGCCACGCCGCGGGGCGCGCGCGTGACGGGGCCCGGCTGTGCCGCCCAGGATCGGGAGCCCGACGGCAGCGGAGCGGCGGAAGGCCTGCTCGTCAGTCAGCTCCGCCTCACCCTCGTGAAGGGCGAGTCGCAGCAGCTGCAGTTCCGGGCCGTCAAGGGCGACGGGACCAACGCCGAGAAGGTCTGCATTCAGTTCAGCATCGATCCCGGTGGCGAGCGGATCGCGCAGGTGGACTCGTTCGGCGTCGTCACGTCGGTGGGCGACACGGGCCACGCCGTGCTGCGGGCAGCGGTGCCGGGTCGCAGCTGGCAGCCTAAGCAGATCTCCGTCGACGTGCGCTCGGACAGCGTCGTGTTCAATCAGCGCGAGATCTCGTTGGCGCCGGGCACACAGGATACGCTCCAGGTGGTGGTGCCGGCGCAGAACGGCCGGGTGCTGAACCCGGAGATGTTCCAGTTTTCGTCGTCGGATTCGACCAAGGTGCGGGTATCGCCCGTGCAGCCGATCGTCACCGCGCTCGCCCCGGGCAACGCGCGCATCACGGCCAGCAGCTCCGTCTATCCGGACATTCACGCGATCATCAACGTGCACAAGCCGATCGTGCGGCTCGCCGGCACGCCGGCGGCGGACACGGTCACGATCGCGATCAACGCCACGCTGAAGCTCGATTATCGCCTGATCGCGTCCGACTCGACCACGGTGGAAGGCGTGCCCGTGCACTGGACCATGCCCGACACCACGATCGCGCGGTTCGACAGCAATACGCTGACGCTGCGCGGCGTCAAGGCGGGCAACACGGTGGTCACGATCCACGCGCAGGCCGACCGCGACCACGAGCGCTTCCTGCACTGGTACGTCCACGTCGTGGCCGGGGGCCTGCAGCTTGCGTCGCCGCGCTTCGGCCTGGGCGTGGGCGCGCGGCGCCCGATGGCGGTCAGCCTGCTGGACGACGCACGGCATCCGCTGGGGCCGGCCAGCGACCTGCGCTGGACTTCGACCGACACGGCGGTCGCCAGGATGGCCGCGGACTCGGTCCTGGGCACGGGCATGGGGCACGCCGAGCTGACGGCGAGATCGGCCTGGGATTCGACGGCGGTGGCGGACGCGTACGTGGTGGGCGACCTCCTCCTGTCGGCGCAGCGGGGTGGGCGCTGGGACCTGCTGATGCTGCAGCACACCGATCCTGCGAAACTGCTGGCGCTCACGGCCGACAGCGCCATCGAGCTGCAGATGGCCTGGGCACCGGACTGGACGCGGGTGGCCTACGTCGCCACCCCGGCCCCCCCGCATCCCGAGCAGTTCGACCTGTTCGTCGCCAACGCCAACGGCGGCGACGCGCGCCGTGTCGTCCACGACACGGTGCCGGCCCATTCACCGGCCTTCGTCGGTCCCGCCGGCGACCAGATCGTGTTCGCGTCCGGCCGCAGCGGGAAGTCGCAGCTCTTCGTCATCAACCGGGACGGGACGGGGCGGCGCCAGCTCACGTCCGGTACGTATGCGAACACCCAGCCGGCGGTGTCTCCGGACGGCCGGCAGGTGCTGTTCGTATCGTTGCGCGGCGGCATGTACAACATCTACGAGATGAACATCGACGGCACCGGGGAGCAGAAGCTCACGTCGGGCCGGGTGGACGACTCTCCGTCGTTCGCACCCGACGGGAGGTCGTTCTACTACCTGTCACGGACCCTCACGCCACCCGGCAAGCGGGTGTTCAGCCAGGATCTCTCGACGGGCGTGCCGACGGCGATCACGCCGCCCGACGTGTTCGTGGACGACTACAGCGTGAGCGCGGACGGCCGCACGGTGGCGATGTACGTCGTGCCGCAGGACCAGACGCACGACGGCCCGCACGTCGAGCTCCTCGACCGCACGACGGGCGTCCGGACCCGGCTGGTGCCGCCGGGCGTGGACAAGCTCGGCAGTCCGGACTTCCGTCCGGCCGCGCCGCCGGCAGCGCCGGCGGCGCCTCAGCACTGACGCGATCCGGCGACGCGACGTCGGAGCGGATGGCCGCGGGCTTCCCGCGGCTATCCTCGCTTTTGGCCCCTTCGTAGATTCCGGCGCCATGCTCGCCGCCACCATCCGCTCGCACGGCGGCCCCGACGTCGTGGCCGTCGAGGACGTGCCCCGACCCCGCGTGGAAGGGCCGGACGACGTCGTGGTGGCCCTCAAGGCCGCGGCCCTGAACCATCTCGACTTGTTCGTGGTGCGCGGGTTGCCGGGGCTCCCGGACCGGTTCCCCCACGTGCTGGGCGCCGACGGCGCCGGCGTCGTGGAGGCGGTGGGTCCCGGCGTCACGCGCGCGAAGCCGGGCGACCGGGTGCTGCTGAACCCCGGCGTCTCGTGCCAGCGCTGCGAGTACTGCCTCGCCGGAGAGCAGTCCCTGTGCACGACGTACGGGCTCCTGGGCGAGCACCTGCCGGGGACCTTCGCCGAAGCGGTGCGGGTCCCGCAGTGGAACGTGCATCCGGTGCCGGACGGCGTGGGCTGGGCCGATGCCGCCGCGTTCCCCCTCGTGCACCTGACCGCGTGGCGGATGCTAGTGACGCGGGCGGCGGTCCGGCCCGGCGAGAAGGTGCTCGTCTGGGGGATCGGGGGCGGCGTGGCCCTCGCCGCGCTCACCATCGCCAAGGCGCTCGGTGCGTTCGTGATCGTGACGTCGTCCAGCGGGGCCAAGCTCGAGCGCGCGCGTTCGCTCGGCGCCGACCTCGCGCTCAACCATGCCACGACCGACGTGCCCAAGGAACTGCGCCGGCTGCCGGGAGGCCGGGGCGTGGACGTGGTGGTGGACTCGGTGGGTGAGGCCACGTGGGAGAGGAGCCTCCGGGTGCTCGCTCCCGGCGGGCGGCTGGTGACCTGCGGCGCAACGACGGGCCCCAAGGTCGTGACCGACGTGCGCCGCCTGTTCTGGTACCATCACACCATCATGGGCTCGACGATGGGCAACGCCCGCGAGTTCGCGGAAGTCGTCCGCCTGCTCGGCACGGGCGTCCTGCGCCCGGTCGTGGACGGCGTCACCCCGCTCGCGGACGTGCGGCGCGCGCTCGAGCGGATGGCGTCGGGCGAGCAGTTCGGCAAGCAGGTGCTGGAGATCGCGGCGTAAGGCCGCGGGGAGCTGTCCGTGGACGTGTTCGAACGGCTGAAGGATACGCTGGTGCAGATCGGGGTGCTGCTGCCCCGCCTGCTGCTCGCCCTGGTCATTCTCGGCGCCGGCTATCTGGTCGCGCGCCTGGTCGAGCGCCTGGTGGACGGCTACCTCGACCGGGTGCAGTTCGACCGCTCCGCGGAGCGCTGGGGGGTGGCCGAGGCGGTCGAGCGCACCGGGACGCAGATGCACCCGGGGCGCGTGGTCGGCAAGCTGCTGTTCTGGGCCGTGATGCTGGTCATCATCCTGCTCGCCGCGTCGGCGCTGCCCGGGGTGACCAATGTGAACGACATGTTCACGAACCTCGTCGGCTACCTCCCCGGCGTCTTCACCGGCATCATCGTGATCGTCCTCGGGCTGGTGCTGGGCGAGTTCGTGCGGGGGCTGATCCTGGCCTCCGCCGGCGGTGTCGAGGGCGTGCCGATGCTGGCCAAGCTCGCCAAGGGCGTGGTCATCGCGGTCTCCGTCATCATGGCGCTGCAACAGATGGGCGTGCCGGTGGACGTGGTCACCACGGCGTTCACGCTGATCCTCGGCGCCGTCGCCCTGGCCGTCGCCCTGGCCTTCGGCCTGGGCAACACGGGGCTCGCGGGCGAGATCGTGCGGCGCTGGTACGAGGCCGGGCGCGGGAAGGGGAATCGCGCCGGGCACCCGGCAGCGTCGCCCGGGAAGGAGCGTCACGGCGCCCCGGCGGCGGGAGCCGAGGGGAAGGCCGCCGCGGCGCCAAGTGTGAGCGCCGAGCAGCAGGAGCTGGGCATCGGGCGCCCGGGCGCCGGGGGGCCGGCGGGAGCCCCGTGAGCGGGTCGCCGGCACCGTTCATCGCGCCATCCGGAAGGGGGTGTTCGCGATTGATTTAACTCGATAATCCGTCTATATTTAGCAGTCCTTTCCCGAACGGTCATGACCGCTCCAAATCAGCGCGAACGGATCCTCCCCAGACTGATCGAAGACGAGATGCGCGAGTCGTTCATCGACTACTCGATGAGCGTCATCGTGCAGCGCGCCCTTCCGGACGTCCGGGACGGTCTGAAGCCGGTGCACCGGCGCATTCTCTACGCCATGAACGAGCTGGGCCTGCTGCCCAACCGCGCCTACAAGAAGAGCGCGACGGTGGTGGGCGACGTGCTCGGCAAGTACCACCCGCACGGCGACGTCGCGGTGTACGACTCGCTGGTCCGGATGGTCCAGGACTTCTCGCTGCGCTACCCGCTGGTGGACGGGCAGGGGAACTTCGGCTCGGTGGACGGCGACCCGGCGGCGGCGTACCGCTACACGGAGGCGCGGCTCACCCGCATCGCGCTCGCGATGCTCGAAGACATCGACAAGAACACCGTCAACTTCGTCCCCAACTACGACGACCGGCTGAAGGAGCCGACGGTGTTGCCGTCGCGCCTCCCGAACCTGCTCGTGAACGGCTCGGCGGGGATCGCGGTGGGCATGGCCACCAACATCCCGCCGCACAACCTGCGCGAGGTGGTGGCGGCGGCGTCGCACCTGGTGGACCATCCCGACGCGACGGTCACCGAGCTGCGCAAGCACATCACCGGGCCGGATTTCCCGACCGGCGGCATCGTGTACGGCCGCGAGGGGATCGCCGAATGCTACGAGCACGGCCGCGGCCGCATCATCGTGCGGGCGCGGGCCCAGGTGGAGGAGAAGGAGTCGAGCGGGCGGTCGCAGATCGTGGTGACCGAGATCCCGTACATGGTGAACAAGGCCCGCCTCCTGGAGCAGATCTCGGAGTCGGTGCGCGACAAGCGCATCGAGGGGATCTCCGACCTCAGGGACGAGTCGGACCGCGACGGGATGCGGGTCGTCATCGAGCTCAAGCGCGACGCCGTGCCGATGGTGGTGCTGAACAACCTGTTCAAGCACACCCAGATGCAGACCACCTTCGGCGCCATCATGCTGGCGCTGGTGGACGGCGTGCCGAAGGTGATGAACCTCAAGGAGCTGCTCCACCACTTCATCGAGCACCGCCACGCGGTGATCACGCGGCGGACCCAGTTCGATCTCGAGAAGGCCGAAGAGCGGCAGCACATCCTCGAGGGGCTCAAGATCGCGGTCGAGAACATCGATGCGGTCATCAAGATCATCCGCGGCTCCAAGACCACGGAGGAAGCGGACGAGAAGCTGCGCGCGCGCTTCAAGCTCTCGGAGCGCCAGAGCAAGGCGATCCTGGACATGCGGCTCGCCAAGCTCACCGGCCTCGAGATCGAGAAGCTGGAGGCCGAGCTGAAGGAAGTGCGGGCGCTGGTCACGGAGCTCAAGGGCATCCTGGCGTCGAAGCCGAAGCGGCTCGCCATCCTGAAGGCGGAGCTGGACACGCTCGTCAAGGACTTCGGCGACGAGCGCCGCACGGAGATCGTGGCGGACCAGGGCAACTTCTCGGTCGAGGATCTGGTGGCCGAGGAGGACATGGTCATCACCATCTCCCACACCGGCTACATCAAGCGGATCCCCGTCTCGACCTACCGGCGCCAGCGGCGCGGCGGCCGCGGCCTCAACGGCATGGGGACCAAGGAAGACGACTGGGTCGAACACCTGTTCATCGCCTCGACCCACGACTACGTGATGTTCTTCACGACCAACGGCCAGGTCTACTGGCTCAAGGTGTGGGACATCCCGCAGGGAGGCCGGGCGGCGCGGGGCAAGCCGGTCGTGAACTGCATCGCGATCAAGCCGGACGAGCGGATCGCGGCCCTGACGCCCGTGCGCGAGTTCAGCGAGGACAAGTTCCTGATGTTCGCGACCCGCGGCGGGACGGTGAAGAAGACGGTGCTGTCCGCCTACGGCAACGTGCGCGCCACGGGCATCAACGCGATCAACATCGAGGACGGCGACGAGCTGATCGACGTGCAGGTGACCGACGGGACCAACGACATCGTGCTGGCCACCCGCCACGGGATGAGTATTCGCTTCCTCGAGAAGGACGTGCGCGAGATGGGCCGCGCCACCACCGGCGTGCGCGGCATCGAGCTGGAGAAGGGCGACGCGGTGATCGGGATGGTGATCGTGAAGCGCGAAGCCACGCTCCTGGTGGTGGCCGAGCACGGGCTCGGCAAGCGCTCCGAGCTGGCGGACTACCGGGTGCAGCACCGCGGCGGCAAGGGCATCATCACCCTCAAGCGCAACGAGCGGACCGGCGACGTGGTGGCCCTCAAGGAGGTCATCCCCGACGACGAGCTGATGGTGATCACCCGCCACGGCGTGATCATCCGGCTCCCGGTCAACGACATCAGCGTGATCGGCCGCAACACGCAGGGTGTCAAGGTGATCAACCTCGACGACGGGGACGTGGTGGTGGACGTGGCGCGGGTCGTCAAGGAGGAGGAGGGCGGCGAGGAGGAGCCGACGGGCGACGTCGAGCCGGTCGGGGCCGCGGAGGGCTGAGTAACTCGGAGGTCAGGGCGCAGAACAGTTGCGAGACGCCACGACCAGAACAGTTGCGAGACGCCGAGTTGCGAGGGGTTACGAGACAGCAGCATCGAGAGTGCAGACTGCTCCGAAACGCGCCCGGGAGATCTCCCGGGCGCGGTCGTTTTCTGGGGCAGTCAACCATTCCGGCGGCCGTGGTGTCGAATCCCGTAGCCGTCCATCCGGAGGAGTGCCGTGGAGATCCGTGCCCGTATCGCCACCATCGTGACCGGCCTCAGCTTCGTCGCGCTGCCGCTCCTGGCCCAGCGGCCCGGGTTCGACGATGGATACGACAGCTGCCGGGACCGCGACTGGGGAGGTGGGTCCCGGGCGCACTACTGCGAGATCAGGAACACGGGCTTCAAGGCGGGTGGCGCCGTCACGGTGGACCCCGGCGACAACGGCGCGATCCGCGTATCGGGGTGGGATCGTGACAGCGTGGCAGTGACGGTGAAGGTCCAGGCGCAGGCGCGAACGGACGCCGAAGCCCAGGCGATCGCGCGCGAGGTGAGCATCACGGCCGCCGGCGGGACGATCAGGGCCGACGGGCCCTCGACCTCCGGCCGCGATTCGTGGAGCGTGAGCTTCGACGTGATGGTGCCTCGCCGCACCGACCTCACCGCCCGGACGGTGAACGGCCCGATCGCGGTGGACGAGGTGACGGGGAAGATGGACCTGAACGCCGTGAACGGGCCGCTGGAGCTGGCCGGCGCGGGCGGCGACGTCCACGCGCGCACCGTCAACGGCCCGCTGGTGGTGACGCTCGCCGGAACGAAGTGGGACGGCACCGGCCTCGACAGCGAGACGGAAAACGGGCCGGTGACGCTCACCATCCCGAGCGGCTACGCCGCGCATCTGGAAACCGGCACCACGAACGGCCCGATGAACTTCGACTTCCCGATCACGGTGACGGGGCGGCTCACCAGCCGGCACATCGAGACCGACATCGGCGGCGGCGGTCCAACCATCCGGGCGGTGACCACCAACGGCCCCCTGACCGTGCGGCGTCGCTAACGGGGTCGCCCGCGGGCCCGGCGGCGCGCGGCCGCCGGGCCGGGCCGCTTTGCGCCGACCGTTTTCCGCGATAGGATTCGCCATCGCCCGCATCGCCGGGCGGTGGCGATTTCTCGTTCGGGGTCCGGAGGCGTTGGGCGATGGCGAAGCAACCGCTCGCGGTCCTGAAGTTCGGCGGGTCGGTGCTCGGCACGGCACGCGACTACGCCGCCGCGGTCGCCGACGTCAAGCGCCACCTGCGGCGCGGGGAGCGCGTGCTCGCCGTGGTGTCGGCGCTCAAGGGCGCCACCGACAGCCTGCTCGCGGACGCGCACTACTTCGGCCCCGAGCCGGAGCCCGCGGCCACGGCGTCCCTGCTCGCCACCGGCGAAGCCGCGTCGGCCGCCAAGCTCGCGCTGGCCCTGAACGCCGCGGGGGTCGAGGCCACGCTGCTCGAGCCGGGCGCGATCGGCCTCGTGACCCAGGGCCCGCTTCTCGACGCGGAGCCGGTGGCGGTGGACGACGACGCGGTGCGGCAGGCCCTGGACAAGGCCGGCGTCGCCGTGATCGCCGGCTTCTACGGGCGCGACACGGCCGGGGGCTACGCCCTGTTCGGCCGTGGCGGCACCGACCTGACGGCGCTGTTCCTGGCGCAGCGGCTGGGGGCGAGGACCTGCCGGCTCCTCAAGAACGTGGACGGCGTGTACGAGCGCGATCCGGCGGTGGGCAGCCGGAAGCCCAGGCGCTACGAGGCGATCTCCTGGGACGACGCTCTCAAGCTCGGCTCGCGGGTGATTCAGCCCAAGGGACTCCACTTCGCGCGGCGGGCGCGGGTCGAATTCGACGTCGCGGCCGTCGGCGCGTCGGAGGGCACGCACGTCGGTCCCGGCCCGACGGCGTGGGCCCGCCCGCGCGGCGGCCGCCGCGTCGCCGCGAAGGCGAAAACGGGGACGCCGGGACGCCGCGCGGGCGCCGCGGCCGAGCTGGACGTGTTCGCGCTGACCCGCGCCCTGGTGGACATCCCGTCGGTGAGCGGCGACGAGGGCGAGATCGCGGCCTTCGTGGCCACGTACCTCGAGCGGCGGGGCTATCGGGTCGAGTTGCAGGAAGCCGCGCCGGGCCGCTCCAACGTCGTCGCGCGCGACGCGGCGACGCCGCGCGTGGTCTTGGCCTCGCACCTGGACACCGTGCCTCCGTTCGTCGCGTCGTCGGAAGACGGCGACCACCTCTACGGCCGCGGCGCGTGCGACGCGAAGGGGATCGTCGCCGCGCAGATCGTGGCCGCCGGACGGCTGAAGGCCGAGGGGCACAAGGGCATCGGGCTGCTGTACGTGGTGGACGAGGAGGCCGGAAGCCTCGGCGCCAAGGTCGCCAACGGCCACAGCGCTGCGGGCCAGGCGCGGTACCTCGTGGTGGGCGAGCCGACCGACAACCGGCTGGCGAAGGGATGCATGGGCTCGCTGCGGCTCTCCCTGGCTACCGCCGGCATCGCGGCCCACTCGGCGTACCCCGAGCGCGGCAGCTCGGCGATTCTCGCGCTCCTCGACGTGCTCGCCGACGTGCGGGGCGCCGGGTGGCCGGCCGATCCGTTCTTCGGGGTCACCACCTGCAACATCGGGACGATCGCCGGCGGCACCCGCGCCAACGTGGTGCCGGCCGCCGCGCAAACCGAGCTGCACTTCCGCATCGCGGTACCGTCGGCGGAGGTGCTGCGCAAGCTCGAGCAGGTCGTGCGGGGACGCGCCTCGATCGAGGTGCACACCGTGACCGAGCCGGTACGGCTGACGGACCTGCCGGGCTTCGAGACGTGCGTCGTGCGCTACACGACCGACGCGCCGCACCTGTCGCGCTGGGGCGCGCCGCTGGTCTTCGGCCCCGGCTCGATCCTGGAGGCGCACACCGACCACGAGCGGGTGGCGAAGGCCGAGCTGCGGGCGGCGGTGGAGACGTTCGCGCAGCTCGGTCGGACGCTCCTGGCCCGGGACGGCGGGAACGGACGCACCACGGGCGGAGGCAGGCGATGAAGCTGGCGCTGTTCGGGCTCGGCGGCATGGGGCGCCTCGTGCAGGCGCGTGCCCGCGAGGCCGGCCACGAGGTGGCCGCCACGTTCACCGACGAAGACGCGGGCCGCGACTGGCAGGACCTGGCTCGGGCGCTCAGGGGCGTGGACGCGGCCGTGGACTTCACGGTGGCGGGCGCGGTGCTCGGGCACGTCCGCGCCTGCGTGAGCGCCGGCGTGCCGCTGGTCGAGGGCACCACCGGGTGGCAGGCCGGCCTCGCCGAGGTGCGGGGCGTCGTGGAGCAGGGCAAGGGCGCGCTGGTCTATGGCGCGAACTTCTCCGTCGGCGTGAATCTCTTCTACCGCGTGGTGGCGGTCGCCGCGGCGCAGTACGCCCGCGATCCCGCCTACGCGCCCTTCCTCGAGGAGGCGCACCACGCCCGCAAGAAGGACGCCCCGTCGGGCACGGCCCTGAAGCTCAAGGACCTCGTCGCGCACGCGTACGGGGGCCGCGAGATCCCGGTCGCGAGCACGCGCGCGGGCCACATCCCCGGCACCCACCTCGTGGGCTTCGACGGGCCCGCGGACCAGATCACCCTGACGCACACCGCCCGCTCGCGCGAGGGCTTCGCGGCCGGCGCGCTCCTGGCCGCGCAATGGGTCGCCGGCGGGAGGCGCCGCGGCGTCTTCGAGTTCAGCGAGGTTCTGGACGAGATCCTCGGCGGGAAGGAGCAGGCACGATGACGACGACGCTCGACTGGATGAAGGGCTGCGCGACCGCGCTGGTCACCCCGTTCACGGGCACGGGCGCGGTGGACGAGGCGCGGATGCGCGCGCTGGTGGAACGGCAGATCGCCGGAGGCGTGAAGCTGCTGGTGCCCTGCGGCACCACGGGCGAGCGCGCGACCATGAGCGACGACGAGGGAAAGCGCGTCGTCGCGGCCACGATCGCGGTGGCCAGGAGCCGCGCCAAGGTCGTCGCGGGCGCCGGCAGCAACAACACGGCGCACGCCATCGAGCAGGCCAGGGAGGCGAAGGCGCTGGGCGCCGACGGCGTCTTGATCGTGGCGCCGTACTACAACAAGCCGACGCAGGAAGGGCTGCTGGCCCACTTCCGCGCCGTGGCCGAGGCGGTGGAGCCGCTCCCGGTGGTGATGTACAACGTGCCCGGCCGCACGTCCTCGAACCTCCAGGCCGCGACCACGCTCAAGCTGGCGCGGGAGGTGCCGAACATCGTCGCCATCAAGGAGGCGTCGGGGGACTTCGCGCAGATCATGACCATCCTGCGCGAGCGGCCCGCAGGATTCCGCGTCCTGTCGGGCGACGACGCGGTGACGCTGCCGCTGATGGCGCTGGGCGCCGACGGGATCGTGTCCGTGGTGTCGAACGAGGTGCCCGACCTGATGGCGAAGCTGGCCGACCTCGCGCTGGCCGGCCGCTGGGACGACGCGCGGGCGCTGCACTTCAGGCTGCTGCCGCTGATGGAGGTCAACTTCATCGAGTCGAGCCCCGGCCCGGTGAAGGCCGCGATGGCGATGATGGGCCTGCTGGAGGAGCAGTTCCGCCTGCCGCTGGTGCCGATCAAGGAAACGAGCCGCACCCGGGTGCGCGAGGTGCTGACCGGCCTGTCGCTCCTCGGGGCGAGGGCCCATGCCGCTGCGTGAGCGGATCGAGGCGCTGCTGGCGAAGGCGCCGACCGCGTTCGGCGCCGCCGACCGGGCGCTGTTCGACGAGTTCCGCGCCGCGCTCGGGCGCGGGGAGATCCGCGCCGCCGAGCCGTCGGGCGCCACCTGGCGGGCCAACGCGTGGGTCAAGCGCGCCATCCTGCTCGGGTTCCGGATGGGGGCGCTGGTCCAGGTGGCCGAGGGTAGCGCGCAGCGGTTCTTCGACAAGGACACGTTTCCCCTCAAGCCCCTGTCGGCCGCCGACGCCGTGCGCGTGGTCCCGGGAGGCTCGTCCATTCGCGACGGCGCCTACGTGGCGCCGGGCGTGGTCTGCATGCCGCCGATGTTCGTCAACGTCGGCGCCTTCGTGGACGAGGGCACGATGATCGACAGCCACGCGCTCGTCGGCTCGTGTGCCCAGATCGGCAAGCGCGTGCACCTGTCGGCCGCGGCCCAGATCGGCGGCGTGCTGGAGCCCGCGGGCGCGCTCCCGGTCATCGTCGAAGACGACGTGCTGGTCGGCGGCGGCTGCGGCGTGTACGAGGGCGCGATCGTGCGCCGCGGCGCCGTCCTGGCGGCGGGCACCATCCTCACCGGCTCCACGCCGGTCTACGACCTGGTGAAGGGCGAAACCTACCGGCGCACCGCGGAGGCGCCGCTCGAGATCCCGGCCGGCGCGGTCGTAGTGCCGGGGTCGCGGCCCGCCGCTGGCGCGCGGGCCGCGGCGCTCGGCCTCTCCCTCTACGCTGCGGTGATCGTGAAGTACCGCGACGAGAAGACCACGGCCGCGACGGCTCTGGAGGAGGCGCTGCGGTGAGCAAGACGAAGGTCGGCGTCCTGGGCGCGACGGGCGCGGTGGGCCAGCGCTTCGTGCAGCTGCTCGACGGCCACCCCTGGTTCGAGCTGGCCGCCGTGGCCGCGAGCGAGCGCTCGGCGGGGCGGACCTACGGCGAGGCCTGCGCCTGGAAGCTCGATACCCCGATGCCGGCCGCGGCGCGCGCGCTGGTCGTGCGGCCGACCGAGCCGGACCTGGGCTGCGACGTGGTCTTCTCCGCGCTCGACGCCTCCGTCGCCGGACCCATCGAGGAGGCGTTCGCGGCGGCGGGCTGCGCCGTGCTGAGCAACGCGCGCAACCATCGCCTGGCGGACGACGTCCCGCTCATCGTGCCGGAGGTGAACCCGGATCACGCCGGGCTCATCCCGACGCAGCGGCAGCGGCGCGGCTGGAAGGGCTTCATCGCCACCAACCCGAACTGCTCGACGGCCACGCTCGTCCTCGCCCTCGCTCCGCTGGAGCGACGCTTCGGGCTCAAGGCCGTGGCGGTGACTACGCTCCAGGCCATCTCCGGCGCCGGCTATCCGGGCATTCCCGCGCTCGACATCCTCGGCAACGTCGTGCCGTTCATCGCCGGCGAGGAGGAGAAGATCGAGCGCGAGACGAAGAAGATCCTCGGCCGGCTGGGCGCGGGAGGCGCCGCGGTCGAGCCCCTTCCCGCCGTCGTGAGCGCCCAGACGACGCGGGTGCCCGTCGTGGACGGCCACACCGCCGCCGTGTTCGTCACGTTGGCCACCGACCCGGGCATCGAGGCCGTGCGCGACGCCTTCCGGACGTTCCACGGGGTGCCGCAGGAGCGGCACTTACCCAGCGCCCCCGGGCGCCCGGTGGTCCTGTTGGACGCGGAGGACCGGCCTCAGCCACGCCTCGACATCGGGTTGGAGCGCGGCATGGCCTCCGTCGTGGGCCGGGTGCGCCCGTGCCCCCTGATGGGGTACAAGTTCATCGTCCTCGGCCACAACACGATCCGCGGTGCGGCCGGCGCGGCCATCCTGAATGCCGAGCTGCTGCGTTCTGAGGGGCTCCTGGGCGGACCTGTCAACGACTAGACATCATCGGGACATCGTCGGCGCCGGCGCTGATAGCCCATAGGTAATTGCTATCGAACACACAGCATCGATATGTTATTCCGATGGATCGCAAGTCCAAGGTCACTCTGCAGCATCTGAGGCTCCTCGTAGCGCTGGCCGATCACGGAGGCGTGACGGCGGCAGCGCGCGCGGTCGGCATCAGCCAGCCCGCGTTCTCCGAGCACCTGCGCGCCATCGAGCGGCACTACGGGTTTCCGCTGGCCATGCGGACGGGGCGCCGGCTGGTGCTGACGAGGCCGGCCCGGGTGGTGGTGGACTACGCTCGCCGGATCACGCGATTGGCCGACGAATCGGAACAGGCGGTGCGCCAGCTCCTGGCGCTGGAATCGGGGAGGCTGTGCGTGGCGGCGAGCCCGACCCCAGGAGCGTACCTGCTGCCGCCGCTCCTCGCCGACTTTCAGGCTCGGCACCTCGGCGTGGAGGTGCGCCTCATGGTGGGCGGGGCGCGGGCGGTGGAGGGGTGGGTGCTGCGCGGGGAGGCGGATATCGGGGTGATTGGGGAGGTGCCCGAGCCTCTCGACCTGGTGACGCGTCCGGTGCGGCGTGACCGGCTGGTGGCGGTGATGGCGGCGGACCATCCCCTCGCGTCGGTCGCCCGGCTCGACGGCGCGGCGCTCGCGGCGTATCCGCTGATCGTGCGCGAGCAGGGCTCGGGGACCCGGTACACGCTGGAGCGCGCCCTGGCGACGGCGGGCCTGCCCCTGCGGGTGCGGTTCGAGCTCGAGGGGACGGACGCGATCCTGCAGGCGGTGGCGGCGGGCCTGGGTGCGTCGGTGGTCTCGGAGCTGGCGGTGGCGCGGGCGGGGCTGGGGCTGCGGCTGCTCGAGCGGAGGGTGGCGGGGCTGGAGCTGTCGCGTCACCTGGTGGTGGCAACCCATCCGGACGCGAGGCCGGGCCCGGCCGCGAGCGAGTTCATCGCGTCGCTGGAGCGCGGGGCGGCGCCACCGGCGAGGCCGGCCGCGTGAACCGGCCGCTGGTGCTGGCGGGCGTGCTGGCGTACTCGGTCCTGGTGGGCGCCCTGCGCTACCTGGGCGTGATCGGCACGACGGGCACCGTGGTGCTGTTCGCGGTGATGGTGGTGGATCTGGTCGCGACGCACTGGCTCCTGCGCCGCGCGCGGCGGGGGCGGTGAACCGCGGCCGCGCGGTCTTGCCGCCCTCCCATCCGGGTCGTACTTTGCGGCTCACCCTTGCAGTCAGGGCTTCGTGACGGTCGGCGCACCCCCCGAATTCGTTTCTTTGGCCGCGATTCGCGAGGCGGCGCAGCACCTGCGCGGCGTCGCGGTGCGCACGCCGCTGCTGCCGGCGGACGAGGTGGCGGAGCGGCTCGGGGTGCCGGTGTTCGTGAAGCCCGAGAGCCTGCAGCGTGTGGGTGCGTTCAAGCTGCGGGGGGCGTTCAACCTGATCCGGCAGTTGGCCGCCTCGGGCGCCACCGGCGTGATCACCTACTCCTCGGGCAATCACGGGCAGGCGGTGGCCTGGGTGGCGCGCCGGTTCGGCTTGCGGGCGGTGATCGTGATGCCGGA
Organism: uncultured Gemmatimonadales bacterium; assembly: GCA_963806755.1. Classification (GTDB taxonomy): domain Bacteria; phylum Gemmatimonadota; class Gemmatimonadetes; order Gemmatimonadales; family JACORV01; genus Fen-1245. The sequence goes on from CAWDZR010000013.1 coordinate 78,724, forward strand.
GACGGTGACGCCCGTGAAGCGGGCCGGCGTGGAGCGCCTGGGGGGCGAGGTGGTGCTGGCGGGACGAACGTCCCAGGACCGGTACGCGCGCGCCATGCAGCTGGCGGAGCGCGACGCGCTGGCCGTCGTGCCGCCCTTCGACCATCCCGCCATCATCGCCGGCCAGGGCACGGCGGGGCTCGAGCTGGTGGAGGATTGCCCGGATGTGGCCACGGTAGCGGTGCCGGTGGGCGGCGGCGGTCTGGCGGCGGGCGTCGCGACGGCGGTGCGGGCGCTCCGGCCGGAGGCCGCGGTCGTGACCGTCGAGCCCGAGGGGGCGCCCACCTACGAGCGGGCGCGCGCGGCGGGTGAGCCCGTGACGCTGGAGCGCACGGGGAGCGTCGCGGACGGGCTGCTCCCGCTGCGGATCGGCACGATCACCTTCGCGCACCTGACCCGCGCCGGCGCGCGCGCCGCCCTCGTGTCCGACGCGGCGATCGTGCGGGCCGTGCGGTACGCCGTGGACCGGCTCAAGCTGGTGGTGGAGCCCTCCGGCGCCGCCACCCTCGCGTGGCTGCTGGAGCAGGCGCCGGGCGGCGTGGCGGGCCCCGTGGTCGCGGTGCTGTCGGGCGGCAACGTCGAGTGGGAAGGGCTCCGCTCCCTCCTGGCGGACTCCGCGTGACGGCCCCGAGCCAGCTCGCCGGCGCGAAGGTGCTGGTGGCCGACGACGACGCGGCCCTGGTGGGAACGCTGAGCTGGATCCTCCGGGAGCGCGGGTGCCAGGTCGTCGCGGTGCCCGATGGCCAGGACCTGCTGCAACGGCTGCGGGACGAGGATCCCGACCTGGTGCTGCTGGACATCATGATGCCCAAGGTGGACGGGCTGCAGCTGCTGGAGCGGATCCGCAGCGAGCCGCAGTGGCGCGACCTGCCGGTGCTGATGATCTCCTCGATGGATCCCGAGGACGGGACCGCCAAGGCGCTGGGGCTCGGCGCCTCCGACTTCGTCGCCAAGCCGTTCCGGGTCAAGGAGCTGCTGGCGCGCGTGGAGTCGCAGCTCAAGCGGGGCCGCGAGCTGCGCACGGCGCGCGAGGATGCGCGGGCGCGGGGCGCGATCGCGGACATCCTCCACGAGCTGACGGATTCCCTCAAGCCGGACGAGATCTACCACATCCTCTCGCGCCGGGTCGCGCGGGCGCTCAACATCTCGCGCTGCTCCCTGGTCCTCGCCAAGCCCGGCGACGTGTACGGCACGGTGGTGGCCGCGTACGAGAACCCGATGCTGCGCAACCTGCGGATCGAGCTGGCGCGCTACCCCGAGATCCTCAAGGCGCTCGAGACCGACCAGCCGGTCATCGTGACCGACGTGCCGAGCGATCCGCTGTTCAACGACGTGCGCGCGATGTGGGCGAAGAGCGGCATCCCGGTGCCGACCCGGTCGGTGGTGGCGCTGCCGTTCCGGATGAAGGAGGAGCAGTGCGGGGCGCTGTACCTGCGCACCGTGCAGAACGAGTCGGCGCTGACCCGCGACGACGCGCAGTTCGCCGACACGGTGATCAAGGCGGCCGTGGCGGCGATGGAGAAGGCGCACGACTTCGAGACGGTGGTCTCCGACAAGGAGCGGCTCGAGTTCCTCGCCTCGACCGACGCGCTGACCGGGTGCGACAACCGCCGCGCCCTGCTCGAGGCGCTCGAACACGAGGTGGACCGGGCGCGGCGCTACAACCTGGTGCTCACCCTGCTGATGATCGACATCGACCACTTCAAGGCCATCAACGACACGCACGGCCACGTGGTGGGCGACGTCGTGCTGCGCCAGCTCGGGGAGCTGCTGCGGCGCGACGCCCGCTCGGTGGACACCGTCGCGCGCTACGGCGGCGAGGAGTTCATGATCCTGCTGCCGGAGACCGCGGCGCACGGGGCCATGATCTTCGCCGACCGGATGCGCCAGCGCATCGCCAACTTCGCCTTCGGCGATCCCGCGCATCCGCAGAAGATCACGGTCTCGATCGGCGTGGCGTGCTTCCCCGACCGGACGGTGGACTCGCCCGAATCCTTCATCGCGCTCGCCGACGCGGCGCTGTACCGCGCCAAGGCCGACGGCCGCAACGTGGTGCGCCAGTGAACCAACGTCGCTGTCCCGTATGCCACGCCGTCTACGCGGGTGACGCCCGTTTCTGTCCCCGGGACGGCTCCCAGCTGGTGGACGTCGCGCCGGTTCCCTCGACTCCGGCCGCGGGCTCGACCCAGATCCGGCAGGCGGTGAAGAGCAAGCCCGCCGCCGCCGACCCGGCCAAGGCGTTGAAGGACCAGGTGCTCGACCAGCGCTACCGCGTCGTCCGCAAGCTCGGCGAGGGCGGGATGTCGTTCGTGTACGAGGCGAAGGACATTTCCACCGGGGAGTCGGTGGCGGTCAAGATCATGACTCCCAAGCTCGCCCAGGACAAGACGGCGGCGGAGCGGCTGCGGCGCGAGGCGGGGCTCGCCATGCGGCTCGACCACCCCAACATCTGCCGCATCATGCGCCTCGGCGAGACCGAGGAGGGGCTGATCTACCTCGTGATGCCGCTCCTCAAGGGGGAGCTGCTCTCCGACAAGGAAGTCCGCGACGGGCCGATCTCCATCGCCGTCGGCGTGCCGATCATGCGGCAGGTGTGCGACGCGCTGGACTTCGCGCACCGGCAGCAGATCATCCACCGCGACCTGAAGCCGGAGAACATCTTCATCTGCCCGGACAGCGAAGGCCGGCTGGTCGCCGTCGTCACCGATTTCGGCCTCGCCAAGGAAAAGCGCGCCGAGCCGGGCATCGCCAAGCTGACGGCGACGGGCATCATCCTCGGCACGCCGGAGTTCATGAGCCCCGAGCAGATCCGCGGCAAGGCGCTCGACGGCCGCTCCGACATCTACGCGCTGGGCCTGGTGGCGTTCGAGATGTTCACCGGGAAGCTCCCGTTCGAGGGGAAGACCGCCCAGGACATGATGATCGCGCGGCTGCGAGGCCAGCCGCTGCCGCTGCGGAAGGCGCGCGCCGACCTTGAGTTCACGCCCCAGTTCGAGAAGGCCATGATGAAGGCCATCGAGGGCGATCCGGCGGCCCGCTACCAGACCGCCGCCGAGTTCGGGAAGGCGCTCGAAGAGGCCGCCGGCACCGGGGCCGCGGGCGGCATGATGGGCAAGCTCAAGAAACTCTTCTAGACATCGCGGGGTGGTGATGCGCCTGACGTTCGGCGGGGCGGCGCTCGCGCTCGCCCTGGGGCTGACGGCCGCGCCGGGGCCCGGAGCCCAGGAGGCGGCGCCGGTCGTCGCCGTCCGCGCCGGCATCCTGGTGGACGGCACCGGGGCGGCGCCGGTTCGGAACGCCGTCATCGTCATCAGGGGCGACCGGATCACGGCGGCGGGCTCCGGCGTGCGCGTGCCGGCCGGCGCGCGGGTGATCGATCTGTCCGCCTACACGGTGCTGCCGGGCTTCATCGACGCGCACGTGCACCTCGCTGCCCGCCCGCTCGGGGTCGGCGACTGGCTGCACCGCGACGTGACGGACGACGAGGCGGACGACGCGCTCTGGGGCGCGGCGAACGCGCGGGCCACGCTGCTGGCGGGCTTCACGACCGTGCGCGACGTCGGCGCCTCGACCTTCGCCAACATCGCCCTGATGCGGGCGATCGCGGCGGGGCTCGTCCCCGGGCCGCGCATGGAGGCGGCCGGCCACCTCATCGGCATCAGCGGCGGGCACTGCGACCTCGACGGCTACGCCGCCGGCACCGTGCCGGAGCGCGGGCCGCTGGAGGGCATCGCCAACGGCGCCGACCAGGTCCGGGAAGCGGTGCGCCTGCAGGTGAAGTACGGCGCCACCGTGATCAAGATCTGCGCGACCGGCGGCGTGCTTTCGCAGGGCGACTCGATCGGCGCCCAGCAGATGACCGAGGAGGAGATGCGCGCCGCCGTCGAGACCGCGACCATGCTCGGCCGCCGCGTCGCCGCGCACGCGCACGGCAACGCGGGCATCAAGGCGGCGGTCCGCGCAGGCGTGACGAGCATCGAGCACGGCTCGTTCCTCGACGACGAGGCGGTGCACCTCATGGTCGAGCACGGGACTTGGCTGGTGCCGACCCTGTTCGCCGGGTGGTCGGTGGGCTCGCCTGCAGCTGGGGCGAGCATGCCGCCGTGGATGGCGGCGAAGGGTCGCGCCGCGTGGGAGGCGATGCAGCGCTCGTTCCGGCTGGCGGTGGCGGGCGGCGTGAAGATCGCCCTGGGCACCGACGCGGGGGTGGACCCCCACGGACAGAACGCACGCGAATTCGAGTTGATGGTGAAGGTCGGCGGCATGACGCCGATGCAGTCCATCGAGGCCGGCACGATCAACGGCGCCACGCTGCTCGGCATGGAGCACGACGTGGGCTCGGTCGAGCCCGGCAAGTACGCGGACCTCGTCGCCGTCCGCGGTGACCCGCTCGCGGACATCACCGTCCTCCAGCACCCGGTCTTCGTGATGAAGGGCGGGGATGTCTACGTTTCCCCTGCACCCTGACCCCTAGACCGTACACCCTGTCGTGAAGCGCTACCCCGCCTTCGACCCGCCCGAGTACGTCGCGTGGGCGCCCGACCCGGCTCTGGTCGCGGCGTTCGCCGAAACGGCGCGGCGCGACCCCGAGCGGCGCCGGATCGTGGAGCGGCTCGACGCGACGACGCTGCTCGGGCTGTACGCGGGGCTGCTCCGCACGCGCCTGCAGGACGTCACGCTGAAGCGCTGGGTCAAGACCGGCGTCCTCTCGAAAGCGTGGCTGGGAACGGGCGAGGAGGCCATGACGGTCGGACCCGTCCACGCGCTCGATCGCGCGCGCGACTTCGTGGCCCCCATGATCCGCAACGCCGGCGCCTGCGCCGAGATGGGCATGCCCATCGCCGACGGCTTCCGCTCCTACCTCGGCACCGGCGACGCACCGTCGGGCGGGCGCGATCTCCACGTCGGCTCGCTCGCGCACCACGTGCTCCAGCCCATCTCGCACGTGGGCGACGTGGTCCCCGTGGTCACGGGGATGGCGCTGGCGGGCGCGATGCGCGGTGACGGGGCGGTGACGCTCACCTGGATCGGCGACGGCTCGACCAAGACCGGCGCCGCCCACGAGGGTCTCAACTTCGCCGCCGTGCGGAAGGTCCCGGCCATCTTCGTGATCCACAACAACCAGGTGGCGCTCGGCACCCGGGTCGAGCAGCACCACCTGCCCGGCCAGTTCCGGGAGCTGCCGGACGCCTACGGGATGGCGGGGGCCGCCTTCGACGGCAACAACGTGCTCGATGCGTACGCGGCGACGCGGCTCGCCGCCGACCGCTGCCGCGCCGGCGCGGGCCCGGTGATGCTGGTGGGCGACACGTTTCGCATGGGCGGGCACGCGACCCACGACGAGCGCGAGGCGCGGGAGACGTTCCCGGCGGACTGGTTCGAGGCGTGGGGAAGACGGGACCCCATCGGCCTGTACGAGGAGCACCTCAAGGCGCAGGGGATCGCCGCGGCGGCGCTCCAGGACGTCGAGTCGCGGGTCGAAGAGGAGGTCGCGCGCGCCGAGGCGGAGGCGCTGCGGAGCCGCGACGAGCGCGTGCCGGACCCGGCCTCCGTGGAACGGGGCGTGTATGCGCGGTAGGCGCGGCGCGGTGCTCGCGGCGATCCTGGCGGCGGTCGCTTCGCGAGCCGGCGCGCAGCAGCCCACTCCGCGCCCCTCGTTGGACGTGACGGCGTACACGTTCCAGGTCGTCCTTCCGGACACCGACGGCGCGATCTCGGCCGAGGCGACGCTGACCTTCGTCCGGCCCGCAGGCGCTCCCGACACGCTGGTGCTCGATCTGGTCGGCATGACGGTGGACTCGGTCGGGACGCGCGTGAACGATCCGCGCGTGCCGCAGCCGTTCGGCTGGCTTCACTACGGCTACGACGGCGCGCACCTCGCGGTGGCGCTGCCGCCGGCGCGCGGCGGGGCCGGACCAGCCAACGTCGTCGTGTTCTACCACGGCGCGCCCCGGGACGGCCTGCTGATCGAGGCCGACGCCCGCGGCCGCCGCTCGATCTTCGCCGACGAGTGGCCCGAGCGCGCGCGGAACTGGCTCCCCACCGTGGACGCCCCGGCCGACAAGGCGACCGTGCGCTGGCTGGTGAACGCGCCCGCGGGGTGGCGCGTCGTCGCCAACGGCCGCCTCATCAGCCGCGGCCGGTCGGCCGACGGGACCACGTGGTGGGAATACGACGAGCGCCGCCCGATCCCGACGTACACCATGGTCGTCGGGGCCGGGCCCCTGACGGTGAGCCGGCATCGCCCGGTCGTGTCGGGCGGCGACACCATTCCGATCGAGGTGTGGGCCGAACCCGAGGACTCCGCGTTCGCCGACAGCGTGCCCTTCCGGCGCGCGACCGAGGTCGTGGAGACGCTGCAGCGCCTGGTCGGCCCGTTCCCCTACGAGAAGCTGGCGAACGTCGAGTCTTCGACGCGTTACGGGGGGATGGAGAACGCGAGCGCGATCTTCTACGCCGAGCGGGGTTACGTCGCGCGCCGCATGAGCGAGAGCGTCATGCGGCACGAGACCGCCCACCAGTGGTTCGGTGATGCGGTCACGGAGCGGGATTTCCATCACCTGTGGCTGTCGGAGGGCTTCGCCACCTACTTCGACCTGGTGGCCGGCGCCGCCCTCGCCGGCGATTCGGTCCTCGCGCGCGGCATGCGGGCGCTGGCGCGGAGCTACCTGCACTCGACGGTCGTGGACCGGCCGGTGCTCGACACCACCGTCACGCGCCTCACGGACCTGCTCGACGCGAACAGCTATCAGAAGGGCGCCTGGGTGCTGCACATGCTGCGCGGGGTCGTCGGCGACTCGGCGTTCTTCGCCGGCATCCGGGACTACTACCGCACCTACCGCGACTCGTCGGTGCTGAGCGCGGACTTCCAGCACGTGATGGAGCGTGCCGCGGGCCGGTCCCTGGCCTGGTTCTTCGACGAGTGGCTCCGCCAGCCGGGCTACCCGCAGCTCGAGGTGGCGTGGCAGGCGGAGCCGGACGGGCGCGGCGTATCGCTCGCCGTGCGCCAGGCGCAGCCGGAGGCGTGGGGACGCTTCGCGATGCCGGCGGTCCCGGTGGCGTTCTATCGTCGCGGCGCTTTCGTGGCGACGCGGACCTTCGCCCTGGCGGCGCAGGCCGGGTCGCCGAGCGTGGCCTTCGCCCTCGATGCGGCGCCCGATTCCGTGGCGGTGGACCCGGCCGGCACGCTGCTGCTCACCGCGCAGGTCGCGCCCTGACGCCGCCATGGGCCGGATGCGCGTGCGAGCCATGAAGAGGTCCGGCCTCCTCGCCGCCGCGATCCTGGCGGCCGCCCTGTGCGGGTCCTGCAATCGGGCGTTCGTTCCGACGCGAAAGAACGTGGTGGGGCGGTACGTATTCCATGCGGCCGACCGGGGCCTCCGACACCCCGCCGACACGCTGACGCTTGGCGACGACGGCACCTACACCCTGCAGCAGCTGGTCGGGCACGCGTCCGTCAGGCAGACCGGCAGGTGGACCTTCGTGCGCGGATCGCCGCCCGAGGTCCGCCTCGACTCCATCGGGTATCCCGTCCGGGCCGCGGCGCATACCATCGAGGTGCTGGTGGATCCAGACCTCGGCTTCAGCTTCGTGAAGGCGAGGTGACCTGCCCGACATCGGGCGGCGGAGTCCCTAGCCCGCTTCTTGCCGCAGCCTTCTCCCGATAGCTTTCCGCTCATACCGGGAGAAGGGCATGCGGTTTCTCGTCATCGGCGCCGGCAAGCAAGGCTCGGCCTGCGCCTTCGATCTACTCCAACGGCCTTCCACCAAGAGCGTCATCCTGGCCGACCGCCAGGTGGACCACGTCCCCGCGTTCCTCGACGCCTGGAAGGGCAAGACGCTGGAGCTGCTCCGCCTCGACGTGCAGGACGGGAAGGCGGTCGCCGCCGCCATGGCGCGCGCCGACGCGGTGCTCTCGGCCGCCCCGTACTACTTCAACTACGAACTGGCGCGGCTGGCCGTGAAGGCGGGCGTCCACTTCGCCGACCTGGGCGGCAATACGGAGATCGTCGTCCAGCAGCGGACGCTCCACGACGAGGCCGCCCGGCGGAACGTGTCGGTCGTGCCGGACTGCGGGCTGGCGCCCGGCATGGTCAACATCCTGGCGGCGGAGGGGATCCGCCGCCTCGACGAGACCGACAGCGTGAAGATCTTCGTCGGCGGGCTGCCCCAGCAGCCAGAGCCGCCGCTCAACTACATGGTGGTGTACTCGCTGGAGGGCGCCCTCGACTACTACACGACGCCGAGCTGGGTGCTGCGGGGCGGCAAGCGCACGCAGGTCGAGGCGCTCACGGAGATCGAGCACATCGTGTTCCCCGATCCCGTCGGCAAGCTCGAGGCGTTCCACACGGCCGGCGGCATCTCGACGCTGCCCTTCGCCTGGGAAGGGAAGGTGCAGACGATGGAGTACAAGACGCTGCGCTACCCGGGCCATGCCGCGATCATGAAGCCGATCCGCGAGCTGGGGCTGCTCGGGACGGAACCGGTGGAGGTCAACGGCGCGCGCATCAAGCCGAGAGACGCGTTCATCGCCGTCGTGTCGCCCCGGCTCACCAAGCCGGAAGGCCGGGACCTGGTCGCGCTGCGGGTGGACGTGCGCGGCCGCAAGGACGGCCGGCCCGCGTCCACGCGCTGGCAGCTCGTGGACCGGTACGACGCGCAGCACCACGTGACGGCGATGATGCGCACGACCGGCTACTCCCTGGCCATCACCGGCCTGCTGCAGCTCGACGGGCGGGTCGCGGCGCGTGGCGTGCACACGCCGGACGAGTGCGTGCCGGCGGGGCCGTATTTGGAGGAGCTGGCGAAGCGCGGCGTCGTCGTCGAGGAGACGCGGCACTAGTGCCTGAGATTCGCATTCAGAGCTTCATGGCGGCGCCGCCCGAGCGCGTCTGGGACCTGCTGCTCGGTCACGCCGAGGTGGTGCTCGACGCGCTGCCGGTCCGCGCCTGGCCCGGGAAGCGCGAGGAGCAGCGCCCCTCCCGCCTGCGGACGCCCTGGCCGGGGAGCGGCGGGGCGGGGGCGGCCACCGAGTTGGAGATCGACCTCGCGGCGTTGCCGGGCGACGCCGGGACGCGCGTCGAAGTGCGGCACGCGGGCTGGGAGGACGGCCCCGCAGCCGAGGACGCCGTCGCCGGGCACTTCGCCGGCTGGCTCCAGGCGCTGGCGGCCCTCGGCCTCCTGGTGGAGACGGGCAAGGATCCACGCGCGTCGTCGCCGGCGCTGGCGGGACGCGAGCGCTACTTCGCCTCGGGCGAGATGCCCGCCGACGCCGACGCCGTCTTCCGCGCGCTCACCGATCCGGGCGTGCGCTCGCGCTGGAGCCAGGGCGCGCTCGACGGAGCGGAGCTGGTGGACAGCGTCGAGGGCCGCTACGCACGCTGGAACATCGCCGCGCCGGGCGCGGAGCCGGACGAGGTCGTGATTATCCTGCGGCCGACGCCCCGGGGAACCCACTGCGCCGTCGCGGAGTACGGTGTGGTAGGGCGCTCGGCCTCGGCCCGGTGGCCCCGGATGCTGGAGCGCCTGGCGGTGTTTCTCCGTTAGAGGGAAGCCTCACCGATGCCGCAGCTCGTCAGACTCTTCGCCTACGACCGGTGGGCCAACCGGGAATCGCTGGCGTCGCTTCGCGTCGCGACCCCGCCGGCCCGCGGCCTCAGGCTCATGGGGCACATCGTGGGAGCGGAAACGCTGTGGCACGCCCGGCTCACCGGTGCGCGGGCGCCCCTGGCGGTGTGGCCCGACCTCGCCCCAGGTCAGGTCGAGACCTGGCTCGGCGACCTGGACGGACTGTGGGCACGGTACCTGGAGGTTGTGGTGCCGGGGCGGCTCGGCGAGCGCGTCGCCTACACCAATACCAAGGGCGAAGCCTTCGGCAGCATCGTGGAAGACGTTCTCACCCACGTCGTCATGCATTCGGCCTATCACCGGGGGCAGATCGCCGCGGACGTGCGGGCTGCAGGTCACGAGCCGGCCTACACCGACTTCATCCACGCCACGCGCACGGGCCGCATCGCCTGATCCCGCAGCCCGCCGCCGCATCGCGACCGCTGGATACCGATGACAGAATGTGCCCAGGGACCGGCCTGGAGGCCGGGCGTAACTCCCCTGCGCGGCGCGGGCGTTCTGGCCGGGAACGGAGCTTGCGGAGCCATCTTGGCATCGCAGGCAGTCTGGCGCGAACGCTGAGTGGCACCGACGAAAGGGGAGCAGTTCGATGGCAGATAAGAAGGCCGATCTCGCGGGACCCGGCATCAGCACGTACGAGGAGGTCGCCAAGATCCTCCCGAAGGACTACAAGTCGCTGCTCGATCCCAAGGAGACGCAGGTCGCGGTCACCGCGGCCAAGCGGTTCATCGAGGACGGGCTGTGCCGGGAGCTGAACCTGATCCGGGTCGAGGTGCCGCTGATCGTCAGCCGCGAGAGCGGCGTGAACGATTATCTCGATCGTGACGGTTCGCGCACGCCGGTCGAGTTCCCCTGCGGTCTCGGGCTCGACGAGCGGATCCATGCGCAGGTGGTGCAGGCGGCGACGAAGTGGAAGCGGATGGCGCTGAAGCAGTTCGGGATGCAGCCGGGCGAAGGCCTGGTGACCGACATGCGCGCGGTGCGCAAGGACTACTTCCTCGACCACGACCACTCGTCCTACGTGGACCAGTGGGACTGGGAGCGGACGATCACGGCGGACCAGCGCAACCTCGCCTTCCTCAAGGACGTGGTGCGGCGGATCTGGAAGGTGATCGTCGGGGCGGAAAAGCAGGTCATGGACATGTTCCCGAAGCTCAAGGACCCGCGCTACCCGCCGCTGCCCCAGGAGCTGAAGTTCCTGCACGCCGAGGAGATCCTGGACATGTACCCGGATCTGCCGCGCAAGCAGCGCGAGACGCAGATCCTGCAGAAGTACCCGGCGGTCTTCATCATCGGGATCGGCTGGGTGCTGAAGGACGGCTACCCGCACGAGATGCGCGCCGCGGACTACGACGACTGGGTGACGCCGACCACGTCGGAGAGCGGCAAGCCGATGCACGGCCTCAACGGCGACATCCTGGTGTGGAACCCGGTCACCAAGCGCCGGCACGAGCTGAGCTCGATGGGCATCCGCGTGACCAAGGAGACCCTGAAGCAGCAGCTCGAGATCAGCGGCCAGCTCGACTTCCTGAAGCTGCCCTACCACCAGGCGATCCAGAACGACCAGATCCCCCTGAGCGTCGGCGGCGGCATCGGGCAGTCGCGCACCGTGATGTATCTGCTCCGCAAGGCGCACCTGGGCGAGGTGAGCGTGACGGTGTGGCCGGACGAGCTGAACAGGATCTGCGAGGCGAGGAATATCCACGTCCTGAAGTGAGACGTGAGGAGTGAGAGGTGAGAAGGCGAAGTGAGAAGTGAGGGGTCGAAAGGCGTGAGAGGGCGAAGGCCACCCTCTCACGCCTCTGGTCTTCTCACCTCTCACCTATCCCTCTCACGTCTCACTTATCCCCCTCACGTCTCACTTCTCACCTCTCACGTTAGCTTTCAGCCCATGCCCTGGCCCTTCGCCTCCCTCTGGGATACCGCCCTCACGTACGAGCAGTTCGTGCGGGCTTCGCAGCAGCACTGCGACCTCTGGACCGGGATCTATCGCACCGCCAAGGTCCCGGCGTGGGCGGTGACGCAGGCCGCGGCGCTGGGGCGGCGGTTCCGGCTCGTGGCGATCGCCGAGGACTGGTGCGGCGACGCGTCGAGCACGATCCCGGTCGTGGTCAGGTTCGCGGAGGCGACGGGCAACGAGGTCCGCGTGCTGCGTCGGGACGAGCACCCGGAGGTCATGGACCGGTACCTGAGCCCGGCCGGCGCCCGCGCCATTCCGGTGGTCGTCGTGCTGACCGAAGGGATGGAGGAGGTCGGGCACTGGGGCTCGCGCCCGGCGGAGCTGCAGGCGTTCGTGACGGCGCAGCGCCAGCAGGGCCTGCGGACGAAGGAGTACTTCCCGGACGTGCGGCGCTGGTACGCGAAGGACCGGGGCGAGAGCACGCTGCGGGAGATCCTGGCGGTCATGGCCGGAGGCGGTTGAACCAGCGTTCCGGCTCCGGTGTACGTATCTTCCGGTAGGATCCAACACATCGCCGTACGTCTTCCGCCGGAGGCATGCCACATGCGTGCTCGCCTCGTTGTCCCCCTGCTCGCGGGAGCCGCGCTCGCGGTGGCCGCCCCGGCCGCGCGCGCCCAGCAGGGCGCGGCACCTACGCCGCTTGCGGTCGGCCAGACGGCCCCCGACTTCGCGCTCGTCGGCGCGACGCGCTACGGCGTCCTGCGTGCCCCCGTCCGGCTCAGCGACTTCAGGGGCAAGACGGTCGTCATCGCGTTCTTCTTCAAGGCCCGGACCAAGGGCTGAACGATCCAAATGCACGCGTACCGTGATCAGTACGCGACGGTGTTTCACGGCGGGAAGAACGTCGTCCTCATCGCCATCAGCGCCGACTCGGCCGACGCCCTGGCGTCGTGGGCGCGCGACGACCAGTTCCCCTTCCTGATGGCGAGCGACACGGGCTCGGGGGTGGGCCGGGCGTACGGCGCCTACCTGGCGCAGTACCACCTGGACAACCGGAGCCTGTTCATCGTGGGGCCGGACGGGAAGATCGCGTGGCGCGCGACGCCGTTCCGGGAGATCGACCCCGCGGCCTATACGGAGCTCGAAGCGGCGATCAACCGCATCGCGGGGCCGGATTCGACATCCGGGGACTAGGCCGGCGTGGTTCCGAAGACGAGCGAGGGCCCGGCATCCGCCGGGCCCTCGCCGTTTGCCGGAGACGTCCGGTGCGTCAGCCGCCGACGGCGCGGTGGACGGCCGCGTCGATGTCCTGGTCGGTTCCGCTGCCCGTGTACACGACGTGTCCCGCCGCGTTCACCACCACCACGTAGGACGTGGTCGGCGCCTGGTAGGCGCGGACCGCGGCGCCGTTCGCGTCGAACAGGAACCGGAACGGATAGTGATGCGCCTCCACGTGGCGCCGCACCGACGCCGCGGTCTCGTTCACCCCCACGGCCACCTCCACGAAGTCCACGCGGTCGCCGTACTTCGCGTGCGCGGCCTCGACGCGCGGCATCAGGGCCGCGCACAAGGGGCACCAGGTGGCCCAGAACTCGAACACCACCGGCTTCTTCCCGACCAGTTGCCCGAGGTCCACCGGCCGGCCGTCCAGGTCCTGGACCACGGCCGCGGGCGCGGCGGTACCCAACGGCAGGCCGACGTCGTCCTGCGCGCGCAGCGCGGCCGGCGCGAGGGCCAGGGCCGCCGCGAAGGCGACCGCGACGCGCGACACCTGTGTCACCATACCTGTCCCGCCTGGACGAAGTAGTACTCCGCCATCACCACCAGTACCACGCCGGCGCCCTTCTGGATCCACTCCATCCATCGCCCGGCCCGCGGCAAGGCGGAAAGCGATCCCGAAAAGAGGCCGGCCACGATCAGGATCGCGGTCATGCCGAGGGAAAACACGAACAGGTAGGCGAAGCCGAGCGCGCCGCTTCGCGTGCCGGCGACCCACGTCAGGACCGCGGCGAAGGCCGGCGCACCGCACGGCGCGGCGACCAGTCCGCTGGTCGCCCCCATGAGCAGGACCGCGGGGTAGGACCCCCCCCCAGTCCTCCGGCCCACGCCAGCAGGCGCGCGGGCGTGGCGACCGGAAACACGCCGAGCATCGCGAGCGCGAACAGCAGCAGCAGGTTGCCCAGGAGCAGCCGCGCCCACCAGCTGGACGACACGGTGCCGAACAACGAGCCGGTCAGGCCCGCGGCCAGGCCCAGCGTCGCGTACAGGAGGGCGAGCCCGGCCGCGTACGTGAGCGTCAGGCCGACCACGCGCCGGCCCGGCCTCCGGCCCGTCGATCCCTGCGCTCCCCCGATGACCCCGATGGTGATGGGGATCATGGGATAGATGCAGGGCGTGAGGCTCGTCGCGAGGCCGGCGACGAACAGCGCGCCGAAGGCGGCCAGGGGATGTCCCTGGAGGAGGGACGAGAGGCCGCCGGGGACGGCGGCGATGGGGAGCATGGTGGAATGATACCCAGTGAAGGGTGAGAAGTGAGAAGGGAGAGGTTCAGGTGAGAGGGGAGAAGACAAGGTGAGAGGGCGCGGCCCGGTCCTCTCACGCCGCTCACCCTCTCAGTTCTCACCTGAACGGCTCACTCCTCACGTCTCACCCCTCACCCAGGTCAGTACCCCAGCGTCACCGTCGTGGTGAACTGGATGTGCGCGTCGGGGCTCCAGCCCAGCTCCGTGCCGAACATCGCCGCCCGCCCGAACTGGAAGATGGCGCCCGCCCCGTAGCCGGTGTGCAGGCCCGACCACGCGAACCGCTCCCCGTCCCCCCACACGCGGCCGACGTCGGCGTGGGCCACCAGCCACAGCCGGATCGGGCTGATGCCGATCGCGGCGTCCCAGTACTTGTGCCGCAGGTCCACGCTGGCCAGCGCGTCGTTCGGCCCGAGCCAGCGGCCGGGGATGTTCTGCCGCAGCGTCGTGGTGCCGCCGAACCCGTCCTCCGGCAGCCAGCTGGTGAGGCGCTCGAAGGCGATGTAGAAAGGCAGGCTCCCGCCCGCCAGCTGCACGGATTGCCGGAACGTGAGGATGGTCTCGAGCGAGAAGGGGATGAATTCCCGGGCGCCGAGCGCCCAGCGGGTGTACGAGAAGTCGCCCGGGCCCTTCAGCGCCCGGGCGCCGATGGCTTCGAGGAACACGCCGCGCGAGGGCGACGCCTCCTCGTCCCGGGTGTCGTAGAGCAGGGCGCCGCGCACCTCGAAGGCGGTGGACGATCCGGTGTCGGCCACGGCCCCGCTCGCCAGGTCGGTGCCGAGCGCGGTCGGGGCGCCGCCCAGCGGCATGGCGCGGTAGTGGCGCACCTGCACGCCGACGTGCGCCCGCAGCGCGCCGGCGACCCGGTGCTCCACCGCCGCGATGCCGCTCAGCCGCGTGAGCGAATAGCGGTAGTAGTGGCGGTCGCCGCCGTCGGCCGACTCGAGCGAGTCGTTGATCGCGGTGGCGTTGCCGAGTCCGAAGTACGGCGCCCGCTCGAACCTCTCGTACGCGGCGACGGCCAGGAACCGCCATCCGGGCACGCGGCCGGGGTTGTCGTAGGTGAGCGAGAGGGTGCGGGTGCCGCTGAAGGAGATGGAAGCGCCGGGGCTGATCGTCGCGCCCGTGGGGATGGGGCCCGGCGGGGCGGACTTCCACCATCCGCCCGTCAGCTCGACCCCGAAGCCGTCGAGCGCGTTGTAGGTCGGCAGCGGAACGAGGAGCCAGGACCACGGCTCGGCCGGCACCTGCGCGTGCGCCGGCGGCGGCGCGGCCGCCAGGAGCACGGCGACGGCCAGCGCCGCGACCCTGGCCCGGCTCAATGGCCCGACGGCGGCTGCGAGTAGAGGGACGCCGCGTCCACGAGCCGCGCCTCGCGGCCGTCGTGCACGGCGAAGGTGGATCCCGGGTAGAAGGCGGCCGACCCGAAGTCGCCCCGCTTGTTGACGGCGTAGTAGTTGAGGCCGTAGTTCGGGCGCCCCGCGGCGTCGAGCAGCCGCGGCTCGCTCATCGCCACCGCGCGCCGCAGCGTCTCGAGGCAGGCGTCGGTCGGCGACAGCCCGCGCCGCATCCCCTCCACCGTGGTGTAGCCGCCGCACACCATGATGTTGCACTCGCCAAGCCCGGTGGAGCCCGCGGCCCCGACGTCGTTGTCCACGTACAGGCCCGCTCCCACGATCGGCGAATCGCCGACGCGCCCCGGGATCTTCCACGCCGCGCCGCTGGTGGACGTGACGGACGAGATGTCCCCTGCGGCGTTGACGGCGCTGCAGTTGATGGTGCCGTGCGGTTGCACGGTGAACGTCTCGCCCTCGGGCACGTTGGTGTAGTTGTCGTCGGGGTTGAGGTTGGCGCGCCATCGCAGCCAGGCCAGCCGCGCCTTGTCCGTCAGCAGGTCCTCGATCTTGAAGCCGAACTGCGCCGCGAAATCCTGCGCGCCCTTGCCAACCAGGAGGATGTGGTCGGTGTACCGGAGCACGCACCGGGCCACCTCGCTCGGCGTCTTGATGCCCTCCAGCGCGCCCACCGCCCCGGCCCGCCTCGTCGGGCCGTGCATGCACGCGGCGTCGAGCTGGACCACCCCTTCCGCGTTGGGCAGGCCGCCGTAGCCGACGTACATGTCGTCGGGATCCAGCTCCTCGATCTTCACCGCCTCGATGGCCGCGTCGAGGGTGTCGGTGCCGTGCGCGACGATCAGGTCCATGGCCCGGGCCACGCCGCGGATCCCGTTGGCCGACGCGACGACGCACGGCCGCGCGGGCGGGCGCAGGATCACGGCGGGGGCGCCGGCGGCCCGGGCGGCGTCCCTCCGCGTCACGGTGCGCACCAGCGGCATCGCGGCGGCGCTGCCCAGGACGAAGTCACGGCGGGTGAGGGCGTCCATCACGGCGACTCCTGGATCGGGTGGACAGTGGGAGGAGAAGATACCGTGCCCGGAACGGGGATGGCCACCGCGCCGAAGCGCGCGCGGTTGGAAAGGGTGTAGCGCGCGTCCACGATCAGCACCTGGTAGCCGCTGCCCTCCTGCACCACGTCGAACACGGGGAACCGCGCCCAATCGAGGAAGATGCGCCCCTCGCGCGTTGCGGCGGCCGCGGCGCGGACGGCCGGGATGTCGAGACCGGTCTCGCGCGGGACGACGCGGAGGGGCTGGAAGTGCGGCCGCGCCAGAAAGTCGAACGAGCCCAGCTCGTACGCCCCGTCGCGCCCGGCCACCACGCTGCGGTGGAACGGGTCCAGGGGGCGCGGCGAGACCATCAGGTCGCCGACCGGCGGCCCCCCGTCGGTGAGGGTGGCCCGCAGCACCATCCCGCGCGCCACGAGGTCGGAGACCGCCATCGCGAGCACGTACGCCGTCGCCACGGCGAGCGCCGCGCGAGCCGCGCGCTCGGGTCGGGGCGATCCGCGGCGGCGCAGCTGCCACGCCACCAGCCAGCCGAGACCCAGCACCAGCCACATCCACGGATCGGCGATGAACAGCGTGTCCCCGTGGAACCAGTGCCCGCTGAACGGCATCAGCAGCCGCACGCCGTACGTGTTGAGGAGGTCGAGCAGGGGGTGGGTGAGCACCGCCGCGAGCGAGACCAGCACCAGCTGGCGCGGCACGGCCGGCGCTCGCTCGGGATGGCGGCGCCGGCGCACCCACCGGTCCCACGCTAGCAGCACGCCGGCGACGACCCAGGGCCAGACGGCCATGGCCAGCACCCCGTGGGTCCACCCGCGCCGGAAGCCGAGCGCCGCGATGGGGCGGTGCAGCCAGTACAGGATCCCGTCCACGTCGGGCACGTTGGCGGCGATGAGGAGCGCGGCCATGGCGAGCGGCGTCCGCTTCCGCAATCCGGCCTCGCCGAACGCGGCGCCGACCAGGGTGTGACAGAGATTGTCCATGCGCCCGTCAGCTTGACGGCGTGGAGGCGCCGTGCATTGTAGTGGTGGCCAGTCGTCGATTCCCCTCTACCCGCCGTCCCGCCCCGAGGTGCCGTTCATGCTCGAGACCCTGGACCTCGACAAGAGAATAGACAAGGACGCCTACGACAAGTCGTTCCCCGAGCTCAGGGACAAGCTCCGTGACCTGCAGCGGCGGTGTTTCGACGCCAAGGTCCCCGTCGCGGTGGTGTTCGAGGGGTGGGACGCCGCCGGCAAGGGGGAGACGATCGGCAAGCTGGTCGAGCGCCTCGATCCGCGCGGCGTGAAGGTGCACCCGATCTCCGCCCCGCTCGAGGAGGAGCGGCTGCGTCCCTTCCTGTGGCGGTTCTGGACCAAGATTCCCGGGCGTGGGGAAATGGCGGTGTTCGATCGCTCGTGGTACGGCCGGGTGATGGTCGAGCGGGTGGACGAGCTGATCAAGCCCGAGCAGTGGCGCTCGGCCTACAACGAAATCGCGCAGTTCGAGCGGATGCTGAGCGACGACGGGATGGTCATCGTCAAGTTCTGGCTGCACATCAGCGAGAAGGAGCAGAAGCGGCGGTTCAAGGAGATCGAGAAGAGCAAGTACGACTCGTGGCGGGTCACCAAGGAGGACTGGGAGCGCCACAAGGAGTACGACGAGTACGCGCGGGCGGCGGAGGAGATGTTCGAGCGCACCAACACCGCCTACGCCCCGTGGACGATCGTCGAGGCGACGGACAAGCGCTATCGGCTCATCAAGGTCTTCAAGACGCTGGCCGACGCGATGCAGGCGGCACTGGCGGCGAAGGCGGAGCAGCCGGCGGCCAAGCGCGCCGCGCGGGCCAGCGTGTCGGTGCAGGCCCTGAAGGAGATGGAGACGGTCCTCGACAAGGTGGACCTCACCCGGGCCCTGAAGCGGAAGGAGTACGAGGAGCAGCTGAAGGAGTACCAGGTCCGTCTGCGCGAGCTCGAGTACCGCTGTTTCGACGAGCGCCGGGCGGTGATCGTCGGCTACGAGGGGTGGGACGCGGCGGGCAAGGGGGGCAACATCCGCCGGATCACCGAGTGCCTCGACCCGCGGGGCTACTCGGTCATCCCCATCGCGGCGCCGAAGGGCGACGACGCGACCCACCACTACCTGTGGCGGTTCTGGCGGCAGCTCCCCAAGGCGGGGCACCTGGCCGTGTTCGACCGCACGTGGTACGGGCGGGTGCTGGTGGAGCGGGTGGAGCACTTCTGCACCGAGGCGGAGTGGCGCCGCGCCTACCAGGAGATCAACGAGTTCGAGCTGTCGCAGACCAACTTCGGGACCATCGTGGTGAAGTTCTGGCTCCACATCTCGAAGGAGGAGCAGCTGCGCCGCTTCAAGGAGCGGGAGAAGATCGCCTACAAGCAGTACAAGATCACCGAAGAGGACTGGCGCAACCGCGAGAAGTGGGATGCGTACCGGCAGGCCGTCGTGGATCTGCTGCAGAACACCAGCACCACCTACGCACCGTGGACGATCGTCGAGGCGAACGACAAGCTATGGGCGCGGATCCGGACCCTGCGCACCATCGTCGAGGCGATCGAGGCCGGGCTGGGCGCCGCGAAGAAGGGCAAGGGGGGCGGCCGGAAGGGGAAGAAGAAGTGAGCGCCGCCGCAGGCGCGCCGGCCTTGCCTCCGGCGCCGGGCCCCGCTTAACTCCGGCCGTGCCGAAACCGCGGCTCGACCCCTCGATCTTCCACCTGCCCGTCGAGAAGATGCGGGCCGGGTATTACTCCGACAAATACTTCGTCCGTACCCGCGACATCCTGCTCGCCAACGGCAACCGGCCGCGGGTGACCATGCAGGTGTTCGGCAAGCAGCACGCCTACCTGGGCGGCATCGACGAGGCGATCGCCATCCTCAAGCAGTGCGCGATCGAGTGGCAGGACCTCGCGGTCCAGGCGCTCCACGAGGGCGACGAGATCGAGCCGTGGGAGACGGTGATGCTGATCGAGGGGCCGTACGACGCCTTCGCGCACCTCGAGACGCTCTACCTCGGCGTGCTGGCCCGCCGCACCAAGGTGGGCACCAACACCAAGCTGGTGGTGGACGCGGCGCGGCCCAAGGAAGTGATGTTCTTCCCGGCCCGGCACGACCACTGGCTGGTGCAGACGGGCGACGGCTACGCCGCCCACGTGGCCGGCGCCATCGGCGTCTCGACCGACGCGCAGGCGTCGTGGTGGGGGAGTGAGGGCGTCGGCACCGTGCCGCACGCGCTGATCGCCGCGTACGGCGGCGATACGGTCACGGCGACCCGGAAGTACGCCGAGCACGTTCCCGAGTCGGTGCGAGTGGTCACGCTGGTGGACTTCGACAACGACTGCGTCGGCACCAGCCTCGCGTGCGCCCGGGCGCTGGGGCCGCGCCTCTACGGTGTGCGACTGGACACCTCCGAGACGATGGTGGACAAGTCCATCGTTCCGGAGATGGGCACGTTCCGGCCCACGGGGGTGAACCCGCAGCTGGTGCGCCACGTCCGCGAGGCCCTCGACCGCGAGGGGTTCTCGCACGTGCGGATCGTGGTCTCCGGCGGATTCACGGTCGAGAAGATCCGCCAGTTCGAAGAGCAGAAGGTGCCGGTGGACGCCTACGGCGTCGGCTCCTCCCTCTACCAGGGGCGGTTCGACTTCACGGCCGACGTGGTGCTGGTGGACGGCCGGCCCCTCGCGAAGGTGGGGCGGCAGCACCGGCCCAACCCCAGGCTGGAGCGGGTGGAGTAGCGGCGGGCGGGGTCTTGCGGGGTCCGGGGTCAGTGCATATATATTCACGCCAGTGAATAGGTATTCAACCCCGACCCTCGACCGGAGTCTGCGATGAGCCGCGACAAGAAGAAGCCCTCGCCCAAGAGCCCGCCGCCGGAGGCGGTCGGGATCTAGCGCGGCTCGGCCGACGCCGGACGGGGCCCGCTCGACGCGAGCGGGCCCTTCGTGTTTGCGGTATCTTGGCGGCCGTGAGGCCGGCCACCGTCCCCGCCCCATCCTCCGAGCCGGCTCCGGCCGGCGACCATCGGGCCGCCGTGGCCGCCGGCTTCCTCGGCTGGACGCTCGACGCCTTCGACTTCTTCCTCGTCGTCATGACCCTGACGGCCATCGCGCGGGAGTTCCACCGCACCGACGCGGAGGTGGCCGCGTCCATCGCGTTGACCCTGGCCTTCCGCCCGGTCGGCGCGTTCATCTTCGGCCTGATGGCGGACCGCTACGGCCGCCGCATCCCGCTCATGGTGGATCTGGTCTTCTACTCGGCGGTCGAGGTGCTGACCGGGCTGGCGCCCACGTTCGGGGCGTTCCTGGTGCTGCGGGCGCTGTTCGGGATCGGCATGGGCGGCGAATGGGGGGTGGGCGCGTCGCTGGTGATGGAGAAGGTCCCGCCGCGCCTCAGGGGCGTGCTGTCGGGGCTGCTGCAGCAGGGCTACGCCGTGGGCTACCTGCTGGCCGCGGTATCGTTCTCCGTCGTCTTCCCCCGGTGGGGGTGGCGGCCGCTGTTCTTCATCGGCGGCCTTCCGGCGCTGCTGGCGCTGTTCATCCGCTACCGGGTCACGGAATCCGAAGTGTGGCGCCGCTCGCGGGAGGGGAGCTGGAGGGGGCTCGGGCGCGCGATCCTGCGGCACTGGAAGCTGTTCCTGTACCTGGTGCTGCTGATGGCATTGATGAACTTCGTCTCCCACGGCACCCAGGACATGTACCCGACCTTCCTGCAGCGGGCGCGGGGCTTCACGCCGGGCGGCCGCGCGGCGCTGACGGCCTTCTCGATGCTCGGTGCGATCGCGGGCGGGGTGCTCGTGGGGTTCGTATCCGACCGGCTGGGGCGGCGCCGCTCGATCGCGCTGTCGCTGCTCGGCGCCCTGCTGGTGATCCCGCTGTGGGCGTTCGCCCCTGGCTTGGCGCTGCTCGCGGGCGGCGCGTTCCTGATGCAGTTCTTCGTGCAGGGCGCGTGGGGCGTGATCCCGGCGCACATCACGGAGCTGGCGCCGGACGCGGTGCGGGGCTTCCTGCCCGGCTTCGCCTACCAGTGCGGCGTGCTGATCGCGGGCAGCATTGCCACGCTCGAGGCGCTCGCGGCGGCGCGCACCAGCTACCCCATTGCCATGGCGGCCACGGCCGGCATCGTGTTCACGGTGTGCGGCATCGTGGCGCTGCTCGGGCCGGAGCGGCGCGGCATCGAGTACGGGAAGAGCGGATAGCTCACCGCGGCCGGGGCACCACCTCGATCGCCGTGATGGGATGCACCTCCCAGGCCGTGGCGCGCCAGTCCCGCGCGTGGCCCGGCGCCGTGTTTTCGGCGGCGTTGGTGTGCTCGGCGTCGAACAGCAGCCACCCGGTGACGCGCACCCAGCGGCCGAGGTAGGTCTTCCGCAGCGCCGGCGTGGACCAGTCCACGCCCTTCGCGGCCATCATCGCGCGGCAGCGCGGCGTCACCTCTACGATCACGCGCTGCGGACCGTCGGCGTTCATCGGATCGAGCACGAGCTCGATGTGCGTATCGCGGTCCGGCAGGTCGCGCGCCTTGCAGTTGACCGTCTCGATGCCGCCCGGCTTCACCTCGTGCACGTAGCCGACGATCGATGCGCCGCGGCCCTCGTTCCACCGGGTGCGGTCGTCACCGGGCCGCACCAGCGCTGCCAGGGTGACCTGCGTGTCGAGCTCGGCCGGGGCCGGCGCCGTGTACCGGTTCTTGAGCCGGTTGAGGGCCTGCACGGCAGGCGCGGACGCGTCGCCTTCCATCCCGCAGCCGGCGTACACCTGCTGCGCGGCGAGCGGCAGAGGCCCGGCCAAGGCCAGGGCGGCGAGCAACGTCAGCATCCTCATCGGTGCCTCACATGATAGGCGACCGCCCCGAGACTTGAAAGGCAACGGGCACGGTGACCCGCACCCGCACCGGGCGGCCGTCCATCCGCCCGGGCCGGTAGCGCGAGCCGCCGACCACCTCGCGAGCCGGCGCGTCGAAGAGCGGATTGCTGCTCGAGAGGACGCGCAGCGAGCCGGGCTCGACGTGCCCCGCCGTGTCGATCACGGCCTCGAGAACGACGCGCCCCTCGATGCCCGCCTGACGCAGCAACTCGGGATAACGCACCGCCGGGTGACTGATCAGTTCGGGAGCGTCCTCCACCGTCCGCACGGGGTACACCGCGCCCGCCCGCGGCCCCGGGCGGAAAGCGCCCGCACTGTCCACACCGGCCGCGCCGGCGGCGAATTGCAGGGGATCGAACGGCGCCGTGGACGGCGGCGGAATCACCGTGGGGATCGTCGTCGGGATCGCCAGCATGGGCGATCCGACCACCGGAGGTGCCAAGCCCTCGAACCTGGTGGTCGGCGCGGGCGGGAGTTTCCGTCCCTCCGGCTCCTCATAGACGATGGAGACCCTCACGTGTCCCCGGACGGCCGCGGGCCTGGTTTGCAGCGTCCCGAGAACGGCACCGGAAATCAAGGCGGCGTGCACCAGGATCGAGGCGACGCCCCCCCCCAACGGCCCGCGCTCCCGCTCGTTCGCCAGGATGTCGAACACCGCTCCCTCCTGTGGTTTCGAAGGATCGTAGCGCCGGCGCATGAACTCACCGTGAGGGGAGGATTACCGGCAGGTGTCGTCTGCCTTACGACACGGCGTCGGGCGACGGAGCGGCACGATTGACCGGAGTCCAATCGACGGTGACCTTTCCGCTGGCACGGACGGGGGAGGGGGCCATGGCGAGCGTCGCGTTCTGGGACGTGGACACGCAGCACGACTTCATGCACGCCGACGGCAAGCTGTACGTGCCCGATTCGGAGAGCATCATCCCCAACCTGAAACGCCTCACCGATTTCGCCCACGCCCGGGGCATTCGCGTCATCGCGAGCGCCGACGACCACGTGCCCGGGCACCGGGAGCTGTCGAGCCACCCCGACTGGCGGGACACCTTTCCGGAGCATTGCATGCGCGGCACCAAGGGCCAGGCCAAGATCCCCGAGACCCGGCTCGAGGACCCGCTGGTGATCGAGCCGGGCCCCGAGGACGCGTCGGCGCTCGCCGACGGCATCCGCGCCCATCGGGGCGACATCCTGTTTCACAAGCACTGGTTCGACGTCTTCACCAACGCAAACGTCGAGACCGTACTCGACATTGTCGCGCCGCAGGCGGTCGTGCTCTACGGTGTGGCGCAGGACGTCTGCGACAAGTACGCGATCGAGGGTTTGCTGTCACGGTACTCGCAATTGCAGCTCTACGCGGTCAGCGACGCGATGAAGCCGATCGACCGCGAGGTGGCACAGCGTTTGCTCGATTCATGGAGCACACAGGGGGTTCACATCGTGAAGACCAGAGACATCGTGGAGGGCGGGCTCGTGGACAGCCTGCTGACCGCATGACGGCGCCGTTCGGGAAGTTCTTCCTGCCCGGCCCCACCGAGGTGCTCCCCGAGGTCGCCAAGGCCCAGGAAGCGCCGATGATCGGCCACCGCGGCGCCAAGACGGAAGCGTTGCTCGGCCGGCTCGAGGAGCCGCTCAAGGCCGCCTTCCGCACGAAGAACCCGGTCTACATCGCCGCCACATCGGCCACCGGCCTGATGGAAGCGGCGATCCGCAACGGCGTGCGCCGCAAGGTGCTCTGCCTGGTCAACGGGTCCTTCTCGGACCGCTTCGCCAAGATCGCGGCCGCCTGCGGCAAGGAGGTCGTGAAGGCCGAGGTGCCGCTCGGCGAGGCGTTCGAGGCGGACCAGGTGAAGAAGCTGCTCGAAGGCTCGGGCGCGGACGCGGTGACGGCGGCGCACTCGGAGACGTCGACGGGCGTGCTCAATCCGATCGCGGAGATCGCCGAGGTCGTGCGGGCCAAGGCCGACGTCTTCTTCCTCGTGGACGCGGTCACGTCGCTCGCGGGCTCGCCCGTGGAGACGGACGCCTGGGGCCTCGACTTCGTGCTCACCGGCTCCCAGAAGGCGCTGGCGCTGCCGCCGGGCCTCGCGTTCGGCGTGGCGTCGCCGCGGATGCTGGAGCGCGCCAAGACGCTGCCCGACCGCGGCATCTACCTCGACCTGATCCCCTACGACGAGGCGATCCGCAAGCGGCAGACGCCGTATACGCCCGCGCTGTCGCTCATGTACGCGCTCGAGGCCCAGCTCAACCGTATCGCGGCGGACGGCGGCATCGAGAAGCGCTGGGCCCGGCACAACGCGATGCGCGAGCGGGTGGAGAAGTGGGCGGCCAGGGAAGCCGGGGCGAAGCTCGGGCTGTCGTACCTGCCGCGCGAGGGTCGTCGCTCGTGGACGGTGTCGTGCCTCAAGCTCCCCGAAGGCGGGAAGGCGTTGGGCGGCGCGGTCGCGAAGGCGATGGATGCGAAGTTCGGCTACACGATCGGGGCCGGGTACGGCAAGCTCAAGGACGGCACCATCCGCATCGGCCACATGGGCGATCACACCGTCGCCGAGGTTGAGAAGCTGCTCGGCGCCCTGGAGGAGGTCTTGAAGAGTGCCTAACCGCATCGTGGTCGCGGACCGCCTCGGCAAGGCCGGGCTCGAGATGTTGCGGGCCCTGCCGGGCTACGAGGTGGTCGAGACGGTCGGGAAGGGCCCGGAGGCGCTGGATGCGGCCCTGGGGGAGGCGGTCGCGCTGGTCGTGCGCAGCGAGACCAAGGTCACGGCGGCGATGATCGGGAAGGCGCCGAAGCTCAAGATCATCGCGCGAGCCGGGATGGGCACCGACACCATCGACGTGAACGAGGCGTCGCGCCGGAAGATCCCCGTGCTGACCGCGCCCGGAGCCAACTCGAACAGCGTCGCGGAGTACACCTTCGCGCTGATGCTGGCGCTGGCCCGCAGGGTGGCGCCCGCCGCGGCGTCGCTGGGGTCGGGCAAGTGGGATCGCAAGGCGTTCGAAGGCACGGAGCTGAGGGGCAAGACCCTGGGCCTGCTGGGGCTCGGCCGCATCGGCAGCCGCGTCGGGTCCATCGCCAAGGGCTTCGGAATGACCGTGGTGGGCTACGATCCCGGGATCACCGCCGAGCAGGCCGAGCTGCTGGGGCTCGACCTGATTCCCCTCGACGTGCTGATCCAGCGGTCGGACGTGCTGAGCCTGCACGTGAAGCTGGACGCGGGCACGCGCCACATGATCGACGAGCGGCGGCTGAACCTCGTGAAGAAAGGCGTGCTGATCATCAACACGGCGCGCGGCGCGCTGATCGACGACGCCGCGCTGGCCAAGGCCCTGCAGGATGGCCGGGTCGGCGGAGCCGCGCTCGACGTGTACGATCCCGAGCCGCTGCCGGCGGACTCGGTGCTGCGCACGGCTCCCAACATCCTGTTGACCCCGCACCTCGCCGCCTCGACGGCGGAAGCGCAGACCCGGGTCGCGACGGAGATCGCGTCTTCGCTGGGCGACGCGCTGCTGAGGAACGATCTCAGCGCTGCGGTGAACCTGGCGGCGTTCCCGAAGTAGGGTCGACGGGCGGGGGAGCGGGACGGCGGGGGCGGCGGAAGCCGCCCCCGCTCGCGTTTCAGCGCAGGCGGAAGGTCTGGACCGCCGAGGTCAGCTTGTCCGCGGCCGAGGCGAGCGCCTGGGCCGACGAGGCAATCTCCTCGGTCGCGGCGCTCTGCTCCTGGGATGCGGCGGCGATCTGCTCCGCGGAGGCGGCGAAGGCCTCGGTGCTCTTGGCCAGCTCGTCGAGCCGGCGGGCGATCTCGGTCACCAGCGCCTCCGAGTCGGACGCCGCCGCGCGGATCTCCTGGGTGAAGCGGTCGCTCTCGCGCGCCGATTCGGCGACGCTGGCGAGGCCTTCGCTCACGGCGCGCGCCGCGGTGCGCGCGCCGCTGCTCGCCGCGCCCAGGCGGGTCATCGTCTCGTGGGTCGCGTTCACCCGCTTGAGGACGTCCTTCACGGTGCCGTCGGTCGTGACCGCCGACTGAGCCGCCTGGTTGGCGAGCTTGCGCACTTCGTCGGCGACGACGCCGAAGCCGCGCCCCTGCTCCCCGGCGCGCGCGGCTTCGATGGCCGCGTTGAGCGCTAGCATGTTGGTCCGGGTCGCGATGGCCTTCGTCTGCGCCACGAACCGCCCGATCTCGGCCGAGGCCTCGGCCAGCGCCGTGGATTCGGCCACACCCTGCTCTGCCTCCGTCGCGAGCGAGGCAAGCGTCGCCGCGCTGTCGTCGAGGCGCTGGCGGTGCTCCTCCGCCAGCGCCAGGAGCGCGCGGTTGCGCTCGGCCGCGTCGCGCGCGCCGTCGGCCAGGCGGCCGGAAATAGCGCGGATGCGATTGGCGTCCGACGCGGCCGCCTTGACCACCGCCGCCTGCTGCTGCGCCCGCTGGGAGAGGTCGTGCGTCGTGCCCGCCATTTCCTGCCCGCTCGCGGACATCTCTTCCGTGGAGGCGCTGATCTCGGCGGCCATGGCCGCGGCCTCGTCGGCGGCGGCGCGGATCGCCCCCACCAGGTGGCGAAGCGACTCGAGCATGGTGGCGAGCGCGCCGCCGAGGTGCAGCACCTCGCTGGTGCCCTCGGTCACGCCCAGCTCGCGCGACAGGTCGCCGTGCGCCACCGCGGTGGCGGCGCCCGCCATCCGCTCCACCGGCACCGTCACCCGGCGGTTGAGCCACGCGCCGAGCGCCGTCAGGGCGCCCACCCCCACCACGAGCAGCAGCAGCACGGTCACCAGCAGCAGCCGCCCGAGCCGGTCCACCGACTGGTAGGCGACGGCCTCGGGCTGCCGGACCACCACCCACCACTCGACCGGCCAGGCGCGGGCGGTGGCCACCCGCTCCGCCCCACGACCCGGGCCCTCCACGGAGACACCCGTCATGGTGTCGGCCAGGATCAGCCTGTCGATGTCCGGAGCGGTCTGGAGCAGCTGCGAGGAGTCGGGAGTGATGATCAGGCGGCCGGCGCGGTCCACCACCTCGATCCTGGCCCGGAGCCCCGCGTCCGACGACGCCACCAGCCGCGCCAGCTTGTCCAGCCCGAACGCGCCGCTCAGCACGCCGAGCCGCCGCCTACCACCGGGCGGTACGGCCGTGGCCATGCGGATGGAGACGGTGTGCGTCGTCGAGTCGAGCTGCGGGAGGCCCTGGTAGCTCCCGCCGCCGTAGGCGCGCTGCCACCAGTCCTCGCCGCCGTGCGCGAAGCGGGCCGGCGGCCGCGACGCCGCGGCGGTGAAGCCGTGCGATTCGGTGAGCGTCAGGCCGGAGAAATCGGAACGGCTCTCCAGCGACCGGAGGAACGCGGCGACCTCGGGGCTGGCCTCGAGGGACCGCGTGGCCGCGAAGGCGCGCTCGAGCCGCACCGGCGCCTGGCCGACGAGGCCGCGGCGCACGGCCTCCGCGTCGGCGTCGGCGAGCGCCTTCGTGACGGCCGGGCCGCTCGCCGCCAGCTCCAGCTCCGCATGCCGCTCGTGCAGGTAGAGGCCCACCAGGGCCGCCGAGCGCTGGGCGATGTCGGTCAGCCGCGCGTCGGCGTCGCGCGCCAGGTAGCTCCTGGCCGCGCGCCACGCCAGCAGCGAGACCGCGGTGAGGACGACCGCCGTGGCGACCACCCCGGCGGTGACCAGCGTGCGTTGCAGGCTGCGCGCGCGAAGGCGCGGAGTGGCGGGAACGGCGGGCGGGCTTTCGGACATGACGGCCGGGCTAAGCTTAGGGTTGGCCCGAGGCCGCCGCAAGCCGCTATCTTCAAGCGTTATGGCCCATCCCGACCGCGACGACTACGATCCGCAGCACGTCGAACGAAAGTGGCAGGAGCGCTGGGAGGCGCACGGCACCAACCACGCCGATCTCGCCGGCGCGACGCGCCCGTTCTTCAACCTGATGATGTTCCCGTATCCCTCCGCCGAGGGATTGCACGTCGGCAACGTGTTCGCCTTCGTGGGCGCCGACATCCAGGGGCGCTACCACCGGCTCCGCGGCCTCGACGTGTTCGAGCCGCTGGGCTTCGACGCCTTCGGGATCCACTCGGAGAACTTCGCGCTCAAGGTCGGCACCCACCCCGCCGAGCTGATTCCGCGCAACATCGCGCGCTTCCGCACGCAGCTGAAGCGGATCGGCCTGATGGCCGACTGGCGTTACGAGGTGCAGACCACGGATCCGCGGTACTACAAGTGGACCCAGTGGATCTTCCTGCAGCTCTTCCGCGCCGGTTTCGCGGTGAAGCGGCGGGCGGCCGTGAACTGGTGCCCCGCCTGCAAGACCGTGCTCGCCAACGAGCAGGTGATCGGGGGCTA
The DNA here is from genome assembly GCA_963806755.1 of uncultured Gemmatimonadales bacterium. Classification (GTDB taxonomy): domain Bacteria; phylum Gemmatimonadota; class Gemmatimonadetes; order Gemmatimonadales; family JACORV01; genus Fen-1245. The sequence goes on from CAWDZR010000013.1 coordinate 107,389, forward strand.
CTGCGAGCGTCATCCCGACGTGAAGGTCGAGCAGCGCATGCTCGACCAGTGGTTCTTCACCATCACCCGCTACGCCCAGCGCCTCCTCGACCACCTCGAGACCGCCGACTGGTCACACTCGACGCGCACCATCCAGGCGAACTGGATCGGGCGCTCGGAGGGCGCGGAGCTGGTGTTCGAGACGCCGGGCGACAAGCGGATCACGGTGTTCACGACCCGCCCGGACACGGTCTTCGGCGCCACCTACCTCGTCCTCGCGCCCGAGCATCCGCTGGTGGCCGACCTCACGACCGCGGAGCAGCGCGCCGACGTGGCCGCCTACCGGCGCAAGGTCGCCGCGATGGACCTCGTCTCCCGCAAGGTGGGCGACAAGGCCAAGAGCGGCGTCTTCACGGGCTCGTACGCCCGCAACCCGGCCACCGGCACGACAATCCCCGTCTGGATCGCCGACTACGTGCTGATGGAGTACGGCACCGGCGCGATCATGGCCGTGCCCGGCCACGACGAACGGGATTTCTCGTTCGCGCGGCAGCTCGGGCTGCCGATCGTGCGCGTGGTGGCGGGGCCGGGGCAGGACGCGACCACGCCGCTCGGCGCCGCCGAGCCGGACGTTCCGGACGGCCGGCTCGTCAACAGCCCCGGCTACGACGGCCTGCCGTGGGAGGAGGCCAAGCGGCGGATCACCGCGGCCCTCGCGGCGCGAGGGCTCGGCAAAGCGGTGGTGAACTACCGGCTCCACGACTGGTGCATCTCCCGCCAGCGGTACTGGGGGCCGCCGATTCCGATCATCTACTGCGACGACTGCGGCGCGGTGGGCGTGCCGGAGAAGGACCTGCCCGTCGTGCTTCCCGCGCTCGAGGACTTCCAGCCGGACGACTCGGGCGTCTCCCCGCTCGCCCGCGCCGAGAGCTGGTACCACGTGCCGTGCCCGACGTGCGGCAAGCCCGCCCGGCGCGAAACCGACGTCTCCGACACGTTCCTCGACTCGGCCTGGTACTTTCTCCGCTACCCGTCCGCCGACCGCGACGACGTGCCGTTCGACGCGGCGTTGACGCGGACCTGGCTCCCGGTGGCCTCGTACATCGGCGGCAACGAGCACGCGGTCCTGCACCTGATGTACGCGCGCTTCGTCACCATGGCGCTGAAGGACCTCGGTCACGTGTCCTTCGAGGAGCCGTTCACGCGCTTCCGCGCCCACGGCACCATCGTCAAGGACGGCGCGAAGATGTCCAAGTCGCGCGGCAACGTCGTCAACCCCGACGCGTACGTGGAGCAGTGGGGCGCGGACACATTCCGCATGTACCTGATGTTCCTCGGGCCGTACCAGGAGGGGGGCGACTTTCGCGACGCGGGGATTTCGGGAATCAGGCGGTTCCTCGACAAGGTGTGGGCGCTGGTGGCCGCGGCGGCGGGCACGGGGGCACAGGGGCACGGGGGCACGCGTGAGGCCGCGGGCACGGGGGCACAGGGGCACGGCGGCACAGGAAGCCAGGCGCCGGATCTCGTGCGCATGATGCACCGCACCATCCAGCGGGTAACCGACGATACGGCCTCGCTCTCCTACAACACGGCCATCGCCGCGATGATGGAGTACGTGAACGCCCTTCGTGACGGCGCGCCGGGCCCGGCCCTGATCGCGCCGCTCCCGGTCCTCCTCGCTCCCTACGCGCCGCACTTCGCCGAGGAATGCTGGGAGCGTCTCGGCCACACCACGTCGGTGATGGATGCGAGCTGGCCGGCGTTCGATCGCGCGCTCGCCCTGGCGGAGCAGGTCGAGCTCGTGGTGCAGGTGAACGGCAAGGTCCGCGGCCGCCTCGCCCTTCCGAGGGGGACGGCCGAAGCCGTGGCGGTCAAGGCGGCCCTCGCCGATCCTGGGGTGCGGAAGTTCACGGACGGGAAGGAGCCGAGGAAGATTGTGTTCGTGCCGGACAGGTTGGTTAACGTCGTGATATAAAAGAAGATGCGTGAGAGGTGAGAAGTGAGGGGTGAGAAGTCCGAGTGAGAAGTGAGTGGTCGAAGGGCGTGAGGGGAAGGGCGCGCAGCCTCTCACGCCTCTTCACCCCTCACCTTGCCTTCCCACCTCTCACACCTCCCCCCCCGTAGTCCCTGCGACCTTCCGGCAGCCCCCGACATCTACTAATTGTGACCGTCATGGCGGACACCCTCCCCCTCGCCGAGGCCAAGAGCCTCGTAGCGCGGGCCCGAGCCGGCGACCTGTCGGCACTGGAGCACCTGTACCGCGCGTACGAGCGGCCGGTGTACACGCTCGCGCGACGGCTGACGCGGAGCGCCGAGGACGCGGAGGACGTGCTCCAGGAGACGTTCCTGGAGGTCTGCCGGTCGCTGAAGCAGTGGCGGGGCGAGGGGAACTTGTGGGGGTGGATCCGGACGATCGCGGCGAGCAAGGCGCTGATGCGCTACCGGCGCGAGAAGCTGAGGGAGTGGGAGCCGTTGGAGGAGAACGTGGCCCAGCACTCAACCGACGTGCCGCTCGCGATGGACCTGGAGGCGGCGTTGGCCCGCCTGCCGGATCGGTCCCGGGCGGTCGTGTGGCTGCACGACGTGGAAGGGTACACGCACGAGGAGATCGCCGAGCTGATGGGCATGACGGCGAGCTTCTCGAAGTCGCAGCTGGCGCGGGCCCACGAACGGCTACGGCAGTGGCTCGGTGCGGGAGTGGCGGTATGAGCGGGATCCGGCACGGCAGCAGCGAGGAGCTGCTCGCCCTCCGGGACGGCGAGGGCGGCGCGTGGGTGCGGGAACACGTGGCGGCGTGCGCGGCGTGCGCGACGGAGCTGCAGCGGCTCGAGCAGGTACGCGCGCAGCTGCGGGCCTTGCCGGCGTTCTCGCCGCCGCGGGACGGATGGCCGGCGGTGCGGGACGCGGCCCGGCGCGCGCGCACGCGCCGGCGGGCGTGGACCGCATCGTCGCTGGTGGCCGCAGCGGCGGTCGTGGTCCTCGCGTTCGCGCTGGTGCGGCGGCCCGCGGCGGCGGCCCCCGAGGATGTGGCCCTGCAGCGCGCGATGGCCGAGTCGGCGACGATGGAGCAGCTGTTCCGCTCGCTGCACCCCGACCGGCGGGCCCTGTCGGGCCAGGCGGCGGGAGTGGTCGCCGAGTTGGAGGACCAGCTGGCGGGCGTGGATGCGGCGCTCAACGACACCGTGACGTGGCGCCGCGACCCCCAGCAGGTGGCGGCGCTCTGGAAGCAGCGGGCAGGCATTCTCTCGGCGCTGGTGGACGTGCACGAAACGCGCGCCAGCGTGGCCGGGTTGTGAGGGGCGGGGAACTCAACGTGAAGGGAGCAGTGGGTATGCGACGGCTCTTGGCTCTGGCTTTCCTGACCGCGGTGGCCGTCCCCGCGTGGGCGCCGCGTCCCGCGGCGGCCCAGGTGACACCGCGCGGAGACAGCGACACCGCCGTGGTGCGGCTTCGCGGGTTCGACGGCTTCTACGGGCCGGACCAAGTCCGCATCGGGTCCTTCCAGCGCGGGCGGCTGGGGATCCTGGTGGACCTGAGCCCCGACGCGGCCCGCGATTCCGTCGGCGCGCGCGTGGCCGGACTCACGCCGGAAAGCCCGGCCGGCAAGGCGGGCGTGCAGGTCGGCGATCTGGTGGTGCGGTTCAACGGGACCCCGCTCGTGCGGCGCGCGTCGCGCGGGGGAGGGGACGACGACGAGCAGTCGCGCCCGGGCCTGCGGCTCATCGAGCTCGCGTCCCAGCTCAATCCCGGTGACACGGTGCGGCTCGACCTGCGCCGCGCCGGCCGGGCGCTCAGCGTGTCGCTCGTGGCCCAGGAGTCCGGCGCGGACGAGGTGGTCCGCGGATTCGACTTCGGCATGCCGCGCGGCGACCGGGGGTTCGGCTTCAAGGTGCCCGGTGGCTTCGACAACTTCGTGTTCTCCGGCGGCCCGCTGGCCAACATGGAGCTCGTGCAGGTGAACCCGGGGCTGGCGGACTATTTCGGCACCAGTGACGGGCTGCTGGTGGTGACCGTCGGCAACGACTCGACCCTCGGCTTGCGGGACGGCGACGTGATCCTCGCGATCGGCGGACGGAAGCCAGGGAGTCCCGCGCACGCCATGCGGATCCTCGGCACCTACGAGGCGAACGAGACCGTGACGTTCGACGTGATGCGCATGAAGCACCGCATGAGCGTCACGGGCAAGATGCCCGAGGAGCGCCGTGGGTCCTGGCGGGTCGAGCCGAACTCGTTCGAGGTCGGTCCCACGATGACCTTCCCGCGTGGGTGGAGTCAGGACGACGAGCTGCCGCGCATGCTGCTGCGCCTTCCGTTCACGCCGGGCAAGGTCGCCACGGTCCGCGCGGAGACCTGAGCGGCCGGGATCATCGGTCCGGCCGGCACGGCGCCCGCGCGGTCGGCGGGCGCCGTTGTCTTGGAGCCGCCCACGGCGCATAGTAGGGCCATGATCCGATCCACCGCCGTAGGGGGAGCGGCCCTGGCCGCGATGGCAGCCCTCGGCGCCTGCGCACGAACGCCGGCCGCGCGGCGCGCCGCACCCTGGAGCGACCGCTCGCCACACCACGTCGCGTTCGTGACCGTCGCCCCGGGCGTGCGCCTCGAAGTGCTCGACTGGGGCGGCAGCGGGCCGCCGCTGGTCTTTCTCTCGGGCCTCGACGACGTCGCGCACGGCTTCGACGACTTCGCGCCCCGGTTCGCCGACGCCTTCCATGTCCTGGCGATCACCCGCCGCGGGTACGGCGCGTCGAGCCAGCCCCCGACGGGCTACGACCTCGCGACGCGGGTGGCGGACCTTGCGGCCGCACTGGACACCCTGCGGCTGGGGCCGGTGAACCTCGTCGGTCACTCCATCGCCGGCGACGAGCTGACGGCGTACGCCGCCGCGTATCCGGCCCGGGCGGCGAAACTCGTGTACTTCGACGCGGCCTACGACCACAGCGGCATCGCGACGACGCTGGCCGGATTCCCTCAGCCGCCGCCGCCCTCCGCGAGGGACTCGTCGTCGCCGGCCGCGTTCCAGGCCTACGTCGCGAACACGTTCGGCATGCTCATCCCCGAGTCGCAGATCCGCGCCACCGAGGTGTTCGATTCCACCGGCAAGCTGCTACGCAACGTCACGCCCGACTCGATCGACGCGGAGATCCTGCGTGGTACCGGGGACCCCGATTACCGGGCGGTCCGCGCTCCCGCGCTGGCGTTCTACGCCGTGCCGCAGTCGCCGGCGGCCTTCTTCCCGTACTGGGGGATGATGGACGATTCGACCCGCACGGCGGCCGGTGTGTGGCTCGCACGATTCGAGACCTGGGGTGCCCGCGAGCGGAGCCGGTTCCGGCGCGGGATGCGGCACGGCACCGTGGTCCTCTTGCCCGGTGCGAACCATTACGTCTTTTACTCCACCATGCGGCAGGTGGCGGACCGCATGCGCAGCTTCCTCGAGGGCGGGAACCGCCGTTGACTTCGGCGCGCCGCGCCGCCAATCGTTCGATCATCACGTGCCGCGGAGGCGCACCATGACGCTTCAGGACGTCCTGCAGCTGGTAGCCCGCATTCTCCTCAGCTGGCTGTTCCTGCAGTCCGGCATCGCCCACTTCACGCAGGTCAAGCCGATGGCCGGGTACGCCAAGGCGGTGGGCAGGATCCCGATGCCGGAGGCGGCGGTGATCGTGAGCGGCGTGATGCTGCTCGCGGGCGGACTCAGCATCCTGCTGGGCTACCATCCCCGCGTCGGCGGCGCGCTGCTCTTCCTTTTCCTGGTGCCCGTCGCGTTCACGATGCACGCCTTCTGGCGCGAAACGGATCCCATGCAGCGCGCCGGTCAACGGGCGCACTTCTGGAAGAACCTGGCCCTCGCCGGCGCCGCGCTGTGGATCGTCGCCAACCCGGCCTGGCCCTGGCCGTGGTCCATCGGCTGATCCGCTTCGCAGTTCCCTGACGCCGTCCTCCGGGCCGCCTCGTGGCGGCCCGGTCGTCTTGTAGGAGGGGGAGCGGCGTGGCCTCGCAACTCCGCTCTCTCAACGGTCTTGGACTTGACATATCGTGCGCTATAGCGTACGATATAGCGTACGATGTATCACGACGGATCTTGATAGTAGCGCGATATAGCGCGAGGAGAGGTGACGATGAGCGACGAGAGGAAGCGAGACGACTGGCCCTTCGGGCAGTTCTTCACCGGCGGCTTCGGGCCGCGGTTTTGGGCGTTCGGCGGGCCGGGCGGGCCGGGGGGTCCGGGCGGGCCGGGGCACAGCGAGCACGGCCGGCGCCACCGCTGGCGGAAGCAGATCTTCGAGTCGGGCGAGGTGAAGTACGTGATCCTGCGGCTGCTCAAGGAGAAGCCGCGGCACGGCTACGAGATCATCAAGGCGCTCGAGGAGAAGATGGGCGGCTGGTACACGCCGTCGGCGGGGACGATCTACCCGACGCTGCAGCTCCTGGAGGACCAGGGATTCGTGCGGGCGGTGGAGACCGAGGGCAAGCGGGTCTACCACATCACGCCGGAGGGCGAGGCGTTCCTCGAGGAGCACCGCGACGTGATCGACGACATTTTCGAGCGGGTGCGCGGCGCGGTGCGCGGGTTCGCGGGCGGAGCGCTGGGGGAGCTGAGCCAGGCCTTCGCGCACCTGGCCAGCGTGGCGTACGCCGAGGCGTGGCGCGCGGGGCCGTCGGACCCCAAGGTCCAGCGGATCGTCGCGATCCTGAAGCAGGCGGCGGTCGACGTCGAAGCCGCCAAGGAAGAGCCCGCGGCTTGACGTCGCAGGCGCCACCCTTCATTGTTGAACGGTGGTTCGAAAGTCAAACGTTGGTTTGAGTACTCGGCGCGGGCGCGCCCCGCTGGACCGGCGGGGGCGCCGCGCGCTGGCGATGCGCCAGACCATCCTGCGCGCCGCGGCCGGCGTGTTCCGGCATCGCGGCTTCGCCGCCACGGGCATGCGCGACATCGCCGCCGCCGCCGACCTCTCGCCGGGCAACCTGTACTACTACTTCAAGAGCAAGCACGAGCTGCTGTACTTCTGCCAGGACCACTCGCTGGACCGGATGCTGGCGGCGTGCCGTTCCGCGCCGGCGGGGCGCGGCCGGGCGCCGGAGTGGCTCGGCCACGTCATCCACGCCCACCTGGCCTGCCTGCTCGACGAGCTGGACGGCGCGGCGGCGCACACCGAGGTCGAGGCGCTGCCGCCGCGGCTCCGCTCCCGGATCGTGGCCAAGCGCGACCGCTACGAGGCGGCGGTGCGGCGCATCGTCGCGCAGGGCGTGCGTTCCGGGGCCTTCGTGTCGTGCGATGCCGTGCTCGTCACCCGCGCGCTGCTCGGCGCGCTCAACTGGACCGCGCGCTGGTACCGGCCCGGCGGCGAGCAGCCGGCGGCGGCGGTCGCCGACGCCTACGCGGCGTACCTGGTACGGGGGCTGGTGAAATGACCGAGGGCACGAGGGCACGGGGGCACGGGGGCACGGCAGGCCGCGGGCACCGAGGCACGGGGGCACAGGGGCACGGGAGAGACACGAGCCGAGTGCGGCTTGCGCTCACCGTGAACGGCGAGATGCGCGACGTGCTGTTCGACGGCTACAAGACCCTCCTCGAGGTGCTGCGGGAGGACCTGGGCCTCACGGGGACCAAGCACGGCTGCGAGCTCGGCGAGTGCGGCGCCTGCGCCGTCCTGGTGGACGGGCGCCCGGTCCTTTCCTGTCTGCGCCTGGCGGTGGAGTGCGGTGGCACGACGGTCACCACCGTCGAGGGCCTCGCCGAAGGCCCGGTGCTCTCGCGACTCCAGGCCGCCTTCGCCGACAAGGGCGCCGCCCAGTGCGGCTACTGCACGCCCGGCATCCTCGTCACCGCCCGGGAGCTCCTGGACGGCAACCCTCACCCCACGCGGGCGGAGATCGCTGAGGCGCTGTCCGGCAACCTGTGCCGGTGCACCGGCTATCTGCAGATCATCGAAGCGGTGGAAGCGGCAGCGGGCACGGGGGCACGGGCGCACGGGGGCACGGGAAAGAAGACGCGCAAGCGCGCGGAGGTCGGCCTATGAACGTCATCGGGAAGGCGCGCCGGCGGGTGGACGGGCGGGCCAAGGTCACGGGCCAGACCCGGTTCGCCGACGACATCGCGCTGCCGCGGATGCTGTATGCCAAGCTGCTGCGCTCACCGCACCCGCACGCGCGCATCGTCTCGGTGGATGCGAGCGCGGCCGCCGCCGCACCCGGCGTCGCCCTGGTCCTGACGGGTGCCGACTTCCCGGTGGCCTACGGCATCATGCCGGTGAGCCAGGACGAGCACGCCCTCTGCCGCGACACGGTGCGCTACGTCGGCGACCCGGTGGCCGCCGTCGTCGCCTCGAGCGAGCGCGCGGCCGCCGACGCGCTCGCGCTGATCGCCGTCACGTACGAGCCGCTGGCGACCATCGCGTCGCCGGAAGAAGCGCTGCGGACGGCCGAGCCGAGGATCCACGACTACGGCGAGGGCCCGAACATCCACCGCCTGGCCCACCTCGTCTTCGGCGACGTGGACGAGGCGATGGCCGGCGCGGACCGCGTGTTCGAGGACGTCGCCTTCTACGAGGGCAACACCCACCTCCCGCTGGAACAGCACGCGGCGGTGGCGGCGCTCGACCAGGACGGCCGCCTCACGCTGTGGTCGTCCACGCAGACGCCGCACTACGTCCACCGCGAGGTGGCGCGGGCCCTCGACGTGCCGGCGCACCGCCTCCGCGTCGTGGCCACCCCGAACGGGGGCGGCTTCGGCGGCAAGAGCGACCCGTTCAACCACGAGATCGTGGTCGCCAAGGCCGCCCTGCTGACCGGGCGCCCGGTCAAGATCACGCTGACGCGCGAGGAAGTCTTCTACGCCCACCGCGGGCGGCATCCCGTGCTGATGCGCCTCCGGACCGGCGTGCGGAGCGACGGCACCATCGTCGCGATGGACCTCGAGACGCTGCTGGACGGCGGCGCGTACGGGAGCTACGGCGCGGCCTCGACCCTCTACACCGGCCAGCTCCAGACCGTCACCTACAAGGTGCCGCGCTATCGGTTCCGGGCCTGCCGCACCTTCACCAACAAGCCGCCGTGCGGCCCCAAGCGCGGCCACGGCACGCCGCAGCCGCGGTTCATCCAGGAAGTGCAGCTCGACAAGATCGCGGTGGCGCTCGGCAAGGATCCCGCCGACCTGAGGCTCCAGCAGCTCGCGCCTGCCGGCTCGCTCACGGCGAACTGGCTCAGGATCGGCACCATGGGCCTCGGCGCCTGCATCGAGCGCGTGGTCGCGGGATCCCGCTGGCGCGAGCGCCGCGGCCGCCTCGGGCCGGGCCGCGGGCTCGGCCTCGCCTGCTCGTCGTACCTGACGGGCGCGGGCCTCCCGATCTACTGGAACGAGATGCCGCACTCGGGCGTGCAGCTGCAGCTCGACCGCTCGGGCCGCGTCACGGCCTTCTGCGGTGCGACCGAGATCGGCCAGGGCTCCGACGACGTGCTCGCCGCGATCGTCGCGGAGGTCCTCGGCCTCGAGACCGACGACGTGCGTCTCGTGACCGGCGATACCGACCTCACGCCGGTGGACCTCGGCTCGTACTCGAGCCGCGTGACCCTGATGATGGGCAACGCCGCCATCCAGGCGGCGGAACGCGCCAAGGCGCTGCTCGCCGCGGCGGCGGCCCGCAAGCTGAATGTGCCGGCCGGGCGGCTGGCCTTCGCGGCCCGGCGGGTGTTCGACGTCGAGCATCCGGACGCCGGCATGACGTTCCAGGAGGCCGTCGTCGCCGCCGAAGCCGAGCACGGGACCCTCGGCACCACGGGTTCGTACCGCCCGCCCAAGAGCGACGCGCGCTATCGCGGCGGCGGCGTGGGGCCCTCCGCCGCGTACTCCTACAGCGCCGCGGTGGTCGAAGTCGAAGTGGACCTCGGGACCGGGTGGGTGACGGTGCCGAAGGTCTGGATCGCGCACGACATCGGCCGCGTCCTGAATCCGGTGCTGGCCCGCGGCCAGGTCGAGGGCGGCGTGTACATGGGACTGGGCGAGGCGCTGATGGAAGAGCAGGCGTTCCGGCGGCTGCCGCCGCGGCTCTCCGCCGCGCTCGTGCACCGGATGCCCTCGATCCTCGAGTACAAGAGCCCGACCACGCTCGAGATGCCCGAGGTGGTGACGACCTTCGTCGAGGACCCGGATCCCAACGGGCCCTTCGGCGCCAAGGAGGTCGGGCAGGGCCCGCTGCTGCCCGTCATGCCGGCCGTGGCCAACGCGGTGTTCGACGCCGCGGGCGTGCGCGTGGACGAGGTCCCCATCACGCCCGACCGGGTGCTCGCGGCGCTCGAGGCGAAGGCGAAGGGCAAGGACGGGCGCGTCGGCCCGGCGGCGTTCCCGGACGTGCCGTGGCCCGAGGCGCTGGTCGTGCCGCCGCCGTGGGAGGGCGGCGACGGCCGGGCCACCAACGAGCGGGCCAAGTCGCGCGACGCGCTCCCCACCCACCGCTCCGGCACGGCCGGCGTCCGCGTATGATGCGCGCGCCGGATTTCCGTTACTACGCCGCGCGGAGCGTGCGGGACGCGGTGGCCGCGCTGCGCGACGGCGGGCCGGACGCGATGGTGATCGCCGGCGGCACCGACCTGGTGCCGAACATGAAACGGCGCCAGCAGACGCCCGCGCTGCTCGTCGGCCTCCGCGGCATTCGCGCGCTGCGGCGGGTCGCGAACGGCTCGGGCTTCACGGTCGGCGCGGGCGTCACGCTGGCCGAGATGGTGGAGCACCGGAGGATCGCGCGCGGCTACGGCGCGCTGGCCAAGGCCGCCGCCGCCGTGGCCACGCCGCAGATCCGCAACATGGGCACCCTGGGCGGCAACCTGTGCCTCGACACCCGCTGCACCTACTACAACCAGTCCGCGGAATGGCGGGAGGCGATCCACTACTGCATGAAAGCCCCCGCCTCGAACGGCGGCCACGCCTGCGCGACGCCCGACGGCTCGGCCATCTGCTGGGTGGCGACGAGCAGCCCGCGCTGCTGGGCGGTCTCGTCCACGGACACGGCGCCGGCCCTCGTCGCGCTGGGCGCCGAGGTGACGCTCGCCTCCGCGGACGGCGAGCGGCGGCTGCCGCTCGAGCAGCTCTACCGCGACGACGGGATGGCCTGGCTCGCCAAGCGGCCGGACGAGATCGTCACCGCGGTCCACCTCCCGCCGCCCGACGCGGCGTGGCGCTCCACGTACTGGAAGCTCCGGCGCCGCGGCGCGTTCGACTTCCCGGTGCTGGGCGTGGCGGCGGCGATCCGCTTCGACGCCTCGGGCGGCGTCGCCGACGCGCGGGTCGTGCTCGGCGCGGTCGCCTCCGCCCCCATCCTGGTGCCCGAGTCGCGCACGCTCGCGGGCCGCCGGCTCAGCGACGAGGCGATCGAAGCGTTCGCGGAGGCCGCGGCGGCCCACGCCCGGCCGCTGGACAACACCGACCTGGCGCTGGGATGGCGGAAGAAGGTGGCGCGCCGCTACGTGGCGGGGGCGCTCCGCGAGCTGCGGGAAGCCGCCCGCCCGGAATAGCGCGCAACAGGCCGATTCGGCGCCGCCGCTGGCGTGCAGCCCTCCGCCCGGTAATTTGCAGACACCTATGAGACACTCGACGGTCTCGGCACCGTACCTTCCCGAGCGCATCGACGCGCTGTACGACATCGCCTTCAACGTGTCCTGGAGCTGGAACCGCGACGCCCGCGCGCTGTTCCGGCTCCTGGACCGCGCCCTGTGGCACCGGACCCGGCACGACCCGCTCGAGCAGCTGCGCCGCGTGGATCCCGGCCGGCTGGCCGCCTGCGCGCGCGACACCAAGTTCCTCCAGCTCTACGACCGGGTCATCGGCGACCTGCGAACCACCGCCACGGACGCCGGCACCTGGTTCGCGACCACCTTCGCCGACCTCGCCGGCGGCAGCCGCCCGGTCGCCTACTTCTGCGCCGAGTTCGGGCTCCACAACTCGGTTCCGATCTACTCCGGCGGTCTCGGCGTCCTGGCCGGAGACCACTGCAAGGCCTCGTCCGATCTCGGCGTGCCGCTGGTGGCCGTGGGCCTGCTGTACACCCAGGGCTACTTCGACCAGCGCATCCGCCTCGACGGCTGGCAGGAGGACACCGACGAGCGGTTCATGCCCTCGCTCGGCCCCCTCGAGCCGCTGAGCGGGCCGGGCGGCGAGCCGTGGCTCGCGGTGGTGCGCGCGTTCGGCCGGCCGGTGCACGTCGGCGCCTGGCGGATGAAGGTCGGCCGGGTGCCGGTGTACCTGATGGACACCGACCTGGAGGAGAACGATCCGGCCGACCGCGGCCTGGCGGGCCGCCTCTACGCGGGCGGCCCGGAGCAGCGCCTGAAGCAGGAGTGGGCGCTCGGCGTCGGCGGGGTCCGCGTTCTGCGCGCGGTGGGTGCGGACCCGGGCGCCTGGCACGCCAACGAAGGACACGCGGCGTTCATGCTGGTCGAGCGCCTGCGCGAGCACGTGGCGCAGGGCGTGCCGTTCGACGAGGCCGTGCGGCGGGTGCGTGCCACCTCGATCTTCACCACCCACACGCCGGTGCCGGCGGGCCACGACATTTTTTCGACCGAGCTCATCGAGAAGTGCACCGGCCCCGTGTGGGAGGAATTGGGCGTGGCGCGGGAAGTGTTCCTGCGACTGGGCTACCACCCGACCCGGGACCACGGCCAGTTCCACATGGCCGTGCTCGCCGAGCGGCTCGCGAGCCGCATCAATGGGGTGGCCAAGCGCCACGGCGAAGAGTCGCGCCGCATCTGGCGGGACCTGTGGCCCGGGCGGAAGACCAGCCAGGTGCCGATCGGCCACGTCACCAACGGCGTGCACCTCGCCACCTGGATGTCGCACCGGATGATGGCGCTGCTCGACAACCACCTCGGCCCGGGCTGGGGCAACCGGCTCGACGACCCGGCGCTGTGGGACCAGGTGCTCACGCTCGACGACCAGGTCCTCTGGTTCGTGCACTGCGAGCTGAAGGACATCCTGATGGCGTTCATCCGCGAGCAGACGCGGCGGCGCTGGGCGGACGAATGGCGGGAGGCCGCGCACGTCGTGGGGGCGGGCACGCTGCTCGACCCCGACGCCCTGACCATCGGCTTCGCGCGGCGGTTCGCGACCTACAAGCGCTCCACGCTCATCTTCAGTGACATCGAGCGGCTGCGGAAGCTGCTGATCGATCCGTGGCGGCCGGTGCAGATCGTCTTCTCCGGCAAGGCGCATCCCGCGGACGAGGACGGCAAGAAGATGCTCCAGGAGGTGTACAAGTTCTCCCGCGACCCGCGGCTCGAGGGCCGGGTCGCCTTCCTCGAGGACTACGAGCTGCACCTCGCGCACCGGATGATCCAGGGCGTGGACCTGTGGCTCAACCTCCCGCGCCCGCCCATGGAGGCCTGCGGCACCAGCGGCATGAAGGCGGCGCTGAACGCGGTGCCGCAGTTGAGCACCCTCGACGGGTGGTGGTTCGAGGGGTACGACGGTCTCAACGGCTGGGCGATCAAGGCGGCCCCCGAGGGCGCGGACGTGGACGAGTGGGACGCCGAGCAGTTCTACTCCCTGCTGGAGAACGAAGTGGTCCCGCTGTTCCACGACCGCGACGCCCATGGCGTGCCGCACGGGTGGGTGGACAAGATGAAGCACGCGCTGAAGACCGTGGGTGAGCGCTTCACCGCGAGGCGGATGGTGCAGCAGTACGCGACGACGAGCTACGTCCCCGCGCTCCGGGGCCAGGCCGCGGGTGACGATCCCCCCAGCGCCTAGGGACGCGCGGGGCGGGCCGCCCCTGGAGCTCGAGCGGCCGGCGCGCTGGCACGCCGCCCTGTCGCCGCCGCTGGTGCCGGGCGAGGCGGCGGAGGGCGCCGTCGGGATCGTGCACGTGGTGGCGGAGTACGCGCCCTACTCGCGCACCGGCGGGCTGGCGGAGGCCGTGGCCGGCCTCGCGACCGAGCAGGCCGCCGCGGGCGTGGCCACGGCGGTCATCACGCCGCTGCACCGCTCGGTGCGGCGCGCCGCCGGCGAGCTGCTGGCGGTGGGACGGCCCTTCCCGGTGGAGGTCGGGCCGCGGGTGGAATGGGCGCGCCTGTTCCGCATCCCGGCGTCGCCCCGCGCCCCGCGGGTGTTCTTCATCGAGCACGAGGGCTACTTCAACCGCCCCGGGCCGTACGGCGCCGGCGGGCAGGACTACAGCGACAACGGGTTCCGCTTCGCCTTCTTCGCGCAGGCCGCGCTCGCCGCGGTGCCGCGCATCGCCAACGCACCGGTCATCGTCCATGCGCACGACTGGCACGCGGCCTTGGCGACGGTGTACCTGCGCACGCGGTTCGCGGGCCATCCCTTCTACGATCGCGTCCGCACGGTGCTCACCATTCACAACGCGGCCTACCAGGGCTGGTTCCCCGAGGAGCTGCTGCACGTGGTGGGGCTGCCGGCGTGGCTGTACGACTGGCGGCTGATGGAATGGTACGGGCGCGCCAACTTCCTCAAGGGCGGCATGGCGTTCGCGGACTTCGTCACCACGGTGAGCCCCACGCACGCGCGGGAGCTCGTCACGCCGGAAGGCGGGTTCGGGCTGCACGACGCGTTCCTGGCGCTCGGGGACCGGTTCGAGGGCATCGTGAACGGTCTCGACATGGCGCTGTGGGACCCCGCCACCGACCCCAACCTGACGGCGAACTTCTCCGCCAACGACCTGTCCGGCAAGCGCCGCTGCAAGGCGGCGCTGCAGCGGACCTTCGGCCTGCCGCAGCGCTACAACGCGCCCCTGATCGGGATGGCGGCGCGGCTCGTGTCGCAGAAAGGGCTCGACCTGCTGATCGACAATCCGGCGCTGTTCGGGGAGGGGGCGCAGTTCGTGTTCACCGGTCGCGGCGATGCGCGCTACGAGGCGGCGCTCACCGCCATCGCCGCGCGCTCGCACCAGCGCGTGGGAGTGCGGCTCGGCTTCAGCGACCGGATGGCGCGCCGCATCATGTCCGGAGTGGATATCTTCCTGGTGCCGTCGCTCTACGAGCCGTGCGGCCTGACGCAGATGTCGGCGCAGCGCTACGGCACGCTCCCGGTCGCGCGGCGGGTCGGCGGCCTCGCGGATACGATCGAGGACGGGCAGACCGGGTTCCTGTTCGATTCCTACACGCCGGCGGCGCTGGCGGAGGCGGTCGAGATGGCGGTGGAGACGTACGCCACGCCGGCGCGGTGGGCCTGGCTGGTCGAGCACGCGATCGAGCGCGATTTCGGCTGGACGCGCCCCGCGGCCGAGTACGCGGCCGTGTACCGCCGGGTCCTCGCCGCCAGTCCCGCCGCGCGGTAGGCCCGTCGATGGATTTCGTCCTCGCGCTGCACAGTCATCTCCCCTACGTGCTGCGGCACGGGCGCTGGCCGCACGGCAGCGACTGGCTGTGCGAGGCGGCCCTCGACACCTATCTGCCGCTCCTCGAGGCGGTGAGCGCCCTGGCGGAGCGCAACGTGCGCTGCCCGGTCACGCTCAGCGTCTCCCCGGTGCTCGCCAACCAGCTCGCGGACCCCGTGTTCGCCGGCGAGCTGCGCGGGTTCCTGGATCAGCGGCTGGCCGCGTGCGAGGAAGCGCGCCGCACGCTGCCGGAGACCGGCGACGCGGTGCTGGTGCCCCTGGTGGACTTCTGGGCGGAGCGGTTCCGGCGGCTGCGGGCGCGGTTCGACGCGGAGGGCGGCGACCTGATCGCCGCGTTCGCGCGGCTGCAAGCCGCGGGGCAGCTCGAGGTGATCACGTGCGCCGCCACGCACGGGTACCTGCCGCTGCTGGCGCGTGACGCGTCGATCCGCCTGCAGCTGGGAGTGGCGCGCGCGGAGCACCGGCGGCTGTTCGGGCGCGACAGCGCCGGCTGCTGGCTTCCCGAGTGTGCGTACCGGCCCCGCGGATGGTGGGGGCCGACGGGCGCGCCGCACCCGGGGCCGCGCGCGGGCACCGAGGAACACCTGGAGGCCGCCGGGTTCCGGTACTTCTTCACCGACGCGCACCAGGCGCAGGCGGGGAGCGCGCTCGGCGGCTACGCCGAGGTGCCGATCGGGGCGGAGCGGTTCGGCGCGGCCCGACGGGACCCGGCACGCCACCGCGGCGGCGGCGCCCGCCGCACGCCGTATCGCGCCTACCGCGCGGGCTCCGCGGGGGGCGCGGGCCGGGTGGCGGTGCTGGTGCGCGACCCGCGCACCTCGATGCAGGTGTGGAGCCGGCAGCTGGGCTACCCGGGGGACGGGTGGTACCTGGAGTTCCACAAGATCCGCTGGCCGGGCGGGCTCAAGTTCTGGCGGGTCAGCGCGCCGCATTCGGACCTCGGGGCGAAGCGGCCGTACGATCCCTCCGCGGCGCTGGCGCAGGCGGCGCTGCACGCCTCCCACTTCGTGTCGCTGCTCGCCAGCGTTCGCGCGACGGGAGACGTCGGCGGCGACGGTGTGATCGCGGCCCCGTTCGACACGGAGCTGTTCGGCCACTGGTGGTTCGAGGGCGTGGACTTCCTGGCGTCGGTGTACCGGCACCTCGCCGACGGGAGGGGCGCCGGCGTCCGCGCCGCCACCGCGTCCGAGCACCTCGAGCGGCACCCGCCGCGCATCGGGATCGAGCTGGCGGCGGGGTCGTGGGGCGCCGGCGGCGACGACGGGATGTGGCTCAACGACGGCACGGCGTGGACGTGGCAGCGCCTGTGGCGCCTGGAGGACCGCTTCTGGGACGTCGTGCCCCAGGTGCTCGGGAGCGGCGCGGAGGACGTGCGCCGCGCCCTGGCCCAGGCCGCGCGCGAGCTGCTGCTGGCGCAGGCGTCGGACTGGCAGTTCATCATCACCACGGGCGCGGTGTCGGACTACGCCGAGCGCCGCTTCACCGAGCACGCCGACGACGCGGAGCTGCTGATCGGCCTGCTGGAGGACGTGGCCCGCGGCGGCGTGATCCCCGAGCGGGCCATGGGCATCGTCGCGGAGCTGGAGCGGCGGGACGCGCTGTTCCCCGACGTGCTGGCCCAGGTGGCGGCGGCGGCCGAGCCGAGCGGCGCGGCCGCGGGGGTCTGATGCCGCGCTCGGTGGTGCTGCACGGGCACTTCTATCAGCCGCCGCGGGAGAACCCCTGGCTCGACTACGTCGAGACCGAGGCGACCGCGGCGCCCTACCACGACTGGAACCGGCGGGTGGAGCAGGAATGCTACCGCGCCGTCGCCGCCGCGCGTCTTCCCGACGCGGCGGGGCGCATCGCCCGCATCGTCAACACCCTCGCCTGGATCAGCTTCGACTTCGGGGCGACCCTGATGGAGTGGCTCGAGGACGAGGCGCCGCGGACCTACCGCGCGGTGCTCGACGCCGACCGCGAGAGCCGGCGCCGCACCGGGTTCGGCAACGCGGTCGCGGCCCCGTACCACCACGTCATCCTGCCGCTGAGCACGCGCCGCGACAAGGTCACGGAAGTGCGGTGGGGGATCGCGGATTTCCGCCGCCGGTTCGGCCGGGACCCGGAGGGCATGTGGCTGCCGGAGACGGCGGTGGACGACGAGACCCTCGACGTGCTGGCCGCGCACGGCATCGCCTTCACCATCCTCGGCCCGCACCAGGTGCGGCGCCCGCCCGCGGGCGGCCGGCCCGCGCGTTACCGCACGCGCGGCGGCCACGAGATCGCGTTGTTCGTCTACGACGGGCCGCTCTCGCACGACGTCGCCTTCGGGCCTCTGCTCGACGACGCCTTCGCCTGGGCGCGCCGCCTGACCGGCACCGGCGGCGGCGACGCCGTCGTCTCGATGGCCACCGACGGCGAGACGTTCGGGCACCACCACCGGTTCGGCGAGATGGCGCTGGCGAAGGTGCTCGACATCCTGGCGCAGCGCCCCGACGCCGTGGTGACCAACTTCGCGGCCACGCTGGCGGCGCACCCGCCCGCCGAGACCGTCGAGCTGGTCGCCCCAAGCGCGTGGAGCTGCCCGCACGGCGTGGAGCGGTGGCGCAGCGACTGCGGCTGCCGCGTCGCGCCGGAGCGCGGCTGGAACCAGAAGTGGCGCGCGCCGCTCCGGGCGGCGCTCGAGTGGCTGGCGGACGAGCTGCACGCGGTCTTCGAGCGCGACGGCGCGCCGCTGTTCGCGGACCCGTGGGCGGCGCGCGACGCCTACGCGGAGAGCTTCGGCGCGCCGGGCCCGTCGCTGGCCGACCTGCTGGCCGGGCACGCGGCGCATCCGCTGAGCCCCGACGAGACGGTGCGCGCCCGCGAGCTGCTCCAGCTGGAGCGTGACGCCCTGGCCCTGTTCACGTCCTGCGCGTGGTTCTTCGACGACGTCGGCGGGCTGGAGCCGCTGGAGGCGTTGCGCTACGCGGCGCACGCCGTCGAGCTGGCGGGCACCGGCGCGGAGGCACTGGACCGCGCGCTCGCGGGGCGGCTGGCCGCGGCGGTGAGCAACGATCCGGCGGTCGGGGACGCGGGACGGATCTACCGCGAGCGGGCGCGCCCCGCGGTGCCGCCGACGGCGCGCGTGGCCGCGAGCTACGCGGCGCTGCAGCGGTTCGCGGCGGCCTCGGCCGGCGGGCACCTTTACGGCTACGACGTGTCCGCGGCCGGCGATCGCGTCCGGCTCGTGCACCGCCGCACCGGGCGCAGCGCGGTGTTCGACGTGAGCATCGAGACACCGGGTGGCTGGCGCTTCGCCGTGACCGTCACGCCGGTGGGCGCGGGCGCGGCGCCGAGCCGCCTTGAGCTGGCCGACCTCACCGAGATCGAGCGCGGGACCATCACCCGCGCGCTCGTGGCCGCGATCACGCACCGCACCCTCTCGGCCGAGGAGGGCGGCGCGGTGTGCGAGGGCCGGGCCGTGCTGGGCGACGTCGCGGCGCGCGGCCTGCTCGACCGCGTGGAGGCACTGGCGCGCGACCGCTCGGCGGGAGCGCGCGCCACGGCGCTCGACCTGCTCGACCTGCTGGAGCTGCTCAAGCTGCCCATCCCCTTCGAGGTGCAGTCTGCGTTCGAGCGCGTGCGCGGCACGCTGCCGCCGACCGAGGCCCAGGGCCTGGCCGACGTGGCGGCGCGGCTGGGCTTCTCGCTCGCCTCCTGATGGAGCCGATCCGCCTCGTCTTCGGCGTGCACATCCACCAGCCGGTGGGGAACTTCGACCACGTCGTCGAGCAGCACGTCCGCGAGGCGTACCGCCCGTTCCTCGAGCGCCTCGTGGCGGGCGGCTTCACCCCGATCACCCTGCACGTCTCCGGCCCCCTGCTCGAGTGGCTCGAGGGCCACGACGGTCCGTTCCTCGACCTGGTCGGCCGGATGGTGGCCGACGGCCACGTCGAGCTGCTCCTGTCCGGGTACGACGAGCCAATCCTCACCGCGCTGTCCCGCGCCGACCGAGTGGAGCAGATCGCCGCGATGCGCGACGCGGTGCGGAGGCGCTTCGGCGACAAGGCCGAGCGCGGCGGGCTGTGGCTCACGGAGCGGGTGTGGGAGCCGGACCTCGCCGCCGACCTCGCCGAGGCGGGGATCCGCTACGCCCTCGTGGACGACCGGCACTTCCTGGTCGCCGCGGTCCCGCGCGAGCGACTGCACGCGCCGTTCTGGACCGAGGGGGCGGGCCGGCGCGTGGCCCTGTTCTCCATCGACGAACGGCTGCGCTACCTGGTGCCCTTCAAGCCGCCGGCGCAGGTCCTGGAGTACCTCCAGCAGCTGCGCAGCGCCGGGCACCGGCTCGCGGTGCTGGCGGACGACGGCGAGAAGTTCGGCGGCTGGCCGGGCACGCGGGAGTGGGTGTTCGAGCGCGGCTGGCTCGACGACTTCCTGCGCACGATGGAGGGCGCCATGGGGCGCGGCGACGTGCAGCTCACGACGCCGGCGACCGCGCTTGCCGAGATTCCGGCCGGGGGGCTCGTGTACCTCCCGTCGGCGTCGTACCGGGAGATGGAGAAGTGGTCCCTGCCGCCCGAGGCGGCGGCGCGGCTCGACCGCCTCGAGCGCGACCTGGGCGAGGCGCGGCTCGCCGGCCCCGACGGCGGCCTGGTGCGCGGGGCGCACTGGCGGAACTTCCTGGCGCGCTACCCGGAAGCGAACCGCATGCACAAGAAGATGCTCGCGCTGTCCGCGCTGCATCGCGGCCTCGCGCCGGGGCGCCGCGGCCGCAAGGACGACCTCGCCGCCGCGCGCCGCGCCATCGGGCGCGCCCAGTGCAACGACGCCTACTGGCACGGCGTGTTCGGCGGGCTGTACCTGCCCCACCTGCGCGAGGCGGTGTGGCGGAACCTGGCGGCGGCGGAAGCGGCGCTGCGTCGGGGCCAGCGCCTCGACGTCCAGATCGCGGACGTCGACCTCGACGGCCGCGAGGAGATCTGGGTGTACTCCGACCGCTGCTCCGTGGTCATCGCGCCCGCCCGGGGCGGCGCGGTGGAGGAGTACACCGTCTTCGCCACGCTCACCAACTACGCCAACGTGCTCACGCGGCGCCCGGAAGCCTATCACGACGCCGGCGACCAGCCGGGCGGCGCGTCGGTGACCGACATGGACGACCGCGCCCTCCTCGTGGACCGCGTCCTCCCGGCCGGCCTGTCCGTCGCCGATTACGCCGCCGCGCGCTACGCGCCGGTCGCGTCCTGGGCCCGCGCCGCGATGCGCTTCCGCCTCGAGGCCGGGCCGGCCGCGGTCGAGGTGACGCTGGAGTCGGCGCCCGGATCGGCCGCCCTGGAGAAGCGCATCCGTGTCGCGGCCGACGGGACCCTGACCGTGACCTGGCGCTGGGACGCGACGGTGGACGGGCGGTTCGCGCCCGAGATCTCCGTGGCGGCGCCCCTCGACCTCGCCCTGGAGCCGCCCACCGACGTCTGGCGGTTTCCGATCGAGACGGTCGCGAAGTCCGAGCGCGGGCTCGAGCGCATTGTGCAGGGCGAATCGCTCACGCCGCTCTGGCCCGTCGCCGCCGGCACCGCGCGGGCGGTGCTGAAGCCGCCCCTTCCGTAGCGCCAGCGGATGGCGCGCCGGGCCGGCGCGTTGTAGTGTGGTGGGGGTCACGGCGCGCGGCGCCGCCTCCCCCGATACTGCAGCAGCCTCGACCCCCGCGGAGGAGTCGTATGCCGATGTCCCGGTTCAAGCGAGCGGCGATCCTGGGCGCGGCGACAGCGGCGCTGGCGGCCGGCGCCTGCTCCGAGAGCACGGCGCCGGCGACCGTGGACCCGACGGCGATGGCGACCGCGGTGACCACGCTCAACGCGTCCTTCGCGCAGAACCAGATGTTTCTCGGCGTCCAGGCGGTCGCCGGCGCCGGCCCCCTCGGCGCGGTCGTGGCGCGCGCCGTCGCCGCCGCGTCTCCGCGGCCGGCACACGGCCTGGCAGCGGCGACCCAGTCGCTCCCGCTGTTCTTCGCCAACGTCTACGGCAAGACCTTCCAATGGGACACGACGAGCCCGGCCAAGTACCGGATCACGGACTCTCTCGCGACCGGTGCCCCCTCGGACGGCGTGCGGTTTCTGCTCTACCCGGTCGATTCGGCCGGGAAGCCGTCGTCGCTCGTGATCATCGGGCACCTGGACCTGCACGACGCGAACGGCATCCTGCACGTCGTCCTCGGGTTCGGCACGCAGACCGCGGCGGACTACACCATCGCCGAGCAGAAGACGACGGCGAGCCTCACCCTGACGGCATCGGGCACCTTGACGAACGTGGCGAGCTCCGGGCCCACGGTGAGCTTCACCCTCTCGCACGTCCTCAACCAGAGCAGCGGAAGCGTCTCGACGGACTACCAGGCGAGCGACGGATCGACCGCCGTCTCGCTCGTCAGCACCGTGACCGCCTCCGGCGGCGATTCCACGCTCGCCATGGACTGGAAGGCCACGAAGGGCGGCACGGTGGAGATCGTCGGCACCAGCTCGGTGCCCGCCGTCAACCTGACGTTCAAGTTCAACGGTGCCACGATCGCGACGGCCGTGGGGTCGCAGGCCAACCTGTCGATCACGCCGCTCACGGCGCCGCTCGTGCAGCTGTCCGCGATCCTGGTCGCGCTCGGACACATCCAGGCGAATCTCGACCTGCTGATCACACCGGGAGCCCTCGTCTTCCACTGAGGCCCGGCGTGCGGCGTCGGGCGCAACGGGCGCAACGGGCGCAACGGGCGGCCGCGGGCCGCCCGTTGTGCGTTCCGGGGGTGCGCGGGTATCGTCCCGCCATGACACGACTGCTCGCCGCTTTCCTGCTCGTGGTCGGCGCGGCCCCGCTCGCCGCGCAGGGCCGTCCCGCCGCCACCGAAGCCGCGCTGATCCGCCACGCGCTGCGACTGCAGCGCGCCGTGCCGCTGGTGGACGGGCACAACGACCTGCCCTGGAAGCTCCGCACCCGCGGCAGCGACAGCTTCGACAGCCTGGACGTCGGCCGGGTCGTGTTCTCGTGGGACAGCATGGACATCGCGAAGCCTCAGCCGCAGCTCATGACCGACATCCCGCGGCTGAGGGCCGGCGGGGTCGGGGCGGTGTTCTTCTCGACCTGGGTGCCGGTGCAGATGATGGGCGGCGGTGCCGCGCGCATGGAGCTGGAGCAGATCGACATCGTGCAGCGCATGGTGGAGCACTATCCCCGCACCTTCGTGCTCGCCCGCACGGCCGACGACGTTCTGCGCGCGCACCGCCAGGGGAAGATCGCGGTGCTGATCGGGATGGAGGGGGGCCACGTGATCGGCGCCTCGCTGCCCCTGCTCAGGATGTACTACCAGCTCGGCGCGCGCTACATGACGCTGACCCATTTCGCCACCCTGCCGTGGGCCGACGCCGCCGGCGACGACTCGACGCACCACGGGCTCACGCCCTTCGGGCGCGCCGTGGTCGGCGAGATGAACCGCCTCGGGATGCTGGTGGACCTCGCCCACGTCTCCGACTCGGTGATGGTGCAGGTCCTGCGGATCAGCCGGGCGCCGGTGATCTTCTCGCACTCCTCCGCGCGCGCCCTGTCCGACGTGCCGCGCGACGTTCCGGACGGCATCCTGCGGATGGTGCCGAAGAACGGCGGCGTGGTGATGGTGAACTTCTACTGTCCGTTCGTGGACTCGGTCACGGCCGACTACGAGCGCGACCGGAGCGCGGCGCTCGCGGCCGCGCGGAAGTCGGGCGCGGACAGCGGGGCGGTGGCGGCGATGCTGCGTCAGTGGGACGCGGCACACCCGGTGCCGCCGCGACCGACGATCGCGCAGGTGGCGGACCACATCGATCACATCCGGCGGATCGCGGGCATCGACCACGTGGGTTACGGGAGCGATTTCGACGGCATCGACTGCGCGCCTCGGGGGCTGGAGGACGTCAGCGACTTCCCCAAGCTGACCGCGGAGCTGATCCGCCGCGGCTATAGCGACCGCGACGTCGAGAAGGTCATCGGCCTCAACGTGCTGCGGGTGCTGCGGCAGGCGCAGGCGGTGGCGCGCCGGCTGCAACGCACGGAGCGCCCGGGCACCGCGACCATCTACACCCTCGATTCCCTGAAGACGGGCCGGTGAGCCCGCCGCGAAGGCCCGCGGCGGAGTGGGCCGCGCTGGCGCTGGTCGCCGGCCTGGCGGCCGGGTGCGCGCACCGTCCCGAAGTCGTGCCCGAAACGGTCACGCCGGCGGCCAATCCGGCGGCGCCGGTCGTGGCGCCGCGGCACGCCGACGGCCTGTACGACCTCACCACCACGCTCGCGGTGTCGCGACCGGCGCCGCGCCGGGGCCGGCGGGTGGTGCCGCCCGCCGCCACCTTGCGCCTCGCGTCCCAGCCGCTGGCGGCCCCGGACGCCACCGCCGCGTCCGGAACGCAACTGGTGGCCGGCATCGCCATCCCCGGCTATACCCGGGCGCCGAGCGGGCGCTCGGAGCAGGCCGCGGCGTGGTGGCCGGTGCCGGACGACAGCGTGGTGGTCCACTTCCAGACGCCGCGCGGCGACGGCTCGATGGAACTCAGGGGGCGGCTGGTGGCGGACACGCTCGCCGGCACGATCTGGTACACCAGCACCGCCAGCGGCTCCACGTACGAGATGGCGAAGTTCCGGGCGGTCAAGCACAGAAGCAGGTGAGAGCTGAGGCGTGAGAGGTGAGACGTTCACGTGAGAGGTGAGAGGCCAAGGGCGTGAGAGGTCACCTCTCGCCCCAACGTCTCACCTCTCACTGCAACGTCTCTCTGCTCACCTCTCACGTCTCGCCTGTTCAGCGTCAGAAGAACACCCCCACGAACCCGTTGATCTGATTCGCACCCAGCACACCGGCGGCGAATTCGGTCTCGAAGCGCCGGAACTCGGCGCCGAGGATCAGGCCGCCGCCCGGCCGCCAGTGGAGGTGGCCCTCGTAGGTCACGTTGCGCAGCCGCGCGCCCGCCGCCACCGTCCCGGTCGAGGTGAGGAAGTCGGTGTCGGTCGGATCGTCCCGGCCGTAGCCTCCGCCGAACTCCCACGCGAACGTCGGGCGGATGTCGAGCTGCGCCCAGCCGCCCCGGGTGCGGATCAGCTGGCCCTGCGGCCCGATGTCCTGGCCGATGCCGCCGTCGCCGAGCCCGCCGAGCGCCTGGCCGGTGAACGCCTCGGCGGTGAGCGCCACGGGGCCGACGACCACGTGGAGGTCGGCCGTGAGCGCCTGGCTCGCGAGGGTCCCGGCGCCGGCGGTGGCGAGCCAGGCGCGGTGGGCCCCAAGGCCGACCTGGCTCTCGCCGTCACCGTCGCCCCACCCCACGTACAGCCGCCCCTCGACCGCGGGCCGGCCGCTCTTCTCGCCGATGTCGGCCGGCGCGGTGCCGGACAGGTTGGCGTCCGTTTCCTGCAGCGGGTCGAGGGCCGCGGCCTGCAGCCCGACGCGCACCGCGCTGCCGGCTTCGGCGGTCACGCGCACCTGCGGGATCCACGCCCACAGGTTTCCCGAGCCCGCGAATTCCGGATAGCCGCTGGCCGCGAACGAAACCGGGATCTGGGGCGAGACCAGCGGCTTGTCCTGTCCGACCATGACCCCGAGGTGCGGCCAGTCGAGGCGCAGGTCGGCGGTGCGGATGCGCGGGGGCGTGAAGACGCGGTCGTTGGCGTCGGCCGGGTCGCCGCCGAAGAAGTCCAGCTGCAGGTCGGCGCTCACGTTGGCGCCGATCACGTGCCCGGGCCGCACCGTGATGCCGAGCCGCGTCTGGCGCAGCAGGCCGCCGATCCGGCTGTTGGGCAGCCCGCTGGTGTCCTGGCTGCCGGCGACCCACTGCGGCACGTCGTCGTTGTTGAACCTGGCGCCGTTGTAGAAGCCGTTCACCAGGATCAGGCCGGAGATCTCCACGGGGTTCTGGAGCCGGGACTGGACCTTGGCCTGGGCCTGCGCCTCGATCTCGTGCTGGAGCCGCTGGATCGCGGCCTCCGCCTTCTCGAGGCGTCGCTCGAGCGAATCCTGCGGAGACTGGGCGCGAAGGGGCAGGGCGGCGGCCGCGAACGCGAGCGCGGCCGACCCCAAGCGGACCGGGATCTTCACAATGCCTCCTCGAGTGTGGCGTCACGCGCTTGACTCCCCAGACGGTCGGGGGCAAACTCGTGCCATGCAAAGCATACGAAGAAGGGAGTTTTTCCGCACCGGCGCGGTGGCGCTCGGCGCGGCGGGGTGCCTCGCGCTCGCCGGGCCCGCGCGCGCGCAGGTGAGCGGCCGGATCTCGGTCACCGAGGCGGGGGGCCGGCTCGCCGGCGACGTCGGCAACGCCGTCGTGTACCTGGAGGGCCGCGGCCCGCGGGCCCGCCCCGCGAGGGTCGAGATGACCCTCGACGGACGCAGCTTCCGCCCGCGCGTCGTCGCCGTCCCGGTCGGCTCCACCGTGGTCTTTCCCAACCGCGACCCCTTCAACCACAACGTCTTCTCGCTCAGCGACCCGAACGACTTCGATCTGGGCCTGTACGGGCGCGGGCAGTCTGGCGACCAGCGCTTCCGGCATCCCGGCCTGGTGCGCGTGTACTGCAACATCCACCCCCAGATGAGCGGCTTCGTGCTGGTGCTCGACAACGCGTACTTCACCCAGCCGGCGGCCGACGGCTCGTACGTCATCGACCGCGTGGAGCCGGGTCACTACACGCTGCACGTGTGGTTCGAGCGCGCGCCCGAAGTCACCAGGGCCATCGAGGTGCCGGCGGGCGGCCTCACCGGCCAGGACGTCACGCTCGACGCCAGCGGCTACCGGTACGTGCCGCACAAGAACAAATTCGGCCAGGAGTACGGCTCGGGGGCGACGCGTGAGCGCTACTAGGCCGCGCCGCCGCTTCGGCCTCACGCTCAAGATCTTCGGCGCCAGCGCGCTCGTGGTCGTCCTGGTCCTCGGCGGCACGCTGGCGATCGCCTCCACGCAGGCGAGTAGGAACGCCGACCTGGTGCTGCGCGAGCGGCTGCACAACACCAGCGCGGTCGCCGGCCGGTTCATCGAGGCGGAGGACGCGGAGCTGGCGAGCGGCGCCAACGTCGCGGCGCAGATCCCGACGTTCATCGCGGCCGTGCAGAAGGGCGACCCCGGCTCGCTGGTGGACATCGCCTCGTCCTACCGCGACCTGCTCGGGGCCGACTACGCCCTCATCACCGACGCCGACGGCGTGCTCCGGGCGCGCACCGACCGCCCCGGCGCGTTCGGCGACACGCTCGGGGGGCCGCTGATCGGCCAGGCGCTGCAGGGCCAGCAGACGACGGGCTTCGTGGTGCAGGCCGACCAGCGGCTCTACCTGGCGGTGGCGACGCCGCTGCGCACCCCCGGCGCCGACGCGGTGCAGGGGATGCTCCTCGCCGCGCACCAGATCACGGACTCCCTGGCGCAGGAGGTCAAGCGCGCCTCGGGGTCCGAGATCGTCTTCTACCTCCTGAACGAGCAGAACCGCCCGGTGGTCGTGGCGAGCACGCTGCCGCGGCTGCCCGCGCTCGATTCCCTGGTGACGCGGGCTGTGGAAGAGGCGGGGCCGGGATCGACGGGGGGAAGTCCGGCGGGCGCGGCGGGCGGCGAGGCTCCCGTCGAGGCCCGGCTCGGCGGGGAGCACCTGGTCGGCCTGCGCGGCACGCTCGCGACGCCCGGAGGCGCGCCGCTCGGCGGCTACGTGGCGCTGCGATCGCGCGACCGGGAGCTGGCGGCGTTTCACAGTACCCAGCGCACCCTGCTCCTGGCGGGACTCCTGGGTCTCGCCCTCGCGCTCGCCGGGTCGTGGACGGTCGCCCGCGTGATCGGCCGGCCGGTGCGCCAGCTGGTCGGCGCCGCCCGTCGCGTCGCCGAGGGCGACTACGAAGCCGGCGTCGCGGCCACGAGCCGCGACGAGATCGGCGACCTGGCCGCCGCGTTCCAACGCATGGTGGACGAGCTGAAGGCCAAGCAACAGCTCGTCGAGCTGCTGACCAGCGGGCCTCAGGACGCGACCCAGCCGATGCCCGTCGCCGGGAGCGGGGCCGGCTCCACCGTCCCGATCCGCCAGTCGCCCGGAGGGACCGGGCAGCTGGCGCCGGGCCAGGTCTTCGATCAGCGCTACGAGATCAAGGGCGTGCTCGGGATGGGGGGCATGGGCGTGGTGTACCGCGCGTGGGACACCCAGCTTGCCGAATCCGTCGCGATCAAGACCCTGCGCGGGGACTTCGCCAGCAGCGATCCGGCGGCGCTGGAGCGCTTCAAGCAGGAAATCCGCCTGGCGCGCAAGATCACGCACCGCAACGTCGTCCGTACCCACGACATCGGCCAGGTGGACGGGCAGTACTACATCACCATGGAGTACGTCGAGGGGCAGTCGCTGAAGCACCTCATCCAGGCGCGCGGCTCGCTGCCTGTGGCGGCCGCGCTGACGGTGGGCAAGCAGCTGTGCCGGGCGCTCGAGGTCGCGCACGAGCAGGGCGTGATCCACCGCGACATCAAGCCGCAGAACCTCGTCGTCGAGCCGTCGGGCACGCTCAAGGTGATGGACTTCGGTATCGCGCGCCTCGCCACCCGCGCCGAGGGAATGACGCAGGCCGGCATGGCGGTGGGCACCCCGGAGTACATGGCGCCGGAGCAGCTGCTGGGCGCCGAAGTGGACTTCCGCGCCGACCTGTACGCCGCCGGTGCCGTCCTGTTCGAAGCGCTGACCGGACGGCCACCGTTCGTCGCCGACTCGGCGATCACCCTCCTGGCCAAGCGCCTCGAGGAGACGCCGCCGAGCCCGAGCGCGCTCAACCGCGAGGTGCCGGAGCCGCTGGCCGCGCTGGTGCTGCAGACGCTGAGCAAGGACCCGGGGGGCCGGCCGCAGAGCGCGGCCGCGCTGTACGATGCCCTCGACGCCATCGCCCTCTGAGCGCGCCTAGCGTGGACGCGCCGCCGCCGATCCGGACCCGCGGCCTCGGCAAGCGGTACGGCTCCGTGGTCGCCCTGGAGGACCTCTCCCTCGACGTGGCCGAGGGCGAGGTCTTCGGCTTTCTCGGCCCCAATGGGGCGGGGAAGACCACCACCATCCGGCTGCTGCTCGGCCTGCTTCGCCCCGACGCCGGCGAGATCTCCGTGCTGGGGCGGCGCCTCCCCTCGGGCGACGTCGCCTGGCGGCGCGACGTCGGCTTCCTGCCGGGCGACATGGCTTTCTGGCCGCGGCTGTCGGGGTGGGAGACCCTCGAGTTCCTCGCCGGCCTCTCGGGCCGGCCCGCGACGGCGCGCGAGCGGCTGCTGGTGCGGCTCGGCCTGTCCGCGGCCGAGCTCGCCCGCCCGGTGCGGACCTACTCCGACGGCATGAAGCAGAAGCTCGGGCTGGTCCAGGCGCTGCAGTGCGCGCCGCGCCTCGTCCTCCTCGACGAGCCGACCAAGGGAC
Source organism: uncultured Gemmatimonadales bacterium (assembly GCA_963806755.1). Classification (GTDB taxonomy): domain Bacteria; phylum Gemmatimonadota; class Gemmatimonadetes; order Gemmatimonadales; family JACORV01; genus Fen-1245. The sequence goes on from CAWDZR010000013.1 coordinate 136,071, forward strand.
TCGACCCCCTCGTGCAGCAGGCGTTCTACGACATCGTCGCCGACCTGCGCCGCGTCGGTGCGACGGTGTTCCTCTCCTCGCACGTGCTGCCCGAGGTGGAGCGGGTGTGCGACCGCGTCGCCATGCTGCGCCGGGGTGCGGTCGTGAGCGTGGGCGACGTCGAGGCATTGCGCCGCGCCGAGCGGCGCCGGGTGGTCGCGGACTTTTCGGAGGCCGTGGACGGCGCGTCGCTGGCGCACTTCGGCGAGCTGGTGCTCGTCCAGCCCCAGCACGTCGAGCTGCTGGTCGCGCCAGCCGACCTGCCGGCGCTGATCTCGCGGCTGGGGATGCTGCCCCTGGTGGACGTGGTGGCGGAGCGGCCCACGCTCGAGGAGGCGTTCCTGGAGCACTACCGGTGAGCGTCGGGGTGCTGGTGGCCCACCACGCGCGCCTGCACCGGGTGCCGCTCCTGCCGCTGGCGGTCGGACTGGCGCTGTTCGAGTGGGTGATGACGGTCGTGGCGGGCGAGCCCACGGTCTCCCGCTTCCTCACCGGCGCCCTGCGGTCGGCGCCGCCGGAGCTGCTGGCACTCCTCAACCAGGACCTGCTGGCCAGCGTCAGCGCCCGGGGCATCGTCGGGATCGGCTACGTGCATCCCTTCGTGCTGCTGATGCTGGCGGTGTGGGCGGTGCGCGTGCCGAGCGCGGCCCTCGCGGGGGAGATCGGCCGGGGAACGATGGACCTCGTGGCGGCGCGCCCCGTCGCGCGCTCGAGCCAGGTGGCCGCGGCGCTGGCAGCGCTGCTCGGGGGACTCACGGCGCTCGTGGCCGCCGCGTGGCTGGGGACATTTACCGGGCTGGCGATGCGGCCGGTCGCCGGCCTGCGCGCCGCCGACTACGTGCCGGTCGCCGCGGCCCTGTGGCTGCTGTTCGCGTGCTTCGGCTCGGTGGGGATCCTGGCGTCGGCGCTGGCGCGGGACGCCGGCACCGCGATCGCGTGGATGGCGGGCATCCTCGCGGGCTCGTATGTCCTGGATTATGCGGCGCGGGTCTGGCCGCGCATCGCCGCGCTGCGGCCGCTATCGCTGTTTCGCTACTACGAGCCGCAGCGGCTCGTCGCCTCCGGGCTCACCACGCTCGACCTCGGCGTCCTGGCCGGCGTCAGCGCCGCCGCGCTCCTCGTGGCCTTCGTCGCCTTCGCGCGCCGCGATCTCTAGTTGCCCTTCGCGGCCTCGGCGTACTCTCCCGCCTTGACGCACCACTTGTGACATTCGATCCGCGCGTCGCCGAAGCGCTCGCAGCGCTTGACGTCATCGAACCCGCTCACGGTCCCCACGAACGCCGCCGGCGGCCCGAGCACCTTCAGCGTCCGGCGCAGCACCGGGCACCAGACGGTGCCGGCGATGCCGCGCCGATCGAGCAGGGCGCGCGCGGTCACATAGCCGATCGTCGCCACGATCGCGACCAGGATCAGCAGCGCGAGACCGACCCAGACGGCGAGGATGATCCACAACGCGACGTGCAGCATGTCCGCCTCCATCGAATCCAGTTGCAACGTAGCGCATACCGCGGGCCGCGGACACGCGTCCGTGGCCCGAAAACACCGACTGCCGGTATCGTGATTGGGGCGCTTGCGGGCAGCCGGGCCGCGGACGATCTTGGCCCGCTCGCGCGGCGCGGAGGCACGGGTCCTGGCGGGGAGCATCGCGCGCGCAGGTGGTTCCGCCTGGCAATCGCCGGGCTGGGGGCAGGTCCGAGGGAGGAATCGTGGAGAAGGCCGGCAGGATCCCGCAGGCGTACGGCTACACCGTGTGCGTCATCGCGGTCGTCACGTTCCTGATCTGCGCCACGGTCATCGTGAACAACGTGTTCGACGCGGCGAACCCGATCCAGGCCGGCTACGGCTCGGAGTCGTCGCTGTCGTCCTTCGAGGCGTATCAGGCGACATACCAGCGTGATCAGCGGCTGGGCGCGGCCGGCCCCGCGGCGCGGCCCGATACCCTGTCGACGGCCCAGCTGCGGACGCGATACGAAGCCGTGCGGGCCGACCGCATCGGCCGGGTGCGTTTCCAGGCGTGGAAGGCGATCACGACCAGCGGGCTGCTCCTGGTCATCTCGATCGTGCTGTTCGTTCTGCATTGGCGCTGGATGCGCAGGCTCGGGAGCGCCGCGGAATCCGCCGCGGCCTGAGGTTCGCCGCTGCGCTGGCGGCCGTCGGCCTGCTCGGCCTCGGCTGCCACGCGCCGCCGGGCGGCGTCGCGCCTATCCCCTCGGCGGGGATCGGCGAGGTGGTGCTGCCGCCGGACTACGATCCGGGACGCGCGTATCCGGTGGTGGAGATCCTCCCCGCCACGGGCAGCACCGCCGCCACGCTGCTGCAGATGTTCCTCGTGCGGGTGGGCCTCGGCCGCTACGCCGACGAGCCGCCCCAGCGGCAGGTCGCCGTCTTGCGCCCGTATCTCTTCCCCGGCACCGGCCGAGCCCGGCGCGGCGTCATCCTCATCCTGGCGCGCGGGCGCGGGAGTTCCGACGATTACCGCACGCCGCAGGCGTGGGCGCGGACCATCGCGCGCTACGAACGCCAGGTGCTCGCGGACCTCACGGCCGTGGCCGCGAACCATCGCGTGGATACCGCCCGCCAGGTGGTCGCAGGCTTCTCACTCGGCGGCGACCTGTCATGGGCCATCGCGCTGCGCCATCCCGACGTGCTGCGGGGAGCGATCGTGATGGCGAGCCGGGTCAGCTACCGGCCCGATCGGGCGGAAGCGAGCGCCGTGACGCGCGCGGGCGTGCGGTTCTTCCTCACCATGGGCGACGCGGACGATGGCACCCGGCAGCGCATGGCCCGCGAGGCCGCGGAGACCCTCGACAGCTGGGGCGTTCCCCACCGACTCGAGATCCTCCATGGGGCCGGCCACGAGCCGGCGCCTCCGGGCGTATTCGGGCAGGCGCTCGATTTCGTGCTCGCGCCCTGAAGCTGCCCGGCCGGTCTTGAATGCCGACACCTCGCATCGGCTCTCGGGAATCCCGAATGCGAATGAGGTGGCGCGGACGACGCGGACCGGCCAAAGTAGATCGGAGGGCCTGTCCATGCTCAGGTCGATCTGCATCACGGGTCGCGGACGCGGCGCCGGATCCCTGCTGACGGGGTGCCTGCTCGCAGCCTCGTGCGCCGGCCGAGAAGCGGCCGTGCGCTCCGTGCTGTACGATCCGGCGAACCCGCTCCCGCCCCGGCCCGCCGACGCCGCGGTGCAGATCCTCGCCGACCAGGTTCCCGAGTGCCCGTACGAGCCGATCGCCACGATCACCGTCGAAGACCGGGGCCGCCTGCCGTCGCGCGAGACGACCGACGCGATGGCGCGGGAGACTCGGCGGATCGGCGGCGACGGCATCATGCGCTTCGCGGTTCAGGGCAGCGCGATGCGCGGGACGGCGTTCCGCTACACGGTGGCCGCGTGCACGCGGTAGGGGCGCCCGGCCGCCTCGAGCGGCGGAGTGGCGCCGCGCGTAAAGCCGAACGGTCGGGTCGGAGCGCGTGAGTTTACGGATTGCGCTCGGCCGCAGAACGCCGTAGGGTGGAGTCGGCAGGCCGGAGGATGGACCGTTCTTCCCGGAGGGCGCCAGGTGAAGCCGTGCAAGCAGTTCCCTGCCGAGAACGTCCGTGACTGGCGGCAGGTGGAGCGCTGCGTTCACGATATCCTGGCGTTCACGGGCGCGGACGGCGCCGCCATCGTGGCGATCACCGCGCGCATGAAGGTCTTCTTCGATCTCTGCGATCGAGACTGCGCAACGGAACGCGAGGCTCGCCAGCTCACCGCCGACCTGCTGTTCGACCGTCTGAAGGTTGAATCAGAGTTGTATTACGCGCGCAGTCTGGAGACCGTCTCGTAACCACGCGGCCGACCGCGGCGCCCGGTTCACCGGCGCGTCGCTCAGTGGTCGCCGCCGCCCTCGCCCTGCCCGGTGCGGCCCGGGCGCGGGGAGCGCGGGCCGGAGCTTCCCGCTAGTCTTCTGAGGTGCTCGCCTACCTGATGCTGGGCGCCACCTACGCCTTCGCGGCGGCGGTGCAGCCCGGCCCTTACCAGGCCTATCTCATCTCGCAGGCGCTGAGCCACGGATGGCGTCGCACGCTTCCCGCGGCGCTCGCCCCCGTGCTGAGCGACGTGCCAATCATCCTGGTAGTGGTGGTGCTGCTGAGCCGCCTGCCGGTGCCGGTGCTCGACGCGCTGCGCTGCGCGGGGGGCGTGTTCCTGGTGTATCTCGCGTGGCGGGCGTACGGGGCGTGGCGCGAGCCGCCGGCCGTGGCCCCGGCCGCCGCGTCGACCGCGCCACGCACGGTGATGACGGCCGTGGTGATCGACCTCCTCAATCCGAACCCGTGGCTCGGCTGGAGCCTGGTGCTGGGGCCGCTGCTCCTCGCGGGCTGGCGGATCGCACCGGCCCGCGGCCTGGCGCTGCTCGCCGCGTTCTACGCGACGCTGGTCGCCGCCTCGGGGGGGATCGTGGTGCTGTTCGCGGGAGCGCGGCGCCTCGGGCCGCGCATCGCGCGCGCGCTGGTCGGCGCCTCGGCGGCGGCGTTGGCGTGTTTCGGCGGCTGGCAGTTGTGGACGGGGACGGTCGGGTTGCTGCGGCGCTAGGCCCGGGTCTCGGGCGACGTGGCGCCGCGGGCCGGTCAGCGGCGCGCCGCGCTCACGGCTGCAGGTACCGCTCGCACAGCTCCACCAGCCGCTCGTCGTTCGCGGCTCGGGCGCGCTCGAGGATGCTCCGGACATGCGGGTTGAGCTTCGGCTCGCCCCAGTAGTAGCCCGTGGCCATTTCCGCGCTACCGGTCTGTCCGGCACGCGCCGCTTCGAGCAGCGCCTCGGCGGCCGCGGCGTCGAAGCCGGGGTCGTCCTTGGGCGGCAGGTTCACCCGGTAGCCGGGATCCCCCCAGGAGTCGTGTTCGCCGACGAAGGCGCGGGACATGCCGGGGAATCTAGCCTCCGAAGCAAGAGGGCCGCCCGCTGAGCGGGCGGCCCTCGGTACGCCGGGCCCAGGTGCTGCGCCGCAGCTACGGGTTGGGGTTCGGCTTCGGCTTGACCGGCGCCAGGCGAACGGCGGACGGACGGGCAGGAGTCGGCTGCACCGGTGCCGGCGCGGTCGGGGCCTGGACGCCGCCCTTCGGCGCTGGCCGCCGCGGTGAGGTCACGTGGGCCGGTGCGGGCGGCGGAGTGCGCGGGGCCGGCATGACCATGGCGAGGCCGGCATGCGCGGCGCAGGCGCCCCCGCTCGGCGCGCCGCTCAGGTACGTGCCGTCCTTGCAGCGCATCGTAGCGCCCGCCGGGGGCGGCGTGTTGGCCGCGGAGGCGGCGCCGCGCACGGCGGCCGGCTGGACCGCAACGCGGGCGGCGGCGGACGGGGGAGCGGCACGCTGGGGCATTGCCGCCTGCAGGCCGCGGTGGCCCGCGCAGGCGCTCGCGTCCGCCGGCGAAACGATGTACGTGCCGTCCTTGCACAGCGCCACGGCGTTGGCCGGTGGCGCCGGCGCGGCGACGGCGGGCTTGGCTCGGGTCGAATCCAGGGGCACGCCGACCCGCACGGGCGCGGGGCGCAACGGTACGGCGGCGGCCGGGCGAACCGCGACCGCCGCTGCGGCAGGCCGGCCCGCCGGCGGCGGCGACGCGACCGGCGGGGGTGGGACCCGCGCCGGCGCCTGCACCACCACGGGCTGCGGCGGCGGCGGCGCGCTGGCCGGGGCCTGGGCGGCGGCCCGCGAGACCGGGGCGAGCGCGGCGAGAGCGATGGCGAACCCCGCCGCCCGCACGGCGGCCGTCTGGCGGTGCGATCGCAGCGCCGGGCGCGAGTCGCGCAGATGGAGGTTCGTCATGGTCCCACCGTGATGGTCGGGGTGTTGTACGTAACGTAATTCGTCGCGCTGATCGTCGCCTGTCCGGTGCCGGTCACCGGCCCCGTCGCCTTGACCCAGACGTAGACGTAGTACTGGTCGGCCGGAATCACCACGCTCGTGATGGGCGCGCTGTTGGCGCCGCCCGAGACGAACTCGATGTCACCGCTCGCTGTCAGCGTGAACGTCGTGCTGTCCTGGACGTAATGCGTCGCCGTCGTCGAGTCGCGCGCGTACAGGAGGAACTGCACGGAGTCGGTCCCGCTCACCGACAGCGCCGACGGCCAGCTGCCGAGCGGATCCACCCGGCCCAGGCTCACCGCGGAGTACGCGGTTGCCGGATTGAACGGCGGGACCGTCGCCGACGCCACCAGAGTGTCCATGCCGACCGCGGTACCGACCACGTGGAAGTAGACGTAGTTGAGGCCCGCCGGGATCGTCGCGGAGTCCACGGTCACGCCGCCGATGGTCGTCGTGGTGCGCGCCGCGCCGGTGTGTGCCAGCGCCACGCCGAGCGGCGACGCGCCGTTGTCGGGCGAGTACACGTACTGGTTGTTGTATTGCCCGATGCCGAGTGTCTGGGTGCCCCAGTTGAAGTTCAGGGACGGCGTCACCACCGCGACGTTGAAGGTGGCCTGCTGGTATGCGTACAGGGCCGCGGTCGTATCGGTCGCCGACAGCTGGGCCGTGCCCGGGGTCGTCAGGCTCGCCGGGCCCCAGGTCGCGTGGTTGTTGTAGTAGGTCGACGTGCTGGGCAGGATCGCCACCACGGCCGAGTCGACGGTCGCCACACCGATGGCCGACGACGCCAGGTGCACAAAGACGGTGTCGGTCGTGTAATGCGTGCTTCCGTTCTGGTCCTCGGCATACACCGTGACGGCGTACCGCGGCGAGGTCGTGTTCAGCTGGCTGCTGGTACTAATGGCGAACTTCGGCCGCGTCACCTGCACGCTCATGTTGACCGAGCTGAATCCGGTGGCGCTCGCTCGGACCTGGATCGTGCCCAGCGTGTCCAGCGCGTTGATCGGGAAGTACACGTAGTTGGTGTTGGTCGGGATGATCACGGAATCCGGCACCGTGACGACCGTCGTGTCCGAGCTGGTGAGGTACACGGTCTGCGGCGTGACCACGTTGTTCTGCGTGTACACGTAGATAGCGTTCGGGCCGGTGGTCTGGCGCATCCCGAGCACCGTGGAGCCGCTATTGAAGTAGAGCGACGGCCCGGTCACGGTCATCGTGTTGGTCGTGTCCGGTGTGTAGCCCTCGCTGCCCGAGTCAGAGAAGATCATGTACGCCGAGCCCGCGCCGAACACGTGGACCGCGGTCGTGACGTAGTAGGCGTTCTTCAGGATGTGGAAGTACGCCGAGTCGGGCTTGATCACCGTCGTGTCGCTGGAGACGGCGTGCACCGTCACCGTGTCCATCGCGTAGTGTGCGGCGCCGGTGCTGTCCGCGGCGTACACATTCACACCGATAGGCGACAGGTTCGTGGTGGTCGTCGAACCCGGCAGGTTGTTCGCCGTGAGCCGCGGCGTCGTGACCGTGATGTAAGCCGGGTTGCCGCTGTTGTAGCCGGTCGCCGACACGGTGATCGTATCCGTGCCGTTATTCAACCCGAAGGCGTTGAGGTAGACGTAGTTCGTCCCCGAGGCGATGGTCGGCGCCAGCGTCGAGAGCGAATCCACCGTGGCGTGTTTCTGCGCCATGGTCGCCGGCACAGCCACGGAGCGGCTGTCGGGCGTGTAGATGTAGAACCCAGTGCCGCTCGGGCTCATTTCCTGGCCTCGGCCCAGCGTCGTCGAGCCGAAGTTGATCTGGATCGGCGGCGTGTTCACGGTGATCAGCATCGAATCGAGCACGAGCTGGCCGCCGCCGGCCGTCACGACGAGGTAAGTGCTGCCCACGCCTACCGGCGTGATGTGGCGGCTGTTGTTGTAATACTGCCCCGCGCCGATAATGGCCGTGGCGGAGTCCACCGTCGCGATGGTCGTATCCTTGATGGCGACGGTCACCGTGTCGGCCGCGATGCGGTAGTGCGTGCCGCGCGCGGAGTCGGCACTGTACACGTTGAAGTTCGTCCCGGCGTTGAAGTTGTTGAACGTGTAGGCCGACGTGTTCAGGATGACCGCCGGCGACGTCACCGTGTAGCCCGGGCCGGTCGCCGTCTGGAAACCGGCGGCGGTGGCGGTGAACGTGACGGTCCCGGTCGCCAGGCCCTGGACCGTGAAGTAGACGTAGTTGGTGCCGGTCGGAATGATGACCGAGTCGGGCACGCCGACCTTGGTGGAGTCGGTGGTCGTCAGGTGCACCACCAGCGGCGACGTCACGCCGTTCGGGACGTAGACGTACACGCCGTTCGGATCCTGCTCGCCCACGCCGATCAGCCGGTTGCCGCTCCAGTCGAAGTTCAGCGGCGGCCCGTTGACGGTGTAGAGGACCGAGTCGGGCGTGTGCCCGCTGGCGCTGGCGACGAGGTACGCCGTGCCGCCCAGGGCGCCCGGCGTGACCCGCGGGAACGCGTAGTACGAGCCGGGGCCGACGGTGACCGTCGTGTCAATCACCTTCATCACCGTCGTGTCGGACGACCGGATGCCGACCAACAAGGAGTTGGACCGGTAATGCGTGTTGCCGGTCGAGTCTTCGGTGTACACGGTGAGGGTCACCGTGCCCTGCGTCGTATAGATCGTGCTGTTGCAGCACACCCCGATGTGCGGTGTGGTGACGATCACGCTGTCGGTGTTGCCGGCCGTCCAGCCCGGCGCCGACGGGGTGATGGCCACCCTGCCCAGGCCGATGCCCGAGGACGTGAAGTACTGGTAGTTGCCGGTGGCCGGGATCGTGACGATGGGGGTGACCGTCACCTTCGTCGTGTCGGAGCTGGTCAGCGTCACCGGCAGGGCGAGGTTCGTGCTGGTCGGCAGGTACACGTACGTGTTGGGGTTGTACTGCCCGAGGCCCAGCAGCTGGTAGGTGTTGACCATCGTGAGCACGGGCGCGTACGCGGTGAAATTGGAGGCCGCGCCGTTCACCCCGATGGCGTTGGGCGTGATGGTGGTCGTGCCCGCCCCGATCGCGTTGATCTGGATGTCGGCCGCGAGTTGCCCGGCCGGAATGAACGCCGGATTGGGCGAGACGGAGGCGACGCCCGGTGTACCGAAGCTGAAGGTCACGTAGGTGCCGCCCGCGGGCGACGGATCGGACAGCTGCACCTGCGTGGTGACGATGTCGGTCGTGTTGATGGCGTAGCTGCCCGAGGCCAGGTTCATGTTGGCCGTGACCTTGGCCACCGCGCTGGCCGCCGCATAGCCGAAGCCGCTGCTGTCGCTGGCCGTCACCGTGGTCGTCCCCGCGCTGTCGCCCACCAGCGTGGCATTCACCGACGTTCCGCCCTGCGGAATCGAGACGGTGGGCGTGCTCCAATGCGCGTAGGCGGCCGGGCTGACGCCGAGCTTGATGATCAGTGCCGGCGGCCCGCCCACGGGCACCGGCGTGCTCAGCAGGATCGGGATCGAGGCCGTCGAGCCGCGACCCACCGACACCGTGTCACGCCCGAACGACATGGCGAGCGGCACCGAACTGCTCACCACCACGATCGACCGATTGGAGACGAGCGCGCCGCTGTCGGCGGTGATGGTATCGGTGCCGATGCTCACGCCGGTGACGACGCCGCTCGTGGCGCCCACGGTGGCGAACCCGTTGCTCGCCACGAAGCCAAAGGCGCCACCCGAGATATAGTGACCGTTCGCATCCAGCCCGCGAGCGGTGAGCGGCGCCGATCCGTTCACCGCGACCGTGGCCGAGGCCGGCGTTAGTTGGATCGAGGCCAGCACCTGCGAGACCGTGAGCTGCGCGCCGGGATTCGAGGTGAAGCCCTGCGCCGTCGCCTTGATCAGCGTTACGCCGTTCGCCGCCGATGTGGCGGTCGCGGTGTCCGATGTCTCATTCGGCACGTTCGCCACCGACGGATTGCTCGACGCCCAGCTGAACTGGGTCACCGCCGGCATCAGCACGCCGATCGTATCGTACGCGTAGGCGTGGTAGCGGCGCATCACGCCGAGCGACGGCAGCGAGAACGTGTCGGTCTTGGTCGCCCCGACGGTATCCACCGTCACCGCGATGCGCGTGATGGCCGTCAGGACGCTGAGGTTCCCCACGCCGGTGATGGTGCCCGACGTCGCCTTGATCTGCGCCGCGCCGAGCCCGATCGCGTTCACCGTGTCCACGGTGCCGTGGTTGGCGGTATCCACGGTCGCCACGGCGGGTGCGCTCGTCGTCCACGTGAACAGCGGGTTACTGGGCAGCGGGGTGCCGAGGCCGTCCACCGCCTGCGCGGTGTAGGCGAAGCTCGTGCCGAGGTACAGGGTCCGGTTCGCCGGCGTCACCGTGATCGAGGCCAGCTTCTGCGCTACCACGACCTGGCCCGAGTCCTTGGTGCCGCCCGCCTCCGTCGCCACGATCCACGTCGAGCCGTTGGCGAGGGCGGTCACGCCGCCGCCGCCGCTCACTGACGCGATCGCCGGCGTCCGGCTCGTCCAGGTGAAGCTGCCGGCGACGTTGGCGCCGCCCGCCGTCTTGGCCTGCGCCACGAGCGTGAACGTGCCGTTGATCGCGGTGATCGTGTCGAGCTTCGGCGTCACCGTCGTCGAGGCGATGGCCGCGCCCGTGGCGGTGGCCGTGACCGTCAGCGGCGAGCCGGTGGCGCCGGGCGCCGTCACCGCCAGGCTCTGCGTGCCGACGGTCGAACCGAGCGTCCAGCTCGTGCTGGCCTGGCCCGTGGCGTCGGTCAACGCGGCGATCGGCGAGGCCGACCCGCTGCCCCCCGTGGGCGCGAAGTCGACCAGGAAGTTGGCGACCGGGCTGCCGGACGAGTCAACTTTCACCTTGATCGGCTGCGGGAGCAGGGTGTCCACGCCGCCCGTCTGCCCGCCGCCCGAGACCAGCGAGATCGTGCCGTTGAAGCCGGTGACGATGATGACTTCCAGCCCGATGGCGTAGTTCGCGGCGGCCGCGTACACCGGCGTGACGCCTGCGGCCACGCCCGTGATGGTCACGCTGGCCTGGGTGCTGCCGCCGGGGATCGTGTCCACCAGGATCCCGACGGGAGCAGATGTCACCGCCTTCAGGAACTTCGCCTTCGTGGAGTCCGTGATCACGAGCCCGACGACCAGGCCGCCGGCCGGCGCGGCGCTGGACAGGGTCATCCCGAGGGTGGCGGTCCGCCCGACCCCGACCGAGTCATAGGTCAGCGAGATGAAATTCGGCGTCGCGACGGCCGCGGTCGTGCCGGCCGTGTATCCGGTCGCCGTGGCGTGCAGGATCGTGGCGCCCGCCGCGACGCCGGTGAGCCCGATCGTCCCCACCGTCGCGCCAGCCGCGAACGCGATCGTGCCGGGGCTCGCGACGGTGACGAACTTGGTGCTGTCGCTCGCCACCGTCACCGTGAGGCCGCCCGCCGGAGCGGGCGGCGAGAGCGTCACCACCGCCTGGGCCTGCTGATTGGCGCCGATGCCGATCAGGTTGCCGGGAACCGAGAGCGTAATCACGCCGCCCGCCGTCCCGGTGCCGGTCGCGGTGAACGTGGCCACGGGCAAGCCCGTTACCGTCGCCGTCAACGTGTTGGCGCCCGCCGTGGCGCCCAAGGTCCAGGTGCCGACGGACGCGAGGCCCGACGCATCAGTGGTCGCGCTGCCGCCGGTGATGCTCCCGCCGCCGCTCGCGACCGCGAACGTCACGGCCACGGAGGCCACCGGCGAGCCGAAGGCGTCCGTGACCTTCACCTGCGGCGCGACGGCCACCGCCGTGCCCGCTGCCGCAGTCTGCAAGTCACCGGCCACCTTCGTGACGGCGGTGGGCACCCCGGCCTGCTGAGTCCCGACGGTGACCTGGGTCGAGTCGTAGATCCCGGTCGGCGTGTGCGCCACGACCCACGTGCTGCCCTTGGTGGGCCCCGCCTTGAACACGCCGTTCGCGTTGATGGAGCCGAGGAGCCCCCGCGCGGCCCAGGCGGCGTAGTACTGCGTCACCGGCTGCTGGGTCGAATCGAGCGCGCTCAGCCGGAACTGCAGCGAAGCGCCGGGCGCCAGGCCCGTGTCCCGCGGCGCGATCTGGATGGAGGCGATGTTGGTCCCCGGCCCGCAGTACTGCAACACGACCGGCGCCACGCTGGTCGACGGCAGCCCGGCCTTCACGAGCTGCGTATCCACTCCGCAGAACAGCAGCGTGCCGCTGCCCAGCAGTTGCACGTTGATGTAGAAGGTGGCGGTGTCACTGACCATCACCGAGATGGAGGTGGTCAGCTGGCTCTGGTCGGGCGCGAACTGCAGCGTCTCGGTGTCGATCGTGGTTTCGGGCGGCTGTATGACCGTCAGGTGGACCTGGTCCACCGAGAGGCCGCCGAAGCCGGTCAGGTCGGTCTTCAGCACCGGCTGCACCGCGAGCTTGACCGCGTGCCGCTGCAGGCCCGTCGGGCTATCGCACGTCATCACCGCACCCGCCGTGAGGGCGACGGGCAGGAGGATGCGAAGCCACTGCCGGGCACGCGAAGCGGGCTGCTCGATTCGGCTCAAATCCTGGCCGCCATTGGGGGCTGGTGACACGGTTTGACTGTCGCGCAATTGTACCGCGTTGTTAGCTTTTCCGCCATGCGGCCCGCTCCCCTCTTTTTGGTGACCAGGGTCACCACGACCCGGCCCCGCGGTTGCGCCCTCCCGACATGATCGTTCCGGCACGCGCCGCCAGAGGTTCCGGCCCTGGCGCAGCCCCTCCGGGCGGGCCTCGAGTGGTTTCCGTGAACGTCGGGCTGCCCCGCGACGTCCCATGGAACGGGAAGGTCGTTCGCACGGGCATCTTCAAGCGCGCAGTCGCAGGGACGGTGCGTGTCGGGGCCCTCAACCTGGAGGGCGACCAGCAAGGGGATCTTTCAGTGCACGGTGGGCCGTCGAAGGCGGTCTACCTCTACCCGGCGGAGCACTACGACGCGTGGCGTGACGAGCTGGGCGAGCAGGAGTGGGGCGCCTTCGGGGAGAACCTGACGACGACGGGTCTGGCCGAGGGGGCGGTCCGGATCGGCGACCGCGTGCGCATCGGCACGGCCGAGCTGGTCGTGACGCAGCCGCGGCTGCCCTGCTTCAAGCTGGAGCTGCGGTTTGCCAGCCCGGGCCTGGAGCGGCGATTCCTGGCGCGCGGGCTGACGGGATTCTACCTGTCGGTGGCGGCGGAAGGGGAGCTGAAGGCCGGCGACGCCGTCGAGCCGATCGGGCGCGCGGCCGAGCCGGTGACGGTGGCCGACGTCGTGCGCCTCTATCAGGAAGAGGGGCGGGAAGACCTGGAGCTGATGCGCCGCGTCAGCGAGCTGGCGGCGCTGCCGGAGCGGATGCGCCGCCACTTCCGCAAGCGGCTCGCCGCGATCAGATGATGGCCGGGCCCAACTGGCCCGCGGTGGGCTCCGCTCAGCAGAACCACGGCTCCGTGAGCCGGGGTGGGACCGGGCGGCGCTCGGCATGGGTCGCCCGCGCCGCCTCGGGGGGGCGCCGCGGTCCGGCCGCGAGCGCGTGAGCGGCGTCCCGGACCTTCGTGAAGGTCCTCCCGGGGCTCTCCCGGGTGTGGTTTCCCCAGTGCGCGATCTCGCTCACCGTTCGATACAGCCGCTCCATCCGCGGATCCGGGTGCTCCCACCGCCAGGTGAATGCTTCGGCGTCGAGCCCGCGGAGGCACGGCTGCAGTTCGGGCCGGGCGAGGAGCGCCGATCCGGGCGGGATCAGCAGCCGGATGGCGAGCTGCACCGGCTCGACGCACGGCACCAGGTCCTCCGCCGCGAGCCAGTCGAGCAGCTCGAGGTAGTCGTCGAAGGTCGTCCACGGTGTGAACGGCAGCCACGACGGGCGCAGGGTGATGCCCTCGGCGCGCACCGCGCGCAGGGCGGCCTCGAGATCGGCGCGCGTGTGCCCCTTGTCCAACTTCTCCAGCACGAGATCGCTCAGCGATTCCGCGGCCGTCACGATGAATGCGCACCCGGCCCTTGCGAGGCGAGGCAGAAGATCCCCGTGGCGCCGCAGGTGCTCGACCTTGGCCGTGAAGTCGAAGGTCATCGCGGGGTGCTCGTCGTGGAGGGCGGTCGTGATCCTGAGCGCGTGGCCGGGGCCGTTGAGGAAGTCGGGGTCGGCGAAGGTGATGTGTCGCGCGCCGCGCGCGGCCAGGCGGCGGATGTCCTCGAGCACGATCTCCGCCGGGACCACGAAGAAGCGCCCCCCGTACACGGGAGGGATCGGGCAATGCCGGCATCCGTGGAGGCACCCGCGGCTCGCCTCGACGGCCGCCGCCAGGCGCCGCTCGCCGTCCGCCTCGAGCGCCGCGTAGCGGTCGAGCGACGGCAGGCGGTCGCGGGACGGCACGGGGAAGTCGAGTTTGGCCAGGAGCGGGCCGGCCGCCGCGGTCGGCGACTCGCCCCGGTCCAACGCCTCGGCGACCGCGACGAGCCGATCCTCGACCTCTCCCCCGAGGACGAGGTCGCCCGGTCCGCCGAGCAGGTACTCGCGGTTCAGATGGGCGTAGAGCCCGTAGAAGCAGATCGTGGCCGCCGGGTTCGATGCGCGAACCGCGCGCGCCGCCTCGACCCCGATCCTGAGCGCGGTGTGCATCGGGACCGAAATGGCGACGAGCCGCGCCCGCCGGACGGCGTCCGCGTCCAGCCGGGCGACGGCCAGGTCCACGGCTGCCGGCGCGAAGCCCGCCCGCTCGAGGAATGCCATCGGGTAGGCGAGGCCGAGCGGCTGATGGCCCAGCTCGTAGCACGACACTAGGAGGATGTCTCCCGGGCCCCGGAGGGGACGGGGAGCGGAGAAGCCGGGTGCGTCGGCCGGGATCGCGTTGGGCATGGGCTCAAGGCAAGGTAACCAGGGGCTCGGTTGGGCGGGAACCGAAGACCGGCCTGGGCGGCCGCGGGCCGTGCGGCTGGAGTAATTGCCCACCGCCGACGTAGAATTGAGCAGGGTGGATCTCCGAGTTCAAAGGATCGCCTTCGCGGCGACCAGCCGTCTCACCGAGGTCTTCCCGGTCCTCGGCGCACGGCTCCTCGATGCGGCGGTCCGGCCCGTCGTGGGCAGTCGAGCGCTCGCGGCGATGTTCCGGCGCCGGAACCGGCGCATCCTGCGGCGCACGCCGACGCTGCGCCGCTTCCTCGTGATCCCCGACATCCACATCGGCGACGCCGTGATGACGCAGTCGGCCCTCGCCGCCGTGCGCGACTTCTTCCCGGGTGCGCACATCGACTACGCCGTGAACCGGATGGCGGCGCCGTTGCTGGAGGGCCATCCCGAGGCGACCCGGGTCATCCCGCTCCTCTCGGGCGCGCAGTTCCCGACCGCGGGCGACCTGGAGGGTCTGCGGGCGATCATCGCGTCGGGGGCCTACGACCTGTGCCTGAGCTTCGGCTCCTTCATGGAGCCGGAGGACATCGCTCCGCCGGGTCAGCCGTTCATCTCGTTCCTGAGCCACGCGCCGACGTTGATCCGCAACGAGAACGACCCTCGGCAGGTCAACCACTTCTCCTACCAGTACTACCAGTTCGTGCGCGGCGTGCTCGCGACGGCCGCCTCGCCGGTGCGTGAGGACCGCTACCCCGGCTCGCGCATCATCTTCTCCGACCAGGCCATCGGGGAGGCGGCGCGCTTCGCGGCGGAGCTGGGGCTCGGCCCCGGCGCGCCGGTCGTCCTCATCAACCCCGACGGGGGTTGCCGGTTCACGCTGCTGCCCTTCGATCAGCAGGCCGGGCTGCTCGAGCGGCTCGCCGCCGAGGCGCCGAGGGGCACCGCGATTCTCCTCGGGGCCGGCCACTCGTGGGAGGGGATCGGCCAGCGGCTGGTGGACGCCGTGCCGGCGGCCCTGCGGGCGCGCCTGCGGATCATTCCGAAGGCCATGTCGCTGGAGGTGTACGCGGCGCTGATGGACTACGCGGACGTGATGATCACCGGGGACACCGGGCCGCTGCACCTGGCTGCCGCCCGGCGCTTCGGCCGCTCGGGGAGCCACCACTTCCGCAACCGGACGGCGGTGCTGTCCCTGTTCGGCGCGACGATCCCGCGCCTGTCGGGCTACGACTCGTCGCAGCCGGGGTATCTGGCGGCGAATCAGGACGCGCCGTCGTGGTGCTCCGTGGCGGCCAGCCCGTGCCGCAACGTCACGTGCCTCAACAAGTACTTCAAGACCTGCCGCACGGTCCGCTGTTTCGAGGGCGTGGACGTCGCGGGCCTGGCGGCGCTCGTCGTCGCGCACCTGCGAACGGTGCCGGCCGCCGATGCCGCCGCCCGCCGCCGACCGGGCGAGACGCCGGCGGCCGCCCCCGACGGCCGGCCGCGGGGTCCGGCCGCGGCGTGACCGACTCGCTGCTCCTGTTCGCGCTCGCCTACGGGTTGGGGTTCGTCGCGGCGATCCCCGTCGGCGGCTCCCAGATCGAGATGGCCAAGCGCGCCGTCGCTGGCCACCCGCGGTCGGCGGCCATGGTCATCCTCGGCTCCGTCAGCTCCGACATCATGTACGGATCGATCGCCCTGTTCGGGATCGCCCCGTTCATGGAATCGCGCTGGGTGCTGGCTGCGTTCTACGCCACGGGCACGCTGGTGCTGTGGCTGTTCGGCTTCCTGACGCTGCGGGAGAGCCGGAAGCCGCAGGACCTCGCGACCGCCCATCCGGCGCTGAAGAGCCGCCGCTGGGGGTACCTGACCGGCTTCTCGCTCGCCGTGAGCAATCCGCAGATGATGCTGTCCTGGCTGCTCGGCGTCGCACTCGCCAAGCGCATGGGCCTGGCCTCGCCGTTTCCGGACAGCGCCAAGGTCCTCTTCATCGCCGGCGGCGCGCTGGGGCTGGGCAGCTACCTCGCGGTGCTCGGAGCGGTGATGTACCGGATCAAGCACTTCATCGCGGCGGGGGCGCTCGGCAAGGTCTACTTCTGGCTCGCCATCACGCTGTTCCTGCTGTCGCTTTACTTCGTCTATGCCCTGACGCGGTTCGCCGTGACCGGCCGCTGACGCACCGGCCGGCGCGCCCCGCAACGCCCGCTACATCCCGAAGAGGTAGGAGAGCTTCGCGAAGAACCCGTCCTCGGTGCGCTGCCGCTGCCGCCCCACCGCGCAGGCCGCGTCGAATTCCGAGCACGAGGCCCCGTAGCCGAGGTAGATCAGGGTGCCGGGGCTGGGCCGGTACGAGAACAGCCAGTCCACCCGGAAGTCGCGGGACGCCGACGGTCCCACCACCGCGGTGTCGAGGACGATGGGGTTGCCGGTGGTCGGGTCGCGCAGCGCGTCGCTGGTGAGGTTCGTGTACTGGCCCACCACCCGGAAGAAGATCGAGCGCGTCGCCTGGTACTCCAGCTTGAGGCGCGGAATGTCCTCGGTGGAGTACCAGCTCCCGTCGCGCCGGTAGAGCGTGAGCCGGCTGTACTGGGCCGAGATGCGCACGGCCGGCGTCGGGCGCAGGTCCACCGCCGCGGTGACGCTGCGCATGGTGCCGCGCGCGGCCTCGTCGAAGTTCGCGACGGCGCCGTACCCGACGCTCGCCGAAGCGGTGAACTGCCGCCACGTCGGCGTCGTGAGCCCGCCGCTCACCGAGAACAGGTTGTCGAGCAGGGCCGGGATCGCGAACGGGACGGTGGCGGTGTCCGCGGGCACGTTCGTCGCCCGCACCCGGTACGCGCCGTAGCTGCTGCCCAGGTAGCCGATCGAGGTCGCGTCGAACCGGTAGAAGTTCCGGGTCACGCTGACGTTGGGCTGCCACCAGCCGCGCAGCGTCGCCTGCAGGTTCACGCTCTCGGTGCCTTCGATCGGCGGGCGGCCGACGAACGCGTCGTACGCCCAGGTGCGGTAGATGGTCTGGAAGCTCGAGATGGTCTCCAGCAGGGCGCCGGGGGCCCCGTAACCGGTGAAGCGGTTGAAGATGTGTCCGTTCACCACGCCGGTGCGGTTCACGAAGCCGGCCGCCGCGTCGAACGTCGGCGCGATCCCGCTCAGGCCGAAGTTGAATCCTTCGTAGCGGCCGGTCCGGTCCCAGGTCGCCTGCGTGAGCGTGCCCCGGTGGAAGCCGGTGCTGTCGAGCAGCCAGCTCGCCACGGCCTGCAGCTCGACGAAGTAGAGCTTGTTGTGGACGATGTGGACGTCCGCGCCGGCAAGGCGCGAGAACTGGCCGCCGTCCTCGCGTGCCGTGCCGATGAAGCCGAGGTTCGAGGTCGGGCCGAGGTCGTATTTGAGGCGCGTGATCCCGAACAGCGGGTGGCTGTTGGTCGCCGACTCGCTCGTCGCGTCGGACGAGACGATCGTCGCGATGGTCCAGAGACCCGCTTTCCCCGCCAGCTTGAGCCCGGCGTCGGGACTCACGATGCGTCGCGTGTAGATGAGCTGGTTCGGCGTGTCGAGCAGCTCGAGGCCGTCGAGGAAGAACGGCCGCTTCTCCGGGTAGAACAGCGCGAACCGCTGGTTCAGCGTCACCTGCCCGACGTCCGCCTCGACCTGCGAGAAGTCGGGCTTGAGGGTGCCGTCGAGGGAGAGGTTGGCGGAGACCCCGTAGTGGACGTCGAGCCCCAGCTGGGGGCTGCTCGAGTACCGGTACGCCCCGGTGCTGTCGGGCGCCCCGTCCACGCGCTCGGTCGCCACCGGCGTCAGGTCGAGCACCAGCCCGCGCCGGATGCCGCTCAGGCCCTCGAGCCATCCCGACTGGTTCATGAAGCTGGCGCTGGCGCGGACCACCGGCGCCCACGAGTCCTGATAGCCCGAGTGCTGCACCCGCCGCAGCACGTTGATCCCCCAGGTCTGCGCCTTCCCGCCGGCGAAGCGGAGGCTCTTGAACGGAATGCGGATCTCGACGTCGTAACCGCCGGGGACGAGCCGGCCCCGCGACTGCCAGATGAAGTCGGGGTTCAGGTCCACGTTGCCGTTGAGGATGTTCATCGCCGCGAAACCGCCGCCGCCGCCGTAGGTGCCGCCGGCGCCGCCGGCGTAGGCGTCGATGCGCACGCCGTCCTGCTGCACGCCGAACGGGTTCACCCCGAAGAGGAAGGCGCGGCGCCGGTCGTTGTAGGTGTCGAGCAGGATCTGGACGTAGTCGTCCGCGTCGATGTTGTCGCGGTCGGCGTGGGTCGCGTGCACCAGGTCGCCGTGGACCTCGCGGGCGCGGATGCCGAAGTAGATGGCCGTCGGCGAATACCAGACCAGCACCTCGGTCGGCTCCACGGCCGGCACCTGGTCCACCGGCTGGTACTGCGAGAAGCCCACGAGGCGCGCGGCGCGGTTCCACACCGGCTCGTCGAGCACGCCGTCCACGGTGATCGTGGTATCCACGCGCGGGATCTGGACGTGGAGCTGATTCGTCCGGCCGTCGTAGGCGGGGCCGGAGTCGGCGGGCGCCTGCAGGGCGCCGAGCAGGAGCAGGGCGGCGAACATGGGCCGGGGAATGTACAACAGAAGGGGTTAGGGTCTAGGGTGTAGGGTCTGGGCCCGCCCCCGCCCCCCTGATCTCTAACCCCTGTCCGTCATCTACTCGTATCGCAGCGCCACGATCGGATCCAGCCTCGACGCCCGCCGCGCCGGCCACACCCCGAACACCAGCCCGACGGTGAAGCTGAAGAAGAAGGCCAGCACGATGGAGACGGGCGAGATCAGGGTGTTCCAGTGGAAGATGCGGCTCAGCGCGATGGCGCCGCCGCCGCCGAAGATCACGCCGAGCCCGCCGCCCACCATGCACAGCACCAGCGCCTCGACCAGGAACTGGAACAGGATGGCGCCGCGCGTCGCGCCCAGCGCCTTGCGGACCCCGATCTCGCGGGTCCGCTCGGTGACCGACACGAGCATGATGTTCATGATGCCGATCCCGCCCACGAGCAGCGACACCGCGGCGATGCCGGCCAGCAGCATGGTGAACGTCTGGGTCGTCTGGCTCAGGGTGTTCGCGAGGTCGGCCTGGTTGCGGATCTGGAAGTCGTTGGGGGACGACGGCTGGATCTTGTGCCGGCGCCGCAGCGCCTGCTCGAGCGAGATCATGGCCACGTTGGTGTTGCGCTCGTCGTCCACCTTCACCGTGATGGTGCGCACGCGGTCCGAGCCCATCAGCCGGTAGCGGGCGGTCGAGAGGGGGATGAACAGCTGCTCGTCGGGGTTCATCCACCCCTGCTGCGCGCCCTTGGCCGCCAGGAGGCCGACGATCTCGAAGGTGATGCCGCGGACCTCGACCGACTGGCCGATCATGGCCGCGCCGTTCTGGCCGAAGTCGTCGCCGACCGCGGACCCGATGACCGCCACGCGCCGCCGCGCCTCGTCGTCGCCGGCCGTGAACAGGCGGCCCGCCACCAGCGTGTAGTCCCGCGCCCTGAAGTACGACGGCGAGGTGCCGGTGACCTGGATGTTGGCGTTCTGGTTGCGGTACTTGATCTGGAAAGAGCGGTTGATCTCGGGCATCACGGCCATGAGGTGACGGGCCGTGTTCTGGATCTCCGTCGCGTCGTCCACCGTCAGGCCCACGCGCTGGTCGCTCGCGACGCCGTGCATGAACTGCTGCCCGGGCATCACCGTGAGGAGATTGGTCCCCAGGGCCGAGATGTTGTCCTGCACCGCCTTCTGCGCCCCGGCGCCCAGCGCGATCATGGTGATGACCGCCCCGACGCCGATGATGATGCCCAGCATCGTCAGGAACGAGCGCAGCTTGTTGGCGCGGATCGCCTGCAGCGCCACCTTCCAGATTTCGATGAGCAGCACGGCTACCGGCCTCCCCCCGGCGGCGGCGGGGGCGCGGCGGTGGTGCCGCGCGTGGTCGTCGTGGTCCTCGACTGCTGCTGCATGCCGGGCACCGCGCTGCCGGCGAACCGCTGCATCCGGTCGCGCATCTCCGCCTGCTGCTGCACCAGCGACGCCGACGGCAGCAGCAGCACGGTGTCCTGCTCGTCCAGCCCGCTCAGGACCTCGCTGTAGTCCATGTCGGTGAGGCCGGTCGTGACCCGCACCGGCGTCGGCTTGCCGCCGCGCAGCGCGAAGACGACGTAGCTGCCGCCGAACTGGTAGTTGTTGCCCTCGCCGAAGTGCCGGTGGTTGCCGTTCGGCGCCGCGGCGGCCGCGCTCTGGAACTGGCGCCGCACCTGGGCCGCGATGGCCTGCTCCTGCGGCGTGAGCGTGCCGCCGCCGAACTGCTTGCGGAAGATCGCCCGCACCTGGTCCTGGGTGACGCCCGGCGGCAGCTGCGGCCCGGCGGCTCCCGTCGCGGCCGGGGCGCGGGCCGGCGCCACGGTGCCGCCCTCGGCCGCCCGGCCGGGGTGCGTCGGGTCGGCGGGGCCGCTGCGGCTCGCCAGCGTCGGATTGGCGCGGGCGAGGGAGTCCTGCATCGCCAGCTGCTGGTCCACCGCCTTGGGCTCGATCCCGAGGACCAGGGCCGCGGAGCCCACGTCGCGCGTGGTGCGGAGCGCGGCGGTCGGGATGGCGAGCACGTTCTGGCGCTGCCCGATCTGGATCGCGACCTCGGCGTTCATCCCCGGGCGCAGGAGGCCTTCCGGATTCGGGATGTTCACCAGCACGGCGAACATGGTCACGTTCTGCGACACCGTGGACTGCGGCTCGATCTTGAGCACGGTGCCCTGGAACGGCCGGTTGGGATACGCGTCCACCGTGATCACGACCGGCATGCCGGGTTGGACCTTCCCGATGTCGGTCTCGTCCACGAGCGCCTGGACCTCGACGGTGCCGAGGTCGGCCATCTGGAGCAGCACCGTGCCCCCGGAAACGTCCTTGACCGCCGACGTGATCACCCCGCCTGCCTCGACGCTCTTGACCAGGATCGTCCCGTCCACCGGCGCCAGTACGTTGCAGTCGGTCAGCGCGTCCTGCGCGCTCTGCAGTCCGGCCTGGGCGCGGACCAGCTGGGCGCGCGCGTTGGCGTCCGCGAGGTTGGCGTTGTCGTGGTCCTGCTCGCTCAGCACGCCGGCCGCGAACATTTCGTCGGCCCGGCGCTTCTGCGCCGCCGCGTTGCCGGCCTGGGCCTGCGCCACCTCCAGGTCGGCCTGGGCCTGGTTGAACGCCGTCGTCGGGTCGCGCCGGTCCACCTTCACCAGCGTGTCGCCGCGGTGGACCATGTCGCCCGTCTCGACCCGCATCTCGAGGATCGTGCCGGAGGCCCGCGACTTCACCGCCACGATCTGGATCGGCTGGACGGAGCCGTTGGCCTCCGCCGAGACGACGATGTCCCGCCGGGCCACCGGCTCGGGCTCGTAGAGGACCACCGGCTGCGGCTTCTTGCAGGCCGTGGCGGTGGCGACGACCGCCGTCAGGACCAGCATGACACCGGACGCTCTCATCGTGACTGCCCTTCCGCAGCCGTATCCCGGTCGATGACCCCGTCCAGGATGTGGATCTGCCGCCGCGCGTGCGCGGCGATGTCGGATTCGTGCGTGACCAGGATGATGGTCTGGCCGCGCCCGTGGAGTTGCTCGAAGAGCTGCATGATCTCCTCGCCCGTCTTGGAGTCGAGGTTGCCCGTCGGCTCGTCGGCGAGGAGGATGCTGGGGTGGTTGATGAGCGCGCGCGCCACCGCGACGCGCTGCCGCTGGCCGCCCGACAGCTCCGCGGGGCGGTGGTCCTTGCGGTCGCCGAGCCCCACGGACTCGAGCGCGGCCGCCGCCCGGTCGCGGCGCTCCTTCGACGGCACGCCGGCGTAGATGAGCGGCAGCTCGACGTTGTGGAGCGCGCTGGCGCGCGGCAGCAGGTTGAAGGTCTGGAAGACGAAGCCGATTTCCTTGTTGCGGATGTGCGCCAGCTCGCTGTCGCCGAGGTCGGAGACCCTCTGGCCGTTGAGCCAGTACTCGCCGGCGGTCGGCGTGTCGAGGCAGCCGATCACGTTCATCAAGGTGGACTTGCCCGACCCGGACGGCCCCATGACCGCGACGAACTCGTTGCGGTGGATCACGAGATCCACGCCGCGCAGCGCGCGGATGGTCTCGGCGCCGATGGCGTACTCGCGCGTCAGCCCCAGGGTCTTGATGATCGGCCCGTCGCGCGCCTCCGGGGCGTCCGAGCGGGGCTCGGCGCCGACGGCGGCGGGGGCTGCGGTCACAAGGTGTGCCCGACCAGGGCCTCGAGCTGCGCCCGCGCGATGAGGTAGTTGTAGCGCGACTGCACGAGCGTCACCTGGGCCTGGTTGAGGGCCGTCTCCGCCGTCAGCAGGTCCACGATCGTCGAGGCCCCGAGGCGGTAGCGCTCCTGCTGCATGCGCAGGCTCTCCTGCGCGGCGGCCACGGAAGTGCGCGACACGTCGATCTGGGCGGCGGCGGCCTCGAGCGCGGTGATGTCCTGGGTGAGATTCGCGTCCAGCGCGAGGCGCGCGTCCCGCAGCTTGGCCTGCGAGGTCGCCAGGTTCGCATCGGCGGTCACGACGCTGGCTTCCCGCTGGAATCCGTTGAAGAGCGGGTAGTTCAGGGAGAGGCTGAGGCTCCAGGTGCCGGTGTAGCTGGGCCCGGCGGCGGCCGATCGCCACGGAAAGAGGACCTGGCCCGCCCAGCGCTGACCCGCGCCCAGGCTGAGGGTCGGGTAGTACACGGCCCGGACGGCCGTCAGCGAAGCCTGCGCGGCCACGACTCCCGACTGGGCCTCGACGACCGAAGGTGCGTTCGCCTCCGCGTCGTGACGCAAGGTGGCGGTGTCCAGGGAGGCGAGGCGGATCTCCAGCGTCGTGTCGGGGATCGCCGCGACCATCCCCGCGGCCCCGATCGCGCGGGCCAGCGTTGCCTGCGCCGTCAGGGCGTTGGCGCGCGCCTGAATGAGCTGCACCTCGGCGGTGCCGTAGCTCACGCTCGCGGTGAGGGAGTCGGAGCGTGTCGTGGCGCCCAGGCGCAGCTTCTCGGTGGTCAATCGGAGCTGCTGGTCGTTCTGCGCCAGGTTGGCCTGCGCCACGCCGACCAGTTCCTGGGTCGAGAGCGCGTTGAAGAACGCCTGCTTGGTGTTGAGATCGGTGGCGTAATCCTGACCCAGCAACGCCGCCTGGTTCAAGTCGCGAGTGGCGTTGGCGGCCCGCATGTTCGCGCCGCGCTGGAACCCGGTGAACAGGGGCAGGCTGGCGCTGAGCCCGAACGAGGACTGATCCGGGTTTGCGCTCACGACCTGGCCGGTACCACTGTTGAACTTCTGGCTGCTGCCCGTCGACGAAGTGGCGCTTCCGGTCACCGTCGGCAAGTACGCCCCCCACGCCTGGGTCACACCCATGTTGGCGACGCGCACGTTCTGCTGCGCCGCCACCTGGGAGGGGTTGTACTCGCGCCCGAGCTGGAGCGCTTCGGCGAGGGTGACGCGGCGCACGACCTGGGCCGACGCGGCGGTGAGCGCGCCGGTGTCGGCCGCGAAGGACGGCGGCGCGGCGGGCCTGGCGACTGGGACCGAGGGAGCGGGTGCGGGCGCCGGCGGAGTCGGCTGCTGGGCCCGGGCGGTGCCGGCCACGCAGGCGAGCACCAGGGCGACGAACGGGAGCTTGAGCGTCATCATGGCTTCTTGGCTTGCGCGGCCGCCGCGCTGTCGGCCCGGGCGCGTTCGGCCCGGTCTCGATCGAGCAGCCGCTGGTACGACTCCCGTTGCGCGGGAGTGAGGAGGCCGCGAATCTCGTCGGCCACGCGGGCGCGGGCCGAGTCCACCTGCGGCCGGATCGTCTGGAACAGCGCGTGCAGCTCGGGCTGGTGACGGTGCAGGATCGCCACCACCGAGTCGTGCTGCGCCGGCGTCAGCTGCAGCTGGCTGCTGAGGTAGTTGGAGTAGGTCGCGCGCCCGCCGCGGGAACCGCCGCCGCTGATGACCCAGCGCTCGATGGCCGCGCCCGCCACCAGCCCCACCACCGCCACCGCCACGAGCAGGCCGACCGCCCACGCCTTCGACTTGTTGAACATCCGGTGATCCTAGTTTCCCAGAGTTTCCGCGAGGACGTACGCCGTCCCTGTGCTGGCGCCCATCAGGTCCGCGGTGAGGCTCGGCTCCGCGGCGCCGTCGGGCGCGGGACGCCGCAGGGCGGGCAGCGCGATCGCGATGCCCAGCCCCACGATCGCCGCGATGAGCCACGGCCGCGCCCAGGCTGCCAGCGTGTTCCACGCGGGGCTCTCGCCCCGCAGGTCCGCGGCCGCCCGGCGCTGATGCAGCGCCCCGCCCGCGCGGAGCAACACCGCGTCGGTGAACGCGCGGCCGTCGTCACTCGGCGACAGGTGTCGCTTCAACAGGTCGTTCATCGTTCCTCCATCTGCCGGCCCGGGTCCCACGCCTCGAGGGCCAGCCGCAGCGTGCGCCGGGCATGGAAGACGTCCGACCGCACGGTGCCTTCGGGAATCTCGAGCACCGCCGCGATCTCCGCGTGCGAGTACCCCTCGACGTCGAACAAGGTCACCGCCACCCGCTGCCGCTCGGGCAGCGTCCGGAGCGCGCTCGCCAGCTTCTCGCGGATCTCCGACGCCTCGGCGTCGGTGGCCGGCGTCGGGCCGCGCGACGACGACCGTTCGTCCAACTCGTCCGCGCGGCGCACCGTGCGCCGCCGCACCAGGTCGATCGAGGCGTTGGTCGCGATCCGCATCAGCCACGGCCCGAACGGCCGCGTCGCGTCGTACGTCTCGATCCGGTCGAGCGCCGAGAGAAACGCGTCCTGCGCGGCGTCGTCGGCGTCGTGCGCGTCTCCGGTCACGGCCCTGGTCAGGCGCCGCACCGCCGCCTGGTAGCGCTCGATCAGCGCGCCGAAGGCGCTCCGGTCGCCGGCCGCCGCCCTGACCGCCAGCGCAGCGTCCGGCTCCACAGGTGTATTACGCAGAGGACAGGGGGGTCGTTGGGAGGCGGGTCACGACGGCGCTCCGAGGCCGAGGTCGCGCTCCTCGGGCCGGAGTGCCTCGATCACGAAGCGAATGTGGTCGTCGAGCGGAACGCCCAGCTCTTCCGCGCCTTCGCGGATCTCGTCACGATTCACGTTTCGCGCGAACGCTTTGTCCTTGAGTTTCTTTTTCACCGAAGGTACCTCGAGGTCGGCGAGGCTCCGGCTCGGCCGCACCAGGGCGCACGCCACCAGGAAGCCGCACAGCTCGTCCACCGCGTACAGCGTCTTGGCCACCGGCGTATCGCGCGGCACCCCGGTATAGGATGCGTGGGCCAGGATCGCCCGTCGCAACGGCTCCGGGTAGCCGCGCTCGGCGAGGACCTTCGAGCCCGCCGACGGATGCTCCTCGGTGGGACTGCGGCTGGCGTTGGGATAGCGCTCGTAGTCGAAGTCGTGCAGCAGGCCAACCACGCCCCACGTCTCCTCGTCATCGCCGAACTTGCGTGCGTAGGCGCGCATCGCGGCCTCGACCGCGTACATGTGCTTCCGGAGCGCGTCGGAGGGCGTGTACTCGTGCATCAGGGCGAGGGCTTCGGTGCGGTTCATGACAGACCCGAACGAGGAGGTGATGAAGTGATCAAAGTCATGACGGGATGAGGTGATGAAGGAATAACACCGAATCGGCGTCGGGGCATCAGTTTGGGGATGCCGGCGGAGCCCTTCCGGCCGCGCGGGCCAGCAGCGCCTCGGCGACGCCGTTGGTCCAGCCGAAGCCGTCCTGCGCCGGGTACTCGCCGCCGCCGGCGGCACGCGTCAGGTCCACCACGTCGTACTTCTCCATCATCCTCCCGGTGGCCCGGTAGGTGTTCCCGAGCAGCGCCAGCCATCGCGCCGACACCGTGTCGGCCAGGCTCGCGAAGCCGTAGCGGCGCAGGCCCTCGATGGCCATCCACTGCAGCGGTGCCCACCCGTTGGGCGCGTCCCACTGCTGGCCCGAACGAAGCAGGGTGGTGACGAGCCCGCCCGGCCGCAGGAAGTCGCGCTCGAGCCGCGCCGCCACGGCGCGCGCCTGCGCGGCCGTCGCCAGCCCGACGTAGAGCGGCACCACGGCGGCGAGCGTGGGACGGTCGGTCACGCGCTCGCCCGTGCGCCAGCGCACGTCGAAGAAGTATCCGGCCGCGGAATCGTACGCCGCCGCGAGCAGGGCACGGCGGCGATCGGCCGCCGCGGCTTCGTATCGCCGCGCGGCCGTCGCGTCGCCCGGCCCGCCGCGGAATCGCCGCAGCGCCGCGATCAGCCGCTCCTCCACGTACAGCAGGCTGTTCAGGTCCACGGGCGCGAGGTCGGTCGTCTCCAGCGTGCGCAGGTCCGCCGGGTCGCGCATCCAGCGGCTCGAGAAATCCCACCCGCTCTCGGCCGTCGCCCGGATGTTCCGATACAGGGCCGCGCGTCGTGCCGGGCTCGCGCGCCGGCCGAGCGCGTCATCCTCGCGATACGCCTCGGGTCGCGGTTCGGCCCGGTCGTCCCAGTAGCGGTTGAGGACGGCGCCGCGGGGCAGCCGCACCACGCGGCGGTACGCCCGGCCGGGCGCGAGACCCGCCGCGCCGTCCATCCAGAAGGCGTGCTCCGTCTCCAGGGCGTCGAGATACGCGAGGGCAAGAGCGGTGTCGGTCACGCTGGCGTAGAGTCCGACCATGGCGGCGAAGAACGGCGGCTGGCTGCGGCTCAGGTAGTAGGTACGGCTGCCGTTGGGGACGTGCCCGAACCGCCGGATCAGGTACGCGAAGTCGCCCAGCATGTCGCGCACCAGGTCCGGGCGCCCGCTGCGCGCCAGCCCGAGCATCGTGAAGTAGGAATCCCAGTAGTACAACTCGCCGAATCGCCCGCCGGGAACGACGTACGGATGGGGGAGCGGGATCAGCGAGGAGCGCGAAGTGTCCGCGGGAGGCCCGCGCGTCAGCACCGGCCACAGCGCCCGGATGTGCTGCTCCATGCTCAGGGTGGTGTCGGTGCGGAAGGTCGCCGCCGGCGCCGCCGGCTGCTCGAAGCGCCGCGCCACGAACGCCGGCAGGTCGAAGTCCGGCCCCCCGTGCGTTCGCGCGTACTCGGCGGCGATCGCGGCGGGTGCCGCGAGCGGACGCGCGTCCACGAACGTCTTGGAGTCCGGGAAGATCCCCGACAGCTGCACGGCCGGGAACAGTGGGCCGAGGTCGCGCGCCGGGTCGTAGAGAGCAGGGGCCGCGCCGCGCGCCGCGGGCCCCTGGGCGACGGCGGGCGAGGCGGTGAGACACGCCGCGGTCACCGCGAGAACGGCGGAGAGCGACCTGGCTGAAACTGTAGGCTGCACCGCCGTCGTGCTGTTATGCTGTCGTGATGATGTTCAGTTGATGGTCGGCGGGGCCGGTGGGAGCGGCGGCTGCGGAGGAGCGGGATGCGCGGACACCGGCATCTGCGTGACGCTGATCGGCACCGACGCGGAGAGCGCGCCGTCCACGGCGATCTCGAACGTGTACGTCCCGGGCTTCTCGAGCGGCACGTCGAACGCCAACACCGCGGCCGCCTCGATGTCGAGCACGCCCGCCGGCGGCTCGCCGATCGCGACGTTGCCCTCGCCCCGCAGGATCTCCTGCCCGGCGGCATCCACCAACTGGATCAGGACCTGATGGTCGCCGATCTCGGTGCGCCGGCCCTTGAGGCGCAGCACCAGGTGCAGGCGTGGATGGATGGCGGGAAAGCGCTCGACCCAGATGCGGTCGAAGATCCCGAGCACGGACAGCTTGCCGTGCTGATCGATGATGGCGTGGTCGCAGACCAGCGCCAGGTGAATGTTCACGCGTCCGTCACGCGGATGCTGTTCACCACGTCGCCCTGCCGGATCTTGAGCACGACGTCCAGGCCCGTCTCCACCTTGCCGAAGACGGTGTGCACGCCGTCGAGGTGCTTGAGGGTGCCGTGCGCGATGAAGAACTGCGAGCCGCCGGTGTCCTTGCCCGCGTGCGCCATGGAGAGGGAGCCCGCCTCGTGCTTGTGCGGGTTGCCCTTGGTCTCGCACTTGATGGTGTAGCCGGGGCCGCCGGTGCCCACGCGCGGGTTGTTGGGGTCCTTGGAGAGCGGGTCGCCGCCCTGGGCGACGAAGTTCTCGATGACCCGGTGGAAGCGCGTGCCGTCGTAGAACCCGCTGTTCGCGAGTTTCTCGAAGTTGGCCACCGTGCCCGGCGCTTCCTTGGAGAAGAGCTCCGCGACCACGCGCCCGCGCGCGGTGTCGAACACCGCCTGCTTCTTCACTTGGACGCCCCCTTGGTATCCGCGAGCTGCTGATGGAACGTGGTCAGCTCGAGGATCTTGAGCTTGCGTGGCCCGGCCGGCAGCTGAATCACCGCGACGTCCCCTACCTTGTGCTCGAGCAACCCGCGCCCCAGCGGCGAGGCGACGGAGATCTGGTTGGCGTCGCCGTCGCCGTCGAAGTCCATGGCGTCCGGCACCACCAGCTCGTAGGTCGCCTTCTCCCGCGTGCCCATGTCCTGCACCACGACGCGCGAGCCGAGCCCGACGCTGTCCAGCGGGATCTTGTTGAGGTCGATCTGGGACAGCTTGGCCAGCCGCGAGCGCAGATGGCTCAAGCGCGCCTGGATGAAGCCCTGCCGCTCGAGCGCGGCGTGATAGTCGCCGTTCTCGCGCAGGTCGCCCATCTGCAGCGCGCGCTTCAGGGTCTCGGGCAGCGTCACCGACAGCTCGTGGTTGAGCCGCTGCACCTCGTCGGAGAGCTTCTGTCGCACGGCTTCGAGCATGCGATAATCCTATCCCACGCGAGAGAAAGTCTCCAGCGTTCGGCGCAGCGACGCGCCGTCCCGGACCGGCGGCGCACACGCCGTCCCCGCGCATAGCAGGGCCACAGGTGCTGCTACCCCGCTCACCGGAGATGTTGCGCTCGGCACGACGGCCTTCCGCGGCCGGTAGGCCGCGAGCGCCGCGTTCCTCAGGTCCACGGACGTAGTAGCATCAGCTACTACTATCTTCGATGGTCCGGCGATCAGCCAGTCGAGCGCCCGGAGGTACGTCGCGGCGAAAAGGCCGAGGTCGGCCGCGGCTCCCGCGAAGGCGGCGAGCGTACGCTGGGCCGCGTCGGCGTAGCGGGTGTCCTCCGTGACGGCGGACAACTTCAGCAGGACGAGCGCGGCGACGGCGTTCGGCGCCGGCGTAGGCGCGTCCTGGATCGGCTTGGCGCGCTCGTCGAGCAAGCCGACGTGCGTCTCGTCCGCGCCGTCGAAGAACCCGCCGTGCTCGCGATCCTCGAAACGGGCGAGCACGAAATCCATCAGCGCGCGGGCGCGGCCCAGCCAGCGGGCGTCGCCGGTGTGCTCGAACGCCGCGCAGGCCGCCGATGCCGCCTGCACCTGGTCGTCGAGGAGGACGGGGCCGGCCTTCCCGTCGGCGCGGTGGCGCAGCCCGCCCGCGGGATCCGCCGCCCCGGCCCACAGGCGCTCGAGCGTGCGCAGGGCGAACTCCACGCAATCGGGGCGATCGAGCACGGCGCCCGCGTCGAGGAACGCCTCGGCCATCATCGCGTTCCAGCTCACGTACACGGCTCGGTCCACGCCGGGCGCCCGGCGTCGGTCCCGCGCGGCCTTGAGCTTGGCCCTCGCGGTGCGCAGCGTGCGGTCCAGCTGAGATTGCTCGACCTGCAGCTCCGCCGCGATCGCGGTGACCGGCCGCGCCACCCAGAGCACGTTCTTCGCCGCGTTGTGGTGCATCTCGCCCACCGCCTCGATGTCCCACCGCCGGCGGGCGGCCTCCCACTCCTCGGCGGTGAGCGCCGCGCGCGCCTCGTCGGCCGTCCAGGTGAAGTAGTCGCCGTCGTCGTCGAGGCCGACGTCGGCGTCCTGCGAAGCGGCGAAGCCTCCGTGCTCGCGGTCGGCCAGCACTTCCAGGCCCCAGGCGACGATGCCCTCGGCGGTCTCGCGAAACAGCGGCGTGCCCAGCGCCGCCCAGGCGTGCGCGTACGCCTTCAGCAGCTCGGCGTTGTCGTACGCCATCTTCTCGAAGTGCGGTACGATCCAGCGCTCGTCCACGGCGTAGCGGTGGAAGCCGCCGCCGATCTGGTCGTCCATCCCGCCCTCGGCCATGCCGGTCAGCGTGCGCTCGACCATCTCGCGCAGGCGCGGCGTTCCGGTGTCCCACCAGAGTGCCAGCAGGAACTCGACCGCCGCGGGGTGGGGGAACTTGGGCTGGGAGCCGAAGCCGCCGTGCCGCTCGTCGAACAGCCGCTCCATCAGGGCCGCGCCGTGCTCGAGCAGCGCCGGCGTCGCCGCGCCGGGGGCGGCCTCCTCGAGCAGCCGGGCGACGTGCGCGCGCACCTCGCGCCCGCTGCCCGCGACCCTCTCGCGCTGGGCGTGGAACACCTCGTCTACGCGGGCCAGCGTCGTCCGCAGGGACTGGCGGCCGAAGCGGTCGTCGGGCGGGAAGTAGGTGCCGCCGTAGAAGACGTCGCCCTCCGGCGTGAGGAAGGCGGTGAGCGGCCACCCGCCCTGGCCGGTGAGGGCCTGCACGGCGCGCTGGTAGCGGGCGTCCACGTCGGGCCGCTCGTCGCGGTCCACCTTGATGCAGACGAAGCGCTCGTTGAGATACGCCGCGACGTCCGGATCTTCGTACGACTCGCGGTCCATCACGTGGCACCAGTGGCACCACACGGCACCCACGTCGAGGAGGATCGGCTTGTCTTCGGCGCGGGCGCGGGCGAAGGCGGCCTCGCCCCAGGGGTGCCAATGGACCGGTTGGTGCGCGGCGGAGGCCAGGTAGGCGGACGCCTCTCCGCCGAGCCGGTTCAGCGGAGGTACTCCCGGGCGACCCGGTCCAGCAACTCGACGCCGATCACCATCGCTTCCTCGTCGATGTCGAACCGCGGGCTGTGGTGCGGGGCGTCGTACCCCTTCA
The DNA here is from genome assembly GCA_963806755.1 of uncultured Gemmatimonadales bacterium. Taxonomy (GTDB): domain Bacteria; phylum Gemmatimonadota; class Gemmatimonadetes; order Gemmatimonadales; family JACORV01; genus Fen-1245. The sequence goes on from CAWDZR010000013.1 coordinate 167,655, forward strand.
CCGCGTTGGCGGAACCCACCCAGGCGAAGCAGCCGGGAACGCGTTGCAGGTAGAACGAGAAGTCCTCGCCGCCCAGCATGCGCGCCCCGGTGACGACGTTCTTCGCGCCCACGACCTCCGCAGCGAGCCGGGCCACGAGCGCCGTCATGGTCTCGTCGTTGATGGTGGCCGGCGTGCGGCGCTCGTATTCCACCGTGGCGGTGCACCCGAGGCCGCCCGCCACGTTGCTCGCGAGCGCCGTCAGCCGCTCCGGCGCCTCATTGTAGGGCCGCCCGCCCATGCTCCGCACCGTGCCCGCGAGCACGGCCTCCTCGGGGATGACGTTGAAGGCGTCGCCCGCCTTGATCTGCGTCACGCTGACGACCAGGTGATCGAACGGGTCGGTGGCGCGGCTCACCAGCGACTGGAGCGCGGTGACGACGTGCGCGGCCGCGAGCACGGGGTCCACGGCGAGGTGCGGCATGGCGGCATGCCCGCCCTTGCCCCGGATGCGGATGGTGAAGGTGTCCACGGCGCCCATGATCGCGCCCGGTGTCGCCGCGATGGTGCCGATGGGCAGGGTGTTCATCACGTGGAGCCCGAACGCGGCGTCCACCGCCGGCGCCTCCAGCACGCCGTCCGCGATCATCGCCTCGGCGCCGTTGCCGCCCTCCTCGGCGGGCTGGAAGGCGAACTTGACCGTGCCCCCCCAGGCGGCGCTCGTCGCGGCGAGCCGGCGCGCCACGCCCAGGCCGATGGCGACGTGGGCGTCGTGACCGCACGCGTGCATGGCGCCGGGGACGGTGGAGCGGTACGCGACGTCGTTCGCTTCTGCGACGGGCAGCGCGTCCATGTCCGCGCGCAGCAGGATGGTGCGCCCGCGGCGGCCGCTGCCGCCGGCGAGCAGCCCGACCACGCCGGTGCGGCCGACGCCCGTCTTCACCGCGTAGCCCAGGCCGCGCAGCCGCTCGGCCACGAGCGCGGCGGTGCGGTGCTCCTCGTAGCCCAGCTCGGGATGCGCGTGCAGGTCGCGCCGCGTGGCGACCAGCTCCGCCAACTCCGACTGGCTCGCGGTCGCGCTCATTCCTCGCTCACGGGCAGGATGCCCGGGTAGTCGCCGGTGGAGGCGCCGAGCCGCGCCAGCGCGGCGCCCACGGCGGCGCGGACGGCGTCGTCGCGCTCGGCGCGGAGCGCCCGCTCCAGCGGGCCGACCGCGGCGGAATCGCCGATCCGGCCCAGCGCCTCCGCGGCCGCGCGGCGCACCGGGGCCGACGCATCGTCGGCGAGCACCTGGACCAGCTCGTGCACGCCCTCCTTGAGCCTCGCGGCCCCGAGCTGGCGCGCGGCCTGGCGCCGCACGACCGCGTCGCGGTCGCGCAGCTTCTCGATGAGGGGCTCCGCGGCTTCGGCCACGCTACACCGCAGACGACGGGCAGAGGTCGGTGAGCGGGCACGCGTTGCAGCGCGGGCGGCGTGCGATGCAGACGGCGCGGCCGTGGTGGATCACGAGATGCGGGAACAGGGTCCAGCGAGGCCTGGGCACCACGCGCATCAGGTCCTGCTCGATCTTGACGGGATCGGTCTCGCGGGTGAGGGCGAGCAGCCCGGCGATCCTCGCCACGTGGGTGTCCACGACGACGCCTTCGTCCTTGTGGAACGCGTTGCCGAGGACGACGTTCGCCGTCTTGCGTCCCACGCCCGGCAGCGACGTCAGCGCGTCCATCGTGTCCGGCACCCGGCCGCCGAAGCGCTCGACCAGGGCCTGCGCCATCCCGATCACGCTCTTCGTCTTGTTGCGGAAGAAGCCCGTGCTGCGGATTTCGTCCTCGAACACCGCGGGGTTGGTCGCGGCGTAGTCGCCCGCCGTGCGGTATTTCCGGAACAGGTCCTTGGTGACGATGTTGACGCGCGCATCGGTGCACTGGGCCGACAGGATCGTCGCCACCAGGAGCTGCAACGGGTCGGCGTGGTCGAGCGAGCAGCGCGCCTCGGGATACTGCCGGTCCAGGCGCGCGATGATCTCCCCGATGCGCTCGCCGGCGGGCGGCAGTTTCTTCCCGTGCGCCCGTGCGCCCGTGCCCCCGTGCCCGCGGGCCTTCCCGCCCCGTGCCCCGGTGCGTCCGTGCGTCGACTTCTTTCCGTGCCCCCGTGCCCCCGTGCCTCCGTGCCCGCCGTTCTTACTGCGCTTTCCTTTTGCCGGCATGCTTCAGGAACTCCTCCGCGCCCAGCGTGTTGAGTATGTCCTTCGCCTCGAGCCACCCCTTGCGCGCGACCCCGACGCCGAAGTCCATGTTGCCGATCCCCGCCAGGCCGTGGGCGTCGCTCCCAATGCTGATCGTCACGCCCGCGTCGCGGGCCTCGCGGCACCGGCGCCAGTCGAGGTCGAGACGCTGCGGGTCACCGTTGATCTCGATGGCCACGCCCCGCTCGGCGGCCCGCGCGATGACGGCGCCCACGTCGAGCGCGTAGGGATCGCGGCCCAACAGCAGCCGGCCCGTCGGATGGCCCAGGATCGTCAGGTGCGGATCGTCCATCGCGCGCAGCACCCGCTGCGTCATGGCGGCCTCGTCCTGCTCCATCCGGGAATGGACCGACCCGATCACGAACTCGAAGCTGTCGAGGATCGTCGAAGTGTAGTCGAGTGCGCCGTCGGCGAGAATGTCCGCCTCGACGCCCTTGAGGACGCGGAAGTCCTCGAAGCCGCGGTTCAGCTCGTCTATCTCGTTGTGCTGGCGGAGGATCGCCTCCGCCTTCATGCCGCCGGCGTAGGCCGCCGCGGCCGAGTGGTCCGTGAGTCCCAGGTAGCGGTAGCCCGCATCCCGCGCCGCGGCGGCCAGCTCGGCGATGGAGGTGGTGCCGTCGCTGTACGCGCTGTGGCAGTGCAGCATCCCCTGGAGGTCGCCGCGCTCGACGAGCCTGGGCAGCGTGCCCGCGGCGGCGCGCGCCACCTCGTCGCCGCCTTCCCGCAGCTCGGGAGGGACGAACGACAGGCCGAGCGCGAGGTACAACGCCGCCTCGTCGGGGCAGGGCACTGCCGTGCCGTCGCGGCTCAGGCCGCGCTGGTCGAGGTGCAGCCCGCGCGCCGCCGCGTGCGCCGCAAGCCGCTCGAGGTGGGCCGCGCTGCCGGTCGCCCAGGCCAGCGTGTGCCCGAACCGGTCCGGGGCGGCGCAGTAGAGGTCGGCCGCGGTGCCGTCGTCGAGCCGGACGGCGAGGCCGCCCTCGCGCTCGGCCACGTCGAGCTGCGGCGCCGAGGCGCGGAGCCGCTCCGCCAGCTCCGCGGGCGGGGCCGTGGCGGCGATGGCCAGGTCCACGTCACGCACGACTTCGCTGCGCCGGCGGACGCTCCCCGCGACCTCCACCCGCGCGACGCCCGGGAGCGCCGCGACGGCGGCGCGCAGCTGCTCCGCCGCGCGCGCCGCGCGATGCGAGAGGCGGAAGCCGGTGGTGCGATTGAGGAACTCGATCCCGCGGAGGATCTTCTCCGCCATCTTCCCGCCGAACCCCGGCGTGCCGGCGAGGCGCCCGTTGCGCGCGGCCAGCTCCAGCTCCGCGACCGTGCTGATCCGAAGCTGTTCGTGGAGCACTTTGATCTTCGCCGCGCCCAGACCGCTGATGCGCCGCATCTCGACCAGGCCGGGCGGAACCTCGCGCTGCAGGGCCTCCAGCGCCGTCGAGCGGCCGGTCTGCGCGAACTCGCGCACCACCTCCAGCGTGGCACGGCCGATCCCGTCGACCTCCGCGAGCGCGCCGGAGGCGAGCGCCTCGTCCGGGTCGCCGGGAAACGCGTCGATGGCCCGCGCGGCGTTGCCGAAAGCCCGGACCTTGAAGGGATTCTCTCCCTTCAGCTCCAGGTAGGTCGCGATGGTGTCGAGGTGGCGGGCGGCGGCGTGCTTGTCCATCGGGCGGGATTCTAACCCGCGGCGAGCGGGGCCAGCAACGCGAGCCAGACCAGCTCCGGCGCGCTGACGAGCGAGACGAGGCCCATGCGCTCGCCGGCGGGGAGCACCGGCGCGAACGGCGCGCTGCCGTCGTCGCGCGGCGTCAGTGGCGGTACCGGCTCGGGCGCCTCGGCCTCCATGGTCGTGAAGCCGTCGCGCTCCGGCCGCGCGCCCAGCAGCGCCAGGACCCGCACCTGCGCCGGCGCGACCAGCGCGAAGCAGCCGTCGAGCGGCTCGTGGGCGGCGCCGGGCGAAGGCGCCGCCCACACCAGACGTTCGGGGAGCTGAACGTACCACGCGCCCGGCTCGCGTGGCGGCGCCGATGGCGGCGCGCCGAGGAGCGCGCGCAAGCGCTCCCGCCCGGCCTGCCGCACGGGGCGCCCGCGCTCCCAGTGCAGGTAGAGGGCGTGGAGCAGGGCCCCGTACGAGGTCACCGCTTCGGCGGGCGCATCGGGCGGCACCACCTCGCGGAGCAGGCGGCCCACGGCCGCGTCGAGCAGAAAGGCGTCGCGGAGCCACGGGTCGGTGCGCGCCGCGGTCAGGGCGGCCCGGATCTCCTCGAAGCGCGCGTCCCCGAGCGCCTCGACGAGGCCGGCCCACGGCACGAACCGTCCGGTCACGTCGCCCTGGGGAGGAAGGCGTCCACGACCTCGACGAACCGCTCCGTCTCCTCGGCGTAGAGGGCGTGCCCCGAGTCCTCGAAGACCACGAGGCGCGCGTGCGGCATCCGCTCGGCCAGCGTCTCCGACGCCGACAGCGGCACCGGATCGAAGCGCCCGTGCACGACCAGCGTTTCGGCCGCGATGTCGTGCAGCCGGGGCCGCAGGTCCATCCCCGCGAGGCTCTCCCACACGGCGCGCTGGGCGCGGGCCGCGACGCGGAACGGCGTGAGGTCGCGGGCGCGGGCCGGATCGCGGAAGTAGCCGGCCACCGACAGCTCGAACGCGCGGCGCCAGAAGGCGTCGGGATCGCGCTCCCGGAGCCCCGAGCGCGACAGCGCGGCGCGCGCGTCCGCGATCACCGGCGCGGCCTGGCGCTCGGCGAGCGTGCGCTCGAACCGCTCCCGGTCCGCCGCGCTGGTGCCCGCCGGCGCGACGAGCGCGAGCCGTGCGACGAGCCCGGGATGCTCCAGCGCGAAGAGCAGGGCGAGCAGGCCGCCCCAGGAGAACCCCAGCAGCGTCATGGGCTCCGGGAGCGTCGCCGCGACCGCCGCGAGGTCGGCCACGTGCTCGCGCCACCCGAGCGGCGCGTCGCGCGGCACCTCCGAGGCGCCGCCGCCGCGCTGGTCGTAATAGAGGAGGGTGCGGCCGCGGGCCAGGAGGTCGAACTGCGGCCGCAGGTAGTCGTGCGACGCGCCGGGGCCGCCGTGCAGCGCGACGATCGTAGGTCCCCCGTCCCCGACCCAGCGCGCGAACAGCTCGACGCCGGCGCCGGCGACGCGCCCCGTGCGCTCCGGCGGCGGTGTGGTCACCTGGGGCGGCCGCCCGTGGCCGTCGCGGCCGCTACTGCCGCCGGCCCAGCGTGACCGGCAGCGTGAGCACCTGGTCGCCGCGCCGGACGCGGATGTCCACCTTGTCCCCGGGGTGGTGCTTCACCAGCGCGTTCTGGAAGTCCACCAGGTTCGCGACCGTGTCCGCGCCGATGCCCGTGAGGACGTCCCCGGCCTTGAGGCCCGCGCTCTCCGCCGGGCTGCCGGTCATGACCCCCGTGAGCCGCACGCCGCCCGGCTCGCTCGTCATGTCGGGAATGGTCCCGAGGTAGGCCCGCTCGCCCGAGGCCATCACCGGCGGCGCCGCGTTCACGAACGTCAACGGCCCCGGCCGCGACTCGAGCCGGCCGGCGAGGTCCGCCACGAACCGCGCCACGGTCTCGATGCCGTCCGCGTTGATCTTGTCCCAGGTGTCCGCGGGCGTGTGGTAGTCCGCGTGCAGGTCGGTGAAGAAGTGCAGCACCGGGCGCTGCTTGGCGAAGAACGAGTTCTGGTCCGAGGGGCCCCACCCGTCGCCCGAGGCGTGCAGCTCCAGGTGGTACCCCGCGTTCACCGAGTCGAGCAGCGGCTGCCACTCCTTCGCCGACAGGGCGCCGAGCGCCGTCAGGCGGTCGTCGTGCATCCGGCCCACCATGTCGAGGTTCAGCATGGCGAGCGTCGAGTCCATGGGCCGCGCCGGGTGGTCCGCGTAGTAGGCCGAGCCGAGGTCGCCCTCCTCTTCGCCGCTGAACAGCACGAACACGACCGTGCGCGACGGGCGCGGGCGGTGGCTCGAAAGGATGCGGGCGATCTCCAGCACGCCCGCGTCGCCGGACGCGTTGTCGTCGGCGCCGTGGTGGATGAGGTGCACCGAGTCGCCGTGGGCCATCGAGCCGAAGGGCCCGTTGCCCAGGTGGTCGAAGTGGGCGCCGATCACGATGTCCTGGCCCGCGAGCGAGCCGCTTCCGGGCAGGATCGCGACCACGTTCTCCGTGGCGCGGTCGGCGACGCCGGATTCGCGCGTGCCGCTGGTCGGGTTCACGGTCCAGTGCTGGAGGTAGCCGCCGTGGTCGCCGCCGGGCCGGAGGCCGAGCCGCTTGAAGCGGCGGGCGAGGTACGCGGCGGCGGAGTCGTTCCCCGGCGAGCCGGTGAGCCGGCCGTCGAGGGCGTCGGAGGCGAGGTAGCGGATGTCACCGAGGATGGCCGCCGCCTGCCGCGAAGGCGTGACGGGGGCGGGCGTGGGGGTCTGGGCCGGCAGCGTGGTGGCGCCGAGCGCCGCCGCGGCCGTGAGGACGAGGATGCGGGAGATGTTCATGGGAGGAAGGTAGCTGACGCGTGGCGAGGCGAGGAGGGTGGCCGGGATTGTGACGCGCCGCGTGCGGCGCCATTCTCCTACCGTCATGCCCCACGCCACGTCCGTACGCATCCGGCCCGCCACCTCGCGCGATCGCGAGTGGATCCTCCCTCTGGCGCCGCGGCTCCACGACTTCGGTCCGCCGCCGCTCCGGCCGCGCGAGGTGATGGATCGCGCCGTCGTGGCGTCGATCGACGGCGCGCTCACCGGGGCGACGGCCGGCGCCGAGGTGCTCGTCGCCGAGGGGCCTGGAGGCGAGCCCCTCGGTTTCATCCACCTGCACGGCGCGCGCGACTTCTTCACGGGCGAGGAGCACGGCCACGTGAGCGACATCGTCGTGAGGGCCGAAGCGGAAGGGCGCGGCGTCGGACAGGCGCTCATGGCGGCGGCCGAGACCTGGGCGCGAGGGCGGGGCTACCGCCTCCTCAGCCTGCACGTGTTCGAAGCGAACGCGCGCGCCAGGGCCTTCTACGCGCGCCTCGGCTATCAGGCGGACATCCGCAAGCTGATCAAGCCGCTACGCGGCCAGGTATCTTGAAGTCATCCATGGAACCGGCCATCGCAGGGGCGGCGCCCGCCGACCTGGAGGCGGTGCAGCGGCTGCTCGAGGCGGCGGGACTGCCGCACGCGGACGTCGGCGCCGCGATGCTGAGGCACTTCCTGGTGGTGCGGCGCGGGACGGGCCTCGCCGGCGTCATCGGCCTGGAGCCTCTGGGCGAGGTCGGCCTGCTGCGCTCGGCGGCCGTCGCGGCGGACGCACGGGGCAAGGGTCTCGGCGTCGCGCTGACGCGGGCCGTCGAGCGGCACGCCGCGGAGCTGGGGGTGCGGCAGCTGTACCTGCTCACCACCACCGCCGACGGGTTCTTCGGGACGCTCGGCTATCGGGCCATCCCGCGGGGCGATGCGCCGGCGGCGATCCGGGGCACCGTCGAGTACCGCGAACTGTGCGCGTCCACGTCGGTCTGCATGGTCAGGGAGCTGGAAGGTCCAACGCCAGGGAGGGCGGACATGGGTGGGAGCAGGATCGAGCGGCCGGCGCCGTCCGAGTACGCGCCGTACTTCGAACGGTACGTCTCGCAGGTGGGTGATGGAGACGTCCTGGAAATTCTGCGGCGCCAGGTGGACGAGACGGCGGCGCTGCTGGCGGGCGTGAGCGACCGCGAAGCGGATTTCCGCTACGCGGAGGGGAAGTGGAGCGTCAAGGAGGTCGTCGGCCACGTGGCCGACACGGAACGGATCATGGTCTATCGCGCGGTGTGCTTCGCCCGTGGCGAGCAGGCCGCCCTGCCCGGCTTCGAGGAGAACGACTACGTGCGCAGCGCCCGGTTCGGTGCGCGGCGACTCCCGGACCTCGTGGCGGAGTTCCAGGCGGTGCGGGCGGCGACGATCCCGTTCTTCGCGGGGCTCGACGCCGAGGAGCTGCGGCGCGCGGGCACCGCGAACAGCCGCCCGTACTCGGTGCGCGCCGTGGCGTTCATCGTGGCCGGCCACGAGCGGCACCATCGGACGATCCTGCAGGACCGCTACCTGGCGGCGCTCAAGGGCACCTGACCGCCAGACGCCCGGGGCGTCGCGCGCCCCTCCGGTGACCCTGCGCGACCTGGTCCTGGTGCGGCTCGGCGTGGCCGTGAACCTGGTCATCGGCCAGATCGTCGCCGCGCTGCTGCTGCCGTTCTACCTCGACGCGGTGGGCACGATCATCGTGGCCGCCCTGGTGGGGCCGCGCGCCGCCATCGCGGCGGGCCTCGTCGCCCAGGTGCTGAACGCCGTCATCTCGGGCAACTTCGCCTGGCTTCCCTTCGGGCTGGTGCAGGTGGCCATCGCGCTGTACGCGGCGGCCGCCGCCCGGCTCGGACTGTTCCGCCGCCTCGCCACCGCCGTGCCGGCCGGGCTGGGCATGGGGTTCGTGGCCGCCTCGTGCTCGGCCCCGATCTCCTACTTCGTCTTCGGGGGCGTGACGGGAGGCGGCGTCACCATGGTGACGACCGTGCTCCGCGCGCTCGGCGCCCCGCTCGGGGTGGCGGTGGCGTCGGCGAGCTACGCGACCGACCTGCTGGACAAGACCATCGCATGCACGCTCGTGTGCATCCTGCTGCGTTCGCTCCCGCGGACGCTGGCCGCCCGGTTCCCGGCCCTGGCGCGATGATCGGCTACGTCGCCGGCCGCTCGCCGCTCCACCGGGCGCATCCCTACACGACGCTGTCGCTCGCGGCGGCGATCCTGTTCGGCGCGTTCGCCATGGCGCAGCCGCTCGAGGTGTGGCTCCTGGTGCTGGCCGCCGCGCTGCTCGCGGCGATCGGCGGCGTGCTGCGCACCGGCGCGCGCACCGCGCTGCTGCTCTCGCTCCCCATCTGGGTGCTGCTGTTCGTCCTGCACGGGCTCCTGGGCGCCGCCCCGCGGGTGGTGATCGGGCCGCTGTCGCTCTCCGCGCCGGGCATCGCCCGCGCCCTCGTCCTCGGCGGCCGCGTGACCGGCATCGTCCTCGGCTTCGTGACGGCGCTCGCGACCATCGAGCCGCACCGCCTGGTGGAAGCGATGACGGCGCGTGGCGTGCCGTTCGGGCGCACGTTCCTCCTGGCCTCCACGCTGACGGTGCTTCCGCGGATGCGCGAGCGGGCGGCGCAGATCCTCGAAGCCCAGCAGTGCCGGGGCCTGCGCCTCGGCGGGTCGCCGGTCGCGCGGCTGCGCGCGCTGGTGCCGCTCGCCCTGCCGCTGATCCTGGGTGCCCTCGCGGAGGTGGACGAGCAGGTGCTGGCGCTCGACGCCCGTGGCGCGGCCTCCGACACCCGGCGCACGCCCCTCGACCCGCCGGCGGACGCGCCCTGGCAACGGGCCCTGCGGTGGACCCTGCTCGGGATGGTGCTGGCCGCGTACGGCTGGAAGTTCTGGAGGATGCGGTGACGGCGCTCGTGACGCTCGAGCGCGTGGGATTCACCTACCCCGGCGCGGACCGGCCGGCGCTGAGGGACGTCTCGCTGGCGCTGGAGGCGGGCGACGTGGTGGTGGTGGCGGGCGCGACCGGCTCGGGCGCTTCGACGCTGCTCCTCGTGGCCACGGGCTTCGCGCCGCGGGTCGTGGGCGGCACGCTGACCGGGTCGCGCGCGATCGCCGCGCGCCACTGCGGCATCGTCTTCTCGCGGCCGTGGACACAGCTCACGGGCCTGTGCTCGACGGTGCGCGACGAGGTGGCCTTCGGGCCGGCGTCGCACGGGCTCCCGAAGCCGGACGTGCTCGCGGCCGCGGAGCGGGCGATGGCGCGGCTCGGGGTCACGCACCTGGCGGCGCGCGACCCGGCCCACCTCTCCGGCGGCGAGCTGCAGCGCGTGGTGGTCGCGGCCGCGCTGGCCATGGCGCCCGAGGTCCTCGCCCTCGACGATCCGGCCGCGGAGCTGGATCCGGAAGCGGCGGACGGGTTGTACGGCGCGCTGCCGGCGATCGCGGCGGGCGGGACGGCCATCCTGCTCGCGACGCCGGACCTGGACCGCGCGGCCGGCGTCGCGACCCGTGCGTGGGTGCTGGAGGGCGGTCGCCTGGCGGCGCAGGGCACACCCGCGGCGGTGCTCGAGGAGACGGAGGTCGCGGCCATCGCCCGCGCCGCCGGATGCCCGGCGCCCTACCCCCTGGACGTCGAGGGGCTGGTGCGCCGGGTGGCGCGATGAGCGGCTGCGACGCCCGGATCGAAGGCGTCCGCTTCGCCTACGGCGCGGACGGCGGGCGCGAGGCCCTGTGCGGCGTGAGCCTCGCCATCGGCCGGGGGGAGCGCGCGGCGCTGGTGGGACCCAACGGCGCGGGGAAGACGACGCTCACCCGGTTGCTGGTCGCGCTCCGCCGCCCGAGCGCGGGACGCGTGCAGGTCGGAGGCTGGGATGTGGCCGCGAAGCGCCCCGACGAGATGGCGCGCCGCGTCGGATACGCGTTCCAGCACGCCGACCAGCAGCTGTTCGCGCGCTCGATCCGCGAGGACGTCGCCTTCGGCCCCCGCCGCCTCGGCCGAGGGGAGGCGGGCACCGGCCCCGTGCTCGACGAGCTGGGCCTCGCCGCGGTCGCGGGGCTCCACCCCTACGACGTGCCGCCGCCGATGCGCAAGCTGGTCGCGCTGGCCGGCGTCCTGGCGATGGAGCCTGAGCTGCTGGTGCTCGACGAGCCGACCGCCGGCCTCGACGCGGCGCAGCGCGGGCGCGTCGTCGCGGCGCTGGCACGCCGGGCGGCGTCGGGCGTGACGCTGCTGGTGGTGTCGCACGACCTGGCCTTCGTGGCGGAGACTGCCGACCGGGTGGTGGTGATGCGGGAGGGGCGGGTCGTGGAGGACCGGGCCGCGCGGGAGCTGCTGTACGACCGGGAGGCGCTCGGCAAGCTGGGACTCAGGCCGCCGGCCACCGTAGAGGTCAGTACCGCCCTCGGCCTGCCAGGCCGGCCGGTCCGCTCCGATGAGGTGATCGCGGCGCTGCGCGGCGTTCGGTGGAAGGAGACTGCAGGATAGTTGCGAGTCGCCGAGTTGCGAGTGGTTACGAGCGTTGAGATGGGAGAGAGAGCAGAGGCCCCGCTTCGGTTTCGAGGCGGGGCCTCCACTCTTCCTTGATCACTCACATCTCACAGCCACTCGCAACTCGGCGTCTCGCAACTGAACTGCCCTCTCCCCGACTCTTGCTAGTTCACTGCCTTGAGGATGCCCATCAGGAAATCCCAGAACCTGGGCACTGTGTCGATGTGGATCCGCTCGTCGGGGGAGTGGACGCCCTCGAGCGTCGGCCCGAACGACACCATGTCCATCCCCGGATACCGCTCGCCGATGATCCCGCACTCGAGCCCGGCGTGGATTGCCTTCACCTCGGGCTCCTTGCCGTATAGGGCCTTGTAGGTCGCCTTCGCCGTCTTGAGGATCGCCGAGCCCAGGTCCGGCTTCCAGCCGGGATAGCCGTCGCTGGTCTTCGCGTCGGCACCGCCCATCTCGAAGATCGCGCGCACGGTCTGGCACGCCTCGTCGAGCTCGGAGGCGACGGAGCTGCGCTGGCTCGTCACGAGCTGGAGCGCGCGGCCGGTCGTGTGGACCGCGGCCACGTTGGTCGAGGTTTCCACCAGGCCGGGGATGTCGGCGCTCATCTTCAGCACGCCGTGCGGCATTGCCGCGATCGTCTGGCCGAGCTTCTGCTGCAGGGCGCGCTTGAGGACCTTCCCCTTGCGGGTGCCCTTCTTCTCGAGCGTCACCGTGAGGCCGGGCTCGACGGAGGCCAGCTCGGCCTTGGCCGTCTTCTCGAACGTGGTGACCGCGAACAGCACGGCGTCCCACTGCTTGGCGGGCACGTACACCAGGGCTTCCGCCTCGCGCGGGATCGCGTTGTGCTTGTCGCCGCCCTCGAGCGACGCGAGCCGCACGCCCAGGCCGGAGACGGCCAGGATCGCGCGGTTGGCGATCTTGACCGCGTTGCCGCGGCCCTTGTCGATCTCGAGGCCCGAGTGCCCACCCTTGAGGCCGGTCACGTGCAGCGTCGCGGCGACCGCCCCGGCCGGCGAAGCGTCGGTCGCGAGCTTCCAGCCGCCGATCGTGTCGCGGCCGCCGGAGCAGCCCACGTACAGCGCCCCCTCCTCTTCGGAATCGAGGTTCATGAGGGTGCGGCTCTCGACGAAGCCCGGCTGCAGGCCCGCGGCGCCCGTGAGCCCCGTCTCCTCGTCGATCGTGAAGACGAACTCCAGCGGGCCGTGGACCAGGGCCTTGTCCTCCATGATCGCGAGGTTGGTCGCCACCGCGATCCCGTTGTCCGCGCCCAGCGTGGTGCCGTTGGCCGTGAGGAAGTTGCCCCTGCGCACCAGCTCGATCGGGTCCTTCGAGAAGTCGTGGATCTTGTCCTTGTTCTTCTCGCACACCATGTCGAGGTGGCCCTGCAGCGCCAGGCTGCGCACCCGCTCCTTGCCCGGCGAGGCGGGCTTCTTCACCACGACGTTGCCGAGCTTGTCCGCCTTGGCCGCGAGGCCGAGCTTCTTCGCCGTCTCGACCACGTACTTCGAGATCTTCTCCTCGTGCTTCGAACCGCGGGGGATCTTCGCGATCTCGGCGAAGTACTTCCACACCAGCGCGGGCTGCAAACCTGCAATCGCGTCGCTCATCGTCGCTCTCCAGGAAGGTCCAGCGTCACCAGACTGGCACGGGCCAGCTTCTCCACGAAGCGGCCCACGCGATCCTCGACCGCGGCTCCGTCGCCGCCCAGCCGGCCGTACAGCTCTCCCGCAATGTCCTGCACCGTGGTCCCGCCGTCGCACCGGTCCCAGACGAAGCTGCCCTCGGCGTCGAGCCGGACGGCGACGTCGTGCCGCGCCAGCAGCGGCACGAACCACCGCACCACGAAGCGGTTCCGGAACTTCGGCACCAGCACCGTCACCAGCCCGTCGGCCCCCCGCTCGAACCGCGCCGCGCGCTTCGGCCGGAGCGCGAACAGATTGACCGGCGACGCCACCGGGCGGTCCGCCGCAGCCGTCCTACATCACCGCGCTCGGCGGCGCGGGCTCGTCGGGCGCGCCCGCGTTGCTGAGCGGGATCTGCACCAGCATCCAGCCGAGGAAGATCAGCACCAGGAGCGCGAACCAGAACCCGAACCGGTGGAACCCGACCACGGTGCTCAGGAAGTTGGCGTAGTTGACGTTCCCGAACGCCAGCGCGGCGAACAGCAGCCCGATCAGGGCCTCGCCGGCGATCAGGCCGGCCGCGATCAGGATGCCGTTGTTCTCGGTGCGGGCCTTCTGCGCGGCGTTGTGGCCGCGCCGCTTGCCGAGCCAGTTCACGATGCCCCGGATCACGCCGCCCACGAAGATGGCGAACGTGGTGCCGAGATTGATGTACATGCCGACGCACACCAGCATCGGGCTCGGCACCTGCATCAGGATCATGCCGATGCCCAGCATGGCGCCGACGATGATCAGCGGCCACGCCATCTGGCCGCCGACGATCCCCTGCGACAGCAGCGCCATCAGGCTGGCCTGCGGCGCCGGCAGGTTCGGGCCGCCGAACCCGCCCTGGTAGGGCGGCACGGCCATCAGCCCCGCCTTGATGTCGCCGACGTGCAGCACCACCAGGGGCAGGAACAGCGTCGCCGCGGCCGCCGCGACGCCGATCAGGTCGCCGATCTGCATCTTCCACGGCGTGCCGCCGAGGATGTGGCCGACCTTCAGGTCCTGCAGCATCTCGCCGCCCACCGCGGAGGAGACGCACACCACGCCGGCGACGCCCAGCACCGCCGCGACCCCCGACTGGCCCTTCATGCCCAGGGCGACCATGAGGATCGCCGCGATGACCAGCGTCGAGAGGGTGAGGCCGCTGACCGGGTTGTTGCTGGAGCCGATGATGCCGACGAGGTAGCCGGAGACCGCGGCGAAGAAGAAGCCCGCCACCACCAGCACGATCGTCGCGACCAGCGCCGCGCCCCACGCGTTCCGGGTGAAGTAGTTGTAGATGAAGAACACCACCACCGAGGTCGCCAGCACGCCGAGCATGACCCGGTTGAACGGCAGGTCGCGCTCGGTCCGGTCGCCCACCGGCATGCCGGCGGCGGCCTTCTTCACGTCGCCCACCGAGCGCCGGACGCCGGCGATCAGGCTCTTGCGCATCCGGAACAGCGTCCACGCCGCGCTGGTGAGCATCCCGCCGATCGCGATCGGCCGGACGATGTTGAACCACACGTTGTTCGACAGCGCGATCCACTGGTCGGTGGTGGGCGCGGAGCCGACCGGGTAGAGCGAAGCGCCGATGAAGTAGGCGATGATCGGGACCAGCAGCCCCCACGCCAGCAGCCCGCCGCTGAAGTTGAGGGACGCGAGCTTGGGGCCGATGATGTAGCCCACGCCCACGAAGGCCGGGCTGATGGACGGCGAGGAGAGCAGCATCCCGCCCTGGCCCGGGGCGGCCTGCGATCCGTCCTTGGCCAGCTTGATCGTCACCCGCGAGAAGCTCACGAACTTCTGCCAGGCGCTCTGGAACAGGTTGATCTGCGCCAGCCCCTGGATCAACGCGCCGATCCCCATCGCGCCGAACAGGTACGCGGCCCCGGTGCCGCCCGTCCGTCCGGCCTTGTGAATCTCGGAGGCGGCGATGGACTCGGGGAAGGGCAGCTCCACGTCCTCGACCATCACGCGCCGGAGCAGCGTGACGAACAGGATGCCGAGCACGCCGCCCGCGAGCATGATCAGCGAGGCCTGGATGTAGTGGCTGACGGTCGCGAACTCGGTCCAGATCCCGGCGATGAACAGCGCGGGAATCGTGAACACCGCGCCGGCCGCGACCGATTCGCCGATCGAGCCCACGGTCCGCGCGATGTTCTCCTCCAGGATCGAGCCCTTCACCACGCGGAGCACCGCCATGCCGATGACCGCCGCGGGGTAGGTCGCGGCGATCGTCATCCCGGCCTTGAGCCCGAGGTAGGCGTTGGCGGCGCCGAGGATCACGCACATCACGAGCCCGATGAGCACGGCGCGGAGGGTGAACTCCGCCATCTCGGTGTTCGCGGGCACGTACGGCTTGAAGGGTTGCGTCATGGCGGCTCCGGCGGCGCTAGTAGGGGAGGAAGGACGTGGCGGGCCCGAGGCGTCGCACCCAGGCGGCGAGCAGCGCCGCGGCGCGGTCGAGGTCCTCGAGCGCCACCATTTCGTTGGGGCTGTGCATGTAACGGCACGGCACCGACACCACGCCGGTCGCGATGCCGCGCCGCGAAGTATAGATGGCGTCGGCGTCGGTCGAGGTGCCGCGGGGCGCGGCCTCGACGGCGTAGGGAATCTGCTCCGCCTCCGCGGCGGCGACGAGCTGATCGAAGACCACGGGGCTCACGGCCGAGCCGCGCGAGAGCACCGGTCCGCCGCCGAGCTTGAAGTCGCCCACTTCCTTCTTCTCGACGCCGGGCGAGTCCGTCGCGTGGGTCACGTCCACCACGATCGCCGCGGCGGGCTCGAGCCCGAAGGCGCTGGTGCGCGCGCCACCCCCGGTGTAGGCGATCTCCTCCTGCGTCGTCCCCACCGCGGTGACCGCGGCCTCGGGCGGGGCGGCCGACAGGCGGCGCAGCGCCTCGAGCACCACGAACGCGCCGGTGCGGTTGTCGATGCTCCGCGAGACCAGGCGCCCGTTCGGCAGCTCGACCGGCGCGGCGCTCAACACCCCGGCGTCCCCGACCCGCACCCGCTCGAGCGTCTCGGCCTTGGTCTTCGCGCCGATGTCGATCCACAGGTCCGTGATCTTGGACGCCTTGTCGCGCTCGTCGGCCTTGATCAGGTGGATGGCCTTCTTGCCCACCACGCCCGCCACCGGCCCCTGCCGCCCCTCGAGCCGCACGCGCTGGCCCACCAGCACCTGGGGGTCCCAGCCGCCGATGGCCGCGAAGTAGAGGAAGCCGTCGTCGTCCACGTGCACCACCATGACGCCGATCTCGTCGAGGTGGCCCGTCAGCATCACCCGCGGCGCGCCCTTGGGATTCAGCGTCGCGAAGCAGTTGCCGGCCACGTCGGCCTCGACGGCAGCGAACGGCTTCGCCTCGTCGCGCCACAGCCCGGCGGGCCCCCGCTCGAATCCGGAGGGGCCCGGAGCATCGAGGAGCCGCTTGAAGAACGCGAGAGATCGCTCGTCCATCATTCGTGACCCCGTCCCGGCGTCGGGTGGCGGCCCAACGTACGCCGCGGCGGGGCCGGTGGCAAGCTCAGCGTGTCCGAAATGGCCTTGAAATGCGCCATCACGGCGGCGGAGTCCGCACCCGTGGCGAGCCGCGGCCGGACGCCCGCCACGACCGGCCGCACCGCGAGCGTGGCAGCGCCGGCGGCCGTGACGGTATAGGCGGCCCACAGCCCCCGGTCGGTCCAGGGGCGCCGCTGCGTGAACACGAAGTTGCCGAGCGAGTAGAGGATGGGTTTGCCGTCCACCCATTCGAGGCCCTGGGGCACGTGCGGATGCGCCCCGAACACCGCGTCGGCGCCCGCGCGGACGATGCCCCGGGCCACCTGCACCACGTCGGCCGGCGGCACGCTCCGGTACTCGAATCCGGCGTGCAGCAGCACCAGCACGAGGTCGGCGCCGGCCCGCCGCGCGTCGGCGAACGCCCTCCGCAGCGCGATCGTGTCGGCCCACGCCACGCAGCAGGCGGCCGGGTGGCCGAGGACGGTGAGGTCGGGGTAGTTGAAGATGTCGGTCACCGCGAACACGGCCACCGTCCAGCCGCGGCGGCGCAGCAGCGCGGGGCGGAGCGCGTCGGCCACCGTCGGCCCGGTGCCGGAGTGCGCCACGCCCGCGCTGTCGAGGTGCCGCAGCGACTCGAGCAGCGGGGCGTGCCCGAAGTCCCAGGCGTGATTGTTCGCGGTGCCGATGGCCGCGAACCCCGCGTCGGCCAGGAGCGCCGCCGCCGCGGGCGGGGCCGCGAACACCGGGCTCAGGGCCGTGTCGGTCACGCCGCCCCGGTCGTAGATCAGGCTCTCGAGGTTGCCGAGGGCGAGGTCCGCCGCCCGGAGGCTGTCCCGCACGTCGGCGAAGATCTCGGCCCCGCGCCCGGGTAGCACGTACTCGCGCGCGACGGCGCGTCCGAGGTTGATGTCACCGACCACCACCACCCGCAACGGCTCGCGTGGGGTCTGCGCCACGAGCACGGCGGGGGCGAGGCCCAGGGCCAGCGGCAGGGCGCGGCACAGGCGCCGGAGCGCGGCGGCCCGTAGAATTGGACCATGGCCCACCCCGTGCCCGGCGCGCCGCGCCGCTTCACCACGCCCGACGGCGCCGAGTGGGAGGCGCGTCTGCTCCGCTCCGGCCGCCCGTCGCCGTATCTCGCACCGCGGCTCGCCCGTCCGCTGGTCGAGTTCCGCCGCCTCACGCCGCCCAGGCACGCCCGTATCTACGCCCCCCTCCCCGGTCCCGGCCTCGCCGAGCTCGACGAGACCGCCCTGCTGGCCCTCTGGACCCGCGCCCGCAGCTCCTAGTAGATTCTCATGCATTGACTGACAATTGCATTAGATTGTAATATGGTCAAGGGATGAAAAGACAGATATCTGAGGTGACGCTCGACGGCATGGACCGCCGGCTGCTCGCGCTCCTGCAGCGGGACGGCCGCGCGCCCGTGGCCCGGCTGGCCGCTGCCGTCGGCCTCTCGGCGCCCCCGGTCCACGAGCGGCTGCGGCGCCTGGAGGCGGCCGGAATCATCCAGCGCTACACGGCGGTGCTGGACCCGCACCGTCTCGGCCTCGGGATGACGGTCTACGTGTCGGTCACACTGGCGCTCCACCGCGAAGGCGCGGTGCTGAAGTTCCGCGAGGCGGTCGGCAAGGTGCACGAGATCCTGGAGTGCCATCACACCACCGGGACGTCCGATTTCCTGCTCAAGATCGTCGCGCGCGACGCCGCCGCCTACGAGCACCTGGTCCTCAACACGCTCACGCGGCTGCCGGGCGTCGAGCGGCTCAACTCGTCGGTCGTGCTGTCCACCATGAAATCCGAAACCGCGCTCCCCCTGGAGTAGCCCATGAGCAAGCGACCCTTCCTGCCCGCCGACGCGCTGCAGCCGGATCCCTACGGCGCGCACGAGATGCCGATCTACCAGACGAGCACCTTCGCGTTCGACCGGGTGGCGGATGCCGCGGCCCGCTTCGCGGGCGAGGCGCCCGGGTTCGTGTACACGCGGATCGGCAACCCGACCGTCGCGCGGTGGGAAGCGACGGTGGCGGCGCTGGAGAGCCCGGCGGAGCCGGCGGGCGCGGTGGCGTTCGGCTCGGGCATGGGCGCCGTCTCGGCCGCGGTGCTGGCGTGCGTCGCCCAGGGCGACCACGTCGTGGCGGTGCGGCCCCTGTACGGCGGCACGTCGGAGCTGTTCCTCGAGGTGCTGCCGCGCTTCGGCGTGGCCGTGACCCAGGTGCACGCCGGGGACCCGCCCGAGGCGCTGGAGCAGGCGGCGCGGCGGCCGCGGACCCGCGTGGTCTACGTCGAGACGCCGGCCAATCCCACCCTGGACATCGTGGACCTGGCGCGCGCGGCGGCCGTGGCGAAGGCCGCGGGCGCACGGCTGTTGGTGGACAACACCTTCGCCACGCCGATCCTGCAACGGCCGCTGGAGCTGGGGGCGGACGTGGTGATCCACTCCTCCACCAAGTATCTCGGCGGCCACGGCACCGTGGTCGGGGGCATCGCCGTGAGTCGGGACCGGGAGTTCCTGGCGGGGCGGCTGAACCAGATGAAGAACGTCCTCGGCGCGTCCGAAGGGCCGTTCGACGCCTTCCTCCTCTTCCAGGGCGTGAAGACGCTGCGGCTCCGGGTCGAGCAGGCGTCGCAGACCGCACGGCGGCTGGCGAGCGAGCTGGCGCAGCACCGGGAGGTGGCGTGGGTCCGCTACCCCGGCCTCGCGGACGATCCGGGCCACGAGGTCGCCAAGCGGCAGATGTCGGGCTTCGGGGCGATGATCGCGCTGGAGCTGAGGGGCGGGGCGGAGGCGGGCGGGCGGTTCCTCGACGCGCTGACGGTGTGCAAGCGCGCCGTGAGCCTCGGCTGCACCGACACGCTGATCGAGCATCCGGCCTCGATGACGCACGCGCACCTCTCGGCCGAGGAACGTCGGGCGGCCGGGATCACCGACGGGCTGATCCGGATCTCGGTCGGGCTGGAGAGTGTCGAGGATCTGGAGCGGGACCTGCTGGGCGCGCTGGAGCGGGCTAGTCGCCCTCGGCGGGAAGCAGCCGCGCCGTCGCCGTCCCCACGAGGCGGAACGCGGCCAGCAGCATCACCGCGGACGTCACGACGGTAAGCGGGCTCCAGCTCAGGTAGGCCACCTGGAGGAAGAGGTACCACAGGATCCCGGTGCCGACGTCGAGCGGCCGCGCCATGACCGCGATGGCGACGACGAGAGGTACCGCGCTGGCGAGAATGGTGAGCACGCTCGCCGCGCTGGTCAGCGGGCGCCGGGTCGGGCCGATCCACGGCCACAGCCACGCGGGCAGGAGCAGCAGCCAGACCGCCGCGAACGGGTTGTGCACGATGGCGAGGAGCGCCACCAGCGCGAGCGTGGACAGCGACGCGGCGCGGCCCGCGAGCGGGTGGGACACGATCAGCCCGGGCCGCTTGCGCAGCGAGGTCAGCAGCAGCCCCACCACGATCACGATGGCGCACGTGACGACGATGGGCACCCATCGCGTCGAGTAGAGCAGCGGGTCGCGCACGGTCGCCGGCGACCACTGGTAATCCGGCAGCAGCCCCACCGCGACGGTGGCGCGCACGGCCAGCAGGAACGCGATCCCCACCAGCCACCATCCCCCGGCCCGCACCAGCTCGGAACGGACGGACGTGCGCGAGGCGGGATCGGCGCGCGCCGCGATCCACGCCTCCCAGGTCGCGAGGAGCAGCGGCACGAACAGCGCGATCGCCGCCAGCACGATCCACACGCCGTTGACCATCCGCTGGCTGCCGAGGCCGAGGTAGTGGATCGGGCCGTGCATCGGCGGCGCGGCGTCGAGCGCCAGCACCAGGCGTTCGGTGCCGTCGCCGAGCAGGGCGAACGACCCGCTCTTCAGCGTTTCCCACCGGTCGCCCGGGGTGTGGTAGAGGAAATCCGCGACGTCCGGCCGCCTCGACTCGACGTTCAGGTTGATGGCGGGGACGCCCGCGGTGACGAACGGGCCCTGGTCGGTGAGCGTGATGCCCAGCACCCGGTGGATCCACTCGTCCAGCGTGCCGACGTCCGTCGCGCGCACGCCCCCGGCCGCGAACGCGTCGGTGGCCGCGCGGCGCAGCCATAGTGGGGCGTACCCGTCGCCGTCCTGGCCTGCGCCCCCGATCGCCACCGCCTTGCCGATGCCGTTCGCCACGTGGTCGAGCGAGATCACGGCGATGATGTCGCGGCGGTCCGGGATGGCCCCGGCGAAGGCCCGGGCGCCGGCGAGACCCCACTCGCCCGCGTCGGTGGCGACGTAGAGGATCGTGTGGCGGTGCCCGCGGCGCTCCAGCACCCGCGCCAGCTCGACCAGCGTTCCCACGCCGGAGGCGTTGGCCGCCGCCGACTGGCCGGAGGTGGGTTGGCCGTCGAAGTGCGCCACCAGCACGATGGTGCCCGGCGCGGCGGCGCCGGGGCTCCGGCCCACCACGTTCCGCGCGCGCAGCGGCTCGTCCCGCGCCACGACCTGGAACACCTGCTCGCTGGTATCGAGACCGAGGGTCTTGAACGAAGCGGCGAGGAAATTCGCGGCGTGCCGGGCCGCCTCGGTGCCGGTCACGCGGTTGCCGTAGGCTTCGCTGAGGAGGCGCGTCGTCAGGTAGGCGGAGTCGGCGTCGAAGCGCGTGGCCGCCCGCGGGATCGGCACCTGCTCGGGGCGGGCGCCCGCGAGACGCAGGAACAGGAACGCAGCCACCAGGCCGCCGACCAGCGCAGACATGTCGATCGCCGGGTGGCGGTGCAGGCGTATTCCGCGGATCTCCATGCGCGCATCAATGTACGGCGTCGCGGGAGCGCCCTCAACCGCGGCGTAGGGGGAGCCTCGCCGCTGTACATTTCGGGCCCATGACGCAACCGCAAGCGGGCGGAACCCCGGCGGCGCCGACGCGGCGCGCGATCGCGCGGATCGTGGTCCGGGTGCTGGCGATCCTCACCGCCTGCTGGGCGGTCGTGGGCGCGCTGGCGGCGCCCGCGCTGCCCGGCGGGGCCGGGACGGCCGTGGCGGCGTGGGTGCTCTTCACCCTCGTCCCGCTCGGCGTGTTCCTGGCGACGCGCGCCCGCGGCATCTACCCCGGCGCGTCGCTCAGGGTATGGGTGTTCCGGCCGCTGTGGTACGCGCAGTTCTTCATCCTGCTGCTCGCGCCGGTCGGCGCGGTGGCGGCCCTGGCGGGCCTCCCGTTCGGCGCCGCCGGCGCCGCCGCCCGCGGGGCGCTGGCGGTGGCCGCGCTGGCGCTGGCGGCGTTCGCGGTCGCGGGGTACGCGGGAAGCCGCCGGCTCGCGGTCCGGCGCCTCGCGGTCACGCTGCCGGACCTTTCCGGCGCGGCGGACGGCCTCCGGGTAGTCCAGATCTCCGACCTCCACGTCGGCCCCCAGACGTCGCGCCGCTTTCTCGCGCGCGTGGCGTCGGCCGTGCGCGACGCGCGCCCGGACCTGATCGCGGTGACGGGCGACCTTGTGGACGACTTCCCGCGCGACGTCGAGCGCTACGCGGCCGCGCTCGGGGGCCTGGAGGCGCCGCTCGGCGTGTTCGCGATCCCGGGCAATCACGAGGTTTACGCCGGGTGGCGGCGGCTGCGCCCGCGCCTGGAGGCGCTGCCGCTGACGCTGCTCGTCAACCGCGCGGTCACGGTACGCCGCAACGGCGGCGCCTTCGCCGTGGCGGGGACGGGCGACCCCGCGGGCGCGGGTGACGCGGAGGTCGCGCCCGACGTCGCGCGCACGCTCGCCGGGGTGGAGCGCGGGACGTTCGTCCTGGTCCTGGCGCACAACCCGGCGTTGTGGCCCGCGCTGGTGGCGCGCGGCGTCCCGCTCACCCTGAGCGGCCACACGCACTGGGGCCAGCTCGGCTGGGAGCGCCTGGGCTGGTGCCTCGCCAGTCCCTTCCTCGACCTCGCGATGGGGGCGCACGTGCGTGACGGCTCCGTCCTCTACATCAACCCCGGCACCAACTACTGGGGCATCCCGTTCCGGATCGGGCACGCGGCCGAAGTCACGATCCTGACCCTGCGGCCAGGAGAGAAGACAGAGATCAGGGAGGAGACTGCAGGATAGTTGCGAGACGCCGAGTTGCGAGCGGTTACGAGATGATCAGGTCGAAGAGGCGGTCTCGCTGAACTTCCGCAGCAGCCCGAAGACGGTCCTGGCGCACTCGTCCACGGTCGCTTCCAGCTTGGCCAGCTCCTCGGGGCGACAGTACTCCAGGGAGACCGCGAGCTCCATGATGGCCTCGAGTTCGTGCAGCGAGCCGCGCGCGATGTCGAGATGCTTGCGGAACTCCTTGGACCCGCGCCGGCTGGCGCCCTCGGCGATGTTCAGGGCGACGCTATAGGAGGCGCGCCGCCACTGGTCGGCCAGCGCGTGTGCCTCCTCGGCGGGAAGATGCGAGATCGCTGCCTTGGAAAGCACGGCGACCGCCTGCGCATGCTGCCAGGCCTTGAGCTGTTTGAAGTGTCCCACGCGGCCGAATATGAGGCCGGTTCTCGAGTCGCCGTCATCCATTCTGCGCGGTCGGTGCTCAATCCCCGCACCGCGAGTCTTCCAACCGCTCGCAACTCGGCGTCTCGCAACCCCTCTGCCGTCTGATCGCTCTAGTCTCCCGACTTGGCCGCGGCGGCCGCGAACAGCCGCGCGTACTTCGTCGCCTTCCGCGCCCGCCACGCCCCCTTGTGGAAGGCGTAGCCCGCCACCAGCGGCAGGGCGACCGTGGCCTCGGCGTACACCATCTGCTCCTCGCCGAGCTTGACCTTGCCCCACGAGTTCGCCTCGCGCAGCGTCGAGCCGGAGAGCGCGCCGTCGCGCTCGTCGGCCACGGTGATCTGAATGGCGTAGCGGTGCATCTCCACGTCGTGCCCGAGCACCTCGGCCGCGACGACCACGTCCTGGGCGAAGTTCTTGGGCACGCCGCCGCCGATCATCAGCAGGCCGGTCGCCCCCGCCGCCAGCTTGAGCTGCGTCAGCTCGCGGAAGTCCGCCGCGGAGTCGAGGGCGATGTACCCCTCCGGGTGGTGCGTCTGGTGGTGCACCAGCCCGAAGCCGGCCGAGCAGTCGGAGAAGGCGGGGACGAAGATCGGCACGTCGGCGCGGTAGGCGGCCGACACGATCGAGCGGGTGCCCGGCCGTTCGCGTTCCAGCCACGCGCCCATCTCGCGCAGGAACTCGCGCGAGCTGACGGCACGGGGGCCGCCGGCGGCCAGCATCTCGTCGGCGATCTTGCCGACGGTCTCGTCGCAGATCCTGAGCTCGTCCTCGTCGATGTAGGTATCGTAGATCCGGTCGATCGCGTGGCGCCGCAGCTGGTCGTCGTCCACGCGGATCTCGCCTCGCCAGTGCCGGAAGCCGAGCGCCTCGAAGAAGTCCTGGTCCACGATGTTGGCGCCGGTCGAGACGATGGCGTCCGCCATCCGGTGCTCGATCAGGTCCACGAACACGTCGCGGAGCCCCGCCGAGCACAGCGAGCCGGCCAGGCACACGATGACCGAGCACTCCTTGTCGGCGAGCATCTGGTCGTAGATGCGGGCCGCGCGCCCGAGGTTGCGGGCCTGGAACGCCATGTCGGCCATGGCGTCCACCAGCGGCCGGACGTCGTGCTGCTTGATGTCGATGGAAACGACCGGGGTCTTGAGGAACTCGCTCTTCGCGCGCTCGGCCATGGCCCGCCTCCGTAACGGAAAAGCCACCCATCCCGGCTACGGTCCCGACGGGACCGCCATCGCGCGGGTGGGTGGCTTCGCTCCGCGGAAAGTTAGAGTGCCGAGGCCCGCCGTCAACCGGCCGTCAGCGAGCGCAGCATCCCTTCGAGATCGGCGTCCGAAGGCTCGCGGACCGTGTGTCCGTCGCGGATCGGTTCGTGGACGCTGACACGCATCTGGAGCTCCCGAGTTGGGGACGCTCCTGGGATGCCGCCCGTCTCGCCGGCGGGTGTGAGAGGAGGCGGCTACTTGAGCAGCAGCTTGGCGATCGTCTGCAGCTGCATGTTGCTGGTGCCCTCGTAGATCGCGCCGATCTTGGCGTCGCGGTAGAACTTCTCGACCGGGTACTCCTTCGTGTAGCCGTACCCGCCGAGCAGCTCGACGCTGAGCGAGGTCACCCGCTCGGCCACCTGGGAAGAGAACAGCTTGGCCATCGCCGCCTGCTGCGTGAACGGCTGCCCCGCGTCCTTGAGCCGCGCGGCGTTGTACACCATGAGTCGCGCGGCCTCCAGCTCCGTCGCGGCCTGAGCGAGCTGGAACTGCACTCCCTGGAAGTCCGCGATCGGCTTCCCGAACTGCTTGCGCTCTTTGCCGTAGGCGGTGGCGGCGGCCAGGGCCCCCGCCGCGACGCCGATCATCTGGGCGCCGATGCCGATGCGGCCCTCGTTCAGGGTCTCGATCGAGACCTTGTAGCCCTGCCCCACTTCGCCGAGCACGTTCGCCGCCGGCACCTCGCACCCGTCGAGGATCAGCTCGGTGGTGCTGGAGGCGCGGATCCCGAGCTTGTTCTCCTTCTTGCCCACCGCGAAGCCCTTGAATCCGCGCTCCACGACGAACGCCGTGATGCCCTTGTAGCCCTTGGAGGGATCGGCGTTGGCGAAGATCACGTACAGCGTCGCTTCCGCTCCGTTCGTGATCCACAGCTTGCGCCCGTTCAGGACCCAGCGGTCGCCGCGCCGTTCCGCGCGCGTTTCGAGCCCGAACGCGTCGGAGCCGGAGGCCGGCTCGGAGAGCGCGTACGCGCCGACCCACTCGCCCGCCAGCCTCGGCAGGTAGCGGCGCTTCTGCTCGTCGTTCCCCCAGCGCAGCAGGCAGTTGTTGACGAGGGTGTTCTGCACGTCCACCAGGATCGCGACCGCGGGGTCCACCCGCGACAGCGCCTCCACGGCGAGCACGGCGAGAAAGAACGAGCCGCCGGCGCCGCCGAGGGCCTCGGGAATCTCGACCCCCATGAGCCCCAGCTCGAAGCACGGCGCGATCAGCGAGGGGTCGAGGGCCCCGGCTTCGTCCATGGCGTGCGACAGGGGCCGCACCCGCTCGTCGGCGAAGTCGCGCACCGCGTCCCGGAACATCGCCTCTTCGTCGCTGAGGACGGTCAGGGGGCCGGCGGCCGGCGGGGCGGTAGTCATGGCGAGACGTCTCCGGGAGTAGGGCGGGGAGGGTCCCCGGCACTCAATAGGTGGACCAGGTGTCGATCCAGGCGTTCTTCATCGGGACGAGGGACGCGAGCGAGTTTACGGCGCCCTGCGCGTAGCACCAGGACCACCGCACCCGGGCGTCATAGGGCGCCGCGACGCCGACGGGGACGGTGTCGGTGGGCACGGGCAGCGACGGGGTGAGCGCCTTGTTCAGCCCGGTCACCACCATGCCGTGCACCACGCCGCCCTGGGCGTCGCTGAAGTAGCCGCCGGCCAGGATGATCCCGTCCCAGTGGGCGCCCGACGCCATGGTGACGTTCCCGGCCACCACGAGCATCCCGCGCATGCCGGTGGAGGCCGGAATCGTGACGCTGCCCGGCGCGTAGCCGATGATGTAGTTGTCGCTGAGGGGGGCCGGCCACGGGCCCGGCGGGATGGTGTAGTCGGGGAGGAAGTTGCCCGCGATGAGGGAGGGCCAGTTGATGTGCGTCGTGTCGTACAGGTTGTTCCACGCGGCGTAAGGACCGGGATCAACCCCGCGGCCGTCGGGCGTGAGGACGTTCGCCGACTGCGAGTACCCGCCGGACGGCGCTGAGACGGCGAAGGTGTCCGCCAGTGGCGGGGGCGTGCACCCGGGCACGGCCGCGTTGAAGTTGTGCCCGCCGAGCGGGTTGGCCAGGTTGGAGCCGACGCCCGTGATGGTGGCGATGCCGTTCAGGGCCACCATGCCGGCGCGCGCGGGCAGCGTGCCCGGATTGAGCTCGGCGAACTGCGCGACCGTGTGGGCGCCCTGCACTTGGCCCGCCATCACGGCGTTGGTCGACACGCCGGACGAGCGCACCACCCACAGGGCCAGCACGCTGCCGCTGCCGGCGCCGCCGGCGCGCATCTGCCGGGCCACGACGTCCGCGTAGCCGCCGCTCAGCGCGATGCGCGTGGAGTCGTAGGTCTGGCCCGCGGTGATGCCCCGGTTCTGCGAGAAGTAGTTCTGGAGCCCGGCCTGCGCGCGGGCGAGCGCCCGCGCCACGCCGAAGGAGTTGTCGGTCATGCGCTGCTCGGCGGACACCAGGAGAAACGCCGCCGCGAGCATGACGGTGAGCAGGGTGGTCACCAGCAGCGTCGTCGCGAGGACGAAGCCGCGCCGGCCGCTGGGGCTACGGGTGGTTCTTGAAGAGCACATCGGTCGTGAGATTGAACTGCATCGGCGCCGTCCGTCCCTCCGGCGCCTGTTCCGACGCCGAGACCAGCATCAGCCGGAGCCCGTAGACCGTCCGGAGGTCGGCCGGCGCGCTGGCCTGCACCGCGAGGCTGGTGCCGACGAGAAACTGGAATCCGGCGGTGGAATCGAACGGGGCCACCATCTCGCTGCGCACCCCCGTCGATAGGACGGTGCGCCACAGCGCGATGCGCCCGGGGATCTGCGCCGACGGCGCGAAGGCGTAGCGCACGATCTGGTAAAGATACATCACGGCGCCCGGGGGCGTCCGCACGCTGCTGGGGCTGACCTGGGCCACCGTGACGGGCCACGTGCCCGGGACGCTCAACGAGAAGATC
The DNA here is from genome assembly GCA_963806755.1 of uncultured Gemmatimonadales bacterium. Classification (GTDB taxonomy): domain Bacteria; phylum Gemmatimonadota; class Gemmatimonadetes; order Gemmatimonadales; family JACORV01; genus Fen-1245. Next base: position 194,698 of record CAWDZR010000013.1, read on the forward strand.
GGGGGGACGGTCAGGAAGCAGGCGACCCCCCAGGTGGTCGTCGCCGTGGCCGGCTGCACGAATTCGTAACTGCCGGTCGAGTCGCGCCAGGCGTAGCCGCTGGGGCTCGCCGACGCGTAGACGGCCGAGTCCGAGGGCAGCAGGCTCACGTACGTGCGGCCGAGGAGCTGGCCACAGGCCACGCCGAAGGCGTACGGCACGCGCACCGTGACCGACTCGGGTGTGGCCGCCAGCAGGCCGCTGTCGGTCACCATGCCGAGATCCGTGGACAGCACGTTCAGCGCGGCGCGAGCGCCGCCGCGCGCCTGCATGATGCTGCTCTGCAGCGCCACAAACCGCGCCTGCGAGATGACGAGCTGGGTGAGGGCCACGCCGATGACGGCCGCGATCACCAGCGCGACGAGCAGCTCCGCCAGGACGAAGCCGTGCCGCCGCTCCGTGGCGCCGCCGCTCGCCCCGCGCGTCACCGCAACGGCACGGGGCGGCGCTCCTTGCCCCGCTGCATGTTGAGGGTGTCCGGCCGCGCACCCGGAAGGGTGGTCTGCACGATGATCTGAATGCTGTCGAGGCGCGGCGACAGCGTCGTGACCGACGTGCAGCCGACCACCTTGTAGAGCCCGCTCAGGGTCGTATCGCAGCCGGCGATCGTGCCGAGACTATCGAAGGTGGTGTTGCTGGCGCGAGTGACCTTCTCCTGCAGCGTCGCCATCCCCAGCGCCTGGTCGGTGGCCCGGGTCGAGCTCTTGGCGACCCGGAAGGAGAGCCCTTCCAGCGCCAGGATGACGACCGAGAAGATCACGACCGCCATCATGATCTCGACCAGGGTGAAGCCCGCGCGGGCCCCCGGCCGGGCCGGCACGGTCACTTCGTGACGCGGATCTGGCCCGCGAGCGTCATCGTGACCTGATGGTAGTAGTCCGTCACCGATCCGATCGTGACGACCATCGAGGTACTGGCCGTCCCGTTCGGCATCACCTGGACGGACGTCGGCGTCGCGGTCAGCGCGGCCAGGTGGAAGTCGGAGGCGGGGTCGAAGTAGTGCGTCCGCAGCACGCTGTCGGACGGCGGCGGCTCGCTGATCTGGAGGAAGAGGGAGTCGGGGTTGATGGACACCATCACCGGCGTGTGCTGCCGCCCGGCCATCGTCTGGGCCAGCATCAGGTCCGCGGCGATCACGTTCGCCGCGCGGTTGACGCGCGCGTGCCCCAGCACCACGCCGAACCTGGGGATCAGGGTCGCCGAGATGACGAAGATGAGAATGATGACCAGGAGGGCTTCGAAGATCGTGAAGCCCCCCACCGTCGAGTCGTCGCATGAGGACTCGTGCGCTCGGTTCCGGGTCGCCGCGGTGTTCGTCAGAGGCTATGGGGAGCAAGGTGCGTGCCGATGGCCTGTCTTCCCGCTAAGTGCTTGTACCACAGTTTAGTGCCGCAGGCAAGCGGATGACAGGCTGGGGCAGGGCGCCCCACGACCGCGCAGGCGCGTGCAGCCTCCGTCGGGGGGCGCCGGGCCGGCGCTAGGCGAAGACCTCGATGGCCACCGGGACCCGGCCGAGTGGCGCGCTGACCTGGGCCCCCTGGACCATGGGGCGGATGCGCGCCAGCAGCTCCCGGGCGATCGCCACTCCCTCGGCCACCGCGGCCTCCTTCCCGCGCTCCTGGGCGCGCCGCATCCGGGCGATCACCTCCGGCGGCACGGACACGCCCGGCACCTCGTTGGCGAGGAACTCGGCGTTGCGGAGCGAGACGAGCGGCCAGATGCCGGCCACGACCGGAATCCGGAACTCGCCGATGCGCCCGAGGAACGCCTCGAACTGACCGGCGTCGAACACCGGCTGCGTCATCACGAACTCGGCCCCCGCGTCCACTTTCCAGGCCAGCCGCCGCAGCTCGCGCTCGGGGTCCACCGCCACCGGGTTCACGCCCACGCCGATCACGAAGGCCGTCGGGGCCCCGATCGGGTTCCCGCCCGGGTCGAGGCCGTGGTTCAGGCGGTGCACCAGGTTGGTGAGCCCGATCGAGTCGATGTCGAAGACCCCGGTCGCCTCCGGGTAGGGCCCCATCTTCGGCGGGTCGCCGGTAATGATGAGCAGGTTGCGCAGCCGGTGCGCCGCGGCCCCGAGCAGGTCGGAGAGCATCGAGAGCAGGTTGCGGTCGCGGCAGCAGTAGTGGACGACCGTCTCGATCCCCACTTCGCGCTCGATCAGGAGCGCGCTCATCAGGGCTCCCATCCGGCTCTGGGCGCGGGGCCCGTCGGGCACGTTGATGGCGTCCACCCCCGCCTGCTGCAGGAGCCGGGCGCCGGCGAGCATCTGGGCCGGGTCCACGCCGCGGGGTGGCACGACTTCCACGGTGGTCAGGAACTCGCCCGCGGCGAGCTTGCGCCCCCAGCGCGAGCGTTCGGCCAGCGGCACGGGCTCGACGCCGCTCGGAGCCACCACCGGCTCGGTGCCGATGACGACGACCTGGCGCGGCGACACGCTCTGCACGTAGGCGGCCACGGCTTTGATGTGTTCCGGCGTGGTGCCGCAGCAGCCACCCACGAACCGGGCCCCGGCCTCCACCAGCCGCTTGGCGTACTCGCCCGTGTACTCCGGCGACGCGAGGTAGATCTTGCGGTCGCCCACCTGCCGGGGCAGCCCCGCGTTGGGCTGGGCCGAGAGCGGGCGGCCGGTGACGCGTGCCATCCGCTCGATGGCCTCGAGCACGCCCTGCGGACCCACCGAGCAGTTGAGGCCGATCACGTCCGCCCCGAAGGCGTCGAGGGCCCGCGCCACCGTCTCGGGATCGCTCCCGTACGCCGTGGCGCCGTCCTCCTGGATCGTCATCTGCGCGAACACCGGCAGGGCGCAGATCGCGCGCACCGCCCGCAGCGCCTCGTGGATCTCGTCGAGGTCCGAAAACGTCTCGAGCACGAAGCCGTGGACCCCGCCCTGGAGCAGGCCGAGCGCCTGGGCCTTGAAGAACTCGAACGCCTCGAGGCGCGAGGTCTCGCCGAACGGCTCCAGGCGGATGCCCAGGGGGCCGATGGCGCCGACGACCCGGGCGCGCGCGCCCGCCGCCTCCAGCGCCAGCTCCGCGGCGCGGCGGTTGATCGCCGCCGTCTCCTCCCCGAGGCCGTAGTGGCCCAGCTTCACGGGGTTGGCGCCGAAGGTGTTGGTCTCCAGGATGTCCGCGCCGGCCTTCACGTACGCGCGGTGGATGTCCCGCACCAGGTCGGGCGCCTTCAGGTTCAGCTCGTCGTAGCAGACGTTGATGAAGACGCCTTTCGCGTACAGCATCGTCCCCATCGCGCCGTCGAACAGATGGACGCGACCGTCGGCGATCAGGTCGGCGAGCGTGCGCTCAGGCATCGGGATCGTAGCCCAGCGCCGGGGAGAGCCAGCGCTCCATCGCCCGCACGTCCATGCCCTTGCGCCGGGCGTAGTCCGTCGCCTGGTCGCGCCCGATCCGTCCCAGGCCGAAGTAGGCCGCCTTGGGGTGCGCGAAGTACCACCCGCTCACCGACGCGGCCGGCCACATCGCGTAGCTGTCGGTGAGCGTGATGCCCGTGCGTTCCGTGGCGCCCAGGAGCGAGAACAGCGCGGCCTTCTCGGTGTGATCGGGGCAGGCGGGGTAGCCCGGCGCGGGCCGGATCCCGACGTACCGCTCGGCGATGAGCCCCTCGTTGTCCAGGGCCTCGTCGGGCGCGTACCCCCAGAACTCGCGGCGCACCCGTCGGTGCAGCCACTCGGCCAACGCTTCCGCCAGCCGGTCGGCGAGCGCCTTGGTGAGGATGGCCGAGTAGTCGTCCTGCGCGCGCTCGAACTCGGCGCACACCTCGTCCACGCCGTGACCGGCCGTCACGGCGAACGCGCCGATCCAGTCGGCGACGCCGGAATCGCGCGGCGCCACGTAGTCGGCCAGACACAGGTTCGGCCGGCCCGGCGGGCGCTCCATCTGCTGGCGCAGGTGGTGGAGCACGGTGAGCACGCGCGTGCGCTCGGCGTCGGCGTACACCTCGACATCGTCGTCGCCCACGCTGTTGGCGGGGAACAGGCCGAGCGCGGCCCGCGCGCGCAGCCGGCGCCCGGCGACGAGGCGGTCCAGCAGGCGTTGCGCGTCGTCGTAGAGGCGGCGGGCCTCGACGCCCTTGGCCGGATCCCGGAAGATGTCGGGATACTTGCCCGGCAGCTCCCAGGCGGCGAAGAACGGCGTCCAGTCCACCAGGCCGCGCAGCTCCTCCAGCGGGCAGTCGTCGAGCGCGTGCACGCCCGGCTTCCGGGGTTGCGGGGGCGGGCAGCCGTCCCACGGGAGCGCCAGGCGGTTGGCCCGCGCCTGGGCCAGGCTCACGAGGCGCGCGTCGGCCCGGCGCCCGGCGTGCTCGCGGCGCAGCCCGGCGTATTCGGTCCGCACCTCCCTCGCGAACGCCTCCCGGCGTTCGGGGCTGAGCAGGCTCGCCACCACGCCGACGCTGCGCGACGCATCGAGCACGTGGACGGTCGGGCCGTGGTACACCGGCTCGATGCGCACCGCCGTGTGCATCCGGGACGTGGTGGCGCCGCCGATCAGCAGCGGCAGGGCGACCCCCTCCCGTTCCATCTCCTTCGCGGTGTGCACCATCTCATCGAGCGACGGCGTGATCAGGCCGCTGAGGCCGATGGCGTCGGCCTTCACGCGCCGTGCGGTCTCGAGGATCGTGGCCGCGGGGACCATCACGCCGAGATCCACCACCTCGTAGCCGTTACAGCGCAGCACCACGGCCACGATGTTCTTGCCGATGTCGTGGACGTCACCCTTCACGGTGGCCAGCACGATGGTGCCGTGGCTCGAGGGCGCCGCCCCGCCGGCCGCGCGCTCCGCCTCGATGAACGGCACCAGGTGGGCGACCGCCCGCTTCATGACGCGCGCGCTCTTCACCACCTGCGGGAGGAACATCTTGCCCGCGCCGAACAGGTCGCCCACGACGTTCATGCCGCTCATCAGCGGGCCTTCGATGACCTCGATGGCGCGCGCGCTCGCCCGGCGGGCCTCCTCGGTGTCCTCCTCGATGTGATCGAGGATCCCCTCGACCAGCGCGTGCGCCAGGCGCCGCTCGACCGGCCAGCTCCGCCAGGCGAGGGCTTCGGCCTCCGCCCGCGGCGTGCCGCTCGTGCGCTCGGCCAGCGCGATCAGGCGCTCGGTGGCGTCGTCGCGGCGGTTGAACAGCACGTCCTCCACCGCCTCGAGCAGCTCCTTGGGGATGTCGTCGTACACCGACAGCTGGCCCGGATTGACGATCCCGAGGTCCATCCCGGCGCGGCGCGCGTGGTAGAGGAACGCGGAGTGCATCGCCTGGCGCACGGCGGCGTTGCCCCGGAAGGAGAACGAGAGGTTGCTCACGCCGCCCGACACCAGGGCGCGCGGCAGCGTCTCCTTGATCGTGCGGCAGGCGCGGAGGTAGTCCATCGCGTAGGTGGCGTGCTCCGCCATCCCCGTGCCGACCGGGAAGACGTTGGGATCGAGGATGATGTCCTCGGGGGGGAATCCCACCCGCTCGGTCAGGACGCGGTACGCGCGCGTGAGGATGGCGACGCGGCGCTCGTACGTGTCGGCCTGGCCCCGCTCGTCGAACGCCATCACCACGACGGCCGCGCCGTAGCGGCGCACCTGCCGCGCGCGTTCGACGAACGCCTCCTCGCCCTCCTTGAGGCTGATCGAATTGACGACGCCCTTCCCCTGCAGGCACTTGAGCCCCGCCTCGAGCACCTCCCAGCGGGAGGAGTCGAGCATGACCGGCACCTTGCTGATGTCCGGCTCGGCGGCCACGAGGTTGAGGAAGCGCCGCATCGCGGCGACGGAGTCGAGCAGCGCCTCGTCCATGTTGACGTCGATCACCTGCGCGCCGTTCTCGACCTGCTCGCGCGCCACGGTGAGGGCGGCGTCGTAGTCGTCCCGCTTGATCAGCTCCGCGAACCGGGCCGAGCCGGTGACGTTGGTGCGCTCGCCGACGTTCACGAACAGCGAGTCCGGCCGGACGGTCAGGGGCTCCAGACCCGCGAGGCGCGTGTAGGGCGGCACGTCGGGCACCCGCCGCGGCGGCAGGCCGGCGACGGCCTTCGCGATCGCGGCGATGTGCGCCGGCGTGGTGCCGCAGCACCCGCCCACGATGTTGAGGAAGCCGCTCTCGGCGAACTCCCGGAGCAGCGCCGCCATCTCGTCCGGGCCCTGCTCGTACTGCCCGAAGGCGTTGGGCAGGCCCGCGTTGGGATGGCAGCTCACGCGCACGCCCGCCAGGCGCGACAGCTCCTCCACGTAGGGCCGGAGCTGCCGCGCGCCCAGCGCGCAGTTGAGCCCCACGCTCAGCAGCGGCGCGTGCCGGATCGAGTTCCAGAACGCCTCGGTGGTCTGCCCGGAGAGCGTGCGGCCGCTCCGGTCCGTGATCGTGCCGGAGACCATCACCGGCACGTCGCAGCCCGCGGCGCAGGGCCACGTCGCCGACGGCGAACAGCGCGGCCTTGCAGTTCAGGGTGTCGAACACCGTCTCGACCATGAGCAGGTCGGCGCCGCCCTCGAGCAGGGCGTCGGCCTGCTCGGCGTAGGCGGCGGCCAGCTGGTCGAAGGTGACGCCGCGGGCCCCGGGGTCGTTCACGTCCGGGGAGAGCGAGGCGGTGCGGTTGGTGGGACCGAGAATGCCGGCCACGAAGCGCGGCCGCGCCGGATCGCGGGCCGTGAAGTCGTCGGCCACGCGCCGCGCCAGGCGTGCGGATTCGACGTTCAGCTCGCGTACCAGGTGCCCGGTGCGGTAGTCGGCCTGCGCGATCGCGGTGGCGGTGAAGGTGTTCGTCTCGGCGATGTCGGCGCCGGCCTCGAAGTACGCCCGGTGGATCGCCTCGATCACCTCGGGCCGGGTCAGCGTCAGCAGGTCGCCGTTGCCCTTGAGCGGGACCGGGTGCGCGGCGAGGCGCGGGCCGCGGAAATCCTCCTCGGCCAGCCCGTAGCTCTGGATCATCGTGCCCATCGCGCCGTCGAGCACGAGGATCCGCGCATCGAGCGCCTGCACCAGCTGCTCTCGCCGGCTCACCGTCGTTTCACGCCCCCACCAAAGGACAAGCCCGGCGGCGCCTGAAGCTGGCACCACCGGGCCGGCTTTTTAGCGGATGTTTAACGTGGCCGCAATACGCCGCAAATCGCCACGGAATCGGTTGTGAAGGCAATCTAGCCGGGGGGCCGGAGCGGCGCCAGGCGAGCGCCGCGGCGGCCCTCGCCGGCGCGGCGCTACCCTTCGGCCAGCCGCCGCGCCGCCTCGGCGGCGACGCCCCGGACCAGCGCGGTCTTGCGCCGCCCCGTCGCGCCCGCGACCAGCTCCACGGCGCCGCGCCGGACGCCCAGCGCCCGGGCGAGGAAGCGCACCAGCTCGTCGTTCGCCGCGCCCTCCACCGGCGGCGCGGCCACCCGGACCCGCAGCCGGTCCCCCGCGATGCCGGCCACCTCCGTCCGCGAGGCCCGCGGCGTGACGACCAGGTCGAGGCGCACGCCGTCGGGAGTGGCCCGGCACCAGGCGCTCACAGCGCCCGGAGCACGTAGCCGCGGACCAGCTCGAGGAGGAACCAGGCGACGACCGGCGTGACGTCGAACATCCCGAGCGGCGGGATCACGCGCCGGAGCGGCGCCAGCAGCCATTCGGTGAGGAAGACGAAGGGGCGCATCCAGCGCGTGTACCGCGACGCTCCGATCCAGGAGCCGATCACCCGCACGACCAGGGCGAGGATGACGAGGCTGAACGCCCAGTCCACCGCCACGCGGAGCGCGGTCCCGGGGCCGGCGTCCGCGGCCGCGGCGATGGCATACGCCTGGCCCGCGATCCACTCGACCCCGCTCACGAGCACGATGCCGCCGGCGACGGCGATGCCGACCAGCCACCAGGGCGCGGACTGCGGGTTGCCGCCGCCGCGCAGGATGCGGTGCTCGATCGGCCGCAGCAGGGGATCGGTGAGCTGCCGGATGGCCCGCGCCGCCCGGCCGAACGGATTGATGGTCCGCGCCTGGACCGCCATGGCGGCGAACGCGCCGAGGATGGCCAGGGCGGCCGCCGCCAGCACGGCGTAGCGGAGCACGACGAACAGGCCGGTCACGTCGGGGGCGCCGCGGCCGCGCGCCTCAGTTCACCCGCATGGTCTTGCGCTTCATGAAGTCCATCAGGATGAACTGGCCGAGCGTCATGGTGTTGGTGAAGTACGCCTTGCCCCGGCAGATCTCCGAAACCTTCTTGACGAAATCCACCAGCATGCGGTCGCGCGCCAGCATGAAGGTGTTGATCATGATGCTGCTGCGCTTGCAGAGCGCGACCTCCCGGTAGGTAGCCTGCAGGATCTTCGGGTCGAGCCCCATGGAGTTCACGTACACCCGGCCGTCGGGCAGGGTGAGGGCCGACGGCTTGCCGTCCGTGATCATGATGATCTGCCGCATGTCCTTGCGCTGGGCGACGAGCAGCCGGCGCGCGAGCTTGAGTCCCTCGGCCGTGTTGGTGTGGTACGGTCCGACCTGCGCGCGCGCGAGCTGCGCGAGCGGAATCTCCTCGGCGGAGTCGTGGAACAGCACCACCTTCAGCGTGTCGCCCGGGAACTGGGTGCGGATCAGGTGGGTGAGGGCGAGGGCGACCTTCTTGGCGGGCGTGAAGCGGTCCTCGCCGTACAGGATCATGGAGTGCGAGCAGTCGAGCATCAGCACCGTGGCCGCGCTGGACCGGTACTCCGCCTGGTGCACCATCAGGTCGCCGTACTCGAGGTTGAGGGGCACGCCCAGGCCTTCGCGCTCGATCGCCGAGAGCAGCGTGGCGATGACGTCGAGGTTCATCGTGTCGCCGAATTCGTACGGCTTGCTGGCCGCCTCGGCCTCGACCCCGGTGGCGAGGTAGGGCGTCTCGTGGCTCCCGTAGCTCGACTTCCCCACGCTCCCGAGCAGGTTGCGCAGCGCGCGGTAGCCGAGGAAATCCACGCCCTTCTCGGTGAGGTTGAACTGGACCTGCTGGGCCGCCGAGCGGGCCTGGCCTTCCGTCCCCTCCACCACCTCCTGGCCCCCGGGCATGCGCGGGGCCTCCGACGCCGAGAGGTAGCCCTCGTCCATGAGCCGCTGGACGATGGCGTCGAGCAGCTCCGCCAGCTGGCGCTGCAGCTCGGCGTCGCGGGCCGCGTCGCCGGTGCTCTCGCCCCGCAGCGCCTTGAGCATCTCGGGCGTCAGCAGGCCAGAGCTCTTCAACGCGTCGAGGATGGCCTGGCGCAGGGCTTCGAGGGAGCGGTCGGCGTCGCTCTCGCCTTCGTCGCCCCACAGGCGCGATCCGGCGCCGCCGGCGAACCCCGATTGCAGGAGGAAGTCGGCGAGCTGGTCGAGCAGGTCCTGGAGGTTGACCGTGTCGGCCAGCTGGGCGAGGTGCTTGGAGAACGTCGTGTAGCGCACGGGACTGCCCGTAACCTCGCCGGGACGCCACATTGAGGCAATGGCCGCTCCGCCGCCCACGCCGTTCCGCTCCCTGCGGCATCGCAATTTCCGGCTGTTCTTCTTCGGGCAGGGCACCAGCCTCATCGGTACGTGGATGCAGAACATCGCCCAGGGGTGGCTGGTGCTCGAGCTGACCAACTCCGCCTTCTGGGTCGGGGTGGTCAGCGGTCTCACGTCGTTGCCCATCCTGCTCGGCTCGCTGCCCGCGGGCGTGTTCGTGGACCGGGTGAACAAGCACCGGCTGGTGATCCTGACACAGGTGCTCTCGGCGCTGCAGGCCCTCGCGCTGGCGATCCTCATCTGGACGCACGCGATCGCCCTGTGGCAGGTGGCGGTGATCGCGGTCTTCCTCGGCGCGGTGAACGCCGTGGATACCCCCGCGCGACAGGCGTTCATCGTGGAGCTGGTCGGCAAGGAGGACCTCGGCAACGCCATCGCGCTCAACTCGTCGGCGTTCAACGCGGCGCGCGTGGTCGGCCCCTCCATCGCCGGCGTGCTGATCAGCGTGGTCGGGCTGGCGTGGTGCTACCTGCTCAACGCCGTGTCGTACCTCGCCGTGATCTGGGGCCTGCTGGCGATGCGGCTGCCGCCGTTCGAGCGGCCGCGACATCAGGGGAGCGGGTGGGTCCAGTTCAGCGAGGGCGCGCGGTTCGTGCGCGGCGACCGCCGCGTCCTGGCGCTGGTCACGCTGATGGCGGTCAGGAGCGTCTTCGGCTTCCCGTACCTGGTGATGATGCCGGTGTTCGCGCGCAACGTCCTGCGGGTGGGCGCGACGGGCCTGGGGGTCATGATGGCCGCGACGGGCATCGGCGCCGTGGTGGCGGCCTTCGGCCTGGCGGCCCTCGAGCGGCACATCCGCAAGGGGACGGTGCTGATGTGGGCCGGCCCGATCTTCGGCCTGGCCGTGGCCGGCTTCGCCGTGGTGCCCTCCTTCCCCGTGGCGCTGGTCATCCTGCCGGTGGCGGGCGGCGCGTTGATCCTCACCAGCGCCCTGACCAACATGCTCGTCCAAGCCATCGTCCCCGACAACCTGCGTGGGCGGGTGATGGGCTTCTACGCCTTCGTCTTCCTGGGGATGTCGCCGTTCGGCGCGTTCCTCGTGGGGTGGGGCGCGGACCGGTTCGGCGCGCCGGCGGCGGTGGCGGCGGGTGGCGGCGTCTGCGTGCTGGCCGCCCTCGAAATGTGGCGACGAGTACCGGACGTGGCGCGCCTCACCTAGGCCGGAGCCGCCGACGGCACGGGGGCGACGCGGTCAGGCCAGGCCGCGTCGGCGCGCCAGGTCTGCGACGATGTCGGCCGCGCCCTCGTAGCCCAGCCAGGCCGTGTTGACCACGAGGTGGTAGGTGGCGGCGTCATCGCGGCGGCGGCGGTAGTAGCGCTCGAGGTACCGCTCGCGATCGCGGTCCACATCGTCCACTTTCCTCGCCGCGTCCGGCTCCGGCAGCGAGAGCCGCTCCACGATGGTCCGGATGCGGACGTCGCGCGGGGCCACGACGTAGGCGTGCAGCGCCGTGGCGGCCTCCCTTGGGGCACTGAGGAAGGCGTGGGCGCCGCGGCCCACCAGCACGATCCGCCCGTGCGCGGCCGCCGCCGTGATCACCCGCTCGGTGATCCGGACCAGGGCGTCCTCGTCGGGAGTGGCGTCGGGGACCGCCGTGGGGCCGAAGACCTCGGGGGCGGAGACGGCCAGCGTGCGGCCGAGGCGCTCGAGCAGGGACGGCGTGCGCTCCTCGCGCGCCGCGACCTCCTCGGGCGGCAGCCCGGCCAGGCGCGCCACCTCGCCGACGAATTCGTTGTCGATCACGGTCCAGCCGAGGCGCTCCGCGACGCCGCGGGCGACCAGCGACCCGCCGGAACCGTACTGCCGCGTGATCGTGACGACCGACATCGTGGGGCGCTCCACCTGGAAGGCGTCTCGAACATACGGGCGGCGCGCGGCGCGCGACAGTTCGCCCCGCGGGCGTGGGCCGGCTAGGAGAAGGAGCCGCCGGCGCCGGGCTTCGGGAACGGCGGGCCCTGCCGGTCGGAACGGACGCGGGTGTAGCCGGCCTCCTCGGTGCGCGCGATGCGGCGCTCCGCGGCCAGCCCCTCCAGCACCAGCTCGCACGCCGCGACCATGGTCGCCGGGTCCTTGCGCCGCGCCAGGCCCGTCGTGTCCACGAGGTCGAGCAGGCCGGGCACCACGCCGAAGCCCTTGAGCAGGGCGTCGGAGCGGTCGTCGTGCGCGACCTTGAGGGCGCCGCCCTCGTCGAACCAGTGCACGATGTCGTCCACGTTCGCGCCGCCCGTCCGATCGCCGAACGTGGTGCCCGCCGCGCGTCGGATCAGCTCGCGAGCGATGGTCTCGGCTCCCTGCAGCTCGCCCTCGTACTCCAGCTCGAGCTTGCCGGTGATGGCCGGCAGCGCGGCATACACGTCCGACACCCGGGGCACCACCGTCTTCTCGCGGTTGACGGTCGCGCGCCGCTCGGCGTTGGAGACGGCGTTTTCGAGCACCGAGATGGGGAGCCGCTGGCTCACGCCCGAGCGCTTGTCCACCCGCTTGTCGCCGCGCGCCTCGAACGCCACCCGCTCCACCAGCTCCGCGATGAAGTCCGGCACCACCACCGGCAGCCCGCTCCGCTCCAGCCACGCCTCCTGCCCGGTGATCGCCATGCCCAGCTCCAGCGTGCGCGGATAGTGGGTGGTGATCTCCGAGCCGATCCGGTCCTTGAGCGGCGTGATGATCTTGCCGCGCGCGGTGTAGTCCTCCGGGTTCGCCGTGAACACCAGCGCCGCGTCGAGGGACAGCCGGATCGGATAGCCTTTGATCTGGACGTCACCCTCCTGCATGATGTTGAACAGCCCCACCTGGATCTTGGCCGCCAGGTCGGGCAGCTCGTTGATCGCGAAGATGCCCCGGTTGGCGCGGGGCAGCAGCCCGTAGTGGATCGTCAGCTCGTCGGAGAGCAGGTGGCCGCCGCGCGCCGCCTTGATCGGGTCCACGTCGCCGATCACGTCCGCGATCGTCACGTCGGGCGTCGCCAGCTTCTCCACGTACCGCTGCTCGCGCGGCACCCACGCCACGGGCGCCCGGTCGCCCTGCTCCTCCACGAGCACGCGTCCGAACTTCGAAATCGGCGCGAACGGGTTGTCGTTCACCTCGCTGCCCGCGAGACTCGGGATCTCCTCGTCGAGCAGCGCGACGAGCCCGCGGACGATCCGCGACTTCGCCTGACCGCGCAGGCCCAGGAGAATGAAGTTGTGGCGCGACAGAACCGCGTTGACGAGCTGCGGCACCACCGTGTCGTCGTATCCGACGATCCCCGGGAAGATCGGCTGCCCCGATTCGAGGCGGCACAGCAGGTTGGCCCGCATCTCGTCCTTGACGGTGCGGGTCCGGCGCGCCGGCGCGCCCCACTCGGACTGCGCCAGCTCACCCAGCGTACGTGGCTTGATCATGTCCGGCATATTCGTACCACTGCGCTCCCCATTCAAGTGCATGCCAATTCCGAGCCCTCACGCCGGTGCGTGACGCTCCCATGACGCCCGGGCGCTACCTTCGCAACCGGCAATTCTCGGGAGGCACCTCATGCTACCCCGGATCGTGCTGGTGGTGCTCGGGCTCCTGGTGGCGCGATCCGCCGTCGCGCAGCAACCGCGGCTGCCGCCGGTGGATACCACGCACGCCGTCGAGCTGCGGCTGACGGACAGCACGGCACTGACGGGCCGGGTCGTTGCGGAGGACCTGTCCACCCTCACGATCGTGACCGCCGCCGGCGCGCGCGTGACCGTCCCGGTCGCCTCGCTGGAGCAGTGGCAGGTAGTCGGCGCGTCCCAGCCGTCGGCCGTCGAACGCGACCCGAGCGACTCGCGGCTGTTCCTCGCGCACACGGCGCGCCCCGTGCCCCCGGGCAAGGGCTACGTCCTCGACTACCTCGTGTTCTTCCCGGTCGCCAGCGTCGGCATCACGCGGCGGCTCTCGCTGACCGGCGGCATGTCGCTGCTGCCGTTCACGCCCGATCAGATCTTCTACGTGGCGCCGAAGTTCAACGTGCTCGACCTGCCGTCGGCGAGCGTCGCCGCCGGCGTCCTCTACATGCGGATCGTCGGGTTCATCCCCGCGTCGGGATACGCGGGCATCGCGTACGGCGTCACGACCATCGGGAGCGCCAGGAGCGCGGCGACGCTGCTGGTCGGCCTCCCGTTCGCGTCGGGGGGCTGGGAGCGCCGCCCCCTGCTCGTGCTCGGCGGCGAGACGCGCGTCTCCGCGCGCGTGAAGCTGCTCGCCGAAGGCTGGAGCATTCCCGGGACCGACGCGGTCCCGCTCGTCGCTGGTCTGCGCTTGATCGGCCGCTCCGTGTCGTGGGATTTCGGCCTGTTGTCGGTGCTCGGTAGCCGTGACGTGGGAACGGGATTCCTGCCGTGGGTGGACTTCGCGTATCACTGGTAGGTAAGCCGCGCCGTGTCAACATGTTACGCTGGCGGCGCGGAAGTGCGGGCGGAATCACGCGCGTGACGCCGCGGGCCAGCGAGCGCTCGCGCAAACCTTGACAGGCTGCGGGGTTTGGGTAGCTTAGGCGCCTGTTGAGGCCGGCGGCAGCGGCGCACGGACCTCGATATGTGTTCCGCTGATGATAATTCAAGTTTAAAAGGAGATTCGATGAAGCGCCTGTTCCTGGCAGTTGCGGTTGTAGGGCTCATGGCGTGCGCCAAGAAAGAGGCGGCGCCCCCGGCCGAAACTCAGACCCCAGCTGCTGCGCCCGCTCCGGCCGCCGCGCCGACGGACACGATGAAGCCCGCCATGGACACGTCCAAGATGGCCGCGCCTGCTGCGGCGCCCGCGAAGAAGGCCGAGACCCCGATGAAGAAGAAGGGCATGTAAGGGTCTCAGCACTTCGAAGCACGAGGACCCGGAGCTCGCTCCGGGTCTTCGTGTTTTCAGGAGGGGGTGCCGGCCCGGGCGAGGGTGCGGAAGCTCGCGCCGGTCCGCTGCGCCGCGGCGGCCGCGTCGAACGCGGGGCGCCACGCCAGCCGTTCCAGGGCGCGCGAGGAGTCGTAGCGGTTCTCGCCGGCGAGGAACTGCACGGCCGCTGACAGCGACACGGTCTGCCAGGGCGAAAGGAGCGCGCCGGCGCTGCGGTCCCACAGGCGTGCCGCCCGCCACGCCAGGCCGCGGGGGACCCGGACCCACCGCGGCACGACCCCGAGGCCGGCGGCGAACCGCTCGACGAATTCGCGCAAGGTCAGCCGTCCGTCGTTGGTGATGTTGAACGGCCCGCTCACGCCGGGGTGATCGAGGGCGGCGGTCACGGCCGCGGCGACGTTGCCGGCGTAGACGAGGGTCATGTGGTTGCCGCCGTCGCCGACCATGGGCGCGAGCCCGCGGCGCAGCAGCCTCGCGACGCGCGGCGAGAAGTGGCGATCCCCTTCGCCGTAGAGCACACACGGCCGCAGCGCCACGGCGCCGAGACCGGTCTCCCGCGCCACCCGCCACACCGCGATCTCGGCCTCACGCTTGGAGCGCTCGTAGAAGTCCCGCGGCACGGGCGCGCGCTCGAGGTCGAAGGTCTCGTCGTTGGGCGTGCGATCGATCCCCGACGCCAGGCGGCGGCCGTAGACCGCGACCGACGAAACGTGGACCAGCCGGGCGCCGTGGCGGGCGGCGCTCCGGGCGATGCGTTCGGTGCCGAGGACGTTGGTTTCCCGCCACGCGTCCCAGCGCCCGCCGCGCAGCACGACGGCCGCGGAGTGTACGACCGCGTCGCAACCCGAGATCAGGGTGTCGATTCGCGCGGCGTCGGAGAGGGTGCCCGGCGCAGGCTCCGCACCGAGCGCGGCCAGCTCGGCGGCGGCGGCGGCGCTCCGGGCCAGCGCACGGACCGTGTCGCCCCGGTTCCGCAGCGCGGCGAGCACGTGCCGACCCACCAGGCCCGTGCCGCCGGTGAGGAAGACCCTCACGGCGCAGTTCCTTTGCCGGTAGCGGCCGTCTCCTTCACCCACGGGAGCGGATGCAGGGTCGCGGCGGAGCCGTCGGCCAACTCGACGCGGCGCCCGTCCTCGAGGCTGCGTCGCACCACCGCCAGGCCGACCGATCGCTGTTCCTCGTCCCACCAGCACGCGCTGCTCAGCCGGCCTGCGGCCTGGCCGCCGTCGAGCACCTCGAGGGGCAGCGCCGACGGCTCGCGCTCGAGGGCGAGCCCGGTCAGGCGACGGTTGGCGTGGCCGCGGAAGTGGACGCGGGCGACCGTTTCCTGTCCGAGATAGCAGCCCTTCGTGAACGATACGGCGCCGAGCTCGTCGAGTCGCACTTCCTGCGGCAGCGTGCGGTCGT
Source organism: uncultured Gemmatimonadales bacterium (assembly GCA_963806755.1). Taxonomy (GTDB): domain Bacteria; phylum Gemmatimonadota; class Gemmatimonadetes; order Gemmatimonadales; family JACORV01; genus Fen-1245. The sequence goes on from CAWDZR010000013.1 coordinate 210,466, forward strand.
CCGTCTCCGCGCCGAGGCGTGGGAGGCCGGCGAGGATGCGGCGCTGCTCGAGGAGGGCGGCGGAGCCCGGCGTCGCGCCCGCGGCGACGAGCCGCGCCACGAGGTCGGGCGCGGATGGACCGGGCACCGCGCATTCGAGTCCGGCGAGGCCGCGGCCGACGGTGCGCGTGACCACCATGGCCCAGGGCGCGGGTGCCGCGAGGGCGGTTCGACCCGGCGGCGGCGCCACGCCGCCGGCGGCGGCCAGGATGTCGTCGGCGGCCGGGCCGTAGAGCCCCACCGAGGCCACCGCGTCGCCGACGTCCTCCGCGCGGCACAGGCGCGGAGGCAGCGACCGCTGGAAGATCGCGGCGACTTCGGTGGCGGCGGAGGCGGGCGCCTCCACGTCGAGCGCGTCCGCGAGCCGCGTGATCCACAGCGGGGCGACGATCATGCCCTTGACCGTGAGCAGGGCTCCGAACACGTGGCTGTCTTCGCCGGCAGTCGCGACGTCGCAGGTCACCAGGCCCTGCAGGCAGTCCACGCGCCCGCCGCCCGTGAGCCGGAAGCGGGCGGCGCCGGGGCGCAGGACGGCCACCGCGCGCGCGGCGAGGGCCTCGCGCTCCGCGGCCGCGACGGCGGCGCGCGGCAGGAGCGGCCCCGCCTCAGCGGCGCCCAGGGATCGCGACCTCCCGGTAGAGCGGCGCCAGATCGGCGGGGTCGTGCCCCTCGAACGAGCGCCACACCAGGTCGGCGGCGGCCAGCTCGGCGGCGGGGTGGGTCGTCGTGAACGCGACGCACCCCGCGCCCAGGGCGCGCGCCGCGGCGATGCCGGGGAGCGAATCCTCCAACACCACCGCGCGCACGGCGCGGGCGCCGCCCGCCAGGCGCGCGGCGGCCAGGCGGTAGCCCTCGGGATCCGGCTTGCCGGCGCCGACGTCTTCCGCGCTCACGACCACGGGAATCAGGTCGGCGAGGCCGGCGAGCGAGAGTCCCGCGGCGACCTCGGCGCGCAGCGCGCCGCTGACGATGGCGATGCGGGCGGTCGCCGCCGCCTGGCGCACGAAGCGGGCGACGCCGGGCACGAGCGGGACGCCGTGGCGGGCCGACTCGGCGTACCACGCCGCCTTCCGCGCGGCCAGGGGGCCGACGGCCTCCGGCCCGAGCGGCCGGCCCGCGCGGCGGAACGCCTCGCGCATGCACGTCCGGTCGTCGAGCCCGAGGAAGTGATCGCGGTAGCCGGCTTCGTCAAGAGCGATGCGCTCGACGGCGAGGAGGTCGCGCAGCGCGGCGAAGTGGATCGGCTCGTCGTCCACCACGACGCCGTTGTAGTCGAGCAGCAGGAGGTCCACCGGCTCGCCGCTATCCGCGGTACGCCCGGTCGAGCAGCTCGACGGGATGACGCAGCTCCACGTCGAGGCCGGCGAGGAGCACGCCCGCGCCGATCTGCATCAGGCATCCGGGATTGCCGGTGGCGACGACCTCGGCGCCGGATGCGGCCACGGCCCGGACCTTTTCCGCCAGCACCTCGCGCGAGAGACCGGGCTGAAGCAGCGAGTACAGTCCCGCGCTCCCGCAGCACCGGTCGCTCCCCTCGAGCGGGACGATCTCCAGTCCGGGAACGGCATCCAGCACAGCCAGGGGCGCCGCCGTGACGCGCTGCGCGTGGAGCAGGTGGCAGGGGGCATCGTACGCGACGCGCAGCTCGAGGCGTCCCGCGCGCCGCGGGCCACGCTCGGCGAGCACCTCGGTCACGTCGCGGACCCGTGCGGCGAAGGCGCGCGCGCGCTCCGCCAGGGGATCGTCGGCCAGCCACTCGCCGTACGCCTTGAGGGCGGCACCGCAGCCGGCGCTGTCGGTGACCACCGTCAGGCCGGGCGCCGCCGCGTCGAAGGCGCGCACGTTGGCGCGGGCCAGCGAGCGGGCGAGTGCGTCGTGGCCCGCGTGGGCGGCGAGCGCGCCGCAGCACACCTGCCCCGGCACGGCACGAACCGAGAGGCCGTTCACCGCGAGCACGCGCCGCGTGGCTTCGTGCACGTGACGGAACAGGCCGTCCATGACGCAGCCGGCGAGCAGCGCGACCTCGCCTTGGAGCGGCGTGGGGCCCGAGGGCGCGGTCGTCCCGGTGGCGCTCCCGCGGCGGCGCGACCCGTTGCCGGGACGGGTCGCCGCCAGCATCGCCATGGCGAACACCGCGCCCGGCGTGTCGCCACTCGCCGCCCCAGGCCCGGCGGCGCCACGCGCCAGTCGCTCGGGGATCCGGGTGGCCCGCGCCATGCGCGCGAACAGCCAGGCCAGTCGCTGCCGTCCGGGCCGGGCGAGCAGCCACAGCCCGCCGGCCAGCGCCGGCCCGAGCCCCCGCGCTTTGGCAAGGATGGCGCGGGCCGCCTCGAGCGCCGGTCCGTAGGTGACGCCCGAAGGGCAGGCGCTCTCGCAGGCGCGGCAACCGAGGCAGCGATCGAGGTGCAGGTCGAGGGCGCCGTCGTCGGCCGGGAGCGCGTGGCGCTGCAGGGCGCGCATCAACACGATTCGGCCGCGGGGTGAATCGGCCTCGTCGGCCGTGGCTTCGTACGTCGGGCACGCGGGCAGGCAGAAGCCGCAGTGCACGCACGGGTCGAGCCCCGCCCAGGCCGACGCCGTCATGTGCGGAGCGGCGATCCGAGGCACCCGCCGGCATCGAAGGTGGACCGGAGTGCCCGCGCGAGGTTCGAGACGGGCGGCGGCAGCTCGCCCCAGACGCCCACCGCCCTGCGGGTCGCCGCGTCCGCCCGTTCCAGTGTCACCGGCCAGCGGTGCTGCGCCGCTTCGGCGCGCAGGGCCTGGCCCGCCTCGGCGCTGCAGCGAGCGGTGCCGACGCGCACCGTGCCGCGCGGCACCGTGGCGCTCACCCCGATCAGCTCGAGGTGGCGCTGCGCGAGGGCCACGGCGTCGGGCCACGCGCCGGGGTCGGCGCCGAGGCGGAACACCACCGGCCAGCGGCCCACGGCGACGCGCCACGCGTTCCAGTGGGCGTCGCCCGCCACCGGCGGCTCGGAGCGGTCGCCCGCGGCGCGGGCGACCAGGGCCAGCTCCTCGTCCACGGCGGCGGGGGAGCCGAGGGCTCGGGCGGCCAGCGTCCAGCGCCCGTCCGCTTCCGATCCCCAGCCGAGCGCGGCGGTCAGCTCCGGGCTCACGGCCTCGAGCGCCGCCGGCGCCGCACCCGCCGCCAGCGCCGAAGCGGCGGCGCGCGCCACCCAGGCGGCGCTGCCGCGCCAGATCGCGGTGCGGTCGGCGCGCGGCAGGGCCCGCAGCCTGAGGTGCGCCTCGGCGATGACCCCGTACGCCCCGTGGCCGCCCACGACCAGCTTGGCGAGATCGAAGCCCGCGACGTTCTTCGCGACGCGCCCGCCGAGGCGCACCACGGTGCCGTCGCCCGCCACCACGACCAGCCCCAGCACGTGGTCGCGCGCCGGTCCGTACCGGGCCGCGAGCGGCCCGCCGGCGCCGCCGGCCAGGATGCCCCCGACGGTGCGCGTCAGCGGGCCGGGCGGGTCGAGGGCGAGCCACACGCCGCGCGCCGCCAGGCGCTCCGCCAGCCGGTCGAGCGGTGTGCCGGCGCCGGCCGTGACGACCAGATCCGCGGGGTTGAACGCGGAGATCGCATTCAAACGGGCGGTGGAGATCCGCTGCGCGTCGTCCGGAACGTCGGTCCACCACCCGCCGGAGCCGGTCACGGCCACCGCCGCTCCGCCGCGGGCGGCGTCGCGCACGGCGGCGGCCAGGGCCTCGAGATCGGCCGGAGCGGTCAGGCGGTCGGCGACTGCTTCTGCCACGAATCCGCCGCCGCACGGGTCTGGGACGTGAACGCGCGGGCCTCCTCGATCAGTGGCCGCGCGTCCTCCGCTCGCCATCCGGCGAAGTTCCGCTGGTCGCCCTGCATCTCGAACAGCGTGAGGAATCCGTTGGGCAGTTCGTCGCGCATCATGCGCATCAGCTCCTGGTGCGAGCGCTGGGTATGCCAGGGCTCGTCGCGCAGCCACACCCGCACGATCGCGGCCGCCATCACGCCCGGATACGCCTCCTCGATGGCGCGGGCGCCAGAGCCGGCGGCCAGGTGCTGCGCTGCCGCGGCCATGCGCCGCTCGGCGTCGGCGATCTGCGTTTCGACCTGCGTGAGCCAGCGCGTCGGGATGGGGCCGCTCACGAGCGACTCCACGGCCGCCACTCGCGGCACGCCGCGGCCGGAACGACCTTGCCGGGATTGGCGCGTTCGCCGGGATCGAACACCCGCCGCACCGCCGCCATCAGGCCCAGCTCGTCGGCGCCGAACACCAGCGGCATGTACGCGAGCTTGTCGAGCCCGACGCCGTGCTCGCCGGTGATGGTGCCGCCCGCCGCGACGCAGGCGCGGATGATCTCGCCGCTGGCGTCGTGCACGCGCGCCAGCTGGTCGGGATCGGCGGCGTCGAAGCTGAGGTTCGGGTGGAGGTTGCCGTCCCCGGCGTGGAACACGTTCGTCACCCGGAGGCGGTAGCGTTCGCCGATCGCGGCGATCGCTTCGAGCACGTCGGGGAGCGCAGTGCGCGGCACCACGGCGTCCTGCACGACCAGGTCGGCGCTCACTCGGCCCATGGCGCCGAACGCCTTCTTGCGTCCCTGCCACAGCCGCTCGCGCTCGGCGGCGCTGCGCGCCGTACGCACCTGGCGCGCCCCCGAGCGCGCCAGCAGCGATGCCACCTCGGCGGCGTCGGCTTCCACGGCGGCGGGCCCGCCGTCGAGCTCCACCAGCAGCACGGCCGCCGCGTCGGCGGGATACCCGGCGGCGTACACGCTCGACTCCACCATCTGGATGGCGTTGTGGTCCATCATCTCGAGCGCGGCCGGCACGATGCCGGCGGCGATGATCGCCGAGACCGCCTCGCCCGCCTGCCGGAGGCTGGTGTAGTCGGCGAGCATGGTGCGGACGTCGGGCGGGAGCGGCACCAGGCGCACCGTGATCTCCGTCGCGATGCCGAACATCCCCTCGCTCCCCACGAATACGCCGACCAGGTCCGGCCCCCACGGCTCGCCGCCGGGGCTCCCCAGGCGCACCAGCTCGCCGGAGGGCAGCGCCACGTCGAGGGCGAGGACGTGATTGGTGGTGACGCCGTACTTGAGGCAGTGCGGCCCGCCCGCGTTCTCCGCCACGTTCCCGCCGATCGTGCAGGCCGTCTGGCTCGAGGGATCGGGCGCGTACATGAGCCCGTACGGCGCGGCGGCCCGGCTGAGCGACGCGTTCACCACCCCGGGTTCCACCACCGCCCGCCGGTTGACCGGATCCACCGACAGCACCCGCGCCAGTCGCGTGAGCGTGACGAGCACGGCGGGCGCCTCGCCCAGCGCCCCGCCCGAGAGCCCCGTGCCCGCGCCGCGCGCGACGAAGGGAACCCGGCGGCGGTCCAGCAGCGCCAGGATCCGACAGACCTCGGCCGCCGAGCCCGGGAAGACCACGAGCTGCGGCGTGCGGCGCAGCGTCGGGAGCCCGTCGGACGCGAAACACGCCAGCTCGGCCGGCTCGGAGCGCACGAAGCGCGCACCGACGATGCGGCCCAACTCGTCTGCGAGATCGGGGGACGTCATGGCGATGTGGTGAATACTATACCCTAGAGAGTGGCGGAGTTGCAGCGATGCCGTGGCGAGGGCGCCGCATGAAGCGGGGGCGGCCTCGGTCGAGACCGCCCCCGGTATCGGTACGCAGGCGCTTCCGCCTTCCCGCGAACCTCGCCCCTCCCCGGCCCCGCTAGGCAGCGCCTACGCCGCTCTCCAGAACCGCATCAGCGCCTGGCCGTCCGGGCACTCGCGCAGCTTCTCGAACGCCCGCTCGCGGATCTGGCGGATGCGCTCGCGCGTCACGCCCATCAGCGCGCCGATCTTCTCCAGCGTCATCGCCTCGGACCCCTGCTCCAGGCCGTAATAGAGGTAGAGGATCTTGCGCTCGCGCGGCGTGAGGTACTTCTGGAACACCCGGTCGATGAACCCGCGCATCAGCTTGGAATCGGTCGTCTCCTCGATCTCGCCGCCCTCGACGCCCGCGAACCGCTCGCCCAGCGTCGCGGCGTCGCGGTCCGAGCGATCCACCGGGGCATCGAGCGACACCTCGGCCGCCGTCATCCGGCGCGCCGTGCGCACGTTGTCCACCGTGTCCTCGAGGGCCCGCGCGATCTCGCTGTCCGTCGGCTCGCGCCCCAGCTCCTGCGCCAGCACCATCTCCGTCCGCGACATTCGGATCAGCTGCGCGTTCTGGTTGAGCGGAATCCGCACGCTGCGGGTCTGCTCCGCCAGCGCCTTCAGCACCGCCTGGCGCACCCACCACACGGCGTACGAGATGAACTTGACGCCCTGCTCGGGATCGAACTTCCGCACCGCCTTCAGCAGCCCCTCGTTGCCGATCGCGACCAGCTCGGACAGGTCGAGGCCGTGGCCCTGGTACTTCTTCACGTAGGAGATCACGAACCGCAGGTTCGCCGTCACCAGCCGCTCGGCCGCCGCCGGATCGCCCTTCTGCGCCAGTCGGGCCAGCCGCCGCTCTTCGGCCGGATCGTCAATCAACGGCAGCTTCTGGATGTCCTGCAGGTACTGGTCGAACGCGCCGGACGCGCTCTGGCGGAAGAACCCCTTCGCCTTGCTGTTGCGATGCTCCAGCATGCGGGCCCCTGCACGATGTGCGTCGGTGCGGTCGGATCAGGAACGACGGCTGGTCAAACGCGGGCCCATAATAGGACTGGTGTGAAATCGGTGTCAAGCGAATGAAATCTTCCACATCACTAAGTTGTTACCTTCTGGCAGGTTGTGCAGCCTGTGCACATCTTACCATCGTCTAACAGCGATTGGTGCATCGGATTGGCTATGTAAACTGTTTATGCGTATAGCTTTATTAGATTGCTGTATTGCTGATGTCTGTATGATGTGATTCGCGGATGCTCAGCGATTGGCATCCAGCGCGCCACGAACCTGCGCGGCTGCGATCTCCACCGTCCATTCACCGTCGGCACTCTGCGCCATCGCCCCGATGGTCTTGGGCAGTGCGAAGCGGAGGGCTCCGGCGCGGCCCTTCTTGTCGTGTCGCATCGCCTCGAGGAGATCGTCGCAGGGCAGCGCGGCGGGAACGGCGACCGGAAGCTCGAAGCGCGCGAGCAGGTCGCACAGCCGGCCCTGGGTCCCCGGTTCGGCCACGCCGATGCGTTCGGCGAGCCACGCTTCGACGGACATGCCGATGGCGATGGCCTCGCCGTGCAGCAGCTCGTAGCCGCTGCGCGCCTCGAGCGCGTGCCCGACGGTGTGGCCGAAGTTGAGCACCTGCCGCCGGCCGCGCTCGGCCGGGTCCTCGGCCACGATGGCGGCCTTGATGCGGATGCTGCGCTCGACGAGCGCGGCGAGCGCGTCCGGCTGGCGCGCCAGGCACGCGACGGCGGACTCGCCGACGGCGGCGGCGTACGCGGCGTCGGCCACGACGCCGTGCTTCACGGCTTCGGCGCATCCCCCGGCGACCTGGTTGCGCGGGAGCGTGCCGAGGGTATCGATGTCCGCGAGCACGAACCGGGGCTGGTGGAAGGCGCCGACGAGGTTCTTCCCCGCCGGAAGGTCCACGCCGGTCTTGCCGCCGATGGACGCGTCGATCATCGCCAGGACGGTCGTGGGGACCTGGACGTAGGGGACGCCGCGGTGCAGCGTGGCGGCCACGAACCCGCCGAGGTCGCCGGCGACACCGCCGCCGAGGGCGACGATCGCGCCGTCGCGGCCGAGGCCCGCGTCCAGCAGCCGGTCGCAGAGATCGGCCCACGTGGCGCGACCCTTGTTCCACTCGCCCGCAGGGAAGGTGACGGTGCGCGTCTGCAAGCCCGCATCCGCCAGGAGCGCCGCCACCCGCTCGCCGTAGAGCGTGCCGACGCGGCTGTCCGTGATCAGCGCATAGAGATGGGCCGGGCAGCACTCGCGCAGGAGCCGCGGCAGCTCCGCCAGCACGCCGCGCCCGACGATGATCTCGTACGCCGCGCCGGCGGTGCCGGGCAGCGCGACGGGTATCACCACGTCACGTCGGCGCGGCCCGCGCGGGCGTTGGCCTGGCGGGCCAGCACGAACAGCAGATCGGAGAGACGGTTGAGGTACACCAGGATCTCCGGCGCCACCGGCTGGTCGTGCGCCAGGTGGACCGCGGAGCGCTCGGCGCGGCGGCACGCCGTGCGCGCGAGGTGCAGCGCCGCCGCCTTGGGCGTGCCGCCGGGCAGCACGAACTGCTTGAGCGGCGCCAGCTCCGCCTCGGCCTCGTCGATGGCGCGCTCGAGCGCGTGGACCTGTGCTTCGGTCACGACCAGTTTCGCCCGCTGCTCCGCGCGGAGCGCCGCGGGCGTCGGCGTGGCCAGCGCGCCGCCGATGGCGAACAGATCGCGCTGCACGCGCGTCAGCACCTCGGCCGCGAGTTCGGCGGGTCGCGTCGCCAGGGCGGCGCCGATGGCCGCGTTGGCCTCGTCCACGTCGCCGTATGCGGCCACTCGCAGGTGGTCCTTGGGCACGCGGTCGCCGCCCGCGAGGGAGGTGTCCCCGCCGTCGCCGGTCTTGGTGTAGATCCTCACGCCGGGCAAGCTACGGCGGCCCCGGCGCGGCCGCCAGCCGGCGGCCCCCGGTCCCGGGGGACAAGTGATTCGCCTCCAAGCGGTTGACAGCATGCGCCGGGTGTACGAAAGTAAGACAGTTCGTCCACGTCGCTCCACGCGCGCGGCAGCCGTGTCCTCCAGCTCTGGTTCGCGACCCCATACATGCTGCAGCGGCGTCCGGTAGCCCTCCGCATCCTCCTCACCCTCCTCGGCCGGTGAAGCGCTGGCTGATCGTCGCGATGATGCTCGGCGGCGTCCGCAGCGCCATGGCGCAGTCGGGGACGGCCCCGGAGCGGACCGTCACCTCGGTCACGTTCAGCGGCAACCACGCGCTGGACGCGTTGACGCTTTCGGAGGCGATCGTCACGAGCGCGTCCAGCTGGGCGTACTCGGTGCCCCTCCTCAAGAGCCTCGGCGTCGGTGTCCGGCGGGAGTTCGACGAGCTGGATTTCCGCCGCGACGTCGTGCGGCTGCAGATCCTGTATCGGCTGCACGGGTACTTCGAGGCCACGATCGACACCGTGGTGACGCGGACGCGATCCGCCGTGGCGATCCGGTTCCTCATCACGGAAGGCCCGCCGGTGGTGGTGGATTCGATCGCGGTCGAGGGCCTGGACGGGATTTTGGATGAGAGCCACCTGGTCGGCAGGCTGCCGCTGCTCAAGGGGAAGGCGTTCGACCGGACGGCGTTCGACGCGACGGCCGACACGATCGCCCAGCTGGTCGAAGACCGCGGCTATCCGTTCGTGGACGTGTATCGCAACTACGCGGTGGATCGGGCCGCGCGCACGGCGTCGGTGGAGTACCAGGTCGCGCCGGGGCCGCGGGCGCGGGTGGGCGAGATCGAGATCGTCGGCAACCACGGCGTGAGCGCGGCGACCATCCGGCGCTTCCTGGCGGTCCGCACCGGCGACTGGTTCAGCCGCAGCGCGCTGTACGACTCGCAACGCAGCCTCTACGAGGCCGACCTGTTCCGCTACGCGAGCGTCGGCCTCGCCCCCGATTCGACCGTGGGCGGCGCCGACTCGCTGGTGCGGATTCTCGTCCAGGTGAGCGAGGGGCCGAAGGCGCGGTTGCGGGCGGGGGTCGGGTACGGCACGATCGACTGCTTCCGCTCGCAGGCGACGATGTCCGCCGCCAATTTCCTGGGGGGGGGACGCCGCCTCGACCTCGCGGGCAAGCTCTCCAAGCTGGGGGTGGGGGCGCCGACCGACTGGGGCCTGGCCAACTCGATCTGCTCCGCGCTGGAGGGCGACAGCTTCTCGCTGAAGATCAACTACCTCGCGTCGGCGACCTTCACGCAGCCGGCGGTGTTCAGCCGGCGCAATACCGTGACGCTCACGACGTTCGGCGAGCGGCGCTCGGAGTACAAGGCGTTCGAGCGCGACGGCGTGGGCGCCACCCTGGGCACCTCGTTCGCGCTGGGGCGGGCGTCGGTGCTCGGGCTGTCCTACCAGCTGACGTACGGGAGCACCACGGCCGACGCCGCCGTCTTCTGCGTCTATTTCGACCGTTGCGACCCGGCCACGGTCAGCGTGCTCGAGGAGCGGCGCCGGCAGGCCGCGCTGTCCCTCTCGCTGGTCCGCAACACGCAGGACTCTCCGCTCGAGCCGACGAGCGGATCGGTCCTGTCGTTCGAGGTCATGCACGCGTCGCCGCTGGTGGGCTCCGACTCGCTGATTGCCTACAACAAGGTGGTCGGGGAGGGAACCTGGTACACGCCGCTCGGCAGGGCGTGGGTCCTGGCGCTGCGACTGCGCGGCGGGATCATCCGGCCGGGGCGGGCCTTCGTCAACGACACGTCCATCCGCTTCGTGCCGCCCGAGGAGCGCTTCTACGCGGGGGGGCCGTCGTCGGTGCGCGGCTTCGGGCGCAACGAGATGGGCCCGGTGGTCTACGTGGCGGACAGCATCGTGACCTCTCCGACCACGGGCCAGCCGGTTTACTACGGCCTGCGCACGTCGCCCGTGGGGAGCTACGCGATCGCGCTGGGGAACGTGGAGCTGCGCCTGCCGGCGCCCGTGTGGCCGAGCCGCCTGCGACTGGCCGTGTTCTGCGACGCCGGCGAGCTGTGGAACCAGGGGGCGGGTGGTCTGCTGCCGGGCGACGTGAAGATCACGCCGGGCATCGGGCTGCGGCTCGGCACGCCGCTCGGGCCGGTGCGCGTGGACGTGGCGTACAACCCCTATGCGACGCAGCCGGGCCCCCTGTACGTGGTCACCGCCGACTCGTCGGGGCACTTCACGCAGCTGACGCAGAAGCAGACGAATTTCCCCGGACTGCCCCGCGGCCCGGGCTTCTTCCAGCGGCTGCAGTTTCAGTTCAGCGTGGGGGAGGCGTACTAGGATGCGCCGCGCCCTGCGCCTGACCGCCGCTGCGGCGGGGCTGGTGGCCCTGGTGGCCGTGCTCGGCGCCGCGGCAGCTGCGATGCCGGGGCCGGGACAGGCGCTGGCGCGCCGCCTCGTGCTCGCCGCCATCCGCCGCTCGGTGGACGGCCGCGTCCGGATCGGGTCGATCGAGGGCTCCCTGTGGAGCGCGATGACGGCCACCAGCGTGTCGTTGGCGACGACCGATGGCAGGCCCGTCATCTACGTCGCGCGCCTGTCGGCCCGGTACGCCCTGACGGACCTGCTGCTGCGGCGGCGGTTCGTGTTCTCGCACGTCGAGCTCGAGCGCCCGACCCTGCGGCTCGAGGAGGCCGCCGACGGCCGCCTCACACTGGAGCACCTCTTCCGCCTGGGGAGCGCGCCGGGCGGGCCGCCGGGGCGTCGCCCGCTGGTGGACCTGCGTGACGTCCGGCTCACCGGCGGCACCGTCGTGCTGCGGAGCGGCGCCGAGGCGGGGGGGAAGGTGCGGGAGCGGCGCTTCCTCGACGTCGGTCTCGACCTGGCGCGCTTGCGACTGTCGAGTCCCGACTCGGCCGCCGTCGTGGCGGACGTCCGCCGGCTGAGCGTCCGGGTCACGGACCCGCCGGCACGGGTCGCCGAGGCGGTGGGCCGGGTGGTGCTCGACGGAGATTCGCTGCGGTTCGCGCTCCCGCGCCTGGTGCTGGCGGGGAGCGCGGGTGCTGCGCAGGGCGCCGTCCGCTGGGGGACGGCCACGCGGCGCGGCGCTCCGAACGTGGACGTCGAGGCGTCCCTCACGCGCGCGAGCTTCGCCGACTTCGCGTGGACCGTGGCCGGTCTGCCCGCCCAGGGAAGCGGCCGCGTCACGGTGCGGGCCCGCCTGTGGCCGGGCGGCGGCGTCGCCATCGCGCTGAGCGACGCGGACCTCACGACCGGGCGCAGTTCTGTCAGCGGTTCGGCCGCGTTCACGGTGGGGCGGCCGGGAGGGGCGACGATCGAGCAGCTCGACGTGGACGCCGAGCCGTTCGACCTCGCGATCCTGGCGCCGTTCCTCGGGCCCATGCCGGTGGCCGGCGTGGTGCGCGGTCACCTCGTCGCGTCGGGGAAGCCCGGAAACCTGTCGGTGGGCACGGCCCTGGCCTTCACGGACGACCGCGTCCCCGCGCACCCGGTGTCGGAGGTGGCGGGCTCGGGCGCGGTGGCGCTCGGCGGGCGCGCCGGCCTGGCGTTCCGCCACTTCACGGTCAGCCGATCGGACGTCGCGCTGGCGACGATCGAGCGGCTCGCACGCGCGGTGACGCTCGGGGGGCGCCTGCTGCTGGTCGGAGACCTCGACGGCCCCTGGAAGGACGCGGCGTTCAACGGCGTGATCCGGCACGAGGACGGCGCCGGCGCGTCCGTCGTGCGGGGAGCGGTGCGGCTGACGCTGGCGGACACGGTCGCCGTGCACGCCGACGTGGTGGCCGACTCGCTGTCGTTCGACGACCTCGCGGCGTCCTATCCGGTGATACCGCTGCGTGGGGCGGTGGCCGGGCCGGTGCACCTGGCCGGACCCCTGACCGGGCTCACCTTCGCTTCCACGCTGGCCTCGCGCGACGGCGCGGTGCAGGCGCACGGCGAGATCGCCGTGGGCGACTCCGCGGTGCGCATCCAGGGGAGCGGCTCGCTCGACAGCCTCGATCTGGCGGCGCGCCTGCCGGGCGCCCCCCAGACGCTGCTCACCGGCACGTGGAAGCTGGACGTGACGACGCCGACGGGTGACAGCGCTGCGCCCGAGACCGGCTCGCTCGCGCTCACGCTCGGGGCCGGCGAGGTGGCGCACGTGGCGCTGCAGCAGGCGGGAGCGGCCATCGCGCTCACCGCCGCGCGGCTGGAGGTGGACACCGCCTACGCCGAGCAGCCCGGTGCGGGCGTCGTGGTGTCGGGAGCCCTGGGGAGGCCGGGCCAGGCGGCCGGCGAGCTGCGATTCGCGTTCCACGCCGATACCCTGGCGAACCTGGCGTCGCTCGCGTCGTGGGCGCTCCGCGCCGGCGGCGACAGCGCCCCGGCGCGGCTCGACCTGCGCGGCGCCGGACGGGCGACCGGCCGGATGACCGGGACCACCGCCGACTGGACGGTGCAGGGCGACGCCCGGATCGACAGTCTGGGCTACGGGAGCGCCGCGGTGACGGGCGCGCGCGGCGGCGGGACATTGGTGCGGACGCCGGCCGGCGTCCGCCTCGCGGTGCGGGCGGCCGCCGACTCGATGGTCGTCGCCGGGCTGCGCTACGGCGACGTCACGGTGAGTGCGGAGGGGCCGGTGGATTCGCTCGACCTGCACGGCGCCGCGGGCTTCGCCCGCAGCTCGTCGGCCGACGTGGACCTGGGGCTGCGCGTGGATTCGGCGGGCTGGACCGCGCGCCTGAACCGCGCGCGGTTCGTGGTGCTCGGGCGCCCGTGGCGGGTCGCGGGACAGCCGCGGCTGGCGGCCGGCGGCGACGCCCTCGCGTTCGACTCGCTGGAGCTCGACGGCGAGGGCGGCGGCCGGGTTCGCATCGCGGGGCGCCTGCCGCGCGCCGGCGTCGGGGACTTCACCGCGGTCGTGGACAGCGTGCCGCTGGCGGCCCTGTACGCGCTCGCCCAGCGGGACACCACCGGGATCGCGGGCGCGATGAGCGCCACGTTGCACCTCGAGGGAACGGCGGCGCAGCCGCGCATGCAGGCGACGGCCACGGTCGTGGGTGCCAGATTCGGTGACTTCGGAGCGCCGCTGGTGACGGCGACGGCGGATTACGCCGACCGGAGGCTGCGGTTCCAGTCCCAGCTCGGCAAGCCGGGCGAGGCCGCCGTCGTCGCGTCGGGGTCGTTGCCCCTGGATCTCGCGCTCGCGTCCTCGGGGCCGAGACAGCTCCCCGGCCCGCTCGACATCCACGCCCGGGCCGATTCGGTGGACTTGGCGATCGTGGATGCGCTCACGACGCTGGTGCGCGGCGTGAGCGGCCGCCTCACGGCCGATGTCGCGGTGCAGGGCACGTGGGAGCAGCCGCAGCTGACCGGGAGCGCGCGCATCACCGACGGGGCCGCCAGCGTGCCGGCGCTCGGGGCGCGGTACAGCGGCCTCGAAGCGCATCTCACCCTCAGCGGCGACAGCCTGGTGGTCGCGGACTGGCGGCTGAAGGGCGGCTCCGGGACGCTCGACATCAGCGGCGGCGTGCAGTTCCCGAGGCTGTCGCGCCCGGTCTTGAATCTCGCGCTGCAGGCCCGCAGCTTCGCGGCGTTCAGTCAGCGCGACTTCGCCGGGCTCACCGGCAGCGGCACCCTGTCGCTGACCGGCCCGGTCCTCGGCGCGACCCTGTCGGGCCAGTGGACGGTGGATGCGGGATTCCTCGCCTTCGCCGACCTCGTGGAGAAGCGCCTGGTGAACCTCGACGATCCCGAATTCCGGGCGGTGGTGGATTCGAACCTGGCGCAGGCGGCCGATCTCGGGCCGAGCGCGCAGAACGTCTTCCTCGACAGCCTGCGCATCCGGGGGCTCACGGTCACGATGGGTCCGGACGTGTGGCTGCGCAGCCACGAGGCCAACATCCAGCTGGCGGGCAACTTCACCGTGGTGAAGGATGTGGAGGCCGGCGCCAGCCGCTACCGGCTCGACGGCACCCTGCGCGCGGTGCGGGGCACCTATCGCCTGGTCGTGGGCCCCACGGCCAAGGAGTTCCGCGTCACGCGGGGGACGGTGCGCTTCTACGGGACGCCCGACCTGGACCCGGTGCTCGACATCGCGGCCGAGCACACGGTGCGCGCGGTCAACGGCGGCGACCTCGTGGTGCGGGTGGTGATCGGCGGCACGCTGCTGGTGCCCAGGCTGTCGCTCGAGAGTGACGAGCGGCCTCCGCTGTCGGAGTCGGAGATCGTGTCGTACCTGTTGTTCGGGCGGCCGTCGTTCGACCTGGCGTCGGCGGGCGGCGGACCGGCCAACACGAGCGAGCAGGCGATCCTGCAGGGGGCGATGGCGGGGCTGGCGGGCGTGGTCTCCGGCGAGCTGGAGCAGACGCTGGTCACGAACCTGGGAATTCCGGTGGACTACCTCGCGATCCGGCCGGGCGGCGGGTCGGTCGGGGACATCTTCAGCAGCGCGCGCGTGGAGGCGGGGACGCAGATCGGCGAGCGCACGTTCCTTACGGTGAACGCCGGGCTCTGTCAGGTGGCGCGGGGCTCGCAGGCGCTGGGCGCGAGCGTCGAGCACCGCGTGGCGAGTGCCTGGATGGTGGAGGCCAGCATCGAGCCCACCGTGCAGGATTGCCGGCCCGGGGGATTCCAGATCCGTCCGCCGGTGCCCTACCAAGTCGGCTTGGACCTGTTCTGGCAGTGGGGGACGCCGTGACGGAGGCGCTGATCATCACCAACCCTGCCGCGGCCCGGGCCGCGGGTGGCGGGCTGGCGGCGGCGCGCCGGCGGCTGGAGCGCGGCGGACTGTCGGTGGCCGTGGCGACGTCGTCGGCGACCGGCGAGGGGGAACGGCTGGCGCGCGAGGCGGTCGCCGACGGCGTGGACGTCGTCATCGCCCACGGCGGCGACGGCACCGTCATGGACGTGGCCATGGGCCTGGTGGGCACCGGGCGCCCGCTCGGCGTGCTGCCGGGAGGCACGGGCAACGTGCTGGCGGGCAGCCTGACGGTGGGCCGCTCGTGCGTCGCGGCGGCGGACACGATCCTGCGCGGCGCGACCCGCACCATCGACCTGGGGCGGCTGACCATGGGGACGGAGTCGCGCTACTTCGCCGTCAACTGCGCGTCAGGGTTCGCGGCGCGCCTGATGGCGGAGACGGCGCAGCATCACAAGCGGCGGTTCGGCATGGCGGCGTACGCGGTCCGGGCCATGGTGATGGCGACGAAGCTGGTACGCGCGGCGACGCGGGTGGAGGTGGACGGGACCGTGTACGAAGGCCGGGCGGTCACGGTCATCGTCGCCAACTGCGGCGACATCATCCCCGGGGTGCTGCAGCTCTCGGACGACATCCAGCCGGACGACGGCGTGCTCGACGTGGCGGTGCTCGACGCGGCGTCGTACGCCGCCGCGCTGCGGCTCCTGTGGCGGCTGGTGCAGCGCCGGCCCGACGTCGAGCCGGGCATCACCTTCCATCGCGGGCAGCAGGTGCGGATCACGTGCGAGCCCCCGCTGATGGCGCAGGCCGACGGGGAAGCCCTCGGGGCGACGCCGCTGTCCGTCGAGCTGGTGCCTCGCGCCCTGACGGTGCTGGCCCCGCCGGGCCGCCGCGCGGTCCGGGTGGCCCGATGACGCCCGACGCCACCCCGGCGGTCGCGCCCGTCGCCGGCCGGCGCGTGCTGGTCGTGGACGACGAGCGTGCCATCGCCGCCGCGGCCGCGCGCCGCCTCGAGCGCGACGGCGCGGTGTGCGTCACGGCGCACTCCGGTGCGGAGGCGATGGAGCGCCTGGCGGCGGAGCCCTTCGATCTGCTGATCACGGACCTGGAGATGCCCGGCCCGTCGGGCCTGGCGCTGCTGGAGGCGGCGCGGGGCCTGCAGGAGCCGCCGGCCGTCATCGTGTTGGCGCCGGCCGGCGCCGCCGGGGCGGGTGTGGCGGACGCCCTCGCCCGCGGCGCCGACGGCTTCCTGGTCAAGCCCCTCGACGCGGAGCAGCTGGCGCACGCGGTGGCCGTGGCGGCGGAGCTGCGGATGCTGCGCGCGGCGGTCGCGGCCGGCGCCACGCTTGCGGTGGGGCCGATTCTCGCCGTGCTCGGCGAGGTGGTGAATGCATACGAGCGGGCGGATCCGTTCCGGGCCGGATTCTCGTCGCGGACCGCGCGGCTGGCGGTCGCGTTCGGCCAGCCGCTCGGCCTCGATACCGAGCGCCTCGCCCTCGCCGCGCGAGTCCACGACGTCGGGATGCTGGCCGTGCCGCCCACCGAGCTGCACGCGGAGGGCGGCATGGCGCGGCCCGCCCAGCATCTCATCCGGGTGCATCCGACGCTCGGGGCCCGGTGGATCGAGCGCCTGGGCGCGGATCGCGCGATCGTGGCGGCCGTGGCGGCGCACCACGAGCGGTTCGACGGCAACGGCTATCCCGGCGGCCTCGCGGGGGACGACATCCCGCCGCTGGCGCGCGCGCTCGGCACCGCGGCCGCGGTGGCGGCGATGTGCGCGCCGCGCCCCTGGCGCGGGCGGCGCGAGGCGGTGGGCGTGCTCGACGAGCTGCGCGCCGGCCGGGGCACCCAGTTCGGCGCGGCGGAGGCGGATGTGGCGCTCGACGTGCTGCGCCGCGCTCCCGCGCTGGTGGGCTGAGCGGGCGATGGCCGACTCCCTCCTGATCGTGGACGACGATCCCGACGTCCTCCAGGCCGTGGGCGACTACTTCGATCGCATCGGGTACGAGGTGTTCCGCGAGGCCACGGGCGAGGCGGGCATCGCCGCGTGCATCCGCCACCGGCCCGACGCGGTACTGCTCGACCTGCGCCTGCCGGGCATGGACGGTCTGCAGGTGCTCGAGGAGCTGCGGCTCCACGACGTCGCCGTGCTGCTCGTGACGGGCCACGGCGACATCGCCACGGCGGTGCGCGCCATGCAGATGGGGGCGGAGCACTTCCTCACCAAGCCGGTGGACATGCCGCTGCTCGCGGCCGCGGTGGCGCGCGCCCTCGAGAAGGTGCACCTGCGGCGCCACAACGCGGTGCTGGCGTCGCAGCTCGCTCCGGCCGGCGGCGACGACGTGCTCGGCGTCTCCAAGCCGATGCACGACCTGGCACGGCAGGTCGGGCTGCTCGCCGCGTCGGAGCGCACCACCGTCCTGCTGACCGGAGAGTCGGGGACCGGCAAGGGCTGGGTCGCGCGCCTCATCCACCGTCTCTCCGCGCGACGCGAGGCGCTGTTCGTGGACGTCAACTGCGCCGGCCTCTCGGCCACGTTCCTCGACTCGGAGCTGTTCGGGCACGAGAAGGGGGCGTTCACCGACGCCAAGGACCGCAAGCAGGGACTGTTCGAGCTGGCCGACCGCGGGTCGCTGTTCCTCGACGAGATCGCCGAGCTCGCGCCCGAGCTGCAGCCCAAGGTGCTCAAGGCGATCGAGGAGAAGAGCTTCCGGCGGCTGGGCGGCACCCGGGAGATCCAGGTGGACGTGCGCCTGATCGCGGCCACCAACCGCGACATCGGCGACGCCGTGCGGCAGGGGCGGTTCCGGGAAGACCTGTACTACCGCCTCAACGTGATTCCGCTGCACCTGCCGCCGCTCCGGGAGCGCACGCGCGAGGACCGCCTGGCGCTGCTGCGCAGGCTGTTCAGCGAGCTCAGGACGGAGCTGCCGGAGAGTCCCGGCGAGCTGACGTCGGAGGCGCTCGAGCGGCTGCTCAGCCATCCCTGGCCGGGCAACATCCGGGAGATGCGCAACGCGCTGGAGCGGGCGCTGATCGTCGGCCACGGCGCCGAGCGCCTGGGGCTGGAACATCTGCCCGCCGAGGTCGGGCGCCGCGCCGCGCCGGCGGCGGAGCCGCAGGCGGCCACGCTGGCCGACGTGGAGCGCCGCCACATCGAGCGCACGCTGCGCCGCCACGGAGGCAACCGCACCCGCGCGGCGGAGGAGCTCGATATCTCGCGAGCGACGCTGATCAACAAGATCAAGGTCTACGGCCTGGACGTGTGAGGCAGCCCCGGGGGCGAGGGAGGGATCGTGCCGGAAGTTGACATGATGGTCTGCCGGTCCTGCGGCAACCAGGAGCGGGCGTCGGAAGGGTCGCCGTGCGACGACTGCGGGACCTTCGTCTGCCTGATCTGCGGGTTCCGCGGCATCACGCTCTGCAAGGCGTGCCGGGCGAAGCGGGGGATGGCGGAACCGCCGAACCTGCCACCGCCGGCGCCCGGGCGGCCGTCCTAGGCGCTCGTGCCGATCTCCTGCTCGAGCGCGGCGAACACGCCGGGATCGAGCAGGAGGCCCGACAGCGACCGCAGGTTCTCGACCGCCTGTCGCGGGTCGAGCGTCGAGCCGTCGGGGCTCGACAGGGCCAGCTCGTCGTACAGGCTGGCCGCCGCGACGATGCGGGAGCCGAGCGGGATCTCCTCGCCGCGCCGCCCCTCCGGCACGCCCTTCCCGTCGTACCGCTCGTGCTGGTGGCGCACGATTTCGGCGACGCCCTTGAGGTGCATGAGCGGCTCGAGCACCCGGAGGGCGAGATCCGGATCGTCCGGCGAATTGGAGATCTCCTCGCTCCCCGGCCGCCCGCCCAGGTCGAGGCCGGGCTCCCGCAGCGCCAGCTTCCCGATGTCGTGCAGCCGGCCCGCCGTGCGGATCCGGGCGACCTCCTCGCCGCGGGCGCCGAGGCGGGTGGCGATGCGGGCGCTGAGGTCCGCGACGCGCTGCGAGTGGCCGCGCAGGTTCGGGTCCTTGGCCTCGAGCGCGTCCACGAGCGCCGCGAGCACGTTGACCGTGATCTCGCTGAGCTGCTGGGACTGCGCCTCCAGGTCCCGGGTGCGCACCGCCACTTCGCGCGACAGCCACTGCTCCATCTGCCGCCGCTCGATCTCCAGCTCGCGCTTGCGCAGCGCCGAATGGAGCGAGTGCTGCAGCTCCTCGAGATCCACGGGTTTGATGAGGTAGTCCGCGGCGCCGAGCTTGAGGCAGGAAATCGCGGCGGCGGGCTCGTGCACGCCGGTCAGCATGATGATGGCGAGGTCGGGGTCGTCGGCCAGCGCCTTGGGGAGCAGCTCGATACCGGACATGCCGCTCATGCGGATGTCGCACAGCATCGCCTCGACCCGGTGGCTGCCCAGCTGCGCGAGGGCCTGCTCGCCGTTCTCCGCCTGGAGCACGGGGTGGCCGAGGCGCTCGAGGAACGTGGCGAGGGCGGTCCGGAGGGACCGGTCGTCCTCGACCAGCAGCACGCTGGACTTGGGCTCGGGAGTGGCCACGTCGCGAAGGTACGGGACAGCGGCTGGAGCGGCAAGGCAGCGGGTCGCTTGACGGTGCCGCGCGCCGCGGGCTAGCGTTCGCCGACCAACCCATGCCCCCCGCCATCACGGACGTGCCCGGCGTGCTGGTCGGCCACGCGAGCGACGCGGCCGGCGCGACCGGCTGCACCGTGGTGCTCGCGCCCGCCGCGGGCATGCCCTGCACCGTGTTCGTGCGGGGGCGCGCGACCGGGTCGCGCGAGCTCGACGCCTGCCGGCCCGAGTCGCTGGCAGGGCGGGTGGACGCGATCGTGCTGACGGGCGGCTCCGCGTATGGCCTCGCGGCCGCGGACGGCGTCACCCGCTGGCTGGAGGCGCGGGGCCGCGGCTTCGCCATCGGCGGCGGCGTGGTGCCGATCGTGCCGGCCGCCGTCGTCTTCGACCTGCTCCCCCTCGGCCGCTTCGACGCGCGCCCCGGGCCCGAGATGGGCGCGGCCGCGTGCGACGCGGCGGCGCGGGAGGTGGCGGAAGGGTCGGTGGGCGCGGGTACCGGGGCCACGGTGGGCAAGGTCCTCGGCCTCGAGCACGCCATGAAGGGGGGCGTCGGCACCTGGGCGGCGCGGGGCGGCGACGTGGTCGCCGGCGCGCTGGCGGTGGTGAATGCGTTCGGCGACGTGCTCGATGCGGCGGGCCGCGTGCTCGCCGGCGCGCGCCGCGACGGGGGCGGCTTCGCCGAGTCGGCGCAGTACCTGGCCGCGGGCGGCGCCCCCGGTGGCGCGCTGCGGGCGGCGCATCACACCACGCTCGTGGTGGTCGCGACCAACGCGGCCATGGATCGCCTCGCGCTCGGCGGCGTGGCCCGCGCGGGCGCCGACGCCCTGGCCCGGCGGGTGGTGCCCTCGGGCACGGCGGTGGACGGCGACATCGTGTTCGCGTGCTCCGCCGGCGCGGTCGCGGCTACGTCGTTCCAGGTCGAGCAGCTGGCGCGGTCGGCGGCGGAAATGGCCGTCGAGCGGGCGGTCACGATGGCCAGGGGACGCGAGGGGATACCGGGGCTGGGCGATGGACGAGAGGTGAGAAGTGAGCGGTGAGACGTTGACGTGAGAGGTGAGAGGTCAGGGTGAGAGGTTCCCTCTCACGCCGTCCTGCGACTCACCTCTCACCGGGGCCTTCTCACCTCTTGCTCCTGACTCCTCACCATCCCGCCTGAACCTGGCCAGCACCACGCCCATCCGGTCCTGCGCCTGCCTCGCCCGCTGGATCCGGCTCATGTGGTTGACCACGATCGAGAACGCCAGCACCTCGCCGCCCTCCGCCGTCACGTAGCCCGTCAGGGCGGAAACGTCGCGCATCGTCCCGGTCTTGGCGCGCAGCCGGCCGTCGGCGGGGGTCCCCGTCATCCGGCGGCCGAGGCCGGCGCCGGGCTCGGGCAGGGAGCGCCAGAAGGCCTCGCGGTCCGCCGCGGGGGCTCGCCGCTCGTAGGCGAGCAGCTCGACGAGGGAGCGCGGCGTCGCCTCGTCGTCCACCGACAGCCCCGACCCGTCGCTGATGCGGACGCTGGCTCCGGGGATGCCCGCCTGGGAGGAGAGGAAGCTCTGCACCGCGGCGGCGCCGCTGGCGAAGGTCCCGGCGCCGCCGACGGCGCGGCCGACGGAGCGGAACACGAGCTCGGCCGAGAGGTTGTCGCTGCGGTGGTTGATCTCGGTGATGAGGTCCCCGAGGGGCGGCGACTCCCGCACCGCGATGGCGCCGGCGAAGGGGGACCCGCCGCCTCCCTCGGCCCGCTGGAGCAGGAGGCTGGCGCGGCCCGGGGGATCGTCCGTCACGGCGCGGGTGACGCCCGTGATCGTGACGCCGCGCGCCTCGAGGAGTTGGCGCAGCAGGCTGGCGGCGAAGGCCGCCGGCTGGCGCACCACCACGCTCGTCGTCCACGGACGCCGCAGCGGCGAGATCGAGCCCCGCAGCGTCACGCTTCCGTCCGGATCCCGCCGCAGGTGGATCCGCGTGCGGCTCCGCCGCCGGCCCGTCGTCACGGTGCTCGTCACCGTGTAGTAGTCGTTCGGCGGGTCCACCGTGATCTGCGCCGAGTCGCCGGTCGCGTCCCCGGGAGCCACCGTCACGCGGATCTGGTTCGCCGCCGCTCCCAGAGCCGACGGCGGCGCCGCATACGCGCGGTCGAGATTGTCCGGCGACCAGCCGGGGCCGGTCAGCTCTCCGCCGAGGAACGACGCGTCGCCGACGATGTCCCCGTGGACGGTGCGGATGCCCGCGCGCACGACGCTGTCGGCGAACGGCGCGAGACTGGTGGTATCGAGTCCGAAGGTCGGGTCCCCCGTGCCGTAGAGCACCAGGCTGCCGCTCAGCGTGTCGTGCGCGACGGAGCCGTCGCCGTAGAGGATGGTGAAGAACCGGAAGTCAGTCCCGAGATAGTGCAGCGCCGCCGCCGTGGTGAACAGCTTCGCGTTCGAGGCGGGCAGGAAGCGCCGGTCGGCGTGATAGGAGAACAACGTGTCGCCGCGGGTCAGGCTCACGACCAGCGCGCCCCAGTCGGCGTAGCGCCAGCCCCGACCCTGGAACAGCGGCGCGAGCCGGCGCGCGAGCCGGCCGGTGGGGCGCGCCTGTGCGGCGAGCGGGCTCGCGGCGGCGGCAGCCGCGGCCAGGACCAGAGCGGTCAGGCGAAGCCTCATGCCGCACCTTACCGACGTCGCCACACGGGGTCAACCGGCGCAATAGCGCGAAAGGCCCGGGACTGCCCCGGGCCTTCCGATGTTTCGCCGCTGCCGCCTGCCGCTACTGGCAGTTGCTGACGCGGTGCGTGTGGAGGTTCAGGTCGCACGTCTTGCCGTCGATCTTGAGCGTCGCGACGAACGTGCCGTTGAAGTCCACTTCGACCCGCTTGGTGATGTTCGTGGTCTGGCTTTCGGTGGCGCTCTTGAAGGTCGCCTCGGCCGTGACGTTGCGGATGACCGTGCCCGACGCCGGGTACTGGAACTGCGAGCGCGGGACGTTGAACACCACGGCGTCCACCGAATCGCTTCCCGCTTCCTCGTAGGTGCGCGTCACGTTGGGCCCGACGAACGACGACGTGTCGCTGCCCGCCGAGTTGCCGTCATGCGTGCGCGATACCTCGGTGCTGCCGGTGAAGTTGCGGGTGAGCGTGTCGTAGGCGGACCGCGCGACGTCACCCGTGAAGACGGCGCCGTTCTCGGCCGTGTCGTCACGGAAGCCGGTGAACGTCCAGTGGGTCGCGATCTTGCGAACCGCGGCGGTGCCGCACGCGGTTCCGGCGCCCGTCGAGTCGAAGCAGGTCTTGGTGAACGTCCAGCTGAGACTGTCGCCCGTGACGCTCGCCGGGGCCCGCATGATCGGAGCGGCCAGTCCGCCGGCGGTCTCGGCGAGGTTCAGGCCCTGGACGTCGTTGGCGATCGCATCGCCGGCGCTGCTTGCCACGTCGGTGGTCAGCGTCGTCTGGTCGATCAGCGAGGGCGATGTCGTGTCCTTGCTGCATGCCGCGAGAAGGACCAGGCCCGCCGCGGCCGACAGGCGGAGAAGGTTGGTGACTCTCATGCTCGCACTCCCTCGAGGAAGGAACGGACGGCGACGCCACTGCCGTGGCGCGTTGTGGTGACTGCCCGTCAGACGGAGAGGGAGGTACCCCGTTAACAAGGGAGGTGACCCCGTGATCTGCGTCACACCCGCCGTCACGACCGGCACCGGAAGACGGCGCGAGCCGCCCCGACGTAACGTGCCGGCCGGTGGTGCGCTTACAGACCGCCGTGCTCGGTGCGGGCGATGATCTCGTCCTGGAGGGCGGTGCCGAGGTCGCAGAAATAGTCGCTGTAGCCGGCCACGCGCACGATGAGGTCGCGGTGCCGGTCGGGGTGCGCCTGGGCGTCGCGGAGCGTCGCGGCGTCCACCACGTTGAACTGGACGTGGTGGCCGCCGAGGCGGAAGTACGTGCGCACCAGCCGGACGAGGCCGCGGAGCCCGGCGTCGTCGGCGAGCAGCGCGGGGGTGAACTTCTGGTTGAGCAGCGTGCCCCCGGTGCGCTCGTGGTCCATCTTGGCCACCGAGCGCAGCACGGCCGTCGGCCCGTGGCGGTCCGCGCCCTGGACGGGGGAGACGCCCTCGCTTACCGGTTGTCCCGCGTGCCGTCCGTCGGGGAGCGCGCCGATCACCGAGCCGAAGTAGACGTGCACCGTCGTGGGGAGCCAGTTGATGTGGTAGGCGCCGCCGCGGGTGTTGGGCCTGCCCTCGATGGCGGCGTAGTAGGCCTCGAAGATCCGCAGCATCACGGCGTCGGCTGCGTCGTCGTCGTTGCCGTAGCGCGGCGTGAAGTTGGCGAGCCGCTGCCGCAGGCGCTCGTGGCCGGCGAAGTCGGCGTCGAGCGCGGCGAGCAGGTCGGGCATCGTGACGGTGTGGCGCTCGAAGACGTGATGCCGGATCGCGCTCAGCGCGTCGGTGGCGGTCCCGATCCCCACGCCCTGGATGTAGCTCGTGTTGTAGCGAGCCCCGCCGTCGTGGTAGTCCCGCCCGGAGGCCACGCAGTCGCTGATGAGCAGGGAGAGGAACGGCGCCGGCATGTGCTCGGCGTACAGCCGCTCGACCGCATCGTTGCCCGCGGTCTTGATCGCGACGAAGTGCCGCAGCTGCGCCTCCCAGGCGGCGAACAGGTCGTCGAAGGACCCGAACGCCGTCGCGGCGCCGGTCGGCGGCCCCAGGCGCGTGCCGGTCCACGGGTCCACCCCGTCGTGCAGGGCCAGCTCCACGAGCTTGGGGAGGTTGAAGTACCCGGTGAGGTTGTAGTTCTCCTTGCCGAACGCGCCCACCTCGACGCAGCCGCTCGATCCGCCGCACCGCGCGTCCTCCAGGCTCTTTCCCTGGCGCACCAGCTCGCGCACGATCAGGTCGTGGTTGAAGACCGACGGCTGGCCGTAGCCGGTGCGGATGATCCGGGCCGACCGCTCCAGGAAGGCGTCCGGGCAGGCGGCGGTGACCTGGATGGTGGCGCTGGGCTGCAGCAGCCGCATGTCCTCGACCACGTCGAGGAACAGATAGGTGAGGTCGTTGACCCCGTCGCTGCCGTCGGGGCGGGTGCCGCCGAGGTTGACCTGCGCGAAGTCCGTGTACGTGCCGCTCTCGGCCGCGGTGACCCCGACCTTGGGAGGCGCGGGCTGGTTGTTGAACTTGATCCACAGGCACTGGAGCAGCTCTGCGGCGCGCTCGCGCGTCAGCGTCCCGTCGGCGAGGCCGCGCTGGTAGAAGGGCCACAGGTGCTGGTCGAGCCGCCCGGGGCTGAAGGCGTCCCAGGTGTTGAGCTCGATCGTGACGCCGAGGTGGACGAACCAGTAGTACTGGAGCGCCTCGTGGAACGTCCGCGGCGCCCGCGCCGGCACGCGCTCGCAGACCCGCGCGATCTCGAGCCATTCCTCGCGGCGCGCCGGGTCGGCTTCCCCCTCCGCCAGCTGCCGCGCCCGGTCGGCGTGACGCTCGGCGAAGCGGATGAGGGCCCCCGCCGCCACGGCCATCGCCTCGAGCTGCTGGCGCCGCGGCTCCGCGCCGTCGCCGAGCCGCTGCAGCGCGGCGTGGATGTCGGCGAGGAAGTCGAGCAGGCCCTTCCCGTAGATCTTGTCGTCGAGCACGGTGTGGCCGGGCGCCCGCTGCTCCATGAACTCGGTGAAGACGCCCGCCTGGTACGCCGCCGTCCACGCGGGCGTCATCGCGGCGAACAGCCGGTCGCGCATCGAGCGGCCACGCCAGAACGGTATGATGTCGGACTCGTACCGCGCCCGCGCCTCCGGACTCACCGCGAACGGGATCTTCTCGCGCGCGTCGAGGCGCGTGAGGTCCTGCGGGGTGTGGCAGCACAGCTCCGGATAGGTCGGCGTCGCCTTGGGCGCGGGGCCCTTCTCGCCGACGATCAGCTCGCCGGGGCCCACCCAGATACTCTGGTGCTGCAGCAGGTGCCGGAAGGCGAGCGCGCGCAGCAGCGGCGCCGGGTGCCGGCCCTCGTGCTCGCGGTAGAAGGCCGTCATCAGCTGCGCCCGCTCGGTCGAGAGGACCGGCTTCGCGTCCAGGCTCTGGCGCCGCAGCGCGGCCACGCGCTCGGTCATCATCAGGCCGCTCCCTGATGCACGGCGACCCCGGCGGCCGCGAACACGGCTGCGACCTCGTCGAGCCGCGACGCGGAGGGCACGCCGGTATTCAGCAGGCGATACTCGCGGTCGAGACGGACGTACTTGTCCGCGCCGATGCGGTGGTACGGCAGCAGGTCCACGCCGACCAGGTGCGGCAGCGTGGCGGCGAGCGCGGCCACCGCGCCGACGTTGGCGTCGTCGTCGTTGACGCCGGGCACGATCGGGAAGCGCAGCACGATCCGGTGCCCGCGCGCGGCGAGCGCGCGCAGGTTCTCGAGGATCCGGCCGGTGCCGACCCCGGTGAAGCGGCGGTGCCGCTCCTCGTCCATCAGCTTGACGTCGTAGAGAAACAGGTCCACGTCGCCGCGCAGGCGTTCGATCGCTTCCCACGGGGCGTGGCCGCAGGTATCGAGGGCGGTGGAGATCCCGGCCGCCTTGAGCGCCGCCAGGAGCGCGGCCGCGAACTCGGCCTGGAGGAGGGGCTCCCCCCCGGAGAGCGTGACGCCGCCGCCGGAGTCCTCGTAGAAGGGCAGGTCGCGCGCCGCCACCGCCAGGACCTGCTCGACGCTCATGGGGCGTCCCGCCACTTCGCGCGCCTCGGCGTTGCAGATTGCGGCGCAGGCGAAGGACTCGCACCCCCGGCAGCTGTCGCGGTCGGCGTCCGGCCCGTCGGGCTTCAGCGTGGCGGCGCCCCGCTCGCACGCGGCCAGGCAGGCGCCGCAGCGGATGCAACGGCCGGCGCGCACGATCACCTCGGGGCGCGGGCTCTGGCCCTCGGGATTGTGGCACCACCAGCACGCCAGGGCACAGCCCTTGAGAAACACGGTGGTGCGGATGCCCGGGCCGTCGTGGATGGCGTAGCGGCGGATGTCGAACACGATCCCTGGGTTCAGTGGGCCTCCATGGCGTTGCCCGGAAGTCCCGCAAACCACGGGCCGCGCGCACCACGGCCGGCGCCGGACGGTCGCCGGCACCGGGCGGGGAGAGCCGGGCGGCCGTCCGGCGGGCCCGCCGCGGTGTTGGCCCGCTCTCCGGCTCCGGTTAGGTTCGGTCGGTGATGGACGCCTCTCCTCCCCTGGCGGGCCCGGACGCGCGCGCGGCCACCCGCAGCCGCCTGACGGGGACGGACGGCCTGCTGGTCCTGGTCACGCTGGTGTGGGGCGTCAACTACATCGTGATCAAGGCCGCTCTCGAGGTCTTTTCTCCCCTGTCGTTCAACGCCGTGCGCTTCGCGATCGCGGCGACGTCCATCGGCGCGGTCGCCTGGATGTCGGGCTCGCGCCGTCCTCCGGCGCGCCTGCTGCTGCGGCTCGCGGCCCTGGGCGTGCTGGGCAACACCTGCTACCAGCTCCTTTACATCGAGGGCATGGCGCGGACGCGGGCGGGCACTGCGGCGCTCATCATGGCGGCCGTGCCGGTGCTTACCGCCTTCGCCGGCCATCTGCT
Source organism: uncultured Gemmatimonadales bacterium (assembly GCA_963806755.1). Lineage (GTDB taxonomy): Bacteria > Gemmatimonadota > Gemmatimonadetes > Gemmatimonadales > JACORV01 > Fen-1245. The sequence goes on from CAWDZR010000013.1 coordinate 237,852, forward strand.
CCTGCACGAACGCCTGCGGTGGAAGGACATCGCGGGGCTGGCGATGTCCACGGTGGGGCTCGCGCTGGTGGTCGGTGGCGACGCCGTGGCGTTCCGCGGTGCGCTGCTGGGGAACGCGCTGATGCTGGGGGCGGCCGTCCTGTGGACCGCGTACACGATCGCCGCCAAGCCCCTCGTGGACGTGCTGGGGCCGCGCGCCACCACCGCCTGGACGATGGGACTCGGCGCCATTCCCCTCCTCGTGGTCTGCGCGCCCTCCGTGGCGGCGCAGCGATGGAGCGCGGTCACGCCGGCGGCGTGGGCCGCGGCGGTGTTCTCCTCGCTGATCGCGCTGGTCCTGGCGTACCTGATCTGGTATCGGGGCGTGGCACGTTTGGGCGCCACCCGCACCGCCTTCTACTCCAATTTCTCGCCCGCGGTCGCCCTCCTCGCGGCGTGGCCGCTGCTGGGAGAGGTGCCGACGGCCTGGCAGATGCTCGGCGCCGCCGGGATTTTCGGCTCGCTCGCGGTGGTCCGCTCGTGAGGACGGTGCTGTTCGATCTCGACGGCACCCTGCTGTGGACCGACGGCGCGGGACGGCGCGCCATCCACCGCTCGCTGCGCGACGTCCTCGGCATCGAGCACCCGGCCGCCGGATTCCGCTTCGACGGCCGCACCGATCCGGAGATCGTCCGGCTCCTGGCCGCGGCGGCGGGCAGGCCCCACGACGAAGCCGTCATCGCGGAGGTGCTGCGGCGCTACGTCGGCTTGCTCGACGAGGAGCTGCGCCGCCCCGGGCACATCACCACGGTCTATCCCGGCGTCCGCGAGCTGCTGGCGGCGCTCGAGGCGCGCGCGGACTGCCTGCTGGGCCTGCTGACCGGTAACGTGGTGGAGGGCGCTCGGCTCAAGCTGCAGTCGGCCGGGCTGGACATCGCCCGCTTCAGGGTCGGGGCGTACGGCTCGGATCACGGCGATCGGCCGGCGCTGCCCGCCATCGCCCGGCGCCGCGCCGAGACGCTCCTCGGGACCACGGTGCGCGGCGGCGACGTCGTGATCCTGGGCGATACTCCGGCCGACGTGACGTGCGGCCGCGAGATCGGAGCGCGGGCGATCGGCGTCGCTACCGGCTCGTTCACGGCGCCGGAGCTGATGGCTGCCGGCGCCGACGCGGCGTTCGCCGATCTTTCGGACACCGCCGGCGTCGTCGCCGCGGCGTTCGCGCCGTGAGCGAGCGCGAGCTGGAGGTGAAGGCGGTGGTGGACGATCCCGCCGCGTTCGCGCGGCGGCTCGCCGCGGCCGGCGGGACCCTCACGTTCCGCGGACGGATGTCGGACCGGCGCTACGATCTCGCGGGTGGCACGCTCACCGCGCGCGACGAAGTGCTGCGGGTCCGGACGTTCGCGCCGGCGGCCGGCAGCGCGAGCCGCCCGGTGGAGCTGGCCTGGAAGGGGCCGACCCGTGTTCGGGCAGGCTACAAGGAGCGCGAGGAGCACGAGCTCGAGGTCGCCGACGCGCGCCCCGTCGAGATCATCCTCTCGCGCCTGGGCTTCGCCGTGACGGACGCCGTGGACCGCTGCGTCGAGTTCCACCGCCTGCCCGGGGCGGTCGCGCGCATCGAGTGGTATCCGCGCATGGACGTGCTCGTCGAGATCGAAGGGGAGCCGGACGGCATCGAGTCTGCGGTGCGGGCCAGCGGCGTCCCGCGGCATCTTTTCTCGTCCGACCGCCTGATCGACTGGGCGGCGCGCTTCCGCGCGCGCACGGGGACCGAGCCCGCCCTGAGCCTCGCGGCGGCGGGCGCGGCGCGGCCCACATGGCCGGCCTGGGCGCCGTGAACCCCCCTTGCGGGCCGGGCGCGGCGCGCCCCGATTTGGAGCCCTGATGGCCGTCCTCGGGGTCGGGATAGACATCGTGCCGGCCGCGCGCGTGGATCAACTCCTCGCGCGGCACGGCCAGCGCGCGCTGCAGAGGCTCTTCACGGCGTCCGAGCGGGAGATCGCCGCGGTGTACGCGCACGCCTCGCTGCATCTGGCCGCCCGGGTCGCCGCGAAGGAGGCGGCCTACAAGGCGCTGTCCGGCGAAGGCCGCGCGCTCGGGGTCGGATGGCAGGATCTCGAGGTGCGCCGCTACGCCGACGGCAGGCCGGGACTCCTGTTCCACGGCGCCGCGGAGCGACGGATGCGGGAGATCGGAGCCACCCGGTGCCACCTCTCCCTCACCCACGCGGGCGGCGTCGCCGCCGCCGTGGTGGTCCTCGAGTAGCGGAGTTGCCGGAGGCGGAGGGCGCCGCTAGGTTGGGTCATCCTTCAGCCCTGAGATTGAGTTTCAACGGTATGGGTGGTTCGGCCCTCCTGACGGTTGTCGTCGTCTCCCTCACTCGGCTCGTTCCCGTCGCAGTCGCCGCGCAGCAGGCTGACACGCTTGCCGCGGAGCGCCGCGTGCTGGCCACGGTTCATCTCGCGGCACAGGAGTACGCCCTGGCGTTCAGCGGCGGCGTCCTCACCGCGCCCGAGGAGGCCACGGAAGCCAGGCTGTTCGTGGACGAAGCGCGGCGCGCGGCCGTCTCGCTTCCGCCGGCCGTCGCGGCCGAAGGCACGCGGAGAATCGGCGCGCTGGCCCGGATGGTGGAGGCGGGAGCCGCGCCGGACTCCGTGGCGGCCGCGGGCGCCGCGCTCGAGCGCTGGTTCGGCCAGCGGTTCCCCGCGGCGGGCGAGGAGCGCCCGCTCCGGGCGCCATCGCTCGCCGCCGGCGAGCGGATCTACGCGGCGCAGTGCGCGTCATGCCACGGCGTCCAGGGCCGGGGCGACGGGCCCTCGGGCCGCGGGCTCGTGCCGCCGCCCGCCGATCTCTCCTCTGCCGCGACGATGGGCGCGACGATGCCGCTCGACGCGTACCGCCGCGTCACCTACGGCGTGCCCGGCAGCGCGATGCCCCCGTTCGGCCCGGCCCTCTCGCGCGAGCAGCGGTGGGACGTCGTCGCGTACGCGCTCACCCTCTCCGATTCGCTGGCGCGCGGCACGGGCGACGGCGGCGCGGTGGTGGCGTTCGCGACGGTGCGCGCCACGCTCCACGCGGCGGCGGCGACCCCCGGACGCGGCGAGCGCGCGGCCGCGCAGGTGCTCGATGCCTACCTGGCGTTCGAAGGTGTGGAGGGGGCGGTCCGGGTCGCCGACGCCGGGCTGGCGTCGCGAGCGGAGGCGCGGTTCGCCGCCCTGCGGGAGGCCGCGGCCGCTGGCGGCACCTCGCTCGACGCCGACCGCCGCACCGTGGCCGCCACGCTCGACAGCGCCGAAGCCGTGCTGGGTCGGAGCCGGACGGGGTGGGGGTATCTGGCCGAGAGCTTCCTGCTCATCGTGCGCGAGGGCTTCGAGGCCATCCTCATCGTCGCGGCGATCATGGCCGTCGTGCTCCGCAGCGGCAGCACTTCGCAGCGCAACGAGGTGCGCTGGGGCGTCGGGCTGGCCCTGCTGGCGAGCCTCGCCACCGCGGTGGGCCTCGACTGGCTGCTCGCCGGGGGCGCGACGCAGCGCGAGTCGCTTGAGGGCGGCGTGATGCTCGTCGCGGCGGCGGTGCTCTTCTACGTCTCGTACTGGCTGATCTCCAAGGTGGAGGCCGCCGCGTGGCAGCGCTTCCTCCACGACAAGGTCGAGCGCGCGGCGGCCAGCGGCCGCGGCTTCGCCCTCGCCTCGCTCGCCTTCCTCGCCGTGTACCGCGAGGGGTTCGAGACCGTCCTCTTCTACAAGGCGCTGTACATGAGCGGGGGCACGGCCGCGGCCGCACCGATCACCGCCGGTCTCGCCGCCGGCAGCGTCGTCCTCGTCGCCGTGTACGTCGGCATCGAGAAGTTCGGCGTCCGCATTCCGCTGCGACCGTTCTTCGCGGTGACGGGCGCGACCCTCTACTTCATGGCCTTCGTCTTCGCGGGCACCGGGGTCAAGGAGCTGCAGGAAGGTGCGCTGCTGCCGTCCACGCTGGTGCCCGGGGCGCCGCGCAGCGACTTCTTCGGCGTCTATCCGACCGTGGAGTCCCTCGCGGTGCAGGGCCTCATCGTCATGTGTCTGGTCGTGGCACTGGTCTGGAGGCTCACCCGGGGGCGGCGCGCGGCCACCGGCGGCGACGCCGCGGCCGCCGACCCCCAGAAAACACGATAGCCTGCCGCTCGGCAGGCTATCATGGTGGCCGGGGCGACGCCCCCCTCAGGAACTCCATCGCCACCGGCAGTCCTTCGTACACACAGTACATGGCATTTGCTGTGCCGTTCCTGAGGTTCTATAGCAACATATTGCCATACAAGTAGTTGCCAAAGTCCCACCGGCGTGCTCGACCACCTGCTGGCCTGAAACATGTGTTCGATAATTATACATCTGTCAATAAACTAAACACCAATCATGCTTACGCCGGTGTTGGCGGCGGCGTGCCGGACTCACCGGCCGGTCGCCCAAACCGCACGACCAGCAGCGCGCCGACCAGCGCGAGGAGGAGGCCTACCACTTGGGCGACCGTGATGCCCGCGAAGAAGCGGTCGTCCTTGGCGCGGACGATCTCGACGAGGATCCGCTCGAGGCTCGTGAGGATGAGGTACACGCCGAAGAGCCAGCCGGGGGCGTGACGGTGCCGTCGCCACCGCCACAGCAACCAGAAGATCAGGAGGCTGAGGGCGATCTCGTAGAGCTCGGTGGGATGGACGGTGAGCACCTGGTCCGGCGGCGTCCCCGCGGGAATGACCGCGTGGAACTGCCCGGCCAGGTTGCGGGCCGTGGTCGGCGGCGAGCCTTGGGGGAACGCGACGGCCCAGGGCAGGCGCGAGGGGAGCCCGTAGTCGTCGTTGACGGAGAAACACCCGACGCGGCCGAGCATGTAGCCCGTGACGAGGGCGGGGGAGACGGCGTCGAGCATGGGGCGGAGCGGCAGCTTCTTGAGCCAGTTGTAGGCGAGGACGCCGGCGGCGCCGCCGGCGAGTCCGCCGTACCAGACCAGGCCGCCGCGCGCGAACAGGGCGCCGAGCCGCCCGACGGAGATGGCGAAATAGACTTTCGAGCCCACCAGGCCGCCGACGACGGCGATCACGACGGTGTCCCACGCGATGGCGGAATCGAGCCCGCGACGCACGATCTCGCGGGAGTACACCCACCCGGAGACGAGGAAGCCGACCATCATCATGATCCCGTAGCCGGTCAGCGAGAAACTCCCGAGGTGGATGATGAGGGGATAGACGGTCATGTGCGCACCAGGCCAGGGAAGGGGAGGCGAGCGGTGGCGTCCACGGGTCGTCCGGCCTCGGCGGCGCGGAACAGCCCGGCACGCGCGATCATGGCGGCGTTGTCGGTGGACAGGCGCGGTGACGGCGCGTGGAGGGTGGCGCCACGGGTGGCGAGCGCGGCGGCGAGCGCCTCCCGGAGCGCGCGGTTGCACGCGACGCCGCCGCCGAGGACGACGCGGCGGCGGCCGGTGAGGTCGAGCGCCCGCAAGGTCTTGGCGACGAGCACGTCGAGGACGGCATCCTGGAACGCGCGCGCCAGGTGCGGCCGGTCGGCCTCGAGGTCCGCCGAGGCTTTCACCGCGTGGATCACGGCGGTCTTGAGGCCGCTCATCGAGAGATCGAAGTAGTCGTCGTCGCCCGGCTGCTGCCGGGCGTTCAACATCGGGCGCGGGAACCGGAACCGCGCCGGATCGCCCTCGCGCGCGGCCCGCTCGACCACCGGGCCGCCGGGATAGCCGAGGCCGAGCAGCGTGCCGACCTTGTCGAAGGCTTCGCCGACCGCGTCGTCGCGTGTCGCGCCGAGCAGCCGGTAATCGCCCCAGGCCGGCACGTCGAGCAGCAGCGAGTGGCCGCCGGAGACGATCAGGCCCGTGAACGGCGGCACGGCGGCGGGGTCGTCGAGGGCGGTGCCGAACAGGTGCGCCTCGAGGTGGTGGATGCCCACCAGGGGCCGTCCCGCGGCCAGGCTCAGGCCCTTGGCGTAGCTCACGCCCACGAGCAGGGCGCCGATGAGGCCGGGGCCCTCGGTGACGGCGACGAGGTCCACGTCGCCGAGCGCCAGGCCGGCGTCGGCGAGGGCGCGCGTCACCACGGGGCCGATCGCGACGAGGTGCGCCCGCGACGCCAGCTCGGGGACCACGCCGCGATACACGCGGTGCACGTCCTGGGAGAGGATCACGCAGGAAGCGACGCGGGCGCCCACCCCGTCGTCCGCGACGACGGCGGCGGAGGTCTCGTCACACGACGTCTCGATGCCGAGGACCTTCACGTCTTGGTGGTCTTGCCGCTGAGCGTGACGGTGGGCGGCATCATCTGCAGGATGGCGCGGCCGCTGGTGTCGAGCGGCACGGTGCGCCGGAACTCGCCCGCGATCCCCCGCAGCTCGATGGGCATGGTGGCGATCGAGTCGAGGGCGCCGAGCAGCGAGCGGGCGCCGCTGACGCGGATGGCCGCCGGCGCGGCCACGATCGGCCCCTGCAGGACGTATCCCGATTCGGGCTCCACGACGGCGCGTACCGCCACGGGCACGGTCTTCTCCGCGCGGCGGTCCAGGACGACGTCGATCTCGCGGGGCTGGACCTCCTGGACCGTGACCTTCACGTCGCGCGGCAGCTCCACGTCGCTGGGAGAGATGAGGATGCGGCGGCGCGTGCCGGCGGACTCCGGGACGGCGGCGCGGATCAGCAACGGCGCCGCGCTCAGCTTGAGGAACTCGCGGCGCGGGCCCGCGATCAGGGCCTGGACCGGCGGGAGGGGCTGGGCGAGGGCCGCGCTGGGCGACAGCGTGAGCACGAGCTGGATGTCCTCGAGGTGGGTCGCCGGCTGCTCGAGGGCCACCACCACCCACAGGATGCCGGAGAGCGCGAGCGCCGCGAGCTTGAGCGGCCAGTGGCGCAGCAGCGCGTCCCGGAGGCGCATCGCTATCCCTGCTGCGCCAGGAGCCGGCGCACGAGGTCCTCATTCACCGTCGCCGTCCAGTCGGCGGCGCCGATCACCCGCTTCTCGATCTTCCCCGCACGGTTGATCACGAAGCTCTCGGGGATGCCGGTCGTCTGGTAGATGCGCTGGATCTGCCCCGATGGATCGTGGAGGACCTGGAAGGTCAGTCCGAAATCGTGGGCGAACTGGCGGACGACCGGGTCGCCGCCCTCGTCCACGCTCACGGCGACGATCTTGAGCCCGGAGGGTCCGAGGTCCTTCTCGAGCTGCTCCATCGAAGGCATCTCGACCTTGCACGGCTCGCACCACGTGGCCCACACGTTCAGCAGGACGACCTGGCCCTTGTAGTCGGCGAGCGTGACCTTGCGTCCGGACTGGAGATCGGTCGCCACGAAGCCGGGCGCGGAGGAGCCGACCTGGACCGGGAAGATCTCCGGCTTGAGCTTGAGCCCCAGCGTGAGCCCGGCGCCGAGAATCACGACCACCACGGCGACGGCGATCCATTGTGCTTTCATGCGCGAATCATCCTTCCGGCGGCGCCGGCCTCGGCCAGGCGTCGCAGTTCACGGACTTCGGCCGCCGCGTCGGCGACCGAGAAGATGGCGTGCCCCGCGACGAAGGTGTCGGCGCCGGCGCCGGCCAGGCGCGGGATGGTGTCGCGGCCGACGCCGCCGTCCACCTCGAGCAGCGCGCTGGAACGCCGCTGATCGAGCAGGGCGCGGGCGCGGCGCACCTTGTCCACCGCCGGCTCCCAGAACGGCTGGCCGCCGAAGCCCGGGTTCACGGACATGACGAGCAGCAGGTCCAGCTCGCCCGCGATCTCCTCGACGGCGGTGAGCGGGGTCGCGGGATTGAGGGCCACGCCGGGGCGCATGCCGAGCCGCCGGATCTCCGCGACGTGCCGCTCGAGATGGTCGGTGGCTTCGGCGTGGATCGTGAGGAACGTCGCGCCGGCGTCCGCGAACGGCTGCAGGTAGGCCTCGGGCCGCTCGACCATCAGGTGGCAGTCGAGGGGCGCGTCCGTGAATTTCCGCAGGGCGGCGACGACCGGAGCGCCCCACGTCAGATTCGGCACGAAAGCCCCGTCCATGACGTCCACGTGGATCTGGTCCGCGCCGCCGGCGAGGACGCGTTCCACCTCGTCCATCAGGTGCGCCACGTCGGCGTTGAGGATGCTCGGCGCCATCCGAACGCTCACTTCGCCCCCTTCGCCACGTGCAAGGTCACCCCGCGCCCGGCGGCCACGGTGTCGCCCGCCGCCGGAGCGGTGCCGGCCGCGACGCCCGACGGCAGCTGGCTCGCGACGGTGTCCACGGTGCCGACCGCGACCCCCGCCGCGAGGAGCAGCTTCTGCGCCAGGTCGGCGTCGAGGCCGCTGACGTCGGGGATGCGGCGCCGCGGAGGCCCCGCGCTCACCGTGAGCGCCACCGCCGAGCCGCGCGGCGCCGCGACGTCGGGCGAGGGATCCTGCCACGTCACCACGCCCACCGCGTACGTCGGGTGGTACTCGCGGTCCGCGATCTCGGCGCGGAACCCCGCCGCCACGAGCGTCCGCTGGGCGCTCTCGACCGACGTGCCGACGACCGGCGGCACCCGGCGCTCGTTCGGCAGCAGGGGCGCCGGAAAGAGCAGCACCGCCGCGACAAGATAGCCCGCGAGCGCGGTGGCGGCGATGCCGCCGGCCGCCCACGCGACGCGCCGGAGGCCGCCCGCGCGACGGGGCCCGGCCGGGGGGGACGCGGCGTCCGGCGGCGCCGCGCGGCGCAGGCCGGCGAAGGGCCGCCTTACGAGAGCATCCCGGTGGTGGGGCTCGACGGCACGGCCACCTCGCGCCGCGGCATCCGCCCGGCGAGGTACGCGGCGCGTCCCGCCTCCGTCGCCAGCCGCATGGCGTGCGCCATCAGGGCCGGGTCGCCGGCCTGGGCCAGCGCGGTGTTCATCAGGATGCCGTCCACGCCCTGCTCCATCGTCACACAGGCGTCGGAGGCGGTGCCCACGCCGGCGTCCACGATCACCGGCACCGTCAGGCGCGACTTGATGGTGCGGATCGTGTACGGGTTGAGGAGACCGAGCCCCGAGCCGATCGGGGAGGCGAGCGGCATCACCGCCGCGCATCCGGCGTCCTCGAGACGCAGCGCCGTGATCAGGTCGTCGTTGGTGTACGCGAGCACCGTGAAGCCCTCGCCCGCGAGGGTCTTGGCCGCGGCGAGCAGGCCCGCGACGTCGGGGAGCAGCGTCTGCTGGTCGCCGATCACCTCGAGCTTGATGCACTCGTTGAAACCGGCCTCCCGCGCCAGTCGGGCGTAGCGCACCGCGTCCTCGGCGTTGTAGCAGCCCGCGGTGTTGGCGAGGAGGAAGAACCGCGCGGGGTCGAGGTGGTAGAGGATGCCCTCTTCCTGCGTGCGGTCGAGGCTGATGCGGCGCACGGCGACGGTGACCACCTCCGCGCCCGACGCCTCGAGCGCGCGCACCATCGTGGCGTTGTCCTTGTACTTCCCGGTGCCCACGAGCAGCCGGGAGCGGAAGGTGTGGCCGCCGATGTTGAGCGGCGTGTCCTGGAAGACCGATTCGGTGACTGCCGTTGCCATGGCTCTATCCTTCCCTGTGCCTCTGCGTCCCTGTGCCCCGATGCCCCCGTGCCCCCGTGCTTCAGCCGCCGCCCACGAAATGGACCAGCTCGATCGTATCGCCGCCGGCCAGCCGGGTCGCGGCGAGCGCGTCACGCCGCACGATGCGGCGGTTGTGCTCCACCACGACGGCGCGCGGATCGAGGCCGAGCTGCGCCAGCAACTCGCGCAGCGTTGTACCCTCGGCCACGGCGCGCGATTCGCCGTTGACGGTCACCGCGGCCGCCGGCGCGGCGGGCAGGGCCGCCAGGAAGGCGCGCGCGGCGTCGGCCGGATCGCGCGCGTCCCACAGCGCGCGGATCGCCGCCACGCCCCAGGCGCCGGCCGCCACGGCCTCCGCGGCCGTGGTCGGCCTGAGGCCGCCGATCGCGACCACCGGCAGGCCGCTCCCCGCGACGGCGGCGATCAGCGCCGTGCCCGCCGCCGGGGCGCCGGGATGGCTCGCGGTCGCGAACACCGGGCCCGCGACCAGGTAGTCCGCGCCTTCGGCACGGGCCGCGCGCGCCTCGGGCGCGTCGTGGACCGAGCGGCCGAGGGCGAGGCCCGGCGCCACCCGCCGGAGATCGCGGGCTGCGAGCGCGCCGCGCCCCGCCTGGATCGCCTGGGCGCCCGCGGCGCGCGCGACGTCGGCCCGGTCGTTGACCACCAGCCACGCGCCGTGCGGCGCCAGCGCCGCCGCCAGCCGGCGGGCCAGGTCGAGGAGCGCGGCGCCGCCCAAGGCGCGGGTCCGCAGCTGCACGGCGAGCCGCGGCCCGGCGGCCGCGGCCATCGCGGCCGCCGCCTCGACCACGCCGCCGCGCGCCACCACCCGGTCGTCGGTGACGGCGTGCAGGCGGGGCAGCGGCGCGATCACGCCAGCAGGTCCCCGGCCGCGATCCCGCGGCCGTTCACGAACGCGCGCACCGGCATGCGGGCGCGGCCCGCGGGCTGGACCTCGCCCGCCGCCACCGCCCCGCTGCCGCAGGCGACGCACAGCGTGTCGTCCGCCCGCAGCACGCGACCCGGCTCCCCGCTGCCCTCCACGACCTTCGCGCCGAACAGCTTCAGCTCCCCGGCCGCGCGCGCCGTCCAGGCGCCCGGCTTCGGGTCGAAGGCGCGGATCTTCCGCGCCGCGGCGTCGGCCGCGACGGTCCAGTCGATGCGCTCTTCCTCGCGCCTGATCTTGGGGGCCAGGGTGGCCCGGGCGTGGTCCTGCGGCTTGCCTTCCAGTCCCGCCTCCTCCATCAGCGTCAGCGCCTCGATCAACGCCTCGGCGCCGAGCTCCGCGAGCCGCACCGTCAGCTCGCCTCCCGTCTCGTCGTCGGCGATCGGGGTGGCCACCTGATGCAGGATCGCTCCGGTATCCATCCCGGCGTCCATCCGCATGATGGTGATGCCCGTCCGCGTGCAGCCTTCGAGGATCGCCCGCTGGATCGGTGCCGCGCCCCGCAGCGCGGGGAGCAGCGACGCGTGCACGTTCACCGAGCCGAGGCGCGGCACGTCGAGCAGCGCCTGGGGGAGGATGTGCCCGTAGGCCGCGACCACGGCAATCTCGGGCGCCAGGGCCACCGCCGCCTCGCGGAACTCCGGAGCCGAAGGGCGCTCCGGCTGCAGGACGATGAGATCCTCGGCGAGCGCCGCCGCCTTGACCGCCGAGGCGCTCGCGTGCGAGCGATGGCGTCCCGTCGGCCGGTCCGGCCGCGTCACGACCGCCGCCACGTCGAACCCCTCACCGACCAGGGCGCGCAGCGATGGAACCGCGAAATCGGGTGTTCCGAAGAATAGGACGCGCACGGGCTCGATCCGGGGCCGGCGCGGGGGGCGGCCGCTACGCCTTGGCCGCCGCCTCCGGCACGACGTCCTTCAGGTAACCTGTCTGACCCTTCCGCGACTTCTTCCAGTCCGCGAGCAGGCGCCGGCGCTTCAGCGGGCCCACGCGGTCGAGGAACAGCATGCCGTCCAGGTGGTCGATCTCGTGCTGGATCGCGCGGGCGAGGAAGCCGCTCGCCTCGATGCGGCGCCGCACCCCGTGCTCGTCCATCGCCTCGAGCACCACGCGGTCCGCCCGCTCGACGTCGGCGTAGATCTCCGGGATCGACAGGCAGCCCTCCTCGCCCACCTGCGCGCCGCCCGATTCGAGCACCACGGGATTGACCAGCGCGTACTCTCCGGCGTCCTCCACCGACACCACCGCCACCCGCCGCGCGACGCCGATCTGGTTGGAGGCCAGGCCGACCCCCTTGGCCGCGCGCATGGTGTCGAACAGGTCTGCGATCAGGGCGCGCACCCCGTCGTCCACGCCCGCGACTTCGTGGGCGCGCTGCCGCAACACCGGCGAGCCGAGGAGATGCAGCGGCCTGAGGCTCACGTCGCGGCCGGCTCCTTGGCCGTGGCCGTCGTGATCCGCGCGATCGCCCGCCGCTCGACCACCAGCCGGGCCTCGCCCGACTTGATGGTCACCAGGTCGTCCTTGACGTGCACCACCTCGCCGACGACGCCGCCCGTCGTGACGATCTCGTCGCCGCGCTTGACCTGCTTCAGCAGCTCCTCGTGGCGCTTGGCCTGCTGGCGCTGCGGGCGGATGAGGATGAAGTAGAAGATCGCGATGAAAGCCGCGATCTGGAGCACGAACACCGAGATCGCACCGCTGCCCTGCTGGCCGGATCCCACCATCGCCAGAATCGGAAGTCTCACGCCTGCTCCCTGCTCCGGTAGCGGGCGAGCCACGCGCGGCTCCACCCATCGAACGTTCCCGCCAGGATCGCGTCCCGGGCCCGCGCGGCCAGTCGGATCAGGTACCGCACGTTGTGCAGCGACAGCAACCGGAGCCCCAGCAGCTCCTCGGCCATGAACAGGTGCCGCAGGTAGCCGCGCGAGAAGGCCGTGCAGGCCTCGCAGTCGCACGCCGGATCCAGCGGCGCCTCGTCCTCGCGATGGCGTGCGTTGCGGATGTTGACCTGGCCGTCGTCCGTGAAGGCGGCACCGTTGCGCCCCATCCGCGTCGGCGCCACGCAGTCCGCGAGGTCCATCCCGCGCGCGATCGCCGCGACGAAATCCTCCGGAAACCCTACCCCCATAAGATAACGGGGAAGCGCGGGGGGAAGCACGGTCCCGAGGTCGGCGAGCACCTCCGCCATCTCCGGCTTGGGCTCGCCGACGGACAGCCCGCCGATGGCGAGGGCGCGCCACGCCCCGGCCTCGAGGACGCCGGCCAGGGCCTCGCGCCGCAGGTCGGCGAATACCCCGCCCTGGACGATCGGCACGAGCGTCTGGCGCTCGGGCGCGGCGGCCGAGACGGCGGCGAAGCGCTCCCGCGCCCGGTCCAGCCAGCGCCGCGTGCGCGCGGCCGCGTCGGCCGCTGCCGCCCGGTCGCTGCCGCCGGGCACCACGTGGTCGAACGCCATCGCCACGTCGGCGCCGAGCGCCCACTGGATCTCCACCGCCCGCTCGGGCGTCAGCTGCCGCCGCGCCCCGTCCACGTGGCTCTGGAATTCCACGCCCTCCTCCGTGACGCGGCGCCGGCCTTCGAGCGAGAATACCTGGAAGCCGCCCGAATCCGTCAGCAGCGGCCGCGGCCACGCCATGAAGCGGTGCAACCCGCCGAGCTTCGCGACCACGTCTTCACCCGGCCGCACGTGGAGATGGTAGGTGTTGGCCAGTACCAGCGTCGCCCCGCAGCCCTCGAGGTCGCGCGGCGACAGGGCCCGGACCGTCCCCTGCGTCCCCACCGGCATGAAGCAGGGCGTCTCCACGACCCCGTGGGGAAGGGTCCATGACCCGGCCCGGGCGGGTCCATCGGTGGCCTGCACTTCGAATTCGAACACCAGCCTCCCTCGAAGATCGCAGCGGGGAGCAGCAAGAATTCAGAACAGGTGCGAGACGCCGAGTTGCGAGTGGTCATGAGTTGCCAGCGGACGGAGAGAGGCCGCCCCGCCGCCCCGGAACCTACGCGAGGCTTGGTCGCCCGCTGGCCGCCTCACGTCTCGTCACCACTCGCATTGCGGCGTCTCACAACTCCCCTGCCAACTCCAGGCTCTCACAGGACGACCATCGCGTCACCATACGAATAGAATCTGTACTTCTGCGCGATCGCCTCCCGGTACGCGGCCAGCACCGGTTCTCTGCCGGCGAAGGCACTGACCAGCATCAGCAGCGTCGACCGCGGCAGGTGGAAGTTGGTCAGCAGATGATCCACCACCTGAAAGGTGTGGCCGGGGCGGATGAACAGCGAGGTCCATCCGGCCCCGGCGCTCACGCCGCGGCCGGCCGCCGCGTTGGCCTCGAGCGTGCGGGTCACGGTCGTGCCGACCGCCCATACCGCGCCGCCGCGCCGCCGTGCGGCCGCGACGGCGGCGGCGGCCTCCGCCGGCACCACGTACGCCTCGGCGTCGAGACGGTGGTGCTCCGGATCGTCCGCGGCCACGGGCTGGAAGGTGCCGGGCCCGACGTGGAGGGTCACCCGCGCGACGGTCGCACCGCGCGCCTCGAGGGCGGAGAGGATCGCGGCGGTGAAGTGCAGCCCGGCGGTCGGGGCCGCCACCGAGCCCGGCGCGGCGGCGTACACGGTCTGGTAGCGCTCGCGGTCCGCGTCGTTCGGCGCGCGGGTGATGTACGGCGGCAGCGGCACCGCGCCGTGGCGCGCGATGATCGCGTCGTCGTCCCCGGCGCCCACCAGGCGGACGCGACGCTGGCCGCCGGGAAGGGTCGCCAGGATTTCGATCGCGTCGTCGCCGTCCAGCCGCAGCCGCCCGCCGGGCCGGATGCGCGCGCCCGGGCGGACCAGGGCGCGCCAGGTCCCGCCGTCCTCCCGGGTCACCAGGAGCACCTCGGCCGCGCCGCCGCCCGCGCGGCGCGCCCGCAGCCGCGCGGGGATGACCCGGGAGTCGTTCACCACCACGACGTCGCCCGGCGCGACCAGCGCGGGCAGGTCGGCGAAGCGGCGGTGGTCGAGCGCCCCGGTCCCGCGGTCCAGGACCATGAGCCGGCTGGCGTCGCGCTCGGCCAGGGGGGCCTGCGCGATCAGCCCGGGCGGGAGCGCGTAGTCGAAGTCGGCGGTCTTCAGGGGAATCGGGGCGGCCGCGCGAGCGCCGCGCGGCACGTAAGCGTCATCGGCCCGGCTCCGGGTAGACCACCGTGCTCGCGTCGCCTTCCCGGTTCACGCTCGCCACGCCGAAGAAGTAGTCGTCCACCACCCGGCCGGTGAACACGTAGCGGTTCGCCAGCCCGACGTCCGTCCAATGGTTCCAGGTCGGCGCGTCGGTGCGCCGCCAGTACACCCGGTAGCCGGCGACGTCGGTCGAGTCCTCGGGGGCCGCCCACGCGAGGACCGCGGCGGGTTGCACGGCGCCGCTCAGGCGGACCGCGCGGGGCGGCGCCGGCGCCCAGCTCAGCGCCGCCAGCGTGGACGCGTCCACCGCCGTGATCCTGCGCGCGTAGTCGAAGTCCACGCCTTCCAGGACGTCGCCGTAGGAAACGCCGCTCGCGGTCCGCACGTCCTGGTGCTGCCGCGTGTAGTTCTCGTGCGCCTCCATGAACCGCACCGCCGGGTAGCCGAGGTCGGCGAACGGCTTGTGGTGCCCGCCGCGACCGTAACGGTCGAGCCGGTAGATGAGCCACACGTCGAGGCCGGGCACGTACCGCTCCGCGGTGGCCTCGAGGTAGCGCGCCAGCTGGCGGGAGACGCCGTCCACCTCGCCGCCGGTGAAGCGGCGGCGGGCGCGCTCCTGCTCCGTCTCGTTCGGCGGCGTGCCGTCGGAGAAGACGCGCGCCGTCCGGGTGTCCGTCACGCCGTCGCTGCCCTGGACGTTGCCGATCATGTCGTTGTCGATCATGCCGACCAGGCGCCAGCTCCGTTGCTGGATCCACTGGGCGACGATCTCGCCCCCGTACAGGCCCTGCTCTTCGCCGGAGAAGCCCGCGTAGACGACGGAGCCGGCGAAGCGGTAGCGCGTCAGCACGCGCGCCGCTTCGAGGACCGCGGCGAGGCCGCTGGCGTTGTCGTCGGCGCCGGGTTCGGAGTCGTTCGCGTCCATGATGTCGCTGATGCGGCTGTCGATGTCCCCGCCCAGCAGGACGTACCGGTCGGGATCGGACGTGCCCCGCTGCACCGCGACCACGTTCACGATTTCGGTCGGGCGCGGGATGCGCGGCACGGGCCCGACCGTGCCGCTGACGTAGAACACGTCGAGGCATCCGCCGCAGGCCACCGAGATGCGGTCGAACTGCGCCTTCACCCAGCGCCGCGCCGCGCCGATGCCGCGCGTCGGCGAGAGCGTGTCGGAGAGCGTATGGCGCGTGCCGAAGCCGACGAGCCGGGTGACGGTCGCGCGCAGGCTGTCGGCGGAGACGGCCGCGACGACCGCCTCGAGGCGCGGATCGGTGGCGGCGGGCGCGGCGGCGGGCGGGTTCTGCGCCGCGAGTGGCGCGACGGCGAGCAGCAGGGCGGCGGCGGCGCTGATGGGGTGCATGGCGTGCTCCGGTTGGTACGGGTCCCGCCGGCGAGCGGCCCCGGGGGGGCGCTACGACTCGAACAGCGTGCCCGGGCCCCCGGCCGTGGGCGCCTGGAAGCCGAAATGGCGGTAGGCGGCTGGCGTGGCGGCGCGGCCGCGCGACGTGCGCTCGAGGAAGCCCTGCTGGATGAGGTACGGCTCGTACACCTCCTCGAGCGTGCCGGCGTCCTCGCCGACGGCGACGGCGAGGGTGCCGAGGCCCACGGGCCCGCCGTCGAACTTCTCGATGATCGTCTTGAGCAGGCGGGCATCCATGTCGTCCAGGCCGAACTCGTCCACGTCGAGGCGCGCGAGCGCGAGGCGCGCGGTCTCGCGGTCCACGCGGCCCTGCGCCCGCACGGCGGCGTAGTCGCGCACGCGGCGCAACAGCCGGTTGGCGACGCGCGGCGTGCCGCGGCTGCGCTTGGCGATTTCGTCGGCCCCGTCCGCGTCGGCGCTCACCCCCAGGATCCCCGCGGAGCGGGTGACGATCCTGGCCAGGTCGTCGGGCGGATAGAAGTTGAGACGCTCCACCATCCCGAACCGGGCGCGCATCGGCGGCGTGAGGAGGCCGTAGCGCGTGGTGGCGCCGATGAGCGTGAACGGCTCCAGCGCCATCGGAATCGTCTCGGCGTGGGGGCCGTCGCTCACGCGCACGTCCACGCGCCAGTCCTCCATCGCCGGGTAGAGGAACTCCTCCAGCGTCGGGCGCATGCGGTGGATCTCGTCGATGAACAAAATGTCGCCGCGCTTGAGCCCCGTGAGCAGGCCGACCAGGTCGCCCGGGCGCTCGAGCACCGGGCCCGACGAGGTGCGCAGGCTGACGCCCATCTCCTTGGCGAGCAGGATGGCGAGCGTCGTCTTGCCGAGGCCGGGGGGGCCGAAGAACAGGGCGTGGTCGAGCGGCTCGCCGCGCCCGCGGGCGGCGTCGATCGCGATCTGGAGGTTCTCCTTGACCTTGGCCTGCCCCACGAACTCGTCGAGCCGCGAGGGGCGCAGCGAGGCGTCGGCGCCCCGCTCGTCGGGCAGGATCTCGGGCGTGGTGATCTCGGAGCGGGCGCGCGGCGTCACCGGCGCCCCCCGGCGAGGAAGGCGAGCGCGGCCTTGAGCAGCGCGGCCGTATCGCGGCGACCGTCCTGGGCGAGGGCGCGGCGCACGGCGTCGTCCGCCTCCGGCGCGCTGTAGCCGAGGCGGACCAGCGCCTGGGTGGCCGCATCGCTGGCCGACGAGACCGGCTCGGCCGCGCCCGCTTCGAGGTCCCCGGTCTTGTCGGCCAGCTCGAGCACCAGGCGCTCGGCGGTCTTCTTGCCGACGCCCGGCACGGCGACGAGGGCCGCGATGTCCTTCTCGCGGATGCTCCGGACCAGCCGCTCGCTCGGGTGCAGGGACAGCATCGCCAGCGCGAGCTTGGGGCCGACGCCGGTGGCCTGCAGCAGGCGCTGGAAGACGCGGCGCTCTTCCGCGGTGGTGAACCCGTACAGCGTCTGCCCGTCCTCGCGCACGACCAGCGAGGTGTGCAGCTCCACCGGCTGGCCGGGGTGGGGCAGCTCCGCCAGCGTGCGGGTGGGGACGAAGCACTCGTAGCCGACGCCGCTGGGCGTGCGCACGACCACGCGGTCGGATTCCTTGGCGGCGAGGGTACCCGCGAGAAGCGCGATCATCCGACGGCCGCCCGCCGGAACGTCCGCGCGCCCCGCATGCAGTGGGTGAGCGCGATCGCGACGCCGTCGGCGGCGTCGTCCGGGCTGGGAGGCGTGGCGAGCCGCAGCAGTCGGGCGGTCATCTTCTGGACCTGGACCTTGGTGGCCGCGCCCGCGCCGACCACGGTCTTCTTGACCAGGGCGGGCGCGTACTCGCTGACCGGGATGCCCGCCTTGGCCGCCGCGAGCAGGGCGGCGCCCCGGGCGTGCCCGAGCACCAGCGCGCTGCGGGGATTGCGGGCGACGAACACGCTCTCGACGGCGACGGCGTCGGGCCGGTGCCGCGCGATGAGCTCGACGACGGCGTCGTAGATCTCGGCGAGGCGCCGCTCGAGGGGGAACGCGGACGAGGTTCGCACGACCCCGCACTCGACGAGGCGGGTGGCGGAGGCCGCCAGCTCGACCACCCCGTAGCCGGTGGCCGCTGTGCCCGGGTCCAGCCCGAGCACGATCACACTTCGGCCAGCGCCTCGAGGTCGACGTCGAAGTTGGAGGAGACCCGGGCCACGTCGTCGTGCTCCTCCAGCTCCTCCATCAGCTTCACCAGCTTCTCGGCGTCCCGCCCCTCGACGCGGACCGAGGACCGCGGGATCATGGCGATCTCGGCCGATTCCCACGTGATCCCGTGCTTCTTCAGGGCTTCCTGCACGGCGTGGAAGTCGTGCGGCTGCGTCGTGACCACGTAGTACTCGCCTTCCTTCACCACGTCGAGCGCGCCGGCGTCGAGAGCCGCCTCGAGGGTCGCGTCCTCCTCGTGCCTGGCGGCGGGGACGTTGATCTGACCGCGCTTCTCGAACAGGTGGGAGACGGAGCCCGTGGTGCCGAGCTTGCCGTCGAACCGCGTGAACAGGTGGCGGATGTCGGCGACGGTACGCTTGGCGTTGTCCGTCGTCACCTCGATGAAGATCGCCGCGCCGCCCGGGCCGTAGCCCTCGTACGTGACTTCCTCGTACTGGACGCCCTCGAGCTGCCCCGTGCCCTTCTTGACCGCGCGTTCGATGTTCTCGGAGGGCATGTTGGCGACGCGGGCGGCGTCGATGGCCACGCGGAGCCGCGCGTTGCCCGCGGGATCGCCGCCGCCCTGCCGGGCCGCGACCGTGATTTCCTTGATGAGCTTGGTGAAGTGCGCGCCGCGGCGGGCGTCCGTCACCGCCTTCTTGCGCTTGATCTTCTTCCATACATTGTGGCCGGCCACTGGAGCCTCCGCGGATACGGCTAATGTAGTCCGCGCGGATAGGGCCAGCAACGACGCCTTGACCCCCTCGGAAGCGGCTCCGATACTTCTGCGCCATGCACGCCAAAACCCTCGTGTGGCTGGGCCTCGCCGTCGCGACGGCCGCCTGCGCCCGGGCGGAGAAGCAGCCCCCCGTGGCGCAGCGCCCCAACTGGCTCCTCGACGTCCCGTACCTCGCCCAGTCCCGGCTGCTCGACACCACCGGCACGCCCGAGGCGCAGCACATCGTGCTGCAGGCGCCGGCCCCGATCGACTCGGTGGCGGCGTTCTACCGCCACAGCCTCCCGCCGATGGGATGGACGATCCTCAGCGACGCCCACGATTCGATCCACGTCGCGCTGTACCTCGAGCGGCGCGGGCTGCCGATGTGGATCCAGATCGAGGCGCAGGGGCCCGAGAGCCGCGTCAGCTTCACGGCGGCGGGCGGAGCGCGCCGGCCCGCGGCGCCGGCGGCCCCGTTGCGCTAGCGGTCCGGCTCGAGCATGTCCTCGAACCGCATCCACTCCCGGTAGAAGTAGAGGTCCACGAATCCCGTCGGCCCGTGGCGGTTCTTCGCCACGATGAGCTCCGTCGCGCCCTCCACGCCCCTGGTGAGCTGGTACATCTCCTCCCGGTAGAGGCCCAGCACCACGTCGGCGTGGTACTTGATCGCGCCGTGCGCCCCGAAGTCGTCGAGCTGCGGCCGCGGGTCGCGGCGCTGGGGGCGGTGGCGCGGCAGCTGCGCGACGAGGAACAGGGCGGCGTGGATGTCGAGTGCCACCTCCTTGAGGTGCCGCACGGCGGTTGCGGCCTGCTCGTCCTGTTCCGCGTCGGCGCGGGCCGGCGGCAGCAGCTGGAGGTAGTCCAGCACGATGAACGGCGCGTGCAAGGCGCGGATCCGGTCGGCCACGTCTTCGAAGCGGGCGGCGGCCATCGGCCGGAACACCAGCGGGCGATCGCGCAGCCGCACGGCGGCGGCGCCCAGCGCGGCGCGGGTCTCGTCGGAGAGGGTGCCGCGGCGGATGTCGTCGAGCCGGGTCCGCGACTCGATGGCGAGCGCGCGCTCCCACAGCCGGTCCTCGTCCATCTCGCCCGAGACGACGGCCGCGATCTCACCGCGCTCGGCGACCCGGAGCGCGACCGCGAGCGCGAACGACGACTTGCCGACGCCGACGTCGCCGCCGAGGACCACCAGGTCGCCCTGGCGCGGGCCGCCGCCGAGGATCCGGTCCACGCCCGGGAAGCCGGTGGCCACGCTGTCGCCGCCGGGCGTGCCCCCGAGCCGCGCGTCCACGCGTCCCACCACGTCGGTGACCGGATTGGAGCGGCGGGGGATGTCGGGCGTCACGGGGCGCTCCCGGGGCGGCCGCCCGTCCGCGCGGCGCGGGTGGCCGCCTGGACGGCGTCGGCGGCCGGGCGGCCGAGGCACTCCGCGGCCGGCGCGGCGAGCTGGGCCAGCACGGTGGCGGCGGCGGGCCCGCGGGGCGCCGCGAGATCGGCGAGGGCGGCGGCGAGGGAGCGGCGCAGCGGCGCCGGCGCGTTGAGGCTCTTGAGGCGGCCGGCGAGGGCGCGGAGGTGGTCGCCGCGGCGCAACGGCGCCGTGCCCGCCGGCGTCGCGGCCAGCGCGGCGCGGACCACCAGCCACAGGGCGAACACGCCGTCGCGCTGCGGGCCGCGGGCGCTGTCGGCGAGGGCCTTGGCGAACGCGTCGTCGGCGGTGGCGAGGGCGGGATGGCTCATGGCGAGGGCGGGGCGGTGACCGCGCGCAATGTAGCGCCACGCCGAGCGAGCGGCTAGGTTGCCCCTCGTATGGCCTCGCGCCCCAAGAGCGTGCTCTGGGTGGACGACGAGATCGAGAGCCTCGAGTCCCACCGCCGCTTCCTCGCCGACCATGGTTACGACGTCGCCGCCGCGGCCCACGGCGACGACGCCCTGGAGATGCTGCGCCGCCAGGCGTACGGGGTGGTCCTGGTGGACGAGCAGATGCCGGGCCGCCGCGGGCTGGAGCTGTTCGGCGCGATCCGCGCGCTCGACCCCGCGGTGCCGGTGGTGATGGTCACCAAGTCGGAGGACCCGGCCGTGATGCGCGAGGCCATCGGCCTGGCGGTGGACGACTACCTCGTGAAGCCGCTGCATCCGCGCCAGGTCCTGTCGGTCGTGACGCGGCTGCTCGAAGGGGACCGCATCCGCCAGCAGCACCTCTCGCGCGAGTTCGTGACGCGATTCCGCGAGCTGGAGGCGCGACGGGGCTCCGCCCTCGGCTGGCGCGACTGGATCGACCTGTGGCGCGAGCTGATGGTCTGGGAGCTGCGGCTCGCGGAGGCCGCCGAGCCCGGCCTCAGCCAGGCGCTCGAGGCGCTGCTCGCGGGGCTGCGGCGCGACTTCGCCGCCTTCGTGGAGCGGAGCTACGCGGGGTGGATCGCGCATCCCGACGCGGACCGGCCGGCCCTCTCGCCCGACGTCGTCGAGGAGATGGTGCTGCCGGTGCTGCGCGAGCAGGGCCGCGTGCTGTTCGTCGTCGTGGACTGCCTGCGGCTCGACCAGTGGGAGGCGCTGCTGCCCCTGGTGACCCCCCTCTTCGACGTCGAGACGAGCCACTACTTCAGCATCCTGCCGAGCGCGACGCCCTACAGCCGCAACGCCATCTTCGCCGGCCTGCTGCCGCGGGACATCGCCACCCAGTACCCGGAGTGGTGGACGGAGCAGGAGGAGGAGAGCCTCAACGCCCACGAGCGGGACCTGCTGGTGCGGCAGCTGGAGCGCGTGACCGGGCGCCCGGTGCCGTGCCGCTACGAGAAGCTGTACGGCACGGGCGACACCGAGGAGGTGCGCCGGCGCCTCCCCTCCATGCTCGCGCAGGACGGCGTGACGGCCATGGTGTTCAACTTCGTGGACCAGTTGACCCACGGGCGGTCGGAGAACGCGATTCTCTACGAGGTGGCGCGCGACGCCCAGGCCCTGCGGTCGCTGACGTGCGCGTGGTTCGAGCGCTCGCCCCTGCGGGCGGCGCTGGTCGAGGCCGAGCGGCGGCGCGTGCCGGTGGTGCTGACGTCGGACCACGGCTCGATCCACTGCCTCACGCCCGCCACGGTGTTCGCCAAGCGGGACGCGACCAACAACCTGCGATTCAAGTTCGGCGAGGACCTGCGGCCCGAGCTGCCCGGCTCCGCCATCATGGTCGAGGACCCGACGACCTACGGGCTGCCCCGTCGCGGCCTGGGCGTCCGGTGCCTGATCGCCACCGAGGACCGCTTCTTCGTGTATCCGACCAAGCTGCGCGAGTACCAGGCCCGCTACCGCGGGGCGTTCCTCCACGGCGGGGCGTCGCCGGAGGAGATGATCCTCCCCGTGGCGCTGCTGCAGCCGCGGGCGGCGCGCTGACGTGGGGCGCTACCCCGAGCTGCTGCGCTACGTCCGCCCATACCTGGGGCTGGTCGTGGCCGCGCTGGTCGCGACCATCGTCGGGACGGTGTTCGACGGCTTCACCTTCGCCCTGGTGATCCCGTTCCTGCGGGTGGTCTTCCACAACACCACCCTGCTGCCCCCCGCGGGGGCCAACCAGGTCGAGCGGGTGCTGAACGCGATCGTGGGGCCGCTGCTGCCCTCCGGCGACATCGCGGTCGCGCTGCGCAACGTGATCATCGTCATCCTGGTGGCGATGGTCGCGAAGAACCTGCTGGTGTACTTCTCGCGCGTGGCCGTCGCGGTGGTGCAGGAGAAGGTGGTGCGCGACCTCCGCATGCGGCTGTACGCGCACCTGCAGGGCATGGGCCTGGGCTACTACCAGCAGACCAAGGGCGGGCAGCTGCTGACCCGGATGCTGGCCGACGCCGAGGCCGTCAAGCCGATCGTGGGCAACGACGCGCTGAGCTTCGTGCAGTCGGTGGCGACGCTGGTCGTGTACCTGGCGATGCTGATCGCGCTGTCGTGGCGCCTGACCATCCTGTCGCTCGTGCTGGCGCCGTTCCTGATCCTGGCGGTGCGGCCGCTGGTGCGGCGGCTGCACCGCGGCTACCTGCGCACCCTGGACGATCGCGGCGACCTGACGGCCCTGATGCAGGAGACGGTCGCGGGCGTGCGGCTGGTGAAGTCGTACGCCGCGGAGCCGTACGAGCGGACGCGGTTCGCCGGCGCCGCGGACCGGTACGCGCGCGGCGTGATCCGGATGCAGAGGCTGGCCGTGCTGTCGGGGCCCATCAGCGAGACCTTCGGGGCGCTGGTGACGGTCGTGCTGTTGTGGGTCGGCGCGCGCATGGCGACGGGCCCGGCCGCGACCATCGGGCCGGAGAGCTTCATCACCTTCCTGTTCGTCGCGCTGCGCCTCCTCGTGCCGCTGAAGTTCCTCTCCAACTGGCCGGCCCAGTACCAGAACGCCCTCGCTTCCGGGGAGCGCGTGCTCGAGGTGCTGGACCAGCCACCGAGCGAGGCGCTGGCGCCCGGCCGGGAGACGGCGCGCGGGTTCAAGGACGCGATCGCCTTCGACGGCGTGTGGTTCGCGTACGAGGGCGAGGCGTGGGTGCTGCAGGACGTGGGGCTGGTGGCCCGCCCGGGCGACGTGGTGGCGATCGTCGGCGCGAGCGGGGCCGGCAAGAGCACGCTCGTGGACCTGCTGCCGCGCTTCTACGAGCCGACCCGGGGCGCCATCACGCTCGACGGGAAGGACCTGCGCACGTTCACCCTCCCCTCGCTGCGGAGCCTGATGGGGATCGTGAGCCAGGAGACGGTGCTGTTCAACGACACGGTCAAGGCGAACATCGCCTATGGGTCGCTGGACCGGTACGACGCGGCGGCCATCGAGGCCGCGGCGCGCGCCGCGAACGCCCACACCTTCATCGCCGGGCTGCCGGAGGGCTACGACACGCTGCTGGGGGAGCGCGGCACGCGGCTTTCGGGCGGCGAGCGGCAGCGCATCGCGATCGCCCGCGCGCTGCTGCGGGACCCCCCGCTCCTCATCCTCGACGAGGCCACCAGCGCGCTGGACTCGGAGTCGGAGCACCTGGTGCAGGAGGCCATCGACCGCCTGCTCCAGGGGCGGACGGTGTTCGTGATCGCGCACCGGCTCTCCACGGTGCAGCACGCCGACCAGATCCTGGTGCTCGATCGCGGGCGCGTGGTCGAGCGCGGCCGCCACGAGGAGCTGCTGGCCGCGGACGGCGCGTACCGGCGCCTGTACACGCTCCAGTTCCATGGAGAGCCCGGTCCCGTCGCCGTGGAGTGAGCGCGCCGCCGGCGCGACCGCCCCGCCGGAGCGTGCGGCGGACGGTCCCGGCGCGCTGACCATCCTGCACCTCACCCACCAGGGCGGCGGCGCGGGCTCGACCATCTCCATCGCGGCGCTCGCGGCCGCGCAGCGGGCGGCGGGGCACCGGGTGGTGGTGGGTTGCCGCGGCGAGAGCCTGCTGGCGGCCCGGGCGGGCGCGGCCGGCGTCGCGGTGGTGCCGATGGCGTTCGACCGCCCGGTGCCGCTCGCGCGCCGGATCGCCGCGCTGGCGCGCGAGGTCGGGGCCGACGTGGTGAACGCCCACGCGTCACGCGACCGCGCGGCGTGCCGTCTCGCGCGGCTCGCCGGTGGCCTGGACGCCGCCTGCGTGATGACCCGCCGCCAGATGCCGCGCTCGTTTCCCCTCGCCGTGCTGCTCAACGGCTTCGTCGCCGACCGCACCATCGCGGTGAGCCGCTCGGTCGCCCGGGCCCTGGCGGCCCGCGGGGCGCCGCCGTGGCGCATCAGCGTCGTGCCCAACGGCGTGGACCTGGCACGCCTCGACCGCGACGTGGCGGGGGCGGAGATCGAGACGGCGCGCGCGCTCGTCGGGTGGCGGCCGTGGCGGCCCACGGTGGGGGTGGTGGCCCGCCGCAAGGATCAGGCGGTGCTGCTGCGGGCGCTGGCGGCGCTGCGTCGGCCCGTCACGCTCGCCCTCGTCGGCGTCGAGCCGGACGCCGAGCTGGCCGCCCTGGCCGCGGCGGCCCCGCAGCACGGCGTGCGCTGCGTGCCCTTCCGCCCCGACGTGCTGCCCTTCTATCGCCTTTTCGATCTCGTGGTGCTGCCCTCGCGCGGCGAGGGCCTGTCGCAGGCCCTGCTGGAGGCGATGGCGCTCGGGCTGCCGGTCGTGGCCTCGCGCGCCGGAGGGAATCGCGACGTGGTGACCCACGGAGAGGACGGGATGCTGGTGCCGCCGCGGGACGCGGGCGCCTTCGCCGCGGCGCTGGAGCGGCTGCTCGCGGACCGCGAGCTGCGCCGCCGGCTCGGCGAGCGGGCCCGGCACACGGCGCGGGAGCGCTTCACGCTGGCCCGCACGGCGGAGCTCACCGAGGCGGCGTACCGGCTCGCGCTGGCGCACCGGCGATGAGGCGCCGCAGCGACTACCCCGCCTACCTGGCCATGCGGGCCCTCCTGGGGTTCATCCGCCCGTGGCCCCGCGGCGCGGCCCTCGGTGCCGGCGCGGCCCTCGGGGGCGTGGCGCGCAACGTCCTGGGGCTGCGCCGCGCGGTGACCGATGCGAACCTCGCCGCCGCCTTCCCCGAGCTCGGCGCCGCGGAGCGCGTGGAGCTGGCACGCGGCGTGTACGCGCACTTCGGGCGCGTGGCCGTGGATTCCCTGCGCCTCACGGCCGGCGGCCCGGCGGCGGTGATCCCGTACGTGCGGGAGGTCGAGGGCGAGGAGCTGCTGCGGTCGCTGGCGGCGGAGGGCCGCGGGGTGATCGTGCTCGCGGGCCATCACGGCAACTGGGAGCTGGCGGCCGCCTGGGCGGGCACGGTCGGCCTGCGGGTGGCCGCCGTCGTGAAACCGCCCTCGAACCCGTGGGTCGCGGCGTACGTCGAACGCGCCCGGCGACGCATGGGCATCGAGACGATCCCGATGCCCGAGGCGCGCGCCACCATTCCCGCCGCCCTCGCCGCCGGCAAGCTCGTGGGGCTCGTCGCCGACCAGGGGGCGATGCGCAGCTCCACGTGGGTGCCGTTCTTCGGCCGTCCGACGCAGACCGCGGTCGGCCCGGGGCTGTTCGCGGCCCGCAGCGGGGCGCCGGTGGTCTTCGGCGGATTCGTCGCGGAGCGGGACGGGCGCTACCGGGGGTACATCGAGGTGCTGGACCAGGCGCCGCGCGGCGACGCGGAGACGCTGGTGGTCCGCATCGCCACGCTGTTCCGCCAGCGTCTGGAGGCCGTGGTACGGCGCACGCCGGAGCAGTACCTGTGGACGCACCGCCTGTGGGATCGCCAGCCTCCGGCCCGGCCGGCGCCGTGAGTCAGGGCCGGCGCCCGCCGAGCGTCGAGCGGAAGTACTCCCAGCCGTCCCGGATCGTCTCTCCGATGTCGCGGTACGTGACCCCGAGCTCCCGCCGGCTCTTCTCGTTGTCGTAGTAGGCGCGCCAGCCGCTGAGGCGGCCATAGGCGTACGTCAGCAGCGGCGGGCGGCCGGTGAGCAGGCTCGCGAGCTCGACCACGCTCCCCGCCGCCGTCACCGCGAGCGCCGGCACCGGCACGACGCGCGATTCGCGGCCGCAGGCGCGCGTGACGAGCCGGATCACCTCGCGGTAGCCCAGGTTCGCGCCGACGATCAGGTAGCGCTCGCCGACCCGGCCCCGGGTGAGCGCGGCGACGATGGCGGCCACGAGGTCGCGCACGTCCACCACGGCCAGGCCGCCGGTGAACGTCCCCGTCAGCCGCTTGCCGGACAGCATCCGGTAGAGCTGGTTGTGCGGCGTCGCGGGATTCCAGTCGCCCGGCCCCATGATCGACGCCGGGTTGAGGACGACCGCCGGGAGCCCCCTCCGCCGTACCGCGTCCTCCACCA
This sequence comes from uncultured Gemmatimonadales bacterium, assembly GCA_963806755.1. Lineage (GTDB taxonomy): Bacteria > Gemmatimonadota > Gemmatimonadetes > Gemmatimonadales > JACORV01 > Fen-1245. The sequence goes on from CAWDZR010000013.1 coordinate 264,552, forward strand.
CGTTCTGCCCTTCGTGTTTCGACACCATGTAGTGCAGCGACGCCGGCCAGTTGAACGGAGTCTCCTCGTCCGCCGGCGCCCCGCTCCGGTGGAATCCCACGGCGCCGACCGACGAGATGTGGACGAGGCGCTGGACGTGGTGGCGCAGGCACGCGCCCACGACGTTCCGGACGCCGTCACGGTTGACGCGCATGAGCCGTTCGGCGTCCCGCTGCGCGTAGGAGATGTACCCCGCCAGGTGCACGACGTGACGGTGCCCCGCCACGGCGCCCGAGACGGCCTCGCCGTCGAGCACGTCGCCGCGGACGATGCGCACCGCGGCGCCCGACCACGAGGCCGGAATCGGGACCCCGGGGAGGACGAAGGCCGTCAGCCGTTCGGCGCCGTGGGCCGCGACGAGCCGGGGCATCAGGACCGAGCCCACGAAGCCGGTCGCGCCCGTCACCAGGATGCTCACGGCGTCGCCGCCGGCGGTTCGGTGGGTCACCGCTTGGCGAGGCGCCGGTACTGAATCGTGTCCGTGCTCACGCCCACGAGCGCGTGGATGGCGACGGTATAGAGGAAGGAGCCCGTGGCGTACGCGAGGAGGCCGAACACGATCCCCGCGCCGAGGGCGGCGAGAATCTCGGCGTCCGGATGGCCGATGTGGTAGAGCGTCGAGACGATGGTTTCCACGGCCAGGGCCGGCCCGAGGCCGAGCGCCGCGACGAGGGGAAAGAAGAGCAGGCCCCGGAAGACGAACTCCCAGGGCACGTAGTACAGCCCCAGGTACGCGACCTCGTACGCGACGAACCGTCCCGGGCTCGCGCACGCCTGCTTGGAGAACGGGTACTGCTCGCGCATCGCCGGATCGCGCGAGCCGAGCCACGCCGCCGTTGGCGCCACGGGAAGGGCGATGGCGACGAACAGGAGACCCACACCGGTCCGGCCCGCCCGGAAACCGATCGCCGCCAGGAACGCCAGCGGCGACGCCGACCCCACCCAGACGATCCCGATGGGCACCACCAGGAGGGTCAGCGCGAAACAGCAGAAGTACAGCAGGTACGCCCGGTAGTCTCCGCCGCCGTCGCGCAGGAACCGCCGGGCCCGAAAGACGGTGACCATCACCGTGAACGCGACAGCCAGGTACAGGTACAGGACCGTCGCGAGCGGTGGCCAGCTAGGTGATGAAGCCACGCGCCCTCTCCTCCCGATACCAGCTCACGATCGCGTGGACCTGGCGCTCCATGTGGTCGTCCGGCGCGTAGCCGAGGTCGGCGATGGTGCGCGAGATGTCGTAGGTCGTCTCCGTGGTCACGCGTCGGACCCGGTAATACGTCAGCGCCGGCTCGTAGCGGGGAACCAGCCGCCGCACGGCCTGCATCAGGCCCGCCGCCGCGAAGGCGAACCACACCGGCACGTACACGCGCTGCCGGCGCTTCAGCGCCCGCTGCAGCGTGGAGAAGAACGTCCGCCAGGTCGGCAGGTCCACGTTCGTCACGGTGTAGCACCGGCCTTCGATGCCCTCGGTCGCGAGGGCCAGCTCGGCGGCCTGGCAGAGGTTGTCGATGTAGCAGTAGCCGAACCGCCAGTTGCCGTGGCCGACGATGAGCGGCGCCCCGCTCTCGCAGGCGCGCAGCATCCGGGCGCAGCTGGTGCGGTCGCGGGGTCCGTACACGTCGGCGGGTCGCAGGATCACGACCGGAAGGCCGCTGGTCCTGCCCTGGTCGAGGAAGTAGGCCTCCGTCCTGATCTTGTGGCGCGTGTAGGGCAGGAACAGCGCCGGCTCGCCCGGCGTCCGCTCCGAGATGTTCACGCGGTTGTAGCCGAGCGTCAGCGCGGTGGACACGTAGAGCAGCCGCCGGGGCGCCCGCGGCAGGCTCGCGATCAGGCCGCGGAGGTTGACGGCCAGCTGGTAGATGTTCTCGGCGCACGTCGCGTCGTCCGCGGTGTCCGAGACGATCGAGGCGGCGTGAACCACGTAGTCGATCGCGGGGGGGAGCCGGATGTCCTCCGGCCGGCGGAGATCACCGATGATGCGCTCGACGGCGACGCCGTCGAGGTAGTGCAGGTCGGAGCTCTGCCGCACGAGACCCCAGACGTTCCACCCCTTGGCCGCGAAATGCCGGCACAGGCTGGAGCCGATGAAGCCGTTGGCGCCGGTGATCAGGATGTTCATGCCGCGCGGGAGTACCAGCGGAGCGTCCGCCGGTTCCAGGCGCGCATCGCGGCCGGCGCCGCGAGCACGACGAGGGCCCCCACCACGATCCCGGCGACGGCGTCGGACGCGTAGTGGTAGCGGAGGTAGACCGTGGACACGTACAGCGACACGATCACCGGGGACAGGATATAGAAGGCGGGGCGCGAGTACCGCCGGGCCATCACCCACATCACGGTGGCGACGGCGGTGTGGGCGCTGGGCAGGGAGCTGCCGATGCTGTGGAGGTGGTGGCGGATGTACTCGCCGCAGGCCGTGAAGAACCACCCGTCGAGGGGCACGGTCAGCAGCTCTCGAACCGGATGGTAGTAGTAGGGGCTGGCCACGGGAAACAGGATGAACCCGATGTCGCAGGCGACGTTGGCCAGGATCCCGGTGAACAGGAAGTCCTCCATCGCCTGTTCGCCGCGCTGGTAGTAGATCAGGCCGCTCAGCAGCGGGTAGATGAACAGGTACGCCACGTAGGAAAACATCAGCCATTCGGTGAGACCCGGGGTGATGAATGCCTCGAACCAGACCACGGGCTGGACGCCGAAGACGGCCTGCTCGACGCGCACCACGGCGGCATCCTGCCAGCTCCCGACGAGAATCAGCTGCAGCGAATACACGAGCAGGTACAGCTCGGCGCAGAGGAACTGCACGGACGCGGTACGGACCAGGAAGCGGAGGTGGCGATTGCGGAGCCGCTGAAAGAGCGCCGCCGCGCCGAGGTAGAGCAGGCCGCAGGCGAGGACCTTGCCCAGGACGGCGCCGGCGCCGTGGATCCGGGCGTGGAAGACGACGGTCAGGGCCGCGAACAGCGTGATCGCCGCGAGCGCCGCCGCGTCGGTCGCCTGCAGCTCCACGCCGGCGACGCGCACGCGCGTCCCGTACAGCGCAGCGATCGCGTCGCCGCGCGCGGCGGCCGGCGCCGCGGCCGTCGCGCTCACGAGGGGTCCAGGGGCGGCCGTCCGCGGGGCTCGCGCGATGCCTCCACCTGCGCGGGCGCCGGCCGCGCGGTGATCGCGTACGTGGGGCAGTGGCGGAGGAAGTCCCCGCTCGCCGGAGACCACGTCTGCGGCTGCGTCGGCGCTACCGCCTTGCCGGACGCGTCCATGGTGAAGGTCCCCGGCGCGAGCACCACGCACAGGCCGCAGCCGACGCAGCGGTCCCGGCTCACGTGGAGCTCGACCTGGCGGCGCGGGAAGATGCCGCCGCCGGCCTCCCGCACCTCGTGCTCGGCCAGGTCGAGCGCCGCGGCCGCGGCCCGGTACCCCTCGTCGAGGAGCTCGCGGGTGTGCGCGAAGGAGAACATCGGCACGTGCTCGACGCGCGGCTGCACCAGGAGCATCGGCGGCCGGGTCCAGCGCGCCAGCCGCGCCTCGAGCACCTGCTGGAACACGATCTCCGTCGCGCGGGCGAAGACGGCCGCGAACCCCTCTTCCTGCACCTCGGCGCGCAGCACGCTCGACGCGCCGACGTCCACGGCGACGACGCCGTCCACGTCCTGCCCGGCCGCGAGCGCGACCGGCAGGTTGTCCGCGAGGGCGCCGTCCACGAGGAACCGCCCTCCGATCGGCCGCGGGGCGAAGAAGCCGGGGAGCGCGCACGAGGCGAACACCGCGTCGGCGACCGCGACGCGGCGCAGTCCGGGCAGGCCCCAGTAGAGCACGGTGCCGCTGTTGACGTCCACCGACGCGACGATGAGGCGGCGGTGGAGATCGTCGAAGGTGGTATCGCCGAAGAAGCCGCGGAGCAGGTTCTGGAGGGGCTCGGTCTGGTAGAGCGCGGGAGAGCGGAGGCGGTGGACGGCCATGTCGGCGCGCGCCAGGGCGAACACGTCGCGGCGCCGCATGCTGAGCGCCACCTCCTCCAGCTCGGGGATGGTGAATCCGGCCGCCCACGCGGCGCCCAGGAGGGCGCCGATGCTGGTGCCGATGATCACGTCGGGCTCCCAGCCCCGTTCCAGCAGGGCCCGGAGCGCGCCCACGTGCGCGAGCCCCTTCATCCCCCCGCCGCCGAGGACCAGCGCGAAGCGCCAGCCGTCCTTCATCGCGCCTTGCCGCGGTCGATCATCGGGGGTTAACGTAGCGTTCGTACCCATGCCCGCGCCACTCTCGTGCTGACCGACGCCGCGCTGTTCCGGCTCGGCGATCTCGTTCGCGAACTTCGCAACCAGGAGTTCCCCTGGACCGCCGCGACGACGTACCTGGCCGCGGCGTCGGTGGGCCCGCTGCCCGAGCGCACGCGCCTCGCGATCGAGGCGTTCAACGCCAAGCGGACGGCGCCGCACCTCCTGCCGGACCGCGACCTGTTCGCGGTACAGTCCGCGGCGCGCAGCGCCGCCGCGGCGCTGATCGGGGCGGCCCCCGAGACCATCGCCCTCGCCCCGAATACCTCGACCGGACTCCACGTCGCGGCCGGCGCGCTCCCCCTGGCGGCGGGGGACATCGTGCTCCTCAGCGACCGGGAATTCCCCGCCAACGTGTACCCGTGGCTTGCGCGTCGCCGCGACGGCGTCATCGTCGAGCGCGCGCCCGTCACGCCCGAGGGCTTCCCGGACGAGGACTACCTGGTGGAGCGGCTGGCCGACCCGCGGGTGCGCGCCCTCGCCGTCTCGCTGGTGCAGTTCTCCAACGGGTTCCGGGCCGACCTGGCCCGCCTCGGGGCCGCGTGCCGCGCCAACGGCGCGTACCTGGTGGTGGACGGCATCCAGGCCCTCGGCGTGGTGCCCGTGGACGTCGCCGCCCTGCCGGTGGACATCCTCGCGTGCGGCGGCCAGAAATGGCTGCTGGGACCGTGGGGCTCGGGGTTCTTCTACGTGCGGCCCGGACTGGTCGGCGAGCTGACGCCGCCGATGTCGGGGTGGCTCTCCTACCAGGGGATGGATGACTTCACCCAGCTGCTGAGCTACAACGATCGTCTCGTGGATGACGCGCGCCGCTTCGAGATCTCCGGGCCGGCGACCCAGGACCAGCTCGGCCTCACCACCTCCATCGGCCTGCTGCTCGAGCTGGGCGTGGAGGCGGTCGAGACCTATCTGCGCTCGCTGGCCGCGCCGCTCCTGGCGTGGGCCTCGACGCGCGGGGTCCGCGTCGTGTCACCGACCGACGACGCGCACCGGAGCCAGATCGTCTGCCTCGCTCCGCCCGACGCCGCCGAGGCGCACCGGCGGCTGCGGCAGGCGGGCATCGTCGTGTCGCTGCGGGAGGGGGCCATTCGCGTCGCGCCGCACTGCTACAACACCGTCGAGGAGATGGAGAAGGTGGTGGATGTGCTGGACGGGGTGATGCGTGAGAGGTGAGAGGTGAGACGTTCAAGTGAGAGGTGAGAAGACGAAGTGAGAAGCCGCGCCGCAGCCTCTCACGCCTCTGGACTTCTCACTTCTCACGCAGCCGTCTCACCTCTCACCCCTCGCGTCTCACCTGGTGTGATCGTCACATCCGCGTACTTGAGCTTCCCGTATTTCACGACGTACGTTCCCGCGGCCAGGACCCGGTTGGCGTCCTCGACCTTCACGCCGTCGAGCTGCACCCCGCCCTGCGCCGCCATCCGGCGCGCCTCGCCGAGCGAACCCGCGAAGCCGATGTCCTTGAGGACCTGCGCGAGCGAGGCGGCGGCGTGCGTGAATGTAGGCCGCTCGGTCGGTGCTTCCTTCGACTTGAACAGCCGGTCGAAGTGCGCCTCCGCCGCGACCGCCGCCTCCGGTCCGTGGAACTGCGCCACGACGTCGCGCGCCAGCCAGCGCTTGGCCGCGTAGGGTTCGGCGCGGCACCGCGCCAGCGCCGCCGCGAGATCGGCCTCGCGCGCCGTCGAAAGCAGCGTGGTCCACTCCTCGAGCAGCGTGTCCGGAATGGACATGGTCTTGCCGAACTGCGTCTCCGGCGGCTCGGTGATCCCGATGTAGTTGTCGTACGACTGCGACATCTTGCGCTCGCCGTCGGTGCCGCGCAGCAGCGGCATGACCAGGCACACCTGCGGCTCGAGGCCCAGGCGCTCCATCAGCGTGCGTCCCACCAGCAGGTTGAACTTCTGGTCGGTGCCGCCCAGCTCGACGTCGGCCTTCAGGGCGACCGAATCGTACCCCTGCAGGAGGGGGTAGAAGAACTCCGCCAGGGTGATGGGGGTCTGCGCCGCGTAGCGCTTGGCGAAATCGTCCCGCTCCAGCAGCCGGGCGATGGTGTAGTGGCCGGCCATCCGCGTCAGGGCGTCGCGCAGCGACAGCTTCGCGTGCCACTCGCTGTTGCGGCGCAGCGCCGTGCCGTGGGCGTCGAGGACCTTGAGGACCTGCTCGCGGTACGTGGCCGCGTTCGCCTCCACCTCCGCTTCGGTGAGCGGCGGGCGCGTTTCGCTGCGGCCGCTCGGGTCGCCGACCATGGCCGTGAAGTCGCCGACCAGAAAGGTGACGCTGTGCCCGAGCTCCTGGAACGTGCGCAGCTTGCGGATGGAGACCATGTAGCCGAGGTGGAGGTGCGGCCGCGTGGGGTCGAACCCCTGCTTCACCACCAGCGGGACGCCGGTCTTGACCGAGCGCTCGAGCTTGCGGACGAGGTCGTCCTCGGGGATGATCTCGACCGCGCCGCGGCGGATGGCATCCATCTGCTCGTTGACGGGGGGGAAGGCGCGCATGCGCTATCGTAGTCGCGGGACCGGGCGGCTGGCAAGCGCGGCGCGGTTCCGGTAACTTCCGACGCTCATGGCGGATACACGCGTCAGGAGCTTCCGGCGCTGGTTCTCCCCGGACCGCGCCCGCCGCACGGTCACCTTCCTGCTGCTCGTCGTCGGGTTCCTCGTCGGCTTGGCGTATGGGAGCTGGACCCGGGTGTGCGCCGGGCGCGCGTGTCCGTCGATCGCCATCCTGGACGACTACCGTCCCCAGCAGGCCTCGAAGGTGTACGCGGCGGACGGCCGGCTCATCACCGAGCTGGGCTACGAGCGCCGGACCGTCATCCCGCTGCAGGAGATGCCGCTGTACCTGCGGCAGGCGTTCATCGCGGTCGAGGACAAGCGGTTCTACCAGCACCACGGCATCGACTACGGGCGGATCCTCGGCGCCCTCAAGGCCAACATCCTCTCGCGGTCGTGGAGCCAGGGCTTCTCCACCATCACCATGCAGCTGGCGCGCAACGTCTTCCGCGACCGCATCTCGCGCGAGAAGACGCTGACGCGCAAGCTGCGCGAGACGCGGGTGGCGCTGGAGCTCGAGCACACCTACTCGAAGGACCGGATCCTCGAGCTGTACCTGAACCAGATCAACCTGGGCAACGGCGCCTACGGCGTCGAGACGGCGGCCCAGCGCTACTTCGGCGTGTCGGCGCGCGACCTCAGCCTGCCGGAGGCGGCGATGCTGGCCGCCCTCCCCAAGGGTCCGGGGCTGTACAACCCGCGCCGCCATCCCGCCCGCGCCGTGGAGCGTCGCAACATGGTGCTCGACCTGATGCGGCAGCAGGGCTACATCACCGCCGTGCAGGCCGAGGAAGCCAAGGCCTACCCGCTCGCCCTCGCCGCGCGGTCCGACTACGGCGACGTGGCGCCGTACTTCGTGGAGTGGATCCGCCAGCAGCTCGACGATCGGTTCGGGCGCGACCTGTACGAGAAGGGCTACCGCGTCTACACCACGCTGGATCTCGACATGCAGGAGGCCGCCGAGCGCTCGCTGGAGGCGCAGATCGAGGCCATCGAGGGAGGCGCCTACGGGCGGTTCCCGCACCGGACCTACGCGCAGTACATGGAGTCCAACGCCGCGACGGCGGCGAACGAGGAGCAGACCTCGACGCCGTACCTGCAGGGGGCGATGGTCGCCATGGACACGTCGGGCGCGATCCGCGCGATGGTGGGCGGACGGGACTTCGACGACTCCAAGTTCAACCGCGCCACCCAGGCGGAGCGCCAGCCGGGCTCGACCTTCAAGCTGTTCGTGTATTCCGCGGCGATCCGCGCCGGGCACTCGCCCAACGAGATGCTGGCCGATTCGTCGCTGTCGCTCCCGATGTCCGACGGCACCATCTGGGAGCCCCACAACTTCGAGGAGGACACGACCTCCGCGCCGGAAACGCTGCGCCGCGGGCTGGCCCTGTCGCTCAACCTCGTCACGATCCGGCTGGGGTTGGAGCTGGGGGCGGACGCGGTGGTGGCGGAGGCGCGCAAGTACGGGATCAGCACGCCGGTGCCCGCGGTGCCCTCGATGTTCATCGGCTCGGCGAGCGTGATCCCGCTCGAGATGGTGTCGGCCTACACCGTGCCGGCGACGCTCGGCGTGCGGGCGTTCCCCTTCGCGGTGCTCCGCGTCGAGGACGCCGACGGGAAGGTGCTCTACGAGAAGCAGCCGCAGCGCGAGCGGGTGATGTCCACCGACCAGGCGTACGTGCTGAACGACATGCTGCGCGACGTGATCCGCTACGGCACGGCGTCGGGCGCGGTCCGGCGGGCGGGATTCACCCTCCCGGCCGGGGGCAAGACCGGCACGACCAACGACTACACCGACGTGTGGTTCATCGGGTACACGCGCGACCTCGTGGCCGGCTTCTGGATGGGATTCGACAACCCGCAGACGATCCGGGTGAACGCCCAGGGCGGCCTGTACGCGGCGCCGGCGTGGGCGAACTTCATGAAGGAGGTCTACGAGCGCCGGCCCCCGCCGGGCGACTGGACCATGCCTACGGGGATGGTGCAGCGGGAGATCGACGTCACCTCCGGCAAGCTCGCGACGCCCTACTGCCCGGCGTCGGTCCGGCGGTGGGAGGTGTTCTCGCCGAACAACGTCCCGACGGAGTTCTGCCCGCTGCACCCGGGGCCGGGCGCGCCGGCGCCCGCCGCGCCGCCTTCCGTCAAGAACGACTCCTTCGTCAAGCCGCCCAAGCGGCCGCGCGGCCCCGGCCGCTGATCGCGTGAGGCCGCTGCGCGTCGGTGCGCGATGGGTGCTGCCGGTGACCGGCGACCCGATCGCCGGCGGCGCCGTCCTCGTGGGCGAGGACGGCCGCATCGCCGCGGTCGGACGCGACCCGGCCGTGCCGCGGCCGGCGGGGGCCGAGGCGCTCGAGCTGGGCGACGCCGCGCTCCTTCCCGGCCTGGTCAACGCCCACAGCCACCTCGAGCTGACCGCCCTGCGCGGGCTCGTTCGCGACCTCCCGTTCGTGGACTGGCTGCGCACGGTCCGTGCGATCAAGGACGCGCTCGACCCGCGCGCGTTCCGCGCCGCGGCGCGGTGGGGGACGCTGGAGGGTTTCGCGGCGGGGATCACCACCTACGGCGACACGGGTTCCACCGGCGCGGCGGCGGCGGCTCTCGCCGAGCTTGGCGCCAGGGGCGTGGCCTACCAGGAGGTCTTCGGCCCGGACCCGGCCGGGTGCGCCGAGGCGATGGCCGGCCTGGAGCAGGCGCTGGCGGGCCTCGCGCGGTGGTGCTCGGAGCGCGTGGAGATCGGCGTCTCGCCGCACGCCCCGTACACGGTGTCGCCGCCGCTGCTGGAGGCCGTGGCCGCGCTGGCGGCCGCGCGCGGGCTCAAGGTCGCGATGCACGTGGCCGAATCGCCGGACGAGCGCGCCCTGGTGGAGCAAGGCCGCGGCCCCTTCGCCGAGCTGCTCGGTGCGCGCGGCATCGCGGTGGAGCCGCGGGCCCGTTCCACGGTGGACTGGCTGGCGGGGGCGGGGCTGCTGGCCTGCCGTCCGCTGCTCATCCACTGCGTCACGGCGGACGCGCGCGATTTCGCCACCGCGCGGCGCCACGGTGCGGCGGTGGCGCACTGTCCCGGCTCCAACGCGGCGCTGGGACACGGGCGCGCCGACTTCGCCGCGATGCGCCGCAGCGGCGTCACGGTGGGCCTGGGCACCGACTCGGTGGCGGCCGGCGGGCGCCTCGACCTGTTCGCCGAGGCCAGGCTGGCCGCGTCCGGCGCGGGCGAGCCGGCGCTCGGCCCGCGCGGGCTGCTGCGCCTCGTCACGACGGACGGCGCCGCGGCTCTCGGACTGGCGGACCTGGGGACGCTGGTGCCGGGCGCGTGGGGCGACCTCGCGGCCGTGAGCCTCGCGGGGCCGGCGTTCCGGTCCGCCGCCGGGCCGGAGGCGGCGGTCGCCGACGCCGCCACCGCTTCCGACGTCGTGCTGGCCGTGGTGGCCGGGCGCGTCGTGTACCGGCAGGGCGCCTGGCCCGGCGTGGACGCGGCGTCCGAGGCCGCGGCGTTCCGCGCCGCGGCGGCGGCGGCCGCCGTGTCGCGCGGCGCGCCCGCCGGCGGTATGTTCGCCCCGTCCTGATGCCGAGGAGCGGATGAAAGCCCAGCGACACGCCGCGATCCTGCGCCTGGTGCGCGAGCACGCGGTCCCGAGCCAGGAACGGTTGCGCGAGCTGCTGGCGCACGCCGGCTTCGACGTGACGCAGGCCACCCTCTCCCGCGACATCCACGAGCTCGGCCTGCTCAAGCAGCCCGGCCCCGACGGCGCCCCGGGCTACGCCGCCTCGCCCGACGAGACGGGCCTCGCCCCGACGCTGGCCGGGTTCCTCTCCTCGCTGCTGCTGCGCGCCGACGGCGTCGGCCCGCTGCTGGTGCTCCGCACGCCCACCGGCAGCGCCAGCGCGCTGGCGGCCGCCCTCGACCGCGAAGCGTGGCCGGAGGTGCTCGGCTCCCTGGCCGGCGACGACACCGTCCTCATCGTGACCCGCAGCCCGGCGGCCCGGCGCAAGCTCGCCCGGCGCCTCGCCGACTACAGCGCGCCGAGGCATTGAAGCCCCCGCCGGCGCCGTGTATGTTTATGCGACTTGCTGCATAAACACTCATGCTCCGAGCGAGGGTAGCGGTCATGGCCGAGCGCGTGGTGCTGGCATACTCCGGGGGGCTCGACACCTCCGCCATCGTTCCGTGGCTGAAGGAGCGGTACGGCGCGGCGGTGTACTGCGTGGCGGTGGACGTCGGCCAGGGCGCCGGCGAGCTGAGGGGCCTGGAGGAGAAGGCGCGACGCTCGGGCGCGGAGGGGTGCCACGTCGAGGACGTGCGCGACCGGTTCGTGCGCGAGTTCATCTGGCCCACGCTCAAGGCGGGCGCGATCTACGCCCGGACGTACCTGCTGGGGACCTCGATGGCGCGGCCCTTGATCGCGGAGCGCCAGGTGGCCTACGCGCGCCGGGTCGGGGGCACGGCGCTCGCGCACGGCTGCACCGGCAAGGGGAACGACCAGGTGCGCTTCGAGCTCACCTACGCGGCGTTCGCGCCCGACCTGAAAGTGCTGGCGCCGTGGCGGGAGTGGCAGTTCCGCGGGCGCGAAGACCTGCTCGCGTACCTGAGGGAGAAGGGGATCCCGACCACGGCGTCGGCGGAGAAGCCGTACAGCCGCGACCGCAACCTGTGGCACATCTCCCACGAGGGAGGCGTGCTCGAGGATCCGTGGCAGGAGCCCCCGGCCGACCTGTTCGTGCTGACGCGCTCCCCGCAGGACGCCCCCGCCGTGCCCGCCGTGGTCACGATCGGGTTCGAGGCCGGCGAGCCGGTGTCGCTGGACGGGGAGCCGATGGCGCCGGTGGCGCTGGTCGAGGCGCTGAACGCCGTCGCGGGCGAGCACGGCGTGGGACGGGCGGACATCGTGGAGGACCGGCTGGTCGGCATGAAGTCGCGCGGCGTGTACGAGACGCCCGCGGGGACGGTGCTGTTCCAGGCGCACCGGGAGCTGGAGCAGCTGGTGCTGGACCGCCGCAGCCTGGCGCTGGCCGACGACCTGGGCCGGCGCTATGCTGATCTGGTGTACGACGGCCGCTGGTGGACGCCGGAGCGCGAGGCGCTCGACGCCCTGGTGGCGGCGCAGCAGCGGTACGTGACCGGGAGCGTGCGGATGAAGCTGTACAAGGGCTCCTGCCACGTCGTGGGCCGCAGCTCGCCGGTGTCGCTGTACCAGGAGGGACTGGCCACGTTCGGCGCCGACGGGGTGTACCGGCAAAGCGACGCCGAGGGCTTCATCCGGCTGTACGGGCTGGCGGTCCGGACGGCGGCCGAGCGCGAGCGCCGGCTCGGCGTCCGCATCGCGGAGGCCGCCGACTGAGTCCCAGGCCCGTTCGCGCGCTCGTCGTCGGCGCGTCGGGCTTCCTGGGCTCGCGCCTGCTCGCGCTTGGCCCCCGGGACATCGCGCTCGCCGGCACCGGCGGCCGCCACCCGGTGCGGCCGGGCAACTGGCGCGAGCTGCACGTGGACCTCGGCACCCCGACCAGCGTGCGCGAGGTGATGGAGCGCGAGCAGTCGTCCGCCGTGTTCTTCTGCGCCTACGACAAGACCAATCCCACCGTCACCGTGGACGCCGCGGTCGCCGCCGCGCGCGCGGCCGCCGCGCGCGGGACGCGGTTCGTCTTCTTCTCCACCGACCTGGTGTTCGACGGCCACACCGGCTCGTACGGCGAGGATGCGCCGACCGGCCCGCTGTCCTCGTACGGAACCATGAAGCGCGACGCCGAGGCGCTGGTCGCGGCCGAGCACCCGGGGGCGCTGATCATCCGCACCTCGATCCTGGTCGGCGAGAGCGGGGTCCTGCTGCGGCCGGCGTACGAATGCGACGCGATGGTGCGGGGGCAGAGCGTGGACCTGTACCGGGACGAGTGGCGCAGCCCGGTCCACGTGGACGACGTCGCGCGGGCCGCCTGGGAGCTGTGCATCCTGGACGTCGCCGGGATCTATCACGTAGCCGGGGCGAGGCTCTCCCGTCTCGAGCTGGGCCGCATCCTGTGCGCCATGTTCCGGTTCGATCCCGCGCTGGTCCGCGAGGCGGACCGGCCGGCGTCGCGACCGCGGGATACCTCGCTCGACTCGCGGCGCGCCACCGCGCTGCTGGGGTGGTCGCCGCGCCCGCTCGCCGGCCTGGTCCGGCAGCCCGCCCGTGTCTGACGCCAGGCACGTGATGTGGGGCGGCCGGTTCGCGCAGCCCATGGACGCGCGACTCGACCGCCTCAACCGCAGCCTGCCGGTGGACCGGCGCCTGTGGCGCGAGGACCTGGCGACGAACCGGGCCTGGGTGCGCGCGCTGGAGCGCTGCGGCGTGCTCACGCCCGCCGAGCGCGAAACGATGCTGACCGGGCTCGACACGGTCCAGGCGTCACTCGCCGGCGGCGCCGCGGACGGGGCGGCGGACGAGGACATCCACTCGCTCATCGAACGGCTGCTCGGCGAGGCGATCGGCCCGCTGGCGGGCAAGCTCCACACCGGCCGCTCCCGCAACGACCAGATGGGCACCGACCTGCGGCTGTGGACGATGGACGCGCTGGAGCGGCTGGACGGCGCGCTCCTGTCGCTCGGCCGCGCGCTGATCGGGCAGGCGGAGCGCGGGCTGGACGTGCTGATGCCCGCCTACACGCACACGCAGCGCGCGCAGCCCGTCCGCTTCGCCCACTGGGCGCTGGCGCACCTGTGGCCGCTGGCGCGCGACCGGGCCCGCCTGGGCGGGGCGCGGCAGCGCGCGGCCGTCCTGCCGCTCGGCTCCGGCGCGATCGCGGGCTCGGGCTTCGCGGTGGACCGCGACGCGCTGGCCGCGGACCTGGGGTTCGCCGCGGTCTCCGCCAATTCGATGGACGCGGTCGGCGACCGTGACTTCGCCGTGGAAGCGGTGTTCGTCGCCGCGCTCGCGGGGACCCACTGCTCCCGCCTCGCCGAGGACCTGATCCTGTTTTCTTCGGCGGAATTCGGCTTCGTGCGGCTGGCCGAGCCGTTCACGACGGGCAGCAGCCTGATGCCCCAGAAGCGGAACCCCGACTCGCTGGAGCTGGTCCGGGGCGCGGCGGGCCATTTGGTGGGCGGCCTGGTGGCGCTGCTGGCGACGATGAAGGCGATGCCGACCGGCTACCAGAAGGACCTGCAGGAGAACAACGCCGCGCTGTTCGCGGCGCTCGACCGGGCGCGGGACGCGGCCGACCTCCTCGGCGGCGTGGTGGAGTCGCTCGCGCCGGACGCGGGCCGCATGGCGGCGGCGCTGGAGCCGTCGGTGCTCGCCACCGACCTCGCCGACCTGCTCGTCGCCGGCGGGATGGCGTTCCGCGACGCCCACGTGCTGGTGGGGGCCCTGGTGCGGCGCGCCGAGGAGCTGGGCGTGCCCCTCGACGCGGTGGGGGACGGCGAGGCGTCGCGCCTCGATCCGCGTCTCACCGCCACGCTGGCGCGCCTCGGGGGCGTGGAGGCGGCCGTCGAGCGGCGCCAGGTCGCGGGAGGCACGGCCCGCGCCGCGGTGGTCGTGCAGCTCGCGGCGGCGCGCGAGGCCTTCGGCGCGTAGCCGCGCCGCGGTCCGCGGCCGGCCGTGCATCCGCGCGGCGCCTTGCCCCGGCGCCGTCCGCGCGCTAGTATGAATCGTCGGGCGCCGGGTAGGGCGCTCCAGGGACGTGGTCGTGACAACTGAGGCACCCAGGTGCTCCCGTCCCGTTCGCGATGAGCGTGACGGGTTTTTTCTTGGGTGTGCGGCAGGCCACGCGGAGGGTGTTCCGGGTGCGATGCCTCGCATTGAATGCGTCGTTCGAACCGCTCACCATGGTGCCGGTGCGGCGGGCGCTGCGCCTCGTCATCGACGGCAAGGCCGAGATCGTCGAGGCGGACGCCGGGCGCGTGGCGCGCTCGGAGCGGCTCGCCATCCCGCGGCCCGCGGTCATCCGGCTCGTCAAGTTCGTCCACGTGCCGCGGCGCTTCCGCCGCCAGGTGACGAACACCTTCCTGTTCGCCCGCGACGGGTACCGCTGCCAGTTCTGCTCCCGCACCCAGGCGCAGCTGCGTACGCGGGAGTGCCTGACGCGTGACCATCTCGTGCCGCTCTCGCGCGGGGGCACCAACGCGTGGACGAACGTCGTCACCGCCTGCTCGACCTGCAACGCCCGCAAGGGCAGCCACCTGCCGGAGGAGCTGGGCATGCACCCGCTCCGCCCGCCGATCGAGCCGCACTTCGTGCACCTGGCGTGGGCGGTCCGCCGCCTGACGCCGACGCAGGCCAAGTACATCCGCCTCTTCTACGGAGCGGAGACGCTCGCGGAGCTTGCGGCGCTCTAGGGCGCCGCGCCGCCGTCCCTCCCCCAACCCGGAACGCCATACCCCGAAAACAACGGTGCCCGACTCGGAAGTCGGGCACCACACGGCCGGCCGCGGTCACCGAGGTGACTTAGCCCTTGCGTGCGGCGCCCGATGCTTCCGACGGTGGGGTGAATACGGTGCTCGGGCCCTTCTCAGGATGGAGCGAAAGGGACGGGGCCGGGAATGCGAGCACCGGGCAGGAGCAACGGGTGATCAGGCGCTCGAACGCGTCGGACGACGCCTCGGGGCCTGCGACAATCAGGGAGGCGTCCGCCGGCAGGCCGTCCACGGCGTCCGCGGCCACCGCACGGAGCGGTACCGGGACGAGCGAGCGCGCCCGCGGCTCGAGCGCGGCCGACTGGCGGCCGGCGAGCAGGTACGGCCGCTCGAACAGCCGCGGCGCCTTCGGCTCGAACGCGCTGCCCAGCACCAGCAGCGGGGCGTGCGACGCTTCGAGCATGAGCCGCAGGGTGGAGCCGATCGGCCGCGCGGACGGCGCGACCGAGCAATGCGTGCCCAGCACGACCACCTGGCCGGTTCTGAGCTCGGCCAGCGACGTGAGCCACCGCACGCGGTCGCCGCGCTTCAGCGAGATCTCCGTCTCCACCTCGCGCGCCGACAGCTGCACCGCCAGCCGGTCCAGCCTCGGCCGCAGATCGTCCAGCTCCTTCACGCACTCCGCGCCGATACCCTCGATGGCGTGGAACAGCGTGGCGCGGCGCACGCCGGCGCTCACCAGGTCGGGCAGCCAGCTGGCGACCCGATCGGCGAACGGCGCGGCGTCCACGGCGATGAGCAGGGATTCGATCACGTCCGAGGAGCGTTGCGTATCGCGTACCACGGGAGCGAATCGGTGCCGGTCCCGTAACCGTTTACGGCGCTGATGGTTACACGAAGGCCCCGGCCGCTGTCAGCCGGGGCCCTTGGCCGCCATGAGACATCGTGTCCGCGCGAGGCGGGCGACGGCGTATCTACCCCGTCTCAACCGACGAGGCTTCCGGCTCGTCCCCCAGGTCGTCCGGCTCGCCCTCCTCGGGCTCGCCGCGGTAGCGCTTGAGCTTGCGGTACAGCGTGCGGCGGTCGATGCCGAGCACCTCGGCTGCGCGGCCCTGATGGCCGGCGACTTCCTCGAGCACGGCGAGGATGTACTCGCGCTCGAGATGGTCCAGGTTCCACCGCTCGGTGCGGGCGGTCTTGAGCACGTCGTGCTCGCGCCGCCGGTACAGCCCCTCGGCCGGATCGAAGGGAATCGTCTTCGCCCCGGCGTGCATGATCACCGACCGCTCGATGAAGTTCTCCAGCTCCCGCACGTTGCCGGGCCACTCGTATTCCATCAGGCGCTGCATCGTGGTGGGCGGAATGGCGGGCGGGGTCACGCCGTGCTCGGCGGCCGCGCGGCGCAGGAAGAACGCCGCCAGCAGCGGAATGTCGTCCCGGCGCTCCGTCAGGGGCGGCACCCGGATGGGGAAGACGCTGAGCCGGTAGTACAGATCCTCGCGGAAGCGCCCGGAACGCACTTCCTCTCCGAGGTCCAAGTTGGTCGCGGCGATGAGCCGGATGTCGATGGGGACCGGCTCCCGGCCGCCGACGCGCATGATGCTGCGCTCCTGAAGCGCGCGCAGCAGCTTGACCTGGATGTTGGCCGAGACGGTCCCGATCTCGTCGAGGAACAGGGTGCCGCCGCTCGACTCCTCCATCAGCCCGCGCTTGTTGGCGATCGCCCCGGTGAACGCGCCCTTCACGTGGCCGAACAACTCCGACTCGAGCAGGGTCTCGGGAATGGCCGAGCAGTTGACGGCGACGAACGGGCGCTCGTTGCGGCCGCTCATGAAGTGGATGGAGCGGGCCACGAGCTCCTTGCCGGTGCCCGTGTCGCCCGTGATGAGCACGGTGGCCTTGCTCGGCGCGACGCGCGCGATCAGGTCGCGCACCCGCTCGATGGCCGCGCTGCGGCCCACCATCTCGACCCCGGGGCCCTCCTCCTTCACGTGGCGCCGGAGCCTCGCCACCTCCCGCCGCAGCTCCGTCTCCTCGTGGGCCCGCCGCAGCGTGAGCAGCAGCTCTTCGGTGCGGAACGGCTTGCTCACGTAGTCGAACGCGCCGCGCTTCATCGCCTCCACCGCCGTGTCCACCGAGCCGAAGGCGGTCATCACGATGAACGGTACGTCGGTCTGCAGCGTGGGGCCCACCGACAGGATGTCCATCCCCTGGACGCCCGGGAGGTTGAGGTCGAGGAGCACGGCGTCGAACAGCTGCTTGTCGAGCTCCCCCAGCGCGGCTTCGCCGGTGGGCGCCCCGACCACCTCGTACCCGGCTTCGCCGATGATCTTGGTCAGCAGGCCGAGGACCACGGCGTCGTCCTCGACGACGAGGACGCGGCGCCGGGCCACCGGTACCTGGACCGATTCGGGCTCAGTCATGGTGCTCCGATACAGGAATGCGAATGGTGAACGTGGCGCCCTGTCCGACCCGGGACACCGCGTCGATGGTGCCGCGGTGCGACTTGACGATCTGGGCCGCCAGGGCGAGACCGAGCCCCGTGCCGCCGGAGCGCGAGAAGAACGGCGTGAAGATGTGGGGCAGGTCCGTCTCCGCGATGCCGGGGCCGTTGTCCGACACCACGATCTCGACCGACTCCCGTCCCGTGGCGTGCGTGCCGACCGTCAGCACGCCGCCCGTCTCCGCCATGGCCCGTTGCGCGTTCAGGAACAGGTTGATGAGAACCTGCTGGAGCTGCGCCTCGTCCGCCTGCAGCGGCGGCAGGTCCGGCTCCAGCTCCAGCTCGAGGCGGATCCGGTGCCGACCCAGCTGCGGCTGCACCAGGCTCGCGGCCTGCTCGACCACGTCGTTCGCGCTCGTCGGCGCGAACATGAGCCCCGCCGGCTTGGCGAGGTTCACCAGCCGCCGGGCCAGCTTCGCGATCCGGTCGGTCTGGGAGAGCAGCACCTGCATCTCCTCGCCGCCGCCGCAGAAGTTGCACCGCGACTGGAGCATGTGATCCACCGCCACCGCGATCGCCGTCAGCGGCGCCCCGATCTCGTGGGCCACCCCGGCCGCCACCTGCCCGGCGGTCGCCAGGCGCTCGGCCGTCAGCCCCTGCCGCTCCATGCGCTTGCGATCGGAAATGTCGCGCAGGATCGCCGAGTAGCCGATCAGGTTCCCGGACGCGTCGTAAACTGCGGTTCGCGTGATGCTCACGTCGATGATCCGGGCGTCCTTGGTCTTGCGCCGAGTCTCGAAGTCGCGGATCGAGCCTTGCTCGACCGTCGTCCGGCGCATCCAGTCGATCTCGCCCCGGGCCAGCTCCTCTTCGGGCAGCAGCATGGCGAACGGCTGCCCCACGACCTCCGTGGGCGCCCATCCGAACATCCGCTCCGCCCCCCGGTTGTAGGAGAGGATGCGGTCGTCCGGGTTGACGCAGATGATCGCGTCGGCCGCCATGTCGATGATGGCGGCGACGAGAGCCGGGTCGGGTTGAGCAATCGCCTGAGGCATCCTGTCCCGAAACTTGGTCTGTATGCGGCATAACGGCAACAAGCGCTTCGCGTGACGCCCGAGGGAGGGAGCCGATTTGTGCAGTTTGCCCTAACCCACGACCGCCAAGACTCAGCATTGCCATGGGCCGGGACGCCGGTACTATGGGGTAGGCGGAATACGTCATTTCAGGAATCGGCATAGAAATTGCCGCCGCCATTTGCTCTTGGATTCGAACGTTCGTCCGAGACGGCGACGAGGCCGGAAGCCCGGTCCCGGCGCCAGTCGCACCCCGCGGGCTCCGCCCGGCGTGGCAGGCGAACCACTCTGATCGGGAAGGCGCACATGAAGACCAAGGCACTCGTTCTGACGGCAGTGTTGGGTCTGGTCTCGGCCGGCGCACTGGCGGCGCAGCAACCCGTGGACGCGGCGGCGCTGTACGGGAGGACGTGCGCCTCGTGCCACGGTCCGCAGGGCACGCCGAGCGCGGCGATGGCGCACGCGATGACCGGGATTCCTGACTTCCGGGCGGCGAGCATGCAGTCGGTGCCCGATTCGGTGCTGAGGGACGTGATCACGAACGGGAAGGGCCGGATGATGGCGTCGTACAAGGGCCGGCTGACGCCGGATCAGATCGCGGCGCTCGCACGGTACGTCAAGGCGTTCAGCAAGCACTAGGGCGTCCAGCGGCGGGCGGCCGGTGCCGCCCCGCCCGCACAGGAGGTTGGCATGAGCCCGGTACGCGCAGCGATCGCGGCCGCCCTGCTCGGGGTCGTGGCCGGCGCATCCTCGGCCGCGGCGCAGGCGGCGCCGCGCACGCCGCCCAGGATGCTGCACCCGGCGGCGGGCAAGCAGGACTGTCTCGGCTGTCACGGCGCGGGGGCCAATGCCCACGTGACGAGCGTACCTGTGTCTCACCACTTCGCCAACGGAGCGTGCGGCATGTGCCACAAGCCCAGCGCCGAAACGCCGCCGGCGATCCGGCACGCCCTCGATGACGCGCACGCGCAGTGCCGCACGTGCCACGTCCAGGCTGCCGAAGGGGCCACGCCGGCGCCCGGCGCCGCTCCGTCGCCGCCGTCCTCGCACGCGGCCTTCGACGGCGCCACCTGCCGGCTCTGCCACGAGCCCGCCGCTGCCGGCACCGCCGGTGGAGCCTGACATGCGCACGCTTCCTTCTGGTACGGCGACCGTCCGGTGGCTCGGGTGTGGGGCGGCGTTCGCGGTGCTGTCGCTGACGGCCCTGGCCGCGCCGGCGCGCGGCCAGCAGCCGGCGGCCAGCACGTGCGTCAGTTGCCATGGCCGGCTCAGCGAGACCTCCGGGGGCGGGCACGGCTTCGCCGCCTGGCAATCGTCTCCCCACGCGGCGGCCGGGGTGACCTGCGATGCCTGCCACGGCGGCGACCCTTCGGCCGCGGACAGCGCGGCGGCGCATCGCGGCATCCGCCCGTCGAGCGACCCCGCGAGCCCCGTGTTCTTCACGCGCATCCCCAACACCTGCGGCCGCTGCCACGCGGCGGAGGTGGCGTACTTCCGCACCAGCCTGCACTACGCGCGTCTCGAGACCGACGGCAGGGGCCCGAACTGCGTGACCTGCCACGGCTCGATGGCCACGCGCGTGCTGACGCCCGAACGGCTGCTGGGAACGTGCTCGGCGTGCCACACCGAAGGCGGCGTCGCCCCGCCGGAGCTGGCCCGCGAGGCGGGTCGCGTGCTGTCCCTGGTGCGGGCCGAGAACATCCTCTACGACGTCGTCGCGACGGACGCGGCGGCGCACCGCGGCACCAGGGCCGGCGCGCGCGCCGGCATCCTGCTCGGGGACGCGCAGCGGCACCTGACCGCGGCGGCCGAGGTCTGGCACAGCTTCCGCCTCGACTCGGCGGCCGCGCGACTCGACGAGGCGCGGCAGACGACGGTGGAGGCCTGGGAAGCGCTGGGCCACCCGGCGCCGCGGGAGAGCGGCGTTGGCGCGGCCGGGGACCGGCGGAGGGGCCGGTGACGGCGGACCGCGACCGGCTGCCGCTCGTGGCCCTGGGCGCGGGCGCGGCCCTGGCGCTGCTGCTCGCGTTCACCTTGCGGCTGCCGCAGCGCCTCGTCGCGCTCGCGCGGCCCGGCACGGCGGTCCATCACCTCGACGGGCGGGTGACGCCCGGCGAGTACCGGTATCACTGGGCCGATCCGGCGAGCAAGCTTGCCTTCGACTGGAGCATCGCCGGCGACCGCCTGATCGGCGCGGTCTCGTCCCCCGATACGGGCTGGGTCGCCGTCGGGTTCGGCGGCGACGGCCCGCTCATGTACGGCGCCGACATCGTCATCGGCTACGTGGACGCGCACGGCGCGCACGTCGAAGACGACTACGCCAATACGCCGGTGACGCACGTGGCCGACACGTCGCTGGGCGGCCACGACGACATCCTCGCGTCCGCGGGCCTCTCGACCGCGGCCGGCACCACGATCGAGTTCGAGCGCGCCCTCACGGCCCACGACAGCACCGACCAGCCGATCAAGGCGGGCCAGACCCGGGTGCTCCTGGCGTCGTCCGACGCGAAGGACCTCGTGTCCTACCACGCCGGCGGACACAAGGCCGTGGCGCTCCTGGACCTGTTCGCGGGCCCGCCCGCGGCGGCCGCGGGCGGCGGCGGCCTGCTGCCCGATCACCTCACCGACGTTCAGATCATGGTCGGCGTGTGGATGGCGATCCTCCTGATCATCGGGATCCACGGCGTGGTCGCGGAATGGGCGGAAGGCCCCTCGGGCCCCGAGGGCGGCTCGGCCGAGCGGACGGGGGTCGCGGCGGCGCTGATCGCGGTCTTCATGGTGGTGGAGCTCGCCGCCCTCGCGACGTTCGCCGTCGCCGTGGCGCGTGCCGGTCCGGTCTGGCTCCTGGGCTCGAGCCTGGCGGTGGGCCTGTTCGCGCTGGCGGCCATCGTGGTGCTGTACAGCCGCGCCTTCGTGCGGTGGGAGTCGGTCCGCGCGGAGCGTGACGACGGGATTCCCTGGTAGGGAGGAGCACGCGTGGATCGCCGACGGTTCGCGAACTGGTCGTTGAAGACGGGCATCGTCGCCGCCATCGCGGCGCTGCTGCCCGGCGTCGTGACGCTGCGCGGGCGCTCCCGCTCGGGCGCCACGCGCGGCATCGAGGCCGGGGATCGGCTGGTGTTCGCGCTGGGCGACAACGCGGGGGAGCCGATCACGGAGGGGAGCTTCACGCAGAACGAGGCGGTGCTCGCCTATCCCGAGGGGAAGAGCGACAACCACCAGAACCTGGCGATGGTCTGCAAGCTCGACCCCTCGCAGATCAAGGCGCCGACGGACGTGGCGGGCACGGCACATGGCATCGTGGCCTACAGCGCCATCTGTACGCACCTGGGCTGCACCGTGCGCTTCTCCGAGGAGCCGATGGAGCAGGCGCCCTTCCCGCACATCCACTGCCCGTGCCACGGGGCGATGTTCGATCCGCAGCGCGGAGGCACCGTGCTGGGCGGTCCCGCGCCGCGCCCGCTGCCGCAGCTGCCGGTCCAAGTGAACGCCAAGGGTGAAGTGATCGCCGCCGGCCCCTTCACTGCGCCGATCGGCGTGAAGGCCTGAGGGGTCGCCGATGACCGTGCCACGCTGGCTCGACGACCGGCTCGCACTCGAGCGCTTCCGCGCCAAGTACCTCGGCAAGCCGTTCCCGGTCCACTCGACGTTCTTCCTCGGCGAGATCGCGCTGTTCTCGTTCGTGATCCTGGTGGCGACCGGGCTGTACCTCGCCCTCTTCTACGAGCCGTCGGCGGTCGTCTTGCCGGGACGGGGCGGGCTGCCCGCGGCGTACGCGAGCACCCTGCTCATCGACAGCCATCCGTTCGGCGCCCTGATGCGCCGCATTCACCATTGGGCGGCCCACCTGATGATCGCGGCCGCGCTCCTGCACCTGCTGCGGATCTACTTCACGGCCGCGTACCGGAAGCCGCGTGAGGTGAACTGGCTGCTCGGCCTGGGCCTGCTCGGCGCCACGCTCGCCGCGTCGTTCGCCGGCTACCTCCTGCCGTTCGACCAGTTCTCCGTGACGGCGACCGCGATCGGCTACGGCATCGCGCGCTCGGTGCCGTGGATCGGCCCCACGCTCGCGGACCTGGTGTTCGCGGGCCAGTTCCCCTCGAGCGCCACGGTGCCCAGGTTCTTCGCCTACCACGTGGTGTGGGCGCCGCTGGCGTTGAGCGGCCTCATCGCGCTGCACCTGGTGATCCTGCTCAAGCACAAGCACACCGAGGCGCGGCGCGCCGGCGCCCGGCCCCAGCCCGCCGAGGACGCGTTCATCCACGGCATCCCGCTGTGGCCCGAGCAGGCCGCCCTGATGGGCGTGCTGTTCCTGGTCATGCTGGGCGTGCTGGCGGGCCTCGCGGCGTTCCTTCCCGTGCACCCGTCCGCGATCTACGGGCCGCCGCAGCCGGTCACGCCCGACGTGAAGCCGGACTGGTACCTGCTGTGGGTCTACGGCGCCCTGCGGCTGATTCCCGGCGGCCTCAGCTTCAAGCTCTTCGGCGCCACCATCGGCTCGGAAGTGTTCGGCGCCATGCTGGTGCCGGGGATCCTCTCGCTCGTGATCGTGCTGGTGCCGTGGCTCGACCGGGGGCCGTCGTCGCTCTACTACACGGAGCCCGCGACGGCGAGCCCGCTGCGGCTGGCGCTCGGACTCGCGACCCTCACCTTGTTCCTCGCGCTGTCGCTGGCGGGGTTCGGGGCCGAGCTGAGACTGTCGGTTCCCGTGCTCTGGTTCATCACCGTCGCCGCCCCCGTGGCCGTCGGGTGGGCCGCGCACGCCGTCGCCCGGCGGCGGATCGAGCGAACCGGAAGTCCTCAGTAAGGAAGGACGGCAGCAGGCGGAGCAGTTGCGAGACGCCGAGTTGCGAGCGGTTCCCAGATGTCAGTCGTCGGAATGAGCACAGGCCCCGGTCGGCTCCGTCGCCGCCCGAGGCCTGTTCCGTTTCCGACGACTCCCAACTGGAAACCACTGCCGCCTTGGCGTCTCGCAACTGCACCGACCTTCTGCGTTCCGCAATCCCGCCTACTGTGCCGGCACCCCGGTCGTGTGGCAGATCAGGCACATCGCCGGGTTCTTGCTCTGCACCCGCGGGTCGAATCCCGCGCCGTGCGGGTTGATGTGCCAGCCGCTGGTCGCGGAGTGGCAGCGGAGACAGAAGTTCTGCTCGTGACAACCCGCGCAGGTCTCGATGGAGCGGCGCGCCACCGCGCCGTGGCCGAACAGCCAGCCCGGCTGTTTGTCGTGGTACTTCCCCGCGCCGACCGGGGCGCTGGTGTTGGCGCGCCCGAGCGCCACGTGACAGGAGCGGCAGAACACCTGGGTCTGGTGGCACGACGCGCACTCGGCCTCGGCCGCGTACGCCTGCTGCGCGTGGCGCTGGACGAAGTCGGGGCCGTGGAAGCCGGGCGCCTTCGCGGCGTCGTGGCAGCTCGCGCAATACGAGGGCCGGTGGCAGGTGGCGCAGCTGGCGGTACCGCCGGCGCCGAGCACGCGGTGCGTCTGCAGCATGTCGGGGAGATGGCTGGCCGGCCGCAATCCGGCGAGGTCCACGCCGAAGGCGCCGCCGGCGACCCGTCGCGGCAGCGCCGCGATGGCCGGCACGCGCTCCTGGACGCGGTGGCATCCCACGCACGACTCCTGGGCGTGACAGGTGGCGCACTCGGAGACGCCGGCCCTGGCGATCGCCCCGTGGGCGCGATCCCAGTCGGCGGCCCGGTGGGACGCGGGACGCGGATACGTGGGGCGCGGGCGCCCGCGCAGCATCGCGGCCACGCGGTCGTCGGGCGGGAGGCTCTCGATGGCCTGCACCAGGCGCGCGTTCACGTGGCACGAAGCGCAGAACTGCTGCGCGTGGCACACCGCGCAGGTGGGGCCGGTCGCGGCCTCCTGGTGGTGCAGCACCCAGGCGGAGTCGTGCGACGGCGGCTTCGGGAACGCCCGGATCGCCGCCGTATCGAGCGCCGCGGCGTCGCGGAGCGTGGTGTGGCAGGGCTCGCAGCTCGTCTGCGCCAGGTGGCTCGTCGCGCCGCCGCCGTGACAGGCGACGCAGCGCTCGGGCACGGCCCGCCCCACGTCCATGAAGGGCAGGGAGTCGGCCGCCGCGTGGCAGCGCTGGCACACGGGCGCCGTGCTGTCCATCCCCTGGAGCATGGCGACGTGCGGCGCGTGGTCGTAGCTCACGTTGGTCGGCCGCAGCGGGTGCGGCCGCCACGTGACCTGGCGGACCAGGTCGCCGTTGTGGCACCCGCCGCACAGCTCCGGCGGCGGGAAGAAGCTGGCCGTATCGCCCGTGGCGATGCCCGAGTGACAGGCGTCGCAGGTGGTGAACAGGCCCGCGTGACGGGTGTGCGGGAACGTGTCGGTCACCTGCCGGCGGACCGGGTTCTGGTCCGGCCGCAGGTGGGTCGGCGCGGCGCCCAGGGCGGCCGCCAGGGCCAGCAGGGCGGCGAAGGCGCGCGCGATCATCGGTAGCCCCCTACGCGGTCGGCGTCGGCGCCGAGCGTCCAGTCGAGGGTGACGGACGCCCGCGTCTGGTTCCAGTCGATGCCGGTCGAGCCCGTCAGCTGGCGGTGGAAATAGCGGGTCGCCTCGGCGCTCAGGCCGAGCCGCCGGCTGAGCGGCGTCCGGACGCTCGCTCCGAGCCCGTACACCGTGCCGTCCGCGACGCGGAACATGTCGGTCTGCTGGAACGCGGTGCCCTGCAGGCCGAGCCGCCAGCCGTCGCTGGGCGCGAGGGCCACGTCGAGATCGCCCCCGCTCTGGTCGCCCCCGTAGCCGAGCTCGAGATGGTAGCTGGCGTCGAGGGTGTAGGCGCCGCGGCGCGCGTGAGCGCCCAGCGTCGCTTCGTGCTGCACGTCCCCGACGCCCGTCAGAAACGGCGAGCCGGCGCCGAGCGGCTGCCAGCGCCGGTAGGTGTAGGCGCCGGACAGGCTCAGGTCGCGGGCGGCCGGCAGGGTCGCGGTCGCCGAGTAGCCGTAGTGGGACTCCGGCGTGAACGCGCCCCAGATGGTGGTGAGGTCGAGCGTCGGCCGGTACTGGAACGCCTCGATCTCGAGCGAGCTGCCGAGCGGGAGCAGGACCATCGCGCTCGCGCTCGCCTTGCCCCACTGCCGGCGCGCGAGGTCGGCGTTCGCCGATCCCGAGAGGATGAGGTGCGAGCCGAAGCCCAGCCGGCCGTCGAAGGCCGCCTGCTCGGAGACCAGGCCGCTGCCGTCGCTGAGCACCTCGCGCTGGTAGAGCGCCGAGAGGGTGGAGCGCGACGTCGGCGCCGCCCACACCGACGCGCCGACCAGCACGGTGCCCTGGTCGGGGCGGAGCGGATCGAGGGACGTGATGGCCGAGCTGTTGTACGACTCGAGCGACGCGCGGGCCAGTCCGCGACCCCCGTAGCCCTCGATGCGCAGGGCGGCCAGGGGCGTCCAGGCGGCCGTGAGGCCGTCGAAAGCGTACCACCCCAGGCCCGAGGCGCGCTGCTGGCGTCCGCCGCGCAGCAGGTAGGTGGGCCGCTGCAGCTCGAGGTACGCGTACAGCGTTTCGAAATGGGTGTCCGACTGCGGCCAGATCAGGTCCGAGCCGAGCGCGGCGCGCCCGCGCACCAGCACGTAGGCCCGCAGCCCGGTCATCCCGAGTCCCCAGGCCGACAGCTCCAGGTCCTGCGTGAACGGGGCCGCGTACCCGACGGGCAGGGAGACGAACGCCCCCGCCCCCGAGTCGGCGGACGAATCGTACGTGATGGGCCGCAGCTGGACGTACTGTGTCGTCGTGGTCCCGTGCAGCCGCAGCGACTGCGCGCGGGCCGCGAGCGGCGCGAGCGACCCGAGGGCGGCGAGCAGGGCGGCGGTTCGAAGCGGCATGAAGCGCATCGTCAGCTCCGGGCCAGGACTTTGTGGCACTGGTCGCACTGTTGTCCCGGCACGTGCCGGGACTGGGCGGCGTGGCAGGTCAGGCACATCTCGCGGGTGTCGGGCAGGTTCTTCGCACGCTCGCCGTGACAGGCCGCGCTGGCGCAGTTGGTGTGATCGCTCACCTTGTGCAGCGCCAGCGCGTTGGCGGCGCTGTGGCACGCCCGGCAGGTGGCAGCCGCGCCGTGGTGGCTGGCGTGGCACCCCGCGCACTGCGCGCCGGCCGGCGCCCGCGACACCGGGTCGGTGTGGCACTGGACGCAGGCGAACGACCGGTGCCGCTCGTGCGGGAAGGGCAGGCCGCGCGTGACGACGGCCTGCCGCGCGGCGAGCCGCAGCGTCTGCGTCGTCTGCAGCGTGCTGCGCTCCAGCGCGCCCACGTCGTGACACGTCTCGCACTGCACCCGTTCGGGCCCGCTGTGGTGGCAGCGCTCGCAGTCCGCGACGGACTTCACCAGCAGCTCGCCGTGCTGCACGCGGCTGGAGTGGCAGCTCGAGCACACCTGCCCGCGGTGGTCGCCGTGCGAGAAGCGCGGCGCGGCCGCGCCGGCCGCGCGGCCGCCCTGCAGCGCGTCCGCGATCAGGCCGGTGTCGTCCGCGGACGCGAAGTCCGCGACCGCGGTCGGGGCGAGCAGCTGCGAGCCGGGTCCCAGCGAAAGCTTCCGCCCGGTGGGCGCTTCACGCGGGATGTCGGCGTGGCAGCGGATGCAGTTCTTGCCGTCCACCCGCCAGCTGTGCGGCTGGTGGCAGGTGATGCACTTGTCCGGATGCGGCACCCCGACGTGGAAGCTGACCTCGCGCCAGTTGGCGTGGCAGCCCGCGTTGGTGCAGCTCACGTCCTGCGGCTCCGCCTGCGTGTGCGGGTTGTGGCAGTCGCCGCACACGCCCTTGTGCGGGTCGTGGGCGATGTCGAGGCCCTGGATCTGCCCCTGCATCTCGTGGCAGGCGAGGCACTGCGCCGCCTGCGGCGTGAGCGGCTGGCCCAGCGAATCCACCGCGACCCCGGGCGCTTCCGCGAGGAAGTTGTGGCACGTCGTGCAGTGCAGCTGGCTGAGCTGCGCCATCTTGCGGAGGTGGATCGTGTTCGCGGCGTGACAGCCCGATTGCATGCAGGTCTGGTCCACCGAGCTGAACTCGTGCAGCGACACACCGTGGCAGCGGACGCACTGCATCCCCTTGAGCTGCGGGTCCTTCGACTCGAGGTGGATCCGGTGGCCCGCCGTGGCGGCGATGATCTTCCAGCGCGTCGAGTCGCCCGTGATGTGGCACTTGGCGCAGACCGAGTTGGGCACGTGCGCGTGCCTCCCGATCGTCGTGGGGTGCTCGACCGCCGTCATCCACAGCTGGTGCAGCTGCTCCGGCAGCCGCCCTTCGTGGCAGTTGTGGCACTCGAGGCTCGCGTGCGCGCTCTTGCTGAACCGCTGGAAGGGGTCCTGCATCAGGTGACAGGTCGTGCAGAACCGGTTGTCGTGCTGCATGTACTCCCACTGGTGGTATCCCGCCAGCGAAGTCCCGGCCGCCACGACCGCGATCCCGGCGGCCAGCCCGATCCGCCACGCTGGCGTCAGCCGCCGCCACGACCGCAAGACCCACTCGTAGTATCTCGTCATTCCGACTTAATCACTCACGTTAGGCGTCCTTACAGCAAGCGGGTCGGCCCCGAGGGGGACCGACCCGCCGAACCGCGCCGGGCGTCGAGCGCCACTCAATCCGGCGCCGGTCCCTGCCCGCCCTGTGTTCGCCTCAGCGTGCGGAGATCCTCACGTTCAGCTGGGCGGTCTCCCGCGCGATCATCGCCTGCACCGCGGCCGGGGCCGCGAGGGCATACTTGCTCTGCACGGCCTGAATCGTGGCGATCAGCAGCGCCCGGAAGTACGGCGGGTTGTGGACGCCGTGCGACCGGTCGGCCGTGAGCAGCTGCACGTTGAACAGCGCGCCCTCCGCCACCGTGATGATCGAGTCGCGCTTGAACTCCGTCGCAGGGACCTTCGTGAGCAGGCCCGTGTCGCCCGCGTCGATCTTGCCGTTGCCGTTCACGTCGGTCCAGAGGATGCCGGCGAGGTACTTCGTCTCGGTATCCAGCGACTCGTACAGCCCCCGCGCCACGTCCGCGGACGAGTGGCAGCCGCTGGTGGCGCACGCCGCGAAACTGCGCGCGGAGACGTCGCAGGCATTCGTGGAATCGATGCCCGCCGTGTCCACGCACGGAATGGCGTAGAAGCTGTGGCCCGTGTAGTGCCACGCGAGCTGGCCGGCGCCGTTGTTGACGTCGAGCGTCGCGACGTGGCAGGTCGCGCACAGGGTCGGATTCGCCGCCGGGTTCGAGTGCGTCGTGATGTTCGTCGAGTCCCACGAGAAGCCGGCCGGCCGCCACCCCGACGTGCCGAGGAACGTCGGCCCCTGCGGCGAGTGCGGACCGCGCGTGTTGGCCGTGTCCGGCACCGAGTTCCGCTTGTGACACTGGATGCAGAGGTTGGTCGTGTCACGCACCGTGATGGATTCGCGGACCTCGTGCGTGTTGCTCGAGCCGTGCGGGTTGTGGCAGGTCACGCAGCCGATCGGCATGGCCGCCGTGGCGTTGGCCTCGACGAACACGTCGCTGCCGCCGAACCGCTGCTCCGCCGTCCGCCCCTCGTGACACTGCAGGCAGGTGCCACCGTTGCTGATGGCCGGCGCCTCGAGAATGCCGTGCGCGCCGCGCGACCAGTCCTCGTAGAACGGGTTGTGCGGCGGGCCGCTGTGGCACTGGCCGCAGCCCACGCCGAGCGCCGAATCCCGCGACGTGAAGTAGGCGATCGGCTGCGTCTCGTCCGGCGTCGTGACGTGCAGTTGCCCCGGACCGTGGCAGGCTTCGCACTGCACGTCCTGGTAGTACTTCTGGGCCGCGACCGGGACGCTGAAGAAGCCTGCCGTGTCGGCGGCGATGTTGCTCGTGCCGTTCACCGTGTGGCACTGGTTGCAGGCCGCCGTCGCGTGGCCGCTCGCCTGGAGATCCTTCCACGCGTTGGCGTGGCCGGTCTGAATCCAGCTCTGCTGCTTCAGCACGTGGCAGTTGCCGCACGTCGTCTGCTTCGTGTCGGCGTTGCTGTACCCGACGAACGCCGCGTCGCGGGCGTTGACGCCCGTCGGCGACGTCGTCGCGTTGTCCCTCACGCACCCCGTCGCCAGGGTGGCGGCTGCGGCGGCGAGCAGGAGATGTCGCATCTGGATGGGCTTATTCATGAGTCAATTCCTCGCGCTTCCGAATCGTTCAGTGCCCGTAGCCGACATGCCAGGGACTCGGTAGTCGTACGGATGTCATCGCATTGGGCATGCCAAGCATTTTTCGCACATAACATATTGCCAAATAATGTGTTACAGTGGTTGATATCAGTTGAACATCGCATACAAAATCCCTTGTGTCCGAATTCACAAACATGGATTGGACAGATTGCGACAGAGGTTCAACGGCTGGTCGGCGGCCCTCAGGCTCCGCGGCCCAAGGGGTGGGGTATCACCCGGATCCGGAGCCGGACCACACAGAGCGCAGGGGCGCGCCGCGGGAGGTGAGGACGCGGGCTGCTCCCCGCTATCGGCACAGCGCAAGACCCTACTGTCGAACCTGATCCAGCCCGCCACTGCCGTTCTGTGGCTCCGGATGGTAGGATCGGTGCCTCCCCTATTCAACGTGGAGTCGGCTCATGAAGGCGATGTCGTTGCTGGCGCTGGCGCTCGTCGCCGCCGCGCCCCTGGCGGCCCAGGCGCCGGGCCACGGGACGATGCGGCCGGGCGGGATGATGCACGGCCCGATGATGGCCGCGATGGACTCGATGATGGCGCCGGTGATGGCGAGCATGCCGGAGCACCTGCTCGCGGAGAAGACGCGGCTGCACCTGACGAGCGCGCAGGAGTCGCAGCTGACGGCGCTGCGCGACGCCGCGCGGACCAGCCACGATTCGGCGGCGCAGCAGGCGGCGATGCACCTGGGCGAAATGCGCAAGGTGATGGCGGCCGCGGCGCCCGATACCGCCGCGGTGCGGGCCCATTTCGATGCCGCCCACCAGTACATGCAGACCGCCATGTGGGCGATGGTGCGCTCGGCGGCCGAGGCGCGGGCGGTGCTGACCGACGCGCAGCGGACGCAGCTCGATGCGATGGCGCGCCGGCCGATGCGGGGGATGGGGCACGGCGGGATGGGCAAACCGTAGGAGGAGCGGGGCGCGGCGCGCCGGGTGGAGGCCGCGCGACGCTTCCTCCCGGCGCGCGGAGGTCGTTAGCTTCCGCTCACCCCGATCCGGCGAGGACGCTCGGAGTGCTGCTGACGCTCTGCAAGTCGAAGCTGCATCGCGCGATCGTGACGGAGGCCAACCTCCATTACATGGGCAGCATCACCATCGACGCCGCCCTGATGGAAGTCGCGGCCATGCTGCCCTTCGAGCGGGTGCAGGTGGTGGACGTAGCGAACGGCGCGCGGTTCGAGACGTACGTCGTGGAAGGGAAGGCGGGCTCGGGCACGATCTGCCTCAACGGCGCGGCGGCGCGACTGGTGCACGTGGGCGATCCCGTCATCATCATCACCTACGCCCAGATGACACCCGAAGAGGCCCGGGCCCACCGGCCGACGATCGTGCTGCTGAAGCCGGACAACACGGTGAGCGAGACGCTGCGCCCCGCCGCAGGGGCGGAACTGGCCGGTCGCGTGGAGGCCCTCGATGCGTGAGCCGGCGGGCGGGAGGACCTGATGGCGGGATCGAAGCTGCCCTGGCTGATCGCCGGCGCCGCGGCGGCGGCCGCGGTGGCCATCCTGGTGGTCGTACGGCCGGCGGGCGCCGGCCCCCATCCCGAGCCGCGACCGGGCATCACCGGGGCGAAGGTCCTGCCCGCGTCCGCGTTCGGCGACGACGAGCGCCTGGTGCGCGCCTACACGGCGGCCCGGACCCTGCCTGCCGAGTTCGACGGGATCTACTGCTACTGCCACTGCAAGGAAGACATGGGCCATCGTTCGCTGCTGACGTGCTACGAGTCGGAGCACGCGGCGTCGTGCGACATCTGCCTGACGGAAGCGACGATGGTGGCCGAGATGCACGAGCGCGGCGCCACGCTCGACGCCATCCGGCGCGCGATCGACGCGCGCTTCAAGACCTGACTAGCGGCCGGCCTCGAACGTCGGCGAGCGCTGCTCGAGGCGCCGTCGCGGCAAGCCCGAGAACCGGATCAGCAGGCGCCGCGCGCCGTTCGCCAGCGCGTCGGCGATGTTGCCTTTGGCTTTGATCGCCGGCCCTACGTCCCCCCGCAGCCACCGCTCCACCTCCTCCAGCTCGGTCAGCGACAGCGACGAGATGTCGAGCGACGCGACGTAGTAGTAGTGCGTGCCGGAGCCGCCGGGCGGCAACAGGTCCACCTTGAAGCGCGTGGCGAGGGCGCGGCTCGCGCCGGCGACCGTGGTGAAGTGCTCGATCGTGCCGCCCGAGCGGATCAGGTCGTATTCCCCCGTCAGCGGATCGAGGCGGACCACCGCGTCCCACTCGGCGTCGCGGTCGAGCCGGTCGAACAGGGCTGCGGTGCGCCACAGCTCGAGGGTGAAGTGGAAGCGGACCGGGAACCCGTTGCGGAGCGCTCCGTCGAACACCCGGTCTTCCAGCAGGCGCTCGGCGCGGACGACGACCGAGTCGGGGGCCGCGCGCGCGTCCGGGTACAGGGTGAGGGAAAGCTGCGGCTTGACCTGCGCGGCCGACTCGGCCACCTCCTGCGCGCGGGCCGCGGGGGCGGCGCTCAGGAGGGCGGCGATCAGGAGCCGCGCGGTCCGGTTCACCCTCCTAGAAGCGGCGGCCCATCCGCAGCGTGAACGTCACCGCGCGGTTGGCCTGGTCGAGGGGCTTGGCGAGGTAGAACCCGAGCGGGCCGAAGTCCAGCCCGATCCCGAGTTCCGTCTTGTAGGTACTCAGGGCCGGGAGCCGGTCGGCCGGAATGATGTCGGGCCCCGTCGCGCCGGGGCGCGCCACCGCCCAGGCCCGGCCCGCGTCGGCGAACACCACCAGATCGGGACCGCTGACGTGGAACGGCTCGTACTCCTCGTCGCCGGTGCCCCAGTCGCTCGCCCACGTGGGACCGAAGTCGAGGCCCAGGTGCGTGCGGAACTCCGCCTGGGCCAGGATCGCCCGGTCGCACAGCGCCGGCTGCCCCGGCAGCACGGCGGGGTCGCACGCGAACTGGCGGAAGCCGTAGCCCGGCAGCGGATCGGGGTAGCCCAGGGCCATCCGGCGCTGCAGCGGCAGCGGGCCTCCGCCCGTCCATCCGCCGCCGGCGAGGCGCAGGTTCAGCCGGCCGGACGGCGAGAGCCGCAGGTAGCGGCGCGCGTCCAAGCCGATCCGCTGGTAGTCGAGGGCGTTGCCGGGGGGGGCCTGCGCGGTGCAGACGCCGGTCACGACGCCGCAGGTCAGCACGGTGTCGGAGCCCGTGATGCCGGTCCCGCGACCGATCTCGTACTCGCCGGTGACCAGCCAGCCCGAGCTGGGCGCGCCGCGGTCGTTGCGGGTGTCGAGCCGGCCCGAGAGGACGAAGGCGTGGTACCGGCCGTCGGTGACGGCGGGGTTGATGCGCCAGGCTTCGTCCGTCCGGAAGACCGTCCACGGCGTGCGCGCCTGGAGAGATGCTTCGCTCTCGTCGCGGTATTCCGCCATGGCGCTGGCTTCGCCCGAGATCCGCCACGTGCCGTAGAGGCTCCCGCCGTGACGCCGATAGTAGTCCCGGTAGTCGCGGTGGAAGAAGAACGACGCCCACCCGACCTCGAACTCCCTCAGCGGCCACGGCTCGACCGGCGCGACGACGTCGTAGCCGCGCAGCCCGACGGCGAACCCCCGGGCCGGTCCGCCGACGGTGAGCTCCCCGTGTGCCCGGTAGCCGATGTCGCCGGTGTTGAACGAGATGTCGCTCGTCCGGAAGATCGCGAGCGCGTCGGCCTGGAACCGGGCGGCGTCGCTGACCCGCAGGTCCGCGCGCGGGCCGAACAGCACCGGCAGCCCCTCGACGCGGTTGTACGTGCCCGCGAGCGCCAGCAGCATCCCGGCCTGGTTGCCGTGGGCGGGTTCGCCCCAGCCGAGCTGCTCGATCCACGCCGGCGCCAGCCCGCGCGTCGGCGCGTACACCAGCAGCCCGTCCTGCCGCCGGTAGGACAGCGGGTCGCGATACGCGCGCACCTCGCCATGGACCGTGGCGCCGGACTCGCCCGTGACGGTGCCGCCCACGACCAGCACGTCCCCGCCGACCGTGGCGCCGGCCTCGAAGGTGAGGTCGCCGTTGATGACCACGAGGGAGCCGCCGATCCGTCCGCCGATCACCGCGGCGCCGCCGAGCACGGCGACGTCGCCGTCCACGGTGACGGCGGTGGGGATTCGCGTGTCGCCGTTGAGGCGCACGGTCGAGTCGGCGTTGTAGAGCCGCACGGCCGCCGCCGCGACGTCCGGGGGCAGCTGGTGCATGGTCAGCTGCTGGATCGTGCCGTGCGGCACCGGGTGGATAGTGATGGTGCTGTCCTGCGCGCGCAGCGGACCCGCGAGCGCCAGGCCGAGAAGTGCGATCGCTGCCTTCGTCATCCGTCGCTCCTCAAGGAGGGCCGCACTTCACGAGGCACGGCATGTGCCGCGCGCCACCGGCGCACTAACCCAATACTCCCGCGACACTTGCCGCCCCGCAACCCGCGCCGCACCGGGCCGCCGTGGCCACCGGCTGGAGACACCGCCGTGTCGTTCGGACACGTCACGACGCCGGCTCGATGCCGAGCCGCCGCATCCTCCGGTAGAGGTTGGCACGGTCGGTCGAAAGGCGCCGCGCCGCCTCGGCCACGTTGCCGCCCGAGGCGGAAAGGGCGCGCGCGATGAGCACGCGCTCGAACCGGTCCAGCTCGTCGGTCAGCGCCAGCGTGGCGGCGGCGGGATTGGGGAGCCGTTCCTCGTACCCGTCACCCGAGGGCAGCGCACTCGCGACGTCGTCCGCCGCGATCGTCGCCCGGCTCGAGAGGATGATCAGCCGCTCGACGATGTTGGCCAGCTCCCGCACGTTGCCCGGCCAGGGATGGCGCACCAGGAGGTCCATGGCCTCCGCCGATACGGTGACGGCGGGCCGCCCGATGCGCTGCGTCACCAGCCCGGCGAAGTGCGCGACCAGCTCGGGGATGTCGCCGGGCCGCTCGCGCAGCGGCGCGATGGTGATGGGGAAGACGTTGAGCCGGTACAGCAGGTCTTCACGGAAGCCGCCGTCGCGGGCGGCGCGTCCGAGGTCCTTGTTGGTCGCCGAGACGACCCGCACGTCCACCGGAATGGGCCGGTCGCCGCCGACGCGCTCCACCTCGCCGCCCTCGAGAGCCCGGAGCAGCTTGGCCTGGGCTTCGGCGGAGAGGTCCCCCACTTCGTCGAGGAAGAGGGTGCCGCCGTCGGCCTGCTCGAACCGTCCCAGGCGCCGCTCCGTCGCGCCCGTGAACGACCCGCGCTCGTGCCCGAACATCTCGGATTCCACCAGCTCGCGCGGGATCGCGGCGCAGTTGACCTTCACGAACGCGCCGTCGGCCCGGGCGCTCGCGGCGTGAATGGCGGCGGCCACCAGCTCCTTGCCGGTCCCCGACTCGCCCGAGACCAGGACGCGCGCCTCGGTCGGAGCGACGCGCGCGATCAGGGCCCTGAGATCCGCCATCTGCGGGCTCGACCCGACCATCGTGGCGGTGGGGCCGAGCGCCTCGCGCAGGGCCGTGGCCTCGGCGCGGGCGCGCGCCAGCTCCAGCGCCGAGTGCAGGGTGAGGAGCACCGTCTCGGGGGCGAGCGGCTTCTCGAGGAAGTGGTAGGCGCCGAGCTTGGTGGCGCGCACGGCGTCGGCCAGGCCCGCGCGCCCGCTCATCATGATCACCGGAACGCCGGGCGCCTCGGCGGCGAGACGTTCCAGCGTCTCGAGTCCGTCGGGGCCGCCCGGCATCGAGAGGTCGAGGAACACGGCGTCGGGGCGCCGGCGGCTCACCGCGGCGAGGGCCTCCGGCCCGGACGCGGCCTCCGCCGTGCGGCAGCCGTCGGCCGCCAGCACCGCGCCCAGCATGCGGCGCAGGTTCGCCTCGTCGTCCACCAGCAGGACGAGCGGGTGGCGGGTCATGCGCGGCCTACCGGGAGCGTGATCGTGAACGTGGTGCCGCGGCCCGGCTCGCTCGCCACGCCGATGGTCCCGCCATGGTCGTGGATCGTCTGCCGCACCAGCGCGAGGCCCAGGCCGGTCCCCTTCGCCTTGGTGGTGAAATAGGGCTCGAAGATGCGGTCGACCTGCTCCGGCGCGATGCCGACGCCGGTGTCGCGGATCCGGATCTCCACGGCCGGTGCGGCCCCGTTCGCCACCGCCCGCAGCGCGATCACGATCTCGCCCCGAGCACCCGCTCCTGTGCCCCCGTGCCCCCGTGCCCCCGTGCCTGCTTCCTCACAGGCATCGCACGCGTTCAACACCAGGTTGTGGAGCGCGCGGCGCAGTGGCTCGTAGTGCGCACTCACCATCGGAAGGTCGGCGGGCCGCTCGACGCGCGCGGTGATCGTCGGCGGCGCCGTGCTCCTGAGCAGCGACTCGACCAGCTCGCCCACGTCCACCGGCGAGGGCGGGCCCTCGGGCAGGCGGCCCAGCGTCGCGAAGTCCTTCGCCATCCGCTCGATCCGCTCGCTCTCCCCGCCGATGATCTCCAGCAGCTCGGCCTGGTCAGGCCGGGCGTCCTGGGCGAGGCGGTGGGCGGCGAAGCGCAGCGGCGTGAGCGGGTTCTTCAGCTCGTGGGCCACCTGGCGGGCCATGTCGCGGAACGCGCGCAGCTGCGCCGCCTCCACCTCGCGGGCGCGCGCGGCGGCGAGGTCGGCCGCCATTCTCCGGAACGCGGCGCGCAGCACGTCGAACTCGGGCGCCCCCCGGACGGGCGGCGTGTCGGGCAGCGGCTCGCCGCGGGTCAGATGCCCGGTCCACGCGATCAGCTCGTGGATGGGGCGCGACAGCTGCCGCGACAGGTGCCCGGCGAGCTGCAGGGTGCCGAGCGCCACGAGCGCGAGCAGCGAGGCCGCGATCCCGACCGCAAGCGCGGCGGCCTTGTTCCGGATCCAGGCGCTCTGGTGCGCGCGGCCGACGGAGTTGCTCAGCTCCGCGCTGTGGCGCGCGAGCGCGGCCCGGGCGGCCGGGGAGAGGTTCTGGCGGGCGAGGGCGTGCTGGACGTCGCGCCAGGTGGCGGCCGCGCGGTCCCACGCGACCACACCGCCGACGGGGGCGGCGATCCGGGGCGCGAAGAGGGCCAGGCCGACGCCCACGCCCGCGGGGATCGCGGCGGCCACGACGAGCCACACGAACACGCGACGCCGGAAGGTGAGTGCCACGGGCCTAACTTGGGGGCGCCGACCGCAGGTCTCAAGAGCGCAGAAGTGCCGGAAGGCAGCGAAGTTGCCGCCGCCCACGGGTCGTGCGGGCAAATCGGCGTCCGGCAACCAGTAAGCTGGCCCGGGCACGGGGCCCAGGCTATCATTCCATGCTGGGCTCGTTTGGGGGGCTTGCTTCTGCCTTCGGCTCATCTGGCGGACGTTTTCGAGGCCGCCGCGGCGCGAGATCCGGAGCGGCTGTGCGTGGTGGCCGGCGAGCGCCGCACGACCTACGCGCAGGTGCGCCGCGAGGCCGAGGCCTTCGCCGGGGCTCTCGCCGACTTGGGGATCGAAGCCGGCGACACCATCGCGGTCAACCTGCCCAACTGGCCGGAGTGGCTCACCACGGCCCTGGCGGCGGCGCGGCTGGGCGCGATCCTGGTGCCGGTCAATCCCGGCCTCGGCCCGCACGAGCTGACGTATCAGCTGCGGCACGCCGAAGCCTCGGTGCTGGTGTCGGCCGAGAGCTTCGGGAACCGGGACTTCGTCGAGCTGTTCGACGAGCTGATCGCCGATCTCCCCGACGTGCAGTACCTCGTCGCCGTCGGCGGCGGGGACTACTGGTACGACGACCGGGTGTTCCCGTACCGGGACCTCGTGTCGCGGGGAGGGCGCCTCGAGCCCGGCGCCTCCGCGCGCGACGCCGACGCGTCGCTCGCCATTCTGTACACCTCCGGCACGATGGGGAAACCCAAGGGGGTGCGGCTGTCGCACCGGAACGTGGTGGGGACGGCCGCGGCGGTGAATGCGGTGCTCGGAATCGGTGCGGCGGACACGGTGCTGGCGGCCGTGCCGCTGTTCACCATCTTCGGCGCCAGCGTGGCGGCCGGCGCGCTGGCGGCGGGCGCCACCATCGTCCTCGACGAGCGGTTCGAGCCGGCGGCGACGGTGGAGTTGATGGCGCGCGAGCGGGTGAGCGTGTGCCACGGGGTGCCGACGATGTTCCACCTCCTGGTGCGCGAGCCGGGGTTCGGACGGGAGCATCTCCCCGCGCTGCGGACGGGGATCATCGCCGGCAGCCCGGTCCCGCCCGACCTGGTCACCGCGGTGCGACGCACGTGCGACGTCGAGATCGCGTACGGGCTGACGGAGACGGGGCCCACGGTGTCCATCACGCGGCCGGACGATCCCCCCGACCGCCGGGTCGAGACGGTGGGCCGGCCGCTGCCCGGCGTCGAGGTCCGCATCGTGGACCTCGGGACGGGCGAGCTGCACGGGCGGGAGGCGGTGGGGGAGCTGGCGGTCCGGGGCCCGAACGTGATGGCGGGCTACCACCGCATGCCGGCGGAGACGCGGCGGTCGTTCACGCCGGAGGGGTACCTGTTGACGGGCGACCTGGCGATGGTGGACGAAGAGGGGTACGTGCGGATCGTCGGGCGCCGCAAGGAGATGATCATCCGCGGGGGCACCAACATCTATCCGCGGGAAGTGGAAGACGTGCTGCGGGCGCATCCGGGCGTCGAGGAGGTCTGCGTGGTGGGCGTGCCCCACGAAGTCCTCGGCGAGATGGTCTGCGCCTGTGTCGTACCGAGCGAAGGCGCCATCCTGCGGGGCGAGGACATCACCGACTACGCCCGGCGGCAGATGGCCGACTACAAGGTGCCGGACCTGGTGCGCTTCTTCGACGCCCTCCCGCTCACGCCGAGCGGCAAGGTCAAGCGTCGGGAGCTGGCCCAGGTCGTGGCGCTCGACCACACAGCCTCGTGAAGGAGTCCATGACCTTTCCACCCCCGCGCCAGGCGAGCAAACAGCCGCCGGCGCACGCGCCGAACGCCGCACTGTTGATCGACTTCGACAACGTCACGATGGGCATCCGCTCCGACCTCCAGCTGGAGCTTCGGAAGCTGATGAACTCCGACATCATCCGCGGGAAGGTGGCGGTGCAGCGGGCGTACGCCGACTGGCGGCGCTACCCGCAGTACATCGTGCCGCTGTCGGAAGCGTCCATCGACCTGATCTTCGCGCCCGCGTTCGGCTCCAACAAGAAGAACGCCACCGACATCCGGCTGGCCATCGACGCCGTCGAGCTGGTCTTCACCCGGCCCGAGATCGGGACGATCATCCTCCTCTCGGGGGATTCCGACTTCTCGTCGCTGGTGATCAAGCTCAAGGAGTACGGCAAGTACATCATCGGCGTGGGCATCCGCGAGTCGGCCTCCGACCTGCTGATCCAGAACTGCGACGAGTACTACTCGTACAACGAGCTGGCGGGGCTGGCGCGCGCGGGCGAGGACGACGGCGTGCGGCGCGACCCCTGGGAGCTGGTGGTGGACGCCGTGCTGGAGATGAAGAAGCGCGGCGACGTGATGCGCTCCGACCGGCTGAAGCAGGTGATGCAGGAGCTGGACTCGGGGTTCGACGAGAAGAACGTCGGGATGAGCCGGTTCTCGAAGTTCGTGGACGAGGCGAAGCGTCGCGGCCTGCTGACGGCGACCAAGCTCGAGAACGGGCAGTTCGAGATCGACCTCGGATCGTCGGCTCCCGGCGGCGAGCGGGCCCTGCCGCCGATCCCGGGCGGCGCGGACGAGCGGCGCGGGCAGGAGCGCGCGGCCCGCGACCTGGAGCGCGGGAGCGCGGGGCCGGCGCGCGGCCGCGGGCGCCGGGGCGGGAGGGGCCGGGACCACGAAGGCGCCCGGGGACCGGCACCGGAGGCCGCGCCTGCGGCCGGCGCGGGCGGCGTCGCCCCGCTGTCGCTCGCCGAGGCGTTCGAGCTGTTGAAGCGGGTGCTGCGCGAGATGGGGGCGTTCGCCCCCACCGTCGTGGGTGAGGACGGGGTGCGCGAGCGGATGGAGGAGCTGCACGGCAACACCGCCGATCCGCTGTTCCACCGTCCCCGCTTCGGGCGGCTGCTCCGGCAGGCGCACGACGCGGAGATCGTGGACCTGTCGAAGAACGAGCAGGGCTACGAGGTGACGCTGAAGGGAGAGAGCGCCGCCGCCGCGCCCGCGCCCGAGAAGGCGGAGCCGCGCGGACGGCGCGGGCGCCGTGGACGCGGGGGCGAGAGCGCGGCGGCCGCCGAGCCGGTGGCCGTGGCGGCGCCGGCTCCGGAACGCACCGCGCCGGCCGCTCCGGCCGCCGCACCCGTGGCGCGCGTCGCGACCCGCGGCCTGCGTTACCGGGGCCACGGCTCCGGACACCTCACGCCGCCGCCGGGCGGCGTGCCGCTCGTTGGCGTAGTGGAGATCGAGGAGGAGACCGCAAAGCCCGCGAAGTCCAAGGCGGCTCCGCGCCGCCGCTCGCGCGGCGGGGCGGCGCGCCGGCCCGCGGGCAAGTCGCGCGGCAAGAAGTCTCCCGGGGAGCCGTCCTCGGAGTCGTGATCCTGCGCAGACTCCCCGAGCGGTTCTTCGCTCGGGACACCGTCGTCGTCGCGCGGGCGCTGTTGGGGCAGCTGCTGGTCTCGGAAATCGGGGGCCGGCGCTGCCTCGCGCGCATCGTGGAGACCGAGGCGTACGTCGGCCCGCACGACGCCGCCTGCCACGCCGCCGGCTGGCGTCGCACGGCGCGCACCGAGGTGATGTACGGGCCGCCCGGCGTCGCCTACGTCTACTTCACTTACGGCATGCACTGGTGCTTCAACGTGGTCACCGGCCGCGTGGGCTACCCTGCGGCGGTCCTGGTGCGCGCCGCCGAGCCGCTCGAAGGTCTCGCAGTCATGCGCCGCCGGCGCGGCGACGTACCCGATCGCGCCCTGGCGTCGGGTCCCGCCCGCCTCACCGAGGCGCTCGGCATCGACCGGAGCATGTACGGCCACCCGCTTCGCGAGCCGCCGCTGTGGATCGCCGCCGGCGCGCGCGTCCCGCCGCGCGGGATCGTCGTCGGACCCCGCATCGGCATCACCGTGGCGGCAGATTGGCCGCTCCGCTTCCACGTCCGCGACGACCCGTTCGTCAGCCCGGGCCGGTGATCTCCCGAGTTTCGCGCAGTATGCAGATCTGAGAGTTCGGACTTCGGGGTAGTTGTGAGACGTCGAGTTGCGAGCGGTTGCGAGCTCGGAGTCCTCGGTGACGGAACAGGCCTCGGACAGCTGCGAAGCTGGCCGGGGCCTGTTCCCTTCCTCACGACCGACAACTCACGACCACTCGCAACTCTACTGGATGACTCCCAGCTTCCTTCCGACCTTCTTGAAGGCCGCGACGGCCAGCTCGAGGTGCTCGCGCGTGTGGGCGGCCGAGACCTGGCAGCGCACCCGCGCCTGGCCCTGCGGCACGACCGGGTAGCCGAAGCCGGTGACGAACACGCCCTCCTCGAGCAGCGCGTCGCTCATCCGGATCGCCAGCGCCGTCTCGCCCAGGATCACCGGGATGATCGGGGTCTCGCCCTCCAGCGGCTTGAAGCCGGCGTCCTTGAGGGCCGCGCGGAACCAGCGTGCGTTCTCGTGCAGCCGGGTCACGTGCTCCGGGTGTGCGCGCAGCACGCGCACCGCCGCCAGGGCGCTGGCCGCGACCGTGGGGGGCAGGGCGTTGGAGAACAGCTGGGGCCGCGAGCGTTGCGTGAGATAATCGCACAGCGCCGCCGACGAAGCGGTGAAGCCGCCGGCCGCGCCGCCGAGCGCCTTGCCGAGCGTGCTGGTGACGATGTCCACCTGCCCGAGCAGCCCGAGATGCTCCGCCGTGCCGCGGCCTGTCTTCCCCATGACGCCGGTGGCGTGGGAGTCGTCCACCGCCACCACCGCGTCGTACGTCCGGGCCAGCTCGCAGATGTCGGCGAGCCGGGCCACGTCCCCCTCCATCGAGAACACGCCGTCGGTGAACACCAGCCGGGTGCGAGCGCCGCCGGCCGACCGGAGCTTCTCCTCCAGGTCGGCCATGTCGGAGTGCCGGTACACCGCCGACTGGCACTTGCCGATCTGTCGGGCGAGACGCACCGCATCGATGATCGAGGCGTGGTTGAGCTGGTCGGAAATCACCACGTCCGTCTCGCCGAGGATGGTCGCGCACAACCCCTCGTTGGCGTTCCAGCACGAGACGTAGGTCAGCGCCGCCTCGGTGTCCACGAGATCTGCCAGCGCGCGCTCCAGCTCCCGGTGCACGGTGAAGGTTCCGCAGATGAAGCGCACCGACCCGGTGCCCGCGCCGTACTTGTCGAGGCCCGCCTTGCCGGCCGCCACCACGTCAGGATGGTCGCACAAACCGAGATAGTTGTTGGACGAGAGGATCACGACGTCGCCGCGGCCTTCCATCACCGTCTGCGCGCCCTGGGGCGCGTCCAGATGGTTCAGGCGCTTGTAGACGCCGGTGCGCTTGAACTCGTCCAGCTCGGCCTGGAGCCTGGCGGTGAAGGCGGAGGCGGTCATGGGCTCAGGTCCCGATGTCGAGGATCACCTTCCCGGCGTCGCCGCTGCGGATGGCGGCGATGGCGTCGTCGATCTTCTCGAGCGGGAAGCGGTGCGTGATGGTGGGGCGCGGGTCGAACTGGCCGGAGCGCAGGAACCGCTGCATCAGGTGCCAGGTCTCGTACATGCGGCGGCCGATCACGCCGTAGATGGTGATCCCCTTGAACACGATCTCGTTGGCGAAGTCGATCGGCACGTCGCCGTCCGGGATGCCCAGCAGGTGCACGCGGCCGCCGTAGCGCACCACCTTGAAGCCGGTGTGCAGCGCGCTGGGCG
This sequence comes from uncultured Gemmatimonadales bacterium, assembly GCA_963806755.1. Lineage (GTDB taxonomy): Bacteria > Gemmatimonadota > Gemmatimonadetes > Gemmatimonadales > JACORV01 > Fen-1245. The sequence continues at coordinate 307,139 of CAWDZR010000013.1, forward strand.
CGCCCGACATCTCGCACACCAGGTCGGCGCCGTCGCCCTTCGATACCTCGAGCACGGCGGCCTCCACGTCGTCCGTCTTCGGGTTCAGCACGCGGGTCGCGCCCATCTTCCGCGCCAGCTCGAGCCGCTTCGGGTTCACGTCCACCGCGATCACGGCGGCCGCGCCGGCGGCCTTGGCGATGCCGACCGCGAAGCAGCCGATGGGCCCGCAGCCCAGGATCAGCACGATGCTGCCCGACACCTCGGTGCTGAGCACGGTGTGGAACGCGTTCCCCATCGGGTCCATGATGCCGCCGATCTCGGTGGGAATGCCGTCCAGGAGCATCACGTTGCTCGAGGGCATCGCGATGTATTCGGCGAAGCAGCCGTTGCGGTCCACGCCGATGATCGAGGTGCGCTTGCACACGTGCCCGTTGCCGGTCCGGCACTGCAGGCAGTGGCCGCAGATGATGTGGCCCTCGGCCGTGACCAGCTGGCCGACCTTGAAGTCCTCGTGGACGTCGCTGCCGAGCTCGACGATGGCCCCGGCGAACTCGTGCCCCACGGTGAAGGGAGGCTTGCAGCGCCCCTGCGCCCACGGGTTCCAGTCGTAGATGTGGAGGTCGGTGCCGCATACGCCCGCGTGGTGGACGCGGATCAGGACGTCGCTCGGCCCGCACGTCGGCTTGGGGACGTCGCGCACGACGAGCCCCGGCCCGCGTGACGCCTTGACGATCGCTTTCATGGTTCCTCGGACGCGAAGATGGAGGTCGGTCGCCTGCTGCGCAGGCGCCGCCATCCCCTGCAAGAACGGCGCCGGTAATATAGGGCCCGCGCTTCGGGGCGAGAAAGCCGCCGGCGGCGCGACCCCCTCGGCCGCGCCGGGGTCCGGCCGGCTAGTCCCGCGGCTCCACGCGCACGGCGGTGACCTTGAACTCGGGGATCTTGGCGTACGGGTCGAGCGCCGTGTTGGTGAGCAGGTTGGCGGCGGCCTCGCGGAAGTGGAAGGGCACGAAGATCTGCCGCGGCCGCACCCGGTCCGAGAGCCGGGCGCCGATCAGGATGGTATTCCGGCGGGACGTGATGCGCACCTGGTCGCCGTCGCGGACGCCCATGGCCGCGGCATCCGCCGGGTTCAGCTCCACGGTCGGCACGGGCTCGCGCGAGTCGAGCCCCTTGGATCGCCGCGTCATGGTGCCGGTATGCCAGTGGTAGAGCTGGCGGCCGGTGTTCATGACGAACGGATACTCCTCGTCCGGCAGCTCGGCCGGCGGGAGGTACTCCACGGGCACGAGGGTGCCGCGCCCGTCGCCCGTCGGAAAGCGGTCGTCGAACAGGAAGGCGGTGCCCGGACTGGCGGCGTCGGGCACCGGGTACTGCAGCCCGGCCATGTCGAGGCGGTCGTAGGTGATCCCGGCCCACGACGGAGTGACCGCCGCGATCTCCCGCATCACGCTCGCCGCGTCCCGGAACGGGGTGCGGAACCCGACGCGCTCCGACAGCTCCACGAGCACGTCGAGGTCGCGACGCGCCTGGCCGGGTGGGGCGCAGGCCGCGCGCACCCGCTGGATCCGGCGCTCGGTGTTGACGAAGGTCCCGTCCTTCTCGGCGAACGAGGTGCCGGGGAGCACCACGTCCGCGAACCGGGCCGTCTCCGTGAGGAACAGGTCCTGCACGGCCAGGAACTCGAGGCCCAGGAACCAGTTTTCCGCGTGCGCGACGTTGGGATCGGAGATGACCGGGTTCTCGCCGAAGATGTACATGCCGACCACCGGCGAGTCGGCGCCCACGATCTCGGTCACCTTGAGCCCGGGCTTGAGCGACAGCGCGTCGTCCGCCACGCCCCACGCCGACGCGAAGCGGTGGCGCACCGCCGGGTCGTTCACCGGCTGGTAGTCGGTGTACGACATCGGGATCCCGCCGACGTCGGACGCGCCCTGCACGTTGTTCTGGCCGCGGATCGGGATCATGGCCGCGCCCCACCGCCCGATCATCCCGGTGGCGAGGATGAGGTTGAGGAGCGAGGCGACGATGTCGGTGCCGGTCGAGTGCTGGGTGAGGCCCATGGCCCACAGGGTCGAGGTCCTGGGGCCCCGCGCGTACAGGTCGGCGGCGCGCGCGATGTCGGCCGCGGGGACGCCGGTGATGGCCTCCGCGCGCCCGAGCGTGTAGGGCCGCACGGCCGCGGCGACGGCGTCGAAGCCGTGGGTGCGCGCGGCGATGAACGCGCGGTCGTGGAGCCCCTTGCCCACGATGTGGTTCAGCATCGCGTTGAACAGCACCACGTCGGTGCCGGGCAGCAGCTGCAGGTGGATGTCGGCGCGGCGGGCCAGCTCGATCCCGCGCGGCTCGGCGACGATCAGGGTGGCGCCGCGGCGCTGCGCGCGCTTCAGGGCCGCGCCGAACACCGGATGCGCCTCCGTCACGTTCGCGCCGGCCACGAAGATCACGTCGGCCTCGGTCTCCACTTCCCGCATCGAGCCGGAGGCCGCCGACGTGCTCAAGGCGCGCTGCATCGCCGCCACCGACGAGGAGTGGCACAGCCGGGTGCAGTGGTCCACGTTGTTGGTGCCGAAACGGCCGCGGAAGATGCGCTGCAGGACGTAGTTCTCCTCGTTGGTGCACTTGGCCGAGCAGAACGTGGCCAGGGCGTCGGGGCCGCGCTCGGCGTGGATGCGCACCAGCTCCTGGGCGACGAGCTCCAGCGCCTCGTCCCAGGTGGCCTCGCGGAACGGCTCGTACCAGGCGGCGGGCGTGGCGACCCGGTCGCGCACGTCGTCCGCGCCGCGGGGCGTGCTCGCCAGCTCGCCGAGGCTCTTGCCCACCGATCGCGCCGGCGGGCGCGCCTTGCTCCGCCCGCCCTCGGCCTCGATCGTGAGCCAGGGGCCGCGGCGCCGCTCGCCCTCCGCCGGCCCTCCCCACACCCAGCGCCCCCCGCGCTTCTCCCAGCCCCGCCGGATCAGCGGCTTGGTGAGCCGGTCGCGGTGCTGCGGGAAGTCGTAACCGAACCGGCCCTTCACGCAGGTGGAGCCGCTGTTGGGCGTGTTCTCCTCGATCCACGGGCTGGTGACGCGGACCACCTTCTCGTCGGCGACCTGCAGGTCCACCTGGCACCCGACGCCGCAGTAGGGGCACACGGAGCGCACCACGCGGTCGGGCTCGGCGACCTGGAGCGCGGTGAACTTCTCGCGAGGCAGCACCTCGTGGATGGCGCCGGTCGGGCAGACCCGCACGCACTCGCCGCACCAGGTGCAGGCGGCGTGGTCCGGATCCCCGTCGCCGCCCACCACGATCTGCGCGGCGCCCCCGCGCTCGGCGACGTCCAGCACCCCCACCACCTGGATGTCGGCGCACGCCCGGACGCAGCGCGTGCACAGGATGCAGGTGCTCATGTCGTGCTGGATCATCGGGTCGCCGGGGCGCTCGTCGCCGGTGCGCAGGGCGAGCTCGTGCTCGCGCACCGGCCGCACCGGGACGTCGTAGCGGCGGACGAGCCGCTCGAACTCGTTGAGATGGTTGCCGCCGCCCAGGAGGTGGTCGCCGGGGTAGCGCTGGAGGAGGAGGTCGAGCACGCTGCGGCGGTTGGCGACGGCGGCGGGCGATTCGGTCTCGACCGCCATGCCTTCGGCGGCGGCGGTGGCGCACGCGGCGACGAGCTTGGGCGAGCCCGCGACGCTCACGAGACAGATCCGGCACGATCCGACGACGGGCAGCTTGGGATACCAGCACAGCGTCGGCACGTCGATGCCGGCGGCGCGCGCGGCGTCGAGAATCGTGGCGCCATCGGCCACCCGGATCGGGCGGCCGTCAACCGTCAGAGTAGTCATCGCCGTCGCTGAAGGGTTCTCGTGATTGTACACCGCGGTCCCGAGACGTGCCAAATTCGGTCTCCGCGCTATTGCGCGGCAGAGCGACTCTTATATATTGGCGTTCAAGGCTTTGCGCACTGCGCGGAGACGCCTGTTTGGAGCCAGCCGGTAATTCCAACGATCGACCTCATGCCATCGCGCGACCGACGCCGGAGCCGGCGCCCCGCGGCGGCGGCGGCATCATCCTCTCCGCGAGCATCGTTCTCACCACCTACAGCGCTGTCCAAGGTGTTTGACCGCCGGCCACTTCCGGCCGCCGGAGTGTTCCACCATTTCGAGGAGGCTGTATGGCGATGAAGAAGAAGAAGGCCGCGAAGAAGACGGCCAAGAAGACCGCGAAGAAGAAGAAGTAGTTCGCGGAGATGCACAGGGGCCGGCGATTTTGCCGGCCCCGCGCATTTCCCTATATTGCGCCGCGTGATCCTCCACGACGAGCGGCGCAATCTCGACCTCCCCGTGGCCGGCGACTCGGTGCGCCTCGGCCGCGATCCTTCCCTCGACGTTCCATTCGATCCCGACGACGATGTGGTGAGTGCCGTGCACGCGCGCGTGTGGCGCGAGGCGGACGGCTCGTGGTGGCTCGAGGACCTCGGCAGCACCAACGGCACGTGGCTGAACGGCCGGCGCCTCGGCGGCGGCGCGGCCGAGCGGCTCCGCGGCGGCGACCGGTTCACGCTCGGACAGCGCGGGCCGGCGTTGCGGGTGAGGATGCCCGGGGAGCCGGCACGCACCTCTGCGGAGCCGGCCGTGGACCCCGGCCTGCCTGCGCTGCGGCTGCGCCGGGTGGCCGGGGGCGAGGACCTGCTCGCCACCGGCGCCGAGATCCTGCTCGGCCGCGCCAGCAGCTGCACGGTGCCGCTCCGGACGGTGGCGGACACCGTCGTCTCCAAGCGGCACGCGGCGGTGGCGTTCGACGACGCGGGGGCGGCGACCATCGCGGACCTGGGAAGCCGCAACGGCACCTTCGTCAACGGCCAGCAGATCCGCGGCCCCGCCATGCTGGCGCTGGGCGACCGCATCATGCTCGGCTGGCACGGCCCGCTGTTCGAGGTGCGGATGCTCGGACGGGCCAGCCTCGCCGAGGGACAGGGAGCCGCCTACCGCCCCGAGCTGCAACCGCCCAAGACCCTGGCGGGCATGGTGCAGGTGGCACGGGGCGACGCCGGCGCGCCGGGCCGCGGCGGCGCGGCGGCGTTCGCCCGCTCCCTGCTGCGGCAGATGGCGCGCGAGTCGTCGCTGGCGTTCCGCGCCGGCGCCCTGACCGTCATCGCGGCCCTCGCGCTGGCCGTGCTCCTCCTGTGGCGGTCCGCCGCCCACGAGCGGGCGGCCGCCGACGAGCGGCTGGCGAGGGCGGAGCGGGCGTTCGCGGCGCAGCTCCAGGCGGCCAGCGTCGCCCAGCTCCGCGCCGACTCGGTCCTCAGCCGGCTGCGCCGTGACCTCGACGCGGCGCGCCACTCCAGCGTCCCGCGCACCGTCGTGGACAGCCTCGAGGCCAAGCTCCGGATCGCCGAGGCCCGCTCGAGCGCCGCCGCCGACCCGGCCACGGTCGCCGACTTCTCCCGCGTCTCCCGCGACAACCAGGCGGCCGTCGGCCTCGTGATCGCCAGGTACCAGGACGATTCGGTGATGGGCAGCGGCTTCGCGATCACGCCTTCCGGCTACCTCGTCACCAGCGGCCACGTCGCCGGCGACCCCCGGCGCAACCCGGCGCGGTCGCTCGAGGTCGTCATGGCGGACACGCGCTCGCCCCTCGCCGCCGACCTCGTCGCCGTGAACACCGCGCGCGACCAGGACATCGCGATCCTCAAGATCCGCAACTACCACGGCGCGGTCGTCCGCGCGATCGACTGGGCAGGGACCGGCGTGCAGCAGGGCGCGCCCGCGGCGCTGATCGGCTTCCCGCGGGGCACGCAGCTGGCGTTCGACCGCGCGGGCATCGTGCGCACCACCATGTTCGCGGGCGTCATCGCGAAGGCGACCGGGGAGTGGATCCAGTTCGCCGGCTTTACCGACGCCGGCTCCTCCGGCAGCCCGGTCTTCAACGTGGACGGCGCAGTCATCGGCGTGCACTACGGGGCGGTCGCCGCCGCCGACGGCGAGCCGGGCACCGTGCCCCTGGGTTTCGCGATTCCCGTCGGCCGCGTGCGGCAGTTGCTGCCGGCGGAAGCCCGAGCGGAGTTGGGGATCTGATCACGCAGGAACTGCAGTCCGGAGAACAGCCGATTTCAGAGCAGTTGCGAGACGCCGAGTTGCGAGCGGTTATGAGATAGCGGTCGGGAGGACGAGAACACGCCCCAGGGCGGCTTCGTAGCCGCCCGAGGCCTTTTCTCATCCTCTGGTCTCCGATCTCGTAACCCCTCGCAACTCGGCGTCTCGCAACGGCACGGCCTTCTCGAGACTCGCCTCTCCCGGCTAATGGAAACGGGCCCGGCGTTGGCCGGGCCCGTTCCCTGAGCGACGACGGACGTTGACGCCCTACTTCCGCTCCCGCCACTCCTCCTCGTCGGTCGCCTCTTCCTCGTTCGCCCAGAACCACATGAGGATGCGTGGGGCGCGCAGCGTCTCGTTCCCGCCTCGCACCACGATGCCCACCGGCTCGTCCGCCGCCAGGACCGCTGTCGTCATACGACCTTCCAGCCAAGAGAGTGTTCGTCGTGCCGCCGAGGCACACCTCAGCCACCTTCCTCTCTATAGGCACGCAACGTGCCCTCGTGGTGACATTTTCAAGCTATTGAATGGCAACGTGTTGGCTGCTAAGCAGAAACTATGCGATGAAATTCCGTGTCAGTTCGACACAACCTGGGCTGTATCACTCTGACTCGTGCCGGGGTGAGTTGCGAGGAAACCGATGTTGTGGGAGCGGCGGGCGCCGCCGGCGGGTTGAGCGCGCGAGACGGCCCAGTCGGCGTACAGCGAGCGGAGGGCGTCGCTCGAGACGGACGGCGCCTTTTCGCCGGAGCCCGCTGCGGGCATCACCACGTGATGACCGCGTGGGGTGGTGACCGCCTTGAGGCGGCGGATGAGCTCGGCGCGGTCGCCCGCGCTGAGACCCGCGAGGGCCGGCATCTCGATGACGCAGCCCCCGATCGCGCGGTCGGGCGTCCAGGACTCGAGCGGCACGACGAGGCACTCGATGCGGCTGCCGAGCTGCTCGGCGATGGCGCGGTTCTCGAGTCCCTCGATCACCGCGAGATCGGGGTCGCCGACGATGACGTTGGCACCGCGGGCGGCGAGGAACAGGGCGCACGCGCCGTCGGCGGCGCCGACCACGGCGATGAGGTCCTGGTCGTGGATCAGCTCGGCGAGGGCGACGACCGGATCGCGCGGGGCCAGGCCCCAGTGCGAGGGCTGGGCCTGGGCGGCGCGCAGGGCGAGGTGCCGCTCGCGCCAGCGCCGGTAGGAGGGGAGCCGCAGGCGGCGGCGGATGATCGAGTCCACCTGTTCCTGCAGGAGCACCTCGGTGAGCTGGTACTGCTCGGTGCGCGCCAGCTCCTGGACGGCCTCGTCGCCGATCCCGAGGATCGAGGCGCGGGGCAGGCCGTCCTTGTACTCCTCGATGCGCTGCTCGATGAACTCCTCGTATTCGGCGCGCAGGCTGCGCGGCGCGCGGTGGGCCCGCGCCGGGCCGCCGTGCGAGTCGGGCTCCATGGCGTTCAGCACGGCTCGACGTGCACCACGACGCGGTCGAGCTTGAGGTCGTCCTTGAGGCGGCGCTCGACGGCGTCGGCGATGTCGTGCGCCTGGTCCACCGCCAGCGTGCCCGAGACCTTGATGGTGAGCTCGGCGAAGGCGACGCCGGCCGCGAGGCGCGAGCGGATGTCGGTCGCGGCGCGCACCCCGTCCACGCCCTCCGCGGAGACCCGCAGGGCGTCGGGCTCGTGGGCGGCCTGGTCCACGAGGACCGGCACGCCGCGGCGCAGGATCTGCCAGGCCACGCGCCCGATCATCACCACGACCGCGAGCGTGACGACCGCATCCACGTGGCGCACGCCGGCGCGCGACAGCAGGCTGCCGGCGATCACGCCGGCCGTGATCATCACGTCCACGCGCGTGTGCGCCGCGTCGGCGAGCAGCAGGTCGCTCGCCAGCGCGCGCCCCTTGCGGCCCTCGAGCCAGGCCACCCACAGGTTGACCAGCAGCGTGCCCGCGAGCAGCCCCAGCTCGACGTCGGTCAGCCGGGGCGGCGGCGCGCCGGCCGCGAGGTGCGACACGGCCGTCTTGAGCAGCTCGAGCGAAGCGACAGCGAGGAAGATGACGATGCCCAGCGCTCCGAGGACTTCGAACTTGCCGTGGCCGTACGGGTGGTTGGCGTCGGCCTCCGCTCCCGCGTACCGCATCAGGATCGTGAAGACGACGTTGTTGATAGCGTCCACCGAGGAGTGGATCGCGTCGCTGAGCACGGAGAGCGAGCCCGCGTGGATCCCGATGACCGCCTTGGCCCCCACGACCGCCAGATTGGCGACGAGGAGGCCAAGGAAGACGCGCTGGATGGAAGCCGTGCGGTCGCGCCCGACGGCGCGGGCCACTGCCATGGGGGCAAGGTGAGGAGCGGCATCCCCGCTGTCAACTCCCTTGTTCGCCGATCCACCGCTCCGTACCTTGGGTTTTTCGACGACGGGAGCGCGATGCACCTGGACCTGCACCTCCATTCGACCTGCTCCGACGGCGCGCTCGCGCCCGCGGCGGTGGTCGCCGCGGCCCGGAAGGCCGGTCTCGCGCTGATCGCGCTCGCCGACCACGACACGACCGCCGGGCTCGCGCCGGCGCGGGCGGCCGCGGACGCCGGCGGCGGACCCGGCGTCGTCGCGGCCATCGAGCTGACCTGCCGCCGATCGCAGGCCGAGGTGCATTTGCTGGGCTACGGCTTCCGGGCCGACGACCCCGGCCTCGCCGCGCTGACGGCGGCGGCGGGACGGGCGCGGCGGGAGCGGATGGCCGAGATGGTGGAGCGGCTGCAGGGGCTGGGCGTGACGATCGCGCCGGGCGACGTGACTGGCGCGGCGGAGTGCGTCTCCATCGGACGGCTGCACCTGGCGCGCGCCCTCGTCCGCCTGGGCCGTGTCGGGTCCATCACCGAGGCGTTCGGGCGCTACATCGCCGACGGCGGGCCCGCGTACGTGCCGGGCCGCGGGCCGCCGGTCGTCGAGGGGATCGCCGCGGTGAACGCCGCGGGAGGGCTCGCCGTCTGGGCGCATCCCTCGCTGGAGGACGCCGCCCATTTCGCTGCGCTCGCCGGGCACGGCCTCGCGGGCGTCGAGGCGCTTCGTCCCTCGCTCGATCCGCACGCGTCGGTGGAGCTGGAGCAGGCGGCCCGGGCCGCCGGGCTGCTCGTGACCGGAGGCTCGGACTGGCACGGCGCGCCGCGCCCGCCGCTGGGCAGCTGGTTCGTGACGGAGCACCACGTGGGAGCCTTCCTGGAACGCCTGGGCGTCACCGTCCCCTGACCGAGGATGATCTCGTGCGCGTACGAGGTTGCGTGGCGGCCGCCGTCGCGATGACGGCGCTGCCCGCCGTGCTGCTGGCCCAGGCCGGCGCGTATCGGACCACGAAGGGCGGGACGGAGATCGCCACGGAGGTCTTCCGCTGGTCGGGGCGGACGCTGGAGGCGACGGTGGACGTGCCGATGGCGGGCCACCGCGTCGTCACCCGGACGGTGTACGATGCCGCCTGGGAGCCGCTGTCGTACGACCTGCGCGTGCTCGCCTTCACCACGGGGGCCGAGCAGCAGGTGGTCCACGTGACGTTCGGCGACTCGGTGCGCTGGACCGTCGAGGGACGGGCGGCGGGCGGTGCGCGCGCGCTGCCGACGCCGCGCGCGGTCATGCAGAACCTGTTGTGGAGCCATCTCGCGGCCATGGCCCGCCGGCTTCCGGCCGGGGGCGACACGTCCCTGACGCTGCACACGTTCCTCGTGGACAACGCCATGACGTTCGACGTGGCGCTGGCGCGACGCGCCGGCCAGGTCACCGCGACGGTTGCGGGGACGGAGGTCACCCTGTGGCCCGCGGCCGGCGGCGACCTCGACTCGGCGGAGGTGGCGGCGCAGGGGCTCAAGATCGAGCGGGTGCCGGCGGAGAGCGTGTCGGCGTCGCGGCCCCTGGCGTTGCGCGCGGCGCCCACGCCGCCGGCCGGCGTGACCGAGGCTCCGTACCCCTGGTCCGACGGCGCGCAGCGGCTGGAGGGGACCCTCGTCCTGCCAGCGCACGCGGCCGGGAAGGTGCCGGTGGTGCTGATCATCGCCGGCTCCGGGCCCACCGATCGCAACGGCAACTCCCGCGTCGGGCTGACCTCCGACGTGTACGAGAAGCTGGCGTGGGGCCTGGCCGGGCGGGGGATCGCCAGCGTCCGCTACGACAAGCGGGGCATCGGCGCGTCGGCGCTGGTGGGCGAGTGGACGGCGGTGACCTTCGACGACTTTGCCCGGGACGCGGTCACGGGCGCGAGCGCGCTGGCCGCGGACCCCCGCTTCTCGCGCGTCGTGCTGGTGGGGCACAGCGAGGGCGCGTCGCTCGCCACGCGGGCCGCGGATCTCGGCGCGCCGGTGGCGGGCGTGGTCATGCTGGCGGGCGTGGGCCGGCCCCTGACCACGGTGCTGCGCGAGCAGGTCACGCCCCAGCTCGACAGCGCGCAGCGCGCGGCGTTCGAGGCGACGATGGCGGCCTACCTGGGCGACGGGCCCATGCCCGAGGTGCCGGACATGCTGACGGCCCTGTTCAACGCCTCGGCGCGCCGCTTCCTCCAGACGGAGAGCGCGCTCGACCCGGCGACCATGGCGCGCCAGGTCCCGGTCCCGCTGCTGGTGGTGCAGGGGGCGACGGACATCCAGGTGAGCGTCCGGGACGCGGAGGCGCTGCGCGCGGCGAACCCGCACGCCGAGGTGCACGTCCTGCCCGACGCCAACCATCTGTTCGTGCACATCGCGACGCGGGACCGCGCGGCGCAGCTCCTGACCTACAACGATCCCTCGCTGCCGCTGGTGCCCGACCTGGTGCCGCTGGTGGCGGCGTTCGTGGAGCGGGTGGCGCGCTAGTCGGTGGCCTTCAGCAGGGCGCCCTTCAGGTATCCCGTTTCCGGGATGGTGACGATCTCGGGGTGGTCGGCGGCGGCGCCGCGGATCTCGAGCAGCTGAAGCCGCCGGCCGCTGTCGGCGGCCGCATCGGCGAGCATCGCGAAGAAGTCCGATCGGTGCACGTGGTGGGAGCACGAGGCCGTGAACAGCAGGCCGCCGGGGGCGAGCAGCTGCATGGCCCGCAGGTTGACCTCCTTGTAGCCGGCGAGCGCCCGCGGGAGCGAGCGCCGGTCCCGCGCGAACGCCGGGGGATCGAGCACGACGACGTCGTAGCGCTCGCCCGCGGCCGCCGCCGCCTTCAGCCAGTCGAACGCGTTCGCCTCCACCGCGCCGATGGTCGTGAAGCCGTTCAGGGCCGCGTTGCGCTCGATCAGGGCCCTGGCGTCGGCGGAGATCTCGACCGCCGTCACCTCGCGGGCGCCGCCGGCGGCGAGGTGCATGGCGAACAGGCCGTGGTACGCGAACGCGTCGAGGCAGCGCCCGCGGGCCAGGCCGCCGAGCAAGGTCCGGTTCTCGCGCTGGTCGAGGAAGGCGCCGGTCTTCTGGCCGGACCACGGTGCCGCGAGGTAGCGCACCGGGGCTTCCTCGACCTCCACGGCGTCCGGCACCTCGCCGAACGCGAGCGTGACCTCGCGCGGCAGCCGCTCGCGCTCGCGCACCGCGGCGTCGTTCCGGAGCAGCAACCCCTTGGGCGCCAGCACCTCGCGGATCGCGGCGACCACGTCGTCGCGCACCGCCTCGAGCCCCGCCGACAGCAGCTGCGCGACCGCGTAGGGCCCGAAGCGGTCCACGATGAGGGACGGGAGGCCGTCGCCTTCGGCGTGGACCACCCGGTGGCCGCCCGCGCCGATCCCGCGCCGCCGTGCCGCCGCCGCCGCGACCATGGTCCGCCACCATTCGGGCCCGACCGCCGTGCCCTCCGGCGCGAGCCAGCGGGCACGGATCTCGGAGGCGGGAGAGTAGAGCGCGGTGCCCAGGCCCTTGCCCCGCTCGTCCACGAGCCGCACCAGCCCCGCCGCCCCGCCGTCCTCGTCGTGAAGGTCGGAGCGGAAGATCCAGGGGTGGCCGCCGCGCAGCCGCCCCACGCCGCGCGGCGACACGACGACGGCCGTCGCGGGCGCCGCGGCGGTCACGGGAGGTCTCCCAGCGCCGCTCGCAGCGCCGCGGTCGCGCGCTCCGGGTCCGGCGCGTCGAGCACCGCCCGGATCACGGCGACGCCCGTCGCGCCCGCGGCCAGCAGCGCCGGTACCAGTTCCACCGTGACCCCGCCGATCGCGACGGCGGGCCGGTCGGGCAGGGCCTCGTGGACGCGTCGGAACCCCTCGGGGCCGATGGCGGCGCCGGCGTTGGCCTTGCTCGCGGTCGCGGCGATGGGGCCGATACCCAGGTAGTCGGCGTCCGCGGCCCGGCGCGCCTCCTCAGGGTCGCCCGCGGATCCGCCGAGCCAGAAGCCGGCGGGCGCGATCGCGCGCGCGGCGCCCAGAGGGAAATCGTCCTGGCCGAGGTGGCAGCCCGCCGCGCCGGTGGCGAGGGCGACGTCGAGCCGGTCGTTCACGACCACCGGGACGTCGGCGGCTCCCATCACGCCGCGCACGAGCTCCGCGAGGTCCCGGGCCGCGGTGTCCTTGGCGCGCACCTGCAGCATCGTGGCCCCGCCGCGCGCCGCCTGCGCGCCCAGCGCTGCCAGGTCGCGGTCGCCCGCGACGGCGGCGTCGAGGATCACCACCAGGCGCAGCGCGTCCACCAGCGCGGGCGCCGCGCTCACCGGTGCGCCCGGCCGGCGCCGGCCGCCGCGCTGTCCCGCCGCGCCGCCGCCGTGCTCTCGCGCTGCGCCATCGCGCTGTCCCGCCGGGCCCGGCGCACCACGGTGCTCTCCCGCTGCGCCGCCCGCACACTGTCGCGGCGCGCGGCTTCCACCTCGGCGCGCAGCCGCCGCGCGACCTTCACCGAGTCGGCCTGCTGCGCCCCCGTCACGCTGAACATGTGGCTCCCGTCCGGCCGGGCGACGAAGTACAGGAAATCGTGCCTGGCGGGCCACAGCGCCGCGAGGATGCTGGCCCGCCCCGGAGAGGCGATCGGCCCCGGCGGCAGCCCGGCGTGCAGGTAGGTGTTGTACGGCGACTTCACCTTGAGGTCGCGCAGCAGCACCCGGTTGACGTGGTGCCCGAGGGCGTAGATGACCGTCGGGTCGGCCTGCAGGTCCATCGGGTGCCGGCGCTTCAGGCGGTTCATGTACACGCCGGCGATGATGCGCCGCTCGGAGGGGAGGCGCGCCTCCGCCTCCACGATGCTCGCCAGGGTCATGACCTGGTTGCGGGTGAGCCCCTCCTGCGCGGCGCGCGCGTCCCAGGCCGTATCCCACACGGCCTCGAACCGCTCCACCATCTGCTGCACCAGTTGCTCGGGCGAGGCTCCGAAGACGACGCGGTACGTGTCCGGGAAGAGGTATCCCTCGACCGTGCGGTCGCGCCGGGGCAGCTGCAGCTCGGCGCGCAGCGCCGAGTCGCGGGTCGCGGCGAGGAACGCCGCCGTGTCCATGCCCAGCTTCTCGTGCGCCGCCGCGGCGATCTCCCAGGTCGTGTAACCCTCCGGCACCGTGAAGAAGTCGTCCTTGGTGTGCCCGGAGAGCATGTCGTCGAGGATCTTCCTGGTGGTTTCGCCGCGCGCGAACTCGTAGCGGCCCGGCCGCAGGTGGCGGTCGAGTCCGCGGTAGCGCAAGAACACGATGCCGTACAGGTGCGACGCGATCACGAACCAGCGCGGCGACGTGATGATGTGATGGACCGTCAGGGACTCGGCGACCGCCGTGAGGGAAGCCCGCTTGGGCAGGATGAAGCTCTCGCGCGACGCGTTGGGCGCGGGGCCGCAGGACACGAGGAGCGCACAGACGCACAGAGGCACGGCGGCACGAACCAAGGCGGGCACGGGGGCACGGGCGCACGGGGGCACGGGACTCCACGCGCCTTCCCGTGCCGCTGTGCCGCCGTGCCTCCGTGCCCGCTGCATCATGGCGCTCCTGTGCCGGCGGCTCTCGACGCGTCCAGCCAGTGCTGCAGGATCGCCACGGCGGCCATCTGGTCGATCCGCGCCCGGGAGTCGCGGTCGCGCACGCCGGCGGCGCGCGCCGAGCGGAGCGCGCGGACGGTCGAGAGCCGCTCGTCCCAGTAGGTCACGCTCACGCCGGAGCGGCGCGCCACGGCGTCGCCCAGGGCCCGGGCCGCGCGCGCGGCGTCGCCCTCCGTCCCCTCGAGGTCGAGGGGCAGGCCGACGACCACGAGGCCGACCTCGTGGCGGGCGACGAGCGCGACGATCTCGCCCACGGGGGGGCGGTGGTTGGCGCGGTGAGTCAGGGTGACGAGGGGTTGCGCGATGAGCCGGGTCGGATCGGAGAGAGCGACGCCGATGCGCCTGCTGCCCCAGTCGAGGGCCAGCACCCGCCCGGCGCCGGGCGCCTCGCCGCCGCCTCCCCGTCCGGGCGGCACCGGCCTACCCCTGCGCCATCGTCGCGAAGAATTCCTTGTTGTTCTTGGTGCGCTTCATCCGCTCGATGAGGAACTCGATCGCCTCCACCGGCGGCATGTCGGCGAGGAACTTCCGCAGCAGGTACATCCGGTTCAGCTCGTCCGGCGGCAGCAGCAGCTCTTCCTTCCGGGTGGCGCTCTTCTGCACGTCGATCGCGGGCCAGATCCGCCGCTCGGCGATCGCCCGCGCCAGCACCAGCTCCATGTTGCCGGTGCCCTTGAATTCCTCGAAGATCACTTCGTCCATCCGGCTGCCGGTCTCGATCAGGGCCGTGCCCACGATCGTGAGCGAGCCGCCGCCCTCGATGTTGCGCGCCGCCCCGAAGAACCGCTTCGGCTTGTGCAGCGCGTTGGCGTCCACGCCGCCCGAGAGGATCTTGCCGGAGTGCGGCACCACGACGTTGTGCGCCCGCGCCAGCCGCGTGATCGAGTCCAGCAGGATCACCACGTCCTTCCCGGACTCCACCAGCCGCTTCGCCTTCTCCAGCACCATGTCGGAGACCTGCACGTGCCGGTCCGCCGGCTCGTCGAAGGTCGAGGAGATGACCTCGGCCTTCACGTTCTCCTCCATGTCCGTCACTTCCTCGGGCCGCTCGTCGATCAGCAGCACGATCAGGACGCACTCGGGATGGTTCTCGGTGATCGAGTTGGCCAGCTTCTGCAGCAGGATCGTCTTGCCCGCCTTGGGCGGCGAGCTGATCAGCGCACGCTGCCCCTTGCCGATCGGGGCCAGCATGTCGATCACGCGCATCGAGAGGTCGTTGTCCTTGCGCTCGAGGCGCAACCGCTCGTCCGGGTAGCGCGGCCGCAGGTTGTCGAACGCGATGCGGTGCTTGGCCTTCTCCGGCTCGTCGCCGTTGACCGTCTCGACCTTGAGCAGGGCGAGGTAGCGCTCGCCCTCCTTGGGCGGCCGCACCTGGCCGAGGATCGTGTCGCCGGTCCGGAGGTCGAAGCGCTTGATCTGGCTCGGGGAGACGTAGATGTCGTCGGGGCCGTACAGGTAGTTCCAGTCCTGGCTGCGCAGGAACCCGTACCCCTCGGGGAGGATCTCCAGCACGCCCTCGCCCCGGAGCACCGTATCCGAATCGAGCAGGTTCTGCTCGATGCGGAAGATCAGGTCCTGCTTCCTGAGACCCGAGTAGTTCGTGATGTTCAGCTCTTCGGCCATCGCATGCAGTTCCGCGACGGACTTTTTCTTCAGTTCGGCGATATCCACGGGATGGAGACTCCGATGTGGTGCGGGAGACCGGGGCGCCGTCAGCGCTCGGTCCGGTGAACCCTCGCGGTGTGGAAGCGTGAAACGGGCAGTAGTGTCGGCCCAGGGTGTGGTGCGATATGGGGTTGGACTGCGAGCAAATGATTATAGATGGCCGACATAGGGCGGTCAAGGGCGGTCGACTGCGGTTGAGAGTTGAAGGTTGAAAGTCGAAAGGGCGGGCGGTGCAGGTGCCCCCTCGACCTTCAACGCTCAACCCTCAACGTGCAGTCCCCAATATTGCATCGGTCGGCTAACTCGTTATATTGCTTCAAACTCGGACGTTCCCAACCATCCCGTCCGGGTTCGGACGCCCCCTGACTTCGGAGCCTCCGATGCCGGTCCCACAGACCCGATCCAGCGTTCCCGATCCCAACGAGTCGGTGCTGCACGACCTGGCGCCGATCCGGTATGAAGGCGTCGCCATCGAGGTCCGCCTGGGGGTGCGGCGGAGCGACGACGGCATCTGGCGCGGCCGCCTGCACTTCGTCACGGACGGGGGGGACGCGGAGCGGGTCACGGCCGAGATCTTCTGCGCCACGACGGAGCAGGACCTGTGGCAGGCCGTGCGCGACCTGAGGGAGCACCACCTGCGCGACCTGTATCGTTCTCTCACCACCTAGCGGGGAACATGGCAGCACCGGACGCGGACGTCATCCGCAAGCTGCGGCACGATCTTGCCAACCCCCTCGCCGCCATCCTGGCCGAAGCTCAGCTGTTGCTCCTGAACGAGGAGTCGCTCGACGCCGAGACCGTCGAGGGCCTGCGCGAAATCGAGGCCCTCGCCCGCCGGATGCGTGAGATGCTCGCGGCCACGCGGGCGAGCGAGTAGCCGCCGGACCCCCCGGGGGCCGCGGCGCCCGCCGGGCCCCGCGGCGCTCCCGCCGCCCTCCCCCCGACCATGACCGACGACCTCGCGACCTCGACCCGGGACGACTTCCGGGCGTGGGACGTGCCGCGCCACGTGCCGCTGGTGACACTCCGCTCGACCCACGTCTTCCCGCTCGGCGTGGCGGCGGTGCAGGTCACGAGTGCGACCAACGTGGCGGCGATCCGTTCCTTGTCGCGCTCGCAGGCGGTGGTGGTGATCGTCCGCGCCGACCAGGCGGGGCCGGCGCCGGCGGCGTTCGTGGGGAAGATCGGCGTGGCGGCCGGTGTGCTCGACCGGCTGAACCTCGCCGACGAGGCGGTGCAGGTCACCTTCCAGGGGAAGCGGCGGGTGCGGATCGCGAGCGTGGCCACGGACGGCGCGTGGCCCGTGGCGGAGGTGGTGCCGGTGCCGCCGCTGGAGGAGTCGCGCTCGGAAGTGGAGCGGCGCATCGGCGCGGCGCTGCGGCTCGCCGAGACGCTCGCCTCGCTCGATCCGGCGGTCAACACCGAGTCGGTGGAGAACCTGCGGGCCAACGTCGAAGACCCGAGCCACTTCGCGGACCTGCTGGCGCAGCAGCTCCCCTTCTCCCTGGTGCAGCGCGACCGGATCGTCGCGGAGCCGGCCGCGGCCGCGCGCCTCGACCTGCTGACCGATTTCCTGGCGGCGGCCGTCGAGCGGGCGGAAGTGCAGCGGGAGGTGGACCGGCTCACGAACCTGCAGGTGGAGCGGGGCCGGCGGGAGTACCTGCTGCGGCAGCAGCTCGAGGCGATCCGCGCCGAGCTGGGCGAGGACGACGCGGTGCGGGAGGCGCGGGACCTGAGGGTCCGGCTCGAGGCGCTCAAGATGCCGGACACGGCGCGCGCGGAGGCGCTGCGGGAGCTGGAGCGGCTGGAGCGCCTCACGCCCGCGTCGGCCGAGTACCAGGTCTCGCGCACCTACGTGGACTGGATGCTCGCGCTGCCGTGGGGCGTCGAGGTGGAGGAGCGGCGGCCGGACCCCGCCGCGGTGCGCGCGGTCCTGGACCTCGGGCACCTGGCGCTCGACGACGCCAAGCAGCGCATCGTCGAGTACCTCGCGGTGCGGCGGCTCGCCCCCGCCGCGCGGCCGCCGATCCTGTGCTTCGTGGGGCCGCCCGGCGTGGGGAAGACCTCGCTCGGCCGCGCGATCGCGGACGCGCTCGGGCGCCCGTTCGGGCGCATGAGCCTGGGCGGGGTGGACGACGAGGCGGTGATCCGCGGCCACCGGCGCACCTACGTGGGCGCGATGCCCGGCAAGATCGTGCAGGAGGTGAGCCGCGCCCGCGCGATGAACCCGGTGCTGATGATCGACGAGATCGACAAGCTCGGCGCCGACCGCCCGGGGCACGGGAGCCCGTCGGCCGCGTTGCTCGAGGTCCTGGATCCCGAGCAGAACAGCACGTTCGTGGACCACTACCTCAACGTGCCCCTCGACCTCTCCCGGGTGCTGTTCATCGCCACGGCGAACGCCGAGCCGCAGATCCCGGACCCGCTCCTGGACCGGATGGAGGTCATCGAGATCCCGGGCTACACGCCCGAGGAGAAGGTGGCGATCGCGCGCAAGTTCCTGCTGCCGCAGCTGCTGCCGGAGCACGGGCTCGGCGACGACGAGGTCGCCATCGACAGCGATTCGCTCACGCTGCTCGTCCTCGGCTACGCGCGCGAGGCGGGGGTGCGCGGCCTCAAGCGCAACCTGGCGGCGCTGCTGCGGCACGCGGCCACCCGGAAGGCGGGCGGCGCGGCGGGGCCGTGGACGCTCGACGCCAAGCTCATCGACGAGGTGCTCGGCCAGCCCTGGTACGTGGACGAGCGGGCGCAGCCCGTGCCGGCGGTGGGCATCGCGAACGGGCTCGCCTGGACGGCGACGGGAGGCGACCTGCTGCCGGTCGAGGCGATCTCCATGCCGGGCACCGGCCAGTTCCAGGTCACGGGGCAGCTCGGCTCCGTGATGATGGAATCGGTGCAGGCGGCGCTGTCGTGGGTCCGGAGCCGAGCCGACGATCTCGGCGTCCCGCGCCGGCGCTTCAACGAGCGCGACGTGCACGTCCATTTCCCGGAGGGGGCCATCCCCAAGGACGGGCCCTCGGCCGGGGTCACGATCGCCACGGTGCTCGCCAGTCTGTTCACGGGCCGGCCGGTGCGCTCCGACGTGGCGATGACGGGAGAGATCACCCTCAACGGGCGGGTGCTCGCCATCGGCGGCCTGCGGGAGAAGCTGGGCGCCGCGGTGCGCGGCCGCATCCACATCGCCATCATCCCCGCGGCCAACCAGCCCGACCTGCGCGACGTGCCCGAGACCATCCAGCGCGCCCTCAAGATCCACCTGGTCGAGACGACCGACGAGGTGCTGCGCCTGGCCCTGCTGCCCAAGGCCCGTGCGACGCACGCCGCCCCGCGGCCGGCCCCGGCCGCCCGGGCGGCGTTGACGGGGCGGCGCCGGAAACGCTAGGATTGCGGCTCCACCCACCCGCGAGCATCCGCCCGTGACGCAGCCCAACACCAACACCACCCTGGTGCGCGGCATCAGCCCGACCGCGGCCGTCGCCCTGGTCGTGGGTTCCATGATTGGCTCCGGCATCTTCATCGTGTCCGCCGACATCGCGCGCCGGGTGCAGACGCCGGGCCTGCTGCTCACGGTGTGGATGGTGACGGCCGTCGCGACCGTGATGGGCGCGCTCACCCAGGGCGAGCTGGCCGCGATGTATCCGCGCGCCGGCGGCCAGTACGTGTACCTGCGCGAGGGCCTGTCGCCGCTGTGGGGCTTCCTCTACGGGTGGACGCTGTTCCTGGTGATCCAGACCGGCACGATCGCCGCCGTGGCGGTGGCGTTCGCCAAGTTCCTCGGCGTCCTCGCGCCCGCCGTGACGCCCGACGTCTGGCTCCCGCTCGGCCACATCCCCGCGCCGGGCGACGCCCTGTTCGCGCTGCTGGGCCATCCGTCGGCGCACCCCGAGGCGATCCAGATCGGCGTGTCGTGGCAGCGGCTGGTCGGCATCGTCCTGGTGCTGTTCCTCACGTGGGTGAACGCGCGCGGCGTGCGCACGGGGGCGTGGATCCAGACGGTGTTCACCGCCGCGAAGGTGCTCGCGCTGGCGGGCCTGGTGGTCCTGGGCCTGACGATCGGGCGCAACGCGGCGGCCCTGGCGGCCAACTTCGGCGGCGGGCACTTCTGGGGCACGGCACCGTTCACCCTGTCGCTCCTGCCCGTGATCGGCGCGGCGATGGTGGGCTCGCTGTTCAGCTCCGACGCGTGGAACAACGTCGCGTTCGCGGCGGCGGAGGTGCAGAACCCGCGGCGCAACCTCCCGCTCGCGCTCGGCGTGGGGACGGCGCTCGTGGGCCTGCTGTACGTCCTGGCCAACGTGGCCTACCTCAACGTGCTGCCGCTGGCGGCGATCCAGGGCGCCCCGCAGGACCGGGTGGGCACGGTGGCGGCGCAGGTCATCTTCGGCGGGGCCGGCGTGGCGATCATGGCGGTCGCCATCATGATCTCGACCTTCGGCTGCAAGAACGGGCTCATCCTCTCCGGGGCACGCGTCTACTTCGCGATGAGCCGCGACGGGTTGTTCTTCCGGCGTGCCGGCGCCATCGATCCCGTGCACCGCACGCCGCGGGCGGCGCTGTGGGCCCAGGCGGTGTGGACCAGCCTGCTGTGCCTGTCGGGGACGTACTCGGACCTGCTGAACTACGTCATCTTCGCGGTGGTGCTGTTCTACTTCCTCACCGTCATCGCGCTGTTCCGGCTGCGGCGGGTGCGCGCCGACCTGGAGCGCCCGTACCGCGTGGTGGGCTATCCGTGGATGCCGGGGCTCTACATGCTGGTGATGGCGGCGGTGATGGTGGACCTGCTGTTCGAGAGCCCGCTGTACACCTGGCCCGGGCTGATCATCGTCGTGATCGGGATCCCGGTGTTCTTCGTGTGGCGGCGCGTCGGTGTGGCGTCGGCGATCGTGGAGGCCCCCGACACGCCGTAGCTACTCGCCGCCGACCTCGATCTTGGCGTCCTTGTGGCCCCGCACCAGCAGCACCAGCGGGAGCCCGATGACGAACAGCAGCGCCACCAGCAGCAGCACGTGGTTGTAGGCCAGCACGGCGGCCTGGCGCTCCACCTCGCCGTTCAGGATCTCGAGGGCGCGCCGGCTCGCCGTGACCGCATCGGCGCCGGCCCGCATCATGCCCGCCGTGACCGCGTGGAGCCAGCTCTGCGTGGCGGGGTCGTAGGGCGTGACGTGGGCGGCGAGCACGTCGTGGTAGGTGGTCTGGCTGCGCTCCAGCTCCGTCGCCGCCCCCGCGATCCCCACGCTCCCCATGACCTGCCGCACCACGTTGTAGAGCCCCGACGCCGCGGTCATCTTCGGCTTCGGGATCGCGGAGAGGGCCGCGGTGCTCAGCGACACGAACAGGAACGAGAAGCCCACGCCCTGCCACACCTGCGGCAGCAGGATGTCCCAGATGCCGGTGTCGGTCGTCAGGTGCGCCAGGTCCCAGAACGAGAACGCGCTCACGGCCAGCCCCGCGGCCACCAGCGCCCGCGGCCCGGCGCGGTTGTACATCAGGCCGGCAATGGGCATGCAGACGGCCATGGCGAGCGAGCGCGGCATCAACGCGAGCCCCGACAGCGTGGCCGGATAGCCGAGCAGCTCCTGGAGGAAAAGGGGGAGCAGGAACAGCGCGCCGTAGAGGCCCATCCCCAGCACGCCGCCCAGGAACGTGGCGGACGCGAAGGGCACGTTCCGGAACAGGCGCAGGTCCACCGCCGGCCGCTCGGTCCGTAGCTCGCTCCACAGGAACACCACGAGACCCACCAGCGCGATCACGGCCAGCCAGACGATGAACCCGGACTGGAACCAGTCCTTGTCCTGCCCCTTCTCCAGCATCAGCTGGAAGGAGCCCAGTCCGATCGTCATGGCGGAGAGGCCGGCCCAGTCGATGCGGCCCCGCTCGCGCAGCAGGTAGGGCGGGTCCTCGACGAACCGGGAGACGAGCAGGATGCAGATCACCCCGATCGGGACGTTGATGTAGAAGACCCAGGGCCAGGAGTACTGGTCGGTGAGCCAGCCGCCCAGCGTGGGGCCGAAGGCGGGGGCCAGCACGGTACCGAGGCCGAACAGGCCCATCGCCGTGCCCTGCTCTTCGGGCGGGAAGCTCTCGCGCAGGATGGCCTGGGAGACGGTGATCATGACGCCGCCGCCGGCGCCCTGGACGGCGCGGAAGAAGACCATCATCGCCATGGAGCGCGCCAGGCCGCAGGCCATCGAGGCGAGCGTGAACAGCACCACGCTCGCGATGTAGAAATGCTTGCGCCCGAACCGCGCCGACAGCAGCGCGGTGATGGGCATCAGGATCACCTGGGCGAGGATGTAACCGGTGACGACCCAGGTGATCTCCTCGATCGTGGCGCCGAGCGTGCCGCTCATGTTCGGCAGCGCGACGTTCACGACGCTGGAGTCGAGCACGGCCATGATCGTGCCGAGCAGGACCGTGAAGGAGACGATCCACTTGTTGGCTGGTGGTCTTGGCATCGAGGAGAGAAAAGTAATCAGGACGGGCGGAGTGCAGTACGGTTGCGAGACGCCGAGTTGCGAGTGGTTACGAGACGGGAGCGCGGAGAGCGCAGATCAGCGTGGAGGCGGTGAGGTAGGGCCTCTCGACCCCGTTTTCTCGAGACTCACAACCACTCGCAACTCGGCGTCTCGCAACTCAACTGCGCCCTCAGCGCTCTACTCGGATCTCCCTGGTGGTGGCGGGCACGTCGAACGCGACGAGCTGGTGCGTCGCATCCCAGGCCGATCGCACGGCGGCGCCGTCCACGGCGACGGCCTTCGGCGCCGCCGCGAGCCCGTGCACGACCACGTGGAAGGTGGACGCGGCGCCGTCGTACCGCCCCGCCTGCTCGATCGCGAGGCGCAGCGCCCCGGCGTCCGCCGAGGTCCGGAAGATCGAGAGCCGGTACTGGCCCTGCTGGTAGGCGTATCCCTGGCCCGCGTCCTCGTACAGCTGGCTGGTCTCGGACCCGCCGTCCCACACGTGCAGGTCGAGCGTGTCCATGTGGCGCTGGCCGACGTACTGCTCGACGGCCTGCATCGGGATCACGGCGCCGGCCTGGACGAACAGCGGAATGCCGCGGACGAAGTTGGAGTCGTCGCGGGCCCACGGGTCCACCCGCGGCGCGCTGACGGTGAACGAGCGCCCGCCGTCGTAGAGGGAGTCGAACGGGTACCGGTACCAGCGGCCCGCGGGCAGGTAGACCGACCGCGTGTCCTGGCCCTGGCGGATGACCGGGGCGACCAGCAGGTGGTCGCCGAAGGTGAACTCGTCGTTGATCCGGTACACGTTGCTGTCCGCCTGGAACGCCCACACCAGCGGCCGCGCCACGGGCCGCCCGTCCTGCGCGTGCTCGTAGAAGGCGGTGTAGAGCTGCGGCAGCAGCCGGTAGCGCAGCTGGATCATCTCGCGGTTGGCGTTGGTGTACACCGGCCCGAAGGCCCACGGCTCGCGGGCCGGCGCCGAGAACTCGTTGTGGGTGCGGTAGAACGGGAAGAACGTCGAGGCCTCGAGGAAGCGGTTGAACAGCTCGCCGTCCGGGGCGCCCGCGAAGCCGCCGATGTCCGCGCCGGCGAAGGGCACGCCGCTGATCTCGAGGCCGAGCACCATCTTCACGGCCAAATCGAGGTGCTCCCAGTCGGCGGAGTTGTCGCCCGTCCAGATGCTGGTGTAGCGCTGCAGCCCGGAGAAGCCCGCGCGGGTGACGATGAACGGGCGCTCGTCGGGCCGGTGGCGGCGCCAGCCCTCGTACGTCGCGCGCGCCTCCAGCAGCCCGTAGAGGTTGTGGTACTCGAGATGGCTGGCCGTGCCGTGGTCGAACGTCGCGACGTCGGGCAGGGTGCCGCCGAAGAAGTTGGCGGGCTCGTTCATGTCGTCCCAGATGCCCGCGATGCCGGCCGACCACAGCCGGTTGTCCATGTCGCCCCACCAGGTCCGCGCGGCCTGGAGGCTGAAGTCGGGGAAGATGGTCTTGCCGGGCCACACGTCGCCCACGTACGGCGACCCGTCGGGCCAGGTGACGTAGTTCCCCGAGGCCAGCAGCTGGCGGTACACGTCGTAGGCGCTGTCCACTTTGACGCCCACGTCCACGATGGTCGTGACCTTCATGCCCTCGCGGCGAAGGTCGGACAGCATCCGCGCCGGATCGGGGAAGCGCTGCGGGCTCCAGGTGAACAGGCGGTACCCGTCCATGTAGTCGATGTCGAGGTACAGCACGTCGCAGGGAATGCCGTAGCTCCGGAAGTCGTGGGTGATCCGGTACAGCTCGCTGTCCGGGACGTAGCCCCAGCGGCTCTGCTGGAAGCCGAGCGACCACTCGGGCGGGAGCGGCGTGCGGCCCGTGAGCCGCGTGTACTCGGCGAGGACCGACGCCACGGACGGGCCCGGGAACACGTAGAACCGCAGCTCGCCGCCGTCGGCCGTGAAGCCGACGTTGTTCCGCAGCCTGGCACCGAAGTCGAACTCGCTCTTGAACGGGTCGTCGAAGAACAGGCCGTAGGCTTTGGCCTCGTTCACGGTCACGTAGAAGGGAATGGAGGAGTAGATCGGCGTCGGCTGGTTGGCGTGGTAGCCAGCGTCGGTGTTCCACATCGTCAGGATCTGACCGGTGCGGTCGAGCGGGAACGGTTCCTCGCCGATGCCGAAATAGTGGGTGGCGGCGGGCCGGGCGAGGATCTCGGTGACGCGCGCGCCCTGGTGGCCGGCGCCGAAGGACTCGGCAAACAGCTCGTGGCCGGTCGTGTCGGCCACGGACAGGCGGAGCGGCCGCTTGCGGATCGTGGCCACCAGCGCTCCGCCGCGGACCGTGATGGCGTCCGGCGTCTCGCGCACCTGAGGCTCGGCGAGCACGATGCTGTCGGGGATCGTCGCCCACGACGTCGTGGTGTCGAAGCTGCCGGTGAACGAGTAGCGGATCCGGAGCCCGATCCCGGCCACGTCCTCGACCCGCACGGCGCCGTTCTCGGCGCGTGCCACCACGCCGCCCCGGACCCGCTCCATGCCGCGGTAGTTGCCGAGGAACGTGAAGGCGTTCTGGGCCCGGGCGTCTGAGGGCGCGGCGAACGCCAGGGCGAACAGCAGAAGCAGCTGACAGCGAGACGTCATGGTCGCTCCAGGGTGTTCGGATAACGTGCGCGCGTGACACGGTGGGCGCAATCTCGCTTGGCGCCCCCTGGTCGTCCCGGCGGCGGCGGTCAGGTCGCGCGACGGCCCCGCGAGGGGTAATGTATGTGGCGTGATGCCGCCGGTATCCGGGGCCCGGAGCCGGCGGCCGCCCGCGCGATCGGCCCGCCCGACGTCACCCGCCGGGAACCGAACGCGAGGCGACTCCTCGAGGAGGACGTGAGATGAAGCTCAACATGGGCACCGTAGACCGCGTGGTCCGCACGCTGCTGGCGATCCTGATCGCCGTCCTCTACCTCACCAACGTCCTCAGCGGCGTGGTCGGAATCGTCCTCGGCATCGTCGCCATCATCCTGCTGCTCACCGGCGTGATCTCGTTCTGCCCGCTGTACGCGTTGCTCGGCCTCTCGACCCGCGGCGGGGAACAGCCGGCGGCCCCGAAGCCGTAGCGGTCCGCCCCGGCCACGCAGGGGCCGGGCAGCACGACCCGCGGGGCCCTCCCCGCACCCACCCCTCCGCGCGAGCGTTGCGATGGCGTCCGGCAATTTTCACATCGGCATCATGGGCAACCTCTTCTCCGGGAAGACGACGCTCATGAACGCGCTGGCGAGCGAGCCCTACCGCTCCGAGCTGGAGGGGCTCCTGGGCGGCGCCGAGACCCACGCCTTCTCGGAGCGGGTGGAGAAGGGCTCGCTCACCGACCAGTGCCTGGCGCTGTTCTACCGGGACCGCGTCGCGAACATCTTCCCGACCGAGACCGCGTTCCTGTACATGCGCGTGCTGCAGCAGCGCGAGATCCGCCACCTCATGACCCGCGAGTCGAAGACCGGCGTCCTGATCCTCGAGGACCGCCCGTTCCTCGACGGGCCGGAGGTGTTCGTCCGCCGGATGATCGAATCGGGGGAGATGCCGGCGGCGCACGCCAAGCTGTACTTCACGCTGTTCTACCAGACGCTGCACAACGAGCGGATCCGGCTCCCCGACCTCACGGTCTACCTGCGCACCGAGCCCGGCCTGCTGGAGAAGCGGCGCGCGGCCCGGGCCGCGGCCGGCGACGCGTACGCCGCGACCATCTCGGCCGAGTACCTGCACCAGATCCACGACAGCTACGAGAAGCTGGTGGGGAAGTGGCGGGAGACGCTGCGCAAGTACCAGGAGTTCGCGATCGTGCCGCCCGACGCGGACATGGTGGTGCTCCCGGCCGAGATCGACATGTTCGAGCATCCCGACTACGTGCACGTGGCGGCGAGCACCATCCGCGAGAAGGTCCGCCGCATGATCGCCGCGAGCCGACAGGACGCGTGAGCGCTCCCGGCGTGGTGCTCGAGGTCCGCGAGGACGAGACGATCCGCCGGCACCAGATCGCCAACCGGCTCACCAGCGTCGAGCGCCGCCTTCTCACCTACCTCGCCAAGCACCAGACGCTGGTGGCCTGCGTCGGCAACATCGGAGCGGGGAAGAGCTCGCTGGTGAAGCTGCTGGCCTACAGCACCGGCATGAACGCGCTGTTCGAGCTGCCGGACGAGGGGTTCGAGGACCACGTCGCCCAGAACGCCTCGCTGTTCCCGCTGCTGGAGACCGCCAAGAACTCCGCCAAGCGGGCGCTGGAGGAGTACTACGGCGCCATCAACGAGTTCATCCTCTGCCAGGCGCGCGAGCGGCCGGAGAGCGCCGCCTGGATGGCGGCGCAGCGGAACCTCGAGCACGGGGCGCTCGGCATCCAGCACGCGTACCTCGACCTCCGGAAGATGCAGCTCCAGGCCGTGCCGCACCTCCAGGCCTCGACCTGCATCGACGGCTCGCCGCTGGCCGACCGCTACGCGTTCTGCGAAGTGCTGCACCGCGACATGGACGTGCCGTACCTGACGGCCGATGCGCTGCGGGTGATCGACGCGCGCCTGGACGGCGAGTTCAAGGAGCTGGTGCGCCCGGGGCTGCTGATCCTGCTCAAGAGCCCGGTCGAGTACCTGCTGCAGAACATCCGCGAGCGGCGGCGCGACGAGGAGACGCTGCGCGCGGCCGACCTGCCGGAGGGCCTGACGCGGCTGGTGCGGGCCTTGAACCCGCGGTACGATGCGATCGTCGCCAAGCTCCAGGGCAACGGCTGGTACCGGGGCCCGGTGCTGGTGATCGACGTCTCGAAGATCGACTTCGTCTCCAACGTGCGGCACCTCATCGCCGTCTTCGAGGGCATCGAGTCCCTGCTCGTACCGAAGGAGTTCCGGGGCTGATGGACGAGCTGCAGGCCCTCCACGCCCTCGCCAAGGCGATGGGCGTGTGGACGAAGTACACGGACGGCCTCGGCCGCCACGTCGTCGTGTCCCCGGAGACGCTGGTGAAGGTCTGCGCGGCGATGGGCGCGGGCCTGGCGCGGCCCGCCGACGCCATCGAGGCCCTGCGGGCGCACCGCGCCGGGCACGACGGCAGGAGGGGCAAGCTGCCGCCCGTCCTCGTCGCCTGGGACGGGGCGCTGGCGCCCGTCGCGGCGGGTGACGGCCCGGTGCGCGCCGAGCTGCGCCTCGAAGACGGCGCGATCGAGCCCCTGGCGCTCGCCGGCGGGGAGATCCGCACGGGCCGCGCCCTGCCGATGGGCTATCACCGCCTCACGGCCGAGGCCGACGGCCGGTCGACGGCGTGCGCGGTCATCGCCGCTCCGGTCGAGGCCTACCGCCGGCCGGGCTCGCCGCGCAGCTGGGGGGTCGGCACCGAGCTGGCCGCGCTGCGCTCCGCACGCAGCCGTTCGCTCGGCGATCTCCGCGATCTCGAATCGCTGTGCCGCTGGGTGCACGCGCAGGGCGGCGACCTGGTCACGGTGCTTCCGTTGAGCCCCACCTTCAACACCGAGTGGCCCGAGCCGAGCCCGTACTCCGGCGTGACGCGTCTGTTCTGGTCCGAGCTGATCCTCGACCTGGGCGAGGCCCATCGTCCCACGGCGGCGCCCGCCACGCTCGACGTGACCCGCGCCGACGCCGAAGTGCGCGCCGCGCTGGCAGGGCAGGCGCCGCCCACGCAGCTCGACGAGGAGCTGCGCCGCTACGCGAGGTTCCGCGGCGCCCAGGCGAAGCTCGGCCGGAACTGGCGGGCGTGGCCCGCTGCGGCCCGCGCGGGGAGCCTGGAGCCCGGCCAGGTGGACGCGGAAGAGGAACGCTTCCACCTCGTCGCCCAGTCGCTGGTGCGCCGCCAGCTGCACGACCTGCGGGAGCGGCTCGACCGCGACGGCATGCGCCTCGGCCTCGATCTCGCGGTCGGCGTGCACTCCGACGGCTACGATCCGTGGTCCCGCCAGGAGCTGTTCGGGGACGGCATCTCGGTGGGCGCGCCGCCCGACATGGGATTCCCGAGCGGCCAGGACTGGGGCTTCGCGCCGGTGCTGCCCGACGCGTCGCGCCGCGAGGGGCACCGCTACCTGGCGGCGTCCATCGCCCACCAGGCGGAGCTCGCCGGCGTACTGCGCGTGGACCACATCATGGCGTGGACGCGGCTGTACTGGATTCCCCACGGCTTCGGCCTGCACGAGGGCACGTACGTCACGTATCCCGCGGAGGAGCTGTTCGCCATCCTCGCGCTGGAGTCGCAGCGCGGCCGGTGCGAGGTGGTCGGTGAGAACCTCGGCAACGTGCCCCGCGAGATCTACGAGGCGCTGCCGCGCCACCGGATCTGGGGGATGTACCTGGCCCAGTTCGAGGCCGGCGGCCACCACGCGATGGCGGGCCCGACAAGCCATGACATGGCGCTGATCGGGACACACGACACGCCCACCCTGGCGGGCTTCCTGAAGGGCGCGGACATCGGCGAGCGGGTGCGGTACAAGCTGCTGGCGCCGGAGGCGGAGGAGGGCGTCCGCAAGGACCGGGCGCGGGCGGCGAAGCGGCTGGCGAAGGTGCTCGGCCGGTCGGTGGACGAGCCCGGCGCGCTCCTTGCGGCGCTGCTGGAGTGGCTCGGCACCTCAGCCAGCCCGCTGGTGGTGCCGTGGCTCGAGGACTTCTGGCTCGAGGAGGTGGGCGTGAACCTCCCCGGCACCAGGTCGTCCGACCGGCCGAACTGGCAGCGCCCGATGGCCCGGCTGCTGGACGAGATCGTGAACGACCCCGAGGTGGCGGCGCTGGTACAGCGCCTCCAGCGGGCGCGTGCCGCCGGGCCTTCGACGCCGGCGACTCCTCCAACCTGAGACTGGCTCCCATGGCATCGAACCCTGCCGAATCGCCGGCGCCCCGCGACATGGCCCATGGGCCGCTGCAGACAGCGACCGTCGCGCTGCGGCCCAAGCCGAGGCTGTCGTTCTGGGACATCTGGAACATGAGCTTCGGCTTCCTCGGGATCCAGTTCGGGTTCGCGCTGCAGAACGCGAACGTGAGCCGGATCTTCGAGACGCTGGGCGCGAAGGTGGACGATATCCCGATCCTGTGGATCGCCGCGCCGGTGACCGGGCTCATCGTGCAGCCCATCGTCGGCTACTTCAGCGACCGCACCTGGAACCGCCTCGGCCGCCGGCGCCCGTACTTTCTGGGTGGGGCCATCCTCGCGTCGCTGGCGCTGCTGGCCATGCCGAACTCGCCCGCGCTGTGGGTCGCGGCGGGCATGCTGTGGATCATGGACGCGTCCATCAACATCTCGATGGAGCCGTTCCGCGCCTTCGTCGGCGACAACCTGCCCTCGGCGCAGCGGACCACCGGGTTCGCGATGCAGAGCTTCTTCATCGGTACCGGCGCGGTGGTGGCGTCCGCGCTCCCATGGCTGCTCACGAAGGGGTTCGGCGTGGCGAATACGGCGCCCGAGGGCATGATCCCGGCGTCGGTGCGGCTCTCCTTCTACCTCGGGGCCGCCGTGTTCTTCTGCGCGGTGCTGTGGACGGTCTTCCGGTCGAAGGAGTACTCGCCCGAGGAGATGGCGTCGTTCGAGGAGAACCAGGCGCGGGAGATCTCCACCCGGGAGAAGCGCACGGCGGAGCAGTACGCCGCCAACGGCGGCCGGCAGGTTCGCCTGGGGTGGATCCTCGTCGTCGCCGGGGTGCTGCTGAGCCTGTGGCTGGCGCACGAGGCCGCCAACCAGGTGATCATCCTCTCGGCCGGCATGGGCGTGGTCGGCCTGCTGCTCGTCGCCGGCGGCCTGATGCAGCGCGCGGGCCGGTACGACAACGGCTTCATCACGATCCTCAACGATTTCCAGGACATGCCCACGACCATGAAGCAGCTGGCCTGGGTGCAGTTCTTCTCGTGGTTCGCGCTGTTCGCGATGTGGATCTACACGACGGCCGCCGTCACCAGCCACATTTACCACACCACCGACCCCAAGTCGGCGCTCTTCAACGAGGGGGCGAACTGGGTGGGGGTCGGCTTCGGCGTCTACAACGGCGTGGCGGCGCTCGTGGCGTTCGCGATTCCGGTGCTGGCGAGGCGCACGAGCCGGAAGGTGGCGCACGCGATCTGCCTGCTGTTCGGCGCGGCGGGGCTGCTGTCCATCTTCGTGATCACGGACCCCCGCTGGGTGCTGGGCTCGATGGTGGGGATCGGGGTTGCGTGGGCGAGCATCCTCGCCATGCCCTACGCCATCCTGACGGGGTCGCTGCCGCCGTCCAAGATGGGGTACTACATGGGGGTGTTCAACTACTTCATCGTGATCCCCCAGATCGTCGCGGCGGCCGTGCTGGGCTTCTTCGTCGGCCGCCTGTTCGGCGGCCAGGCCATCTACGCCATGCTCGTCGGCGGCGTGTCCCTGGTGCTGGCGGCGGCCCTGACCCTGCGGGTGACCGACGCGGACGACGTGCCGGCGGCCGCGGCGAACCGAACGCCCTGACCGAGGTACCACGCTTTGGAGTGGGCCGCACAGCGCGCCCGAACCGGAAGGGTGGTGGTCGCATGACTCCTATGACCCGTGCAGCGGCGGCGATCGGCCTCGGTACCTGTCTCGTGCTGTCCGGTTGCGTCCCCCAGGCGCCGGGCCCGCAGTCGCCCCGCGAGGAAGCGAGGCTGGGCCTCGCGGCGGACGCGGCGGTCCACCCCTGGGAGTTCTGGAACGGCGCCACCGTCTACTTCCTTCTCACCGATCGCTTCCTCGACGGCGACACCAGCAACGACCACGCGCTCGGCCGCGCGCACGACGGCGCGATGCTGCGCTCCTTCGAGGGTGGGGACTTCAAGGGCGTGACGGAGAAGATCGAGGCGGGCTACTTCGACAGCCTCGGCGTGGATGCACTCTGGCTGACGCCGTTCGTCGAGCAGGTGCGCGGCAAAGTGGACGAAGGGTGGGGCGAGACCTACGCCTACCACGGCTACTGGGGCCGCGACTGGACGGCGGTGGACCCGGCGTTCGGGACGAAGGACGATCTCAAGGCGCTGGTGGACGCGGCACACCGGCACCACATCCGCGTCCTGATGGACGCCGTCATCAACCACGTGGGGCCGGTGACCCCGCTGGATCCGCCGTGGCCCGCGGACTGGGTGCGCTCGGGGCCGAACTGCACCTACCAGAGCTACGCCACCACGGTGGACTGCAACCTGGTGGCGACGCTCCCCGACGTCCGGACTGAGAGCGACACGCCGGTGGACCTCCCGCCGTGGCTCGTGGACAAGTGGCGGAGCGAGGGGCGGCTCGACGCGGAGCGCGCCTCGCTCGACAGCTTCTTCACGCGCACGCGCTACCCGCGGGCGCCCCGCTACTACTTCATCAAGTGGCTCACCGACTGGGTGCGGGAGTTCGGCATCGACGGCTACCGGATGGACACCGCCAAGCACTTCGGCGAGTCGGTCAGCTTCGAGCTGAAGCAGGAGGCCGACCGCGCCTTCGCCGACTGGAAGGCGGCCCACCCGTCGGAGGTGCTGGACAGCCTCCCGTTCTACATGGTGGGCGAGGTATCCGGCTGGGACCCGCGCCAGGGCCGGCGCTACAGCTACGGCGACAGCAGCGTGAATTTCTTCGCGAGCGGCTACGACGCGCTGATCAACTTCGCGTTCAAGCGGGACGCGGCCGGCCCGATGGACTCGCTCGACTCGCGCCTGTCGGATGCGCTGCACGGGGGCGACCTGACGGGGTACGCGATCCTCAACTACGTCAGCTCCCACGACGACGGCCAGCCGTACGACCTGGACCGGAAGGACCCGCTCGGTGCGGCCACGCGCCTGCTACTCGCGCCCGGCGGAGCGCAGATCTACTACGGCGACGAGCTCGCGCGCCCCCTCCGGGTCGCGGGCGCCAGCGGCGACGCGAACCTGCGGTCGCTCATGAACTGGAGCGACACGACGAGCGACTCCACGCGCCGGATCCTGGAGCACTGGCGGAAGCTCGGCATGTTCCGGCACCAGCACCCGGCCGTGGGCGCGGGCGTGCACCGCACGCTGCAGGCGAAGCCGTATGTCTTCAGCCGCATCCTGGAGACGGACGAGGTCGAGGATCGCGTGGTGGTGGCGCTCGATGAGCCCGTGGGGCCGAAGACGATCCGCGTGTTCAATACCTT
Organism: uncultured Gemmatimonadales bacterium; assembly: GCA_963806755.1. Taxonomy (GTDB): domain Bacteria; phylum Gemmatimonadota; class Gemmatimonadetes; order Gemmatimonadales; family JACORV01; genus Fen-1245. Next base: position 339,336 of record CAWDZR010000013.1, read on the forward strand.
CGCCGACGGAACCCGCCTGACCGACGCGTACTCGGGGGCGCGGGGGACGGTGGGGCACGGCACGGTCACGATCCGGTCGGAGTTCCCGGTGGTGCTGTTGAGCGCCGGCGCTGAGGCCGCGGGGGCCGGCCGCGGCGATGTCGTGCTGGTGGTCACGAACAACTACCTGATGCCGGTGGCGATGTTCGCCCAGGGCGCGGGGACGGACTACATAGTGGGCATAGTGATGCCGGGGCTCGAAGGCCGGTTCATCATCCGCAAGGCGCTGCTCGGCTCCGGCTCCGTCGAGTTCTTCGGGAACCCAGAGGACGGGGCGCGCCAAGTCTCCTCCGGCGGGCTGCTGCTCCGGCCCGGAGACGTGGTCCGTTTCGTCATCACGACCCACCTCGTTGGCAGCTATGCCGACGTGAGCCACCGGTAGCGCACCGCCGCGCCCGGCGCCGCCCGGGCGGCGTCAGGGTGCCTTGAGCGCAGAGGCCGCCGGAAGCACGTTGCCGGTGGAGTCGAACAGGGCGAGCGAGCCGCCGCCCCAGATGAAGAGCCCAGGCACCAGGACGGCCTCGGGATACCACCAGAAGACCCCGGCCCCGTGCCCGCCGGGCGTCGCCGCGACGGTGGCCACGAGGCCGCTCAGGAACTGCTCCTGGCCCAGCGGCGAGATCACGAAGCTCATCCCCGCGCTGTTGCTGACCATCGTCTCCCAGCCGCCGCTCCTCCACGGGTACGTCGTTTCGACGACCATGATGTCCTTGCCGTAGCGCTGCGCCGTGGCGCGCAGGTTCGTCGCGAGGTCGCCGAGGGTCCCGTGCCAGAACGGGTAGTAGCTCAGGCCGATGACGTCGTAGGGTACACCGTAGGCGGCCATGTGATCGAAGAACCACTGCGTGCCGGTGGCGTCTCCGCCCTGCGAGTAGTGCAGCAGGATGCGCACCGTGTCCGCCGGCCCGAGGGCGTCGCGGACGCCGCGGATCCCAGCCTTGAGCAGCGACGTGAACTGGTTCCACGCCACGGCTGTGTCGGCGCCCTGTACGTACAGCTGGCCGAGCGGCCACAGCATCCCGTCGTCGATCTCGTTGCCGATCTGGACGATCGCGGGCAGCGCTCCGGCCGCCTTGAGCGTGGCCACCACGCTGTCGGTGTAGCTCTCGACCCGCCGCTCCAGCGAGTCGATCCCAAGTGACGCCCACGCGGCCGGCGTCGTCTGATGTCCGGGGTCCGCCCACGTGTCCGAGTAGTGGAGGTCGAGCTCGAGCTTGGCCCCCGCGGCCTTGATCCGTGTCGCCAGCGCCACGGTGTAGGGCAGGTCGTTGACGACGACGTCGGAGTCGTTGGGGTTGACGAACAGGCGCAGCCGGAACGCCTGGGCGCCGTGCGCGTGCAGGATGGCGATGGCATCGCCCGCTCGGCCGCTGTCCCGGAACACGCCGCCCGCCTGCTCGATGCGGGCCAGGGCCGAGATGTCGGCTCCAGTCAGCACGTTGGACGGGGTCGGCGGTGTACCGCCTCCGGGAGCGGTGGAGTCCGTGCTCCCGCCGCACGCGGTCGCCAGCATGAGGGCCGCGGTCGCGGCGATCAGCGGGGCGGCGCGGAACGCGGGCGCGGGGGCCCGCCCGCCCCCCCGGGACGCGGCGTCGCGGAATCCCCTCCGCGAGAGTGGCGGGGTAGTACCCTGGGCACTTCGCGGCGCCGGAGCGGGTGAAGGGAGGGAGCGATGCATCGCGGATCCTCGCTGTTGGTCCTTGGCTTCCTCTTGGCCGGCGCCGTGGAGTTCGTGGCGGTGCCCGCCGACTTCGCGCGCCCCGCCCGCTCGGGCCGGCTGCTCCTCAAGCCCGGAGACGTCGTGGACTTCGTGATCGCGGATCACCTCGTCGGCAGCGCCGCCACGGTGCGCCCGTAAACCCCTAGCGGCTGCCGCGGGCCGCGGCGCCGAACTCCAGCGTGACCGACTCGATCTCCGCCCCGTAGCTCCCCGGCGCGACGGGGACGCCGGGCTCGGGCCGCAGCGACAGCTGCAGGCGCTCGAGGTGCGCGAGCCGCGGGTGATCGCCGGGGCCGCCGCGTCCGTTCGCGGGCCCCACCCAGTAGTTCCACTCGCCGGGAAAGCCCTCCGGCAGCAGCACGCCGCGCCCGGCCGTGAACGCCGACACCGGGACGGTCTGTTCGGTCCAGGCCGTGTCCTCGGCCACCGCGGCCGTCCAGCTCGTGCCGTCGTCCTCCATCAGGGTCAGGTGCAGCACCTGGCGCGGCCCAAGGCCCCGCAGCCGCACGCGTACCGCGTCGGCGGCGCCGCTGCTCTCCGGTCGCGCGCGGATCCGGTCCACGACCACCAGCGAGGCCGTGTAGTCCGGCACCGCCTGGCCGTTGCGGTGGACCGGCAGCTCGAAGTGGAAGACGGGCCGGCCCGTCGCCGCCGAATACCCCAGGCCGAAGAGGCCGAGCCGTCCCGCGTCGCCGATGCGCGTGAAGGACAGGTGGGCGGCGTCGTCGCCGGGGTCGAACAGCACGAGCGGCGTCCGGGCCCCGTCCACGCGCATCCTCCACGCCGCCGAGCCGTCGTAGTCCCACGCGGTCGGCGGCAGGGGCAGGCCCGCGGGGAACGAGAGCGCGGAGCCGCCGCGCCAGACGGTGATCACGAACTGGTGCGGGCCCTCGTGGAGGTCGGCCGCCGGCACCGACGCGGCGTAGTCGTAGCCCCCCGCCGGCTGCATGGCGTAGGCGCGGTAGAAGAAGCCGGCCACGGGCTTGAGGAACAGCGTCACGGAGTCGGGCGGCGCGGGCTCGACCACGCGGGCCGCGATGCGCGCATCGTGCCCCGCCGCGTAGTCCGGCGCCGCGAGCGGGATGACGGTGGGCGGCACGGTGTCCGGCGGCGGCGCGTGGAACTCGCCGAAGCGGATGTGCCCGATGGCGGCGGGCAGGGTCGCCGGGTCCACGCGCCCCGCCGCGCTCAGCACGTACACGCCCGGCGTGACGGTGAAGCGCCCGGCGGCGGCCCGCTCGGGCTGCGGGTTGCCGGCGGTGACCGGCTGGACCGTGAAGGCCGCGCCGAGGTCGGGCAGCGACACCGTCATGGGCCAGGCGCGGCTGATGGCCCGGGTCACGATCTTGTCAGGATTCGGCGGTTCGAACGGGTCGCGGACCGGCACCGCGTCCGGATAGACCTCGAGGCGCCACACGCCGGGCCGCACCTTGTCGAGGAAGTAGGCGCCCTCGCCGTCATACGAGACCACGGGCGACGAGCCGTAGCCGGCGACGCGGGTCAGCGTCGCGGGATCGGGCGGGGCGGCGCGCGTGGAGCCCGCGTACAGGAAGGCGTCGCGCGCGAGCAGCTCGCCCAGGTTGTCCTCGTAGGACACGCGGAAGTCGCCGAACGCGGTGTCGTCGGGGTAGGGCCCCCAGGAGCGCATCCGCGGGAGCCGGCGCATCACCTCGGCGGCGATGACGGCGCTCATCGCCTTGCGCGGCGTGTACACCAGGTTCAGGTAGTGCGTCTGCCAGGCGAGGTTGCGCGACGCCGTCCCCAGCATGTCGTAGGCGAACATCGCGGCGAACTGCGCGCCGACGGCGCGGAACGTCCGGGCCATCGCGGGATACATGTAGCCGGTGCGGAGGTCGGGCGAATCGAACTCGTAGACAATGCGCGGCAGGTGGGACATCTCGGGCCGCAGCATGTCGGGAAACGCGTCCACCGCGCGGAGGTAGTTGCCCTCGAGCTCGTGACCGTTGTTGAGACCGGTCGGATACCAGGCGAAGGTCACGCCCTGCGCGCGCGAGCGCCGGATGGCCTCGGCGATCCGGAAGTCCTGGCTCACGTTGTAGAAGATCAGCTTCCGGCAGCCGGTGCTGCGGACCGCGGCGGTGAGCGCGTCGATGTAGCGGATCGAGCCCTGCAGGTCCTCGGGGTGGTGCCATGGCTCGTTCACCAGCTCGATGAACAGGATGGCCGGCTCGTCCTTGAGGGCCACGCCGGTGTAGGGGTTCACGTGGTCGAGGATCTGCGTCAGGTAGTTCACCTGCGCGGCGATGGCGGCCGGGTCGGTGCCCATCTTGAACTTGCCGAAGACGCGGCCGAAGCCGGGGGTCCCGGCGTCCCGCGCCATCGCGTCCGGCCAGTTGGAGCTGTAGAGCTGGATCGGGCTGAAAAGCATGTAGATGCCGCGCTCGCGGGCCCGGGCGATCAGCCAGTCCAGCAGGTCGAGGTGGTCGTTCGCGAGAAGGTTGCCGGCGCTGTCCGACGCCTCCCAGTCCCCCCAGAACGTGAGCCGCAGGCCGTCCCAGCCCATCCTGGCGAACTGCGCCATGTCCTCGTCGATCATCCGCTTGCGGTCGGCATGGAGGTAGCCGGCCGCGCGGTAGTCGGTGGCGGTCGGGAGCACGTAGTTCGCGCCGAAGAGCGCGACCTCCTCAGAGTCGTCCGACCAGCGGACCACGCCGCTGCTGTCCAGGAACACCGCGCGGTCGGCGCGGGCGTCCGGGAAGGGTCGCTGGGCCCGGGCGGGAATCGTGACGGCGAGCGAGGCGGCGAAGGCAAGGGTAAGAGGTGCGTGCACGGGACGGCTCCGGGATCCGGCGTCAGCCAGGATCGCAAGCTGCCGCCGCGCGGCCGCGGGCGCAACTCCCGCGCTGCCGGCCTCCCGCTACATTCCTCGCGTGCCGACGGCCCCCTACGCCGCCTTCCGGATCCCCGACTTCCGCCGCTTCATCGTCTCGCTGCTGGCGATGACGCTCGGCGCGCAGGTCCAGACGCTGGTCGTCTCCTGGCAGATCTACGGCATCACGCGCGATCCCCTGTCGCTGGGGCTTATTGGCCTGGCGGAGGTGGTGCCGTTCATCGGCGTGGCGATGTTCGCGGGCCACGTCGCCGACCGGTTCGACCGGCGCCGGACCGCGCTGTGGGCGCAGGGCGTCCTGCTGGCGTGCGCGCTGGCCCTGCTGGCGCTGAGCCGGGCCCATGCGTGGGTGGCCGCGCACGGGGTGTGGCCGTTCTACGTCGTGATCGCGATCGGGGGCCTGGGCCGCAGCTTCCTGATGCCGGCACGCAACTCGCTCGCGGTCGGCCTCGTTCCCCGGGACGTGCTTCCCAACTCGATCGCGTGGCGGACCTCGACGTTCCAGGTCGGCGCGGTGGCGGGTCCGGCCCTCGGGGGCCTGCTGTACGGCTTCGCCGGCGTGACGGCCTCCTACGCGGTGCAGGCCGCGCTCGTCCTGGTGGCCCTCGTGGCGTTCGCGATGATCCGGTCGGCGCCGGGCGCGGCGCCGGAACGCACGGAGAGCTTCCGCGACAGCCTGCTCTCGGGCTGGCGCTTCGTCTGGGGCGAGCGCGTGCTGCTGGGAGCGCAGACGCTGGACCTGTTCTCGGTCCTGCTGGGCGGAGCGGAGGCGCTGCTGCCGGTGTTCGCCGACCGGATCCTGCACGTGGGGGCGCAGGGCCTGGGGCTGCTCCGGGCCGCACCGGCCGTGGGGGCGATGGCGATGTCCTTCACGCTGGCCCACCGGCCGCCGCTCAGGCGGGCGGGATCGACCATGCTGTCGGCCGTCGCGGTCTACGCCGCCTGCATCATCGGCTTCGGGCTGTCGCGCAGCTTCCCGCTCTCGGCCGCGCTGCTGCTGGTGAGCGGTATGGCGGACAGCATCAGCGTGCTGGTGCGCCAGACGATGCTCCAGATCCTGACGCCGGCCCCGCTGCTCGGCCGGGTCCTGTCGGTCAACGCCATCTTCGTCGGGTCGTCCAACGAGCTGGGCGAGTTCGAGTCGGGCGTGACGGCCCGGCTGCTGGGGACCGTGCCGGCGGTGGTACTGGGGGGTGTGGCGTCGCTGGCGGTGGTTGGCGTCGTGGCGCTGGCGATCCCGCGCCTCAGGCGGATGGGAGAGATCCGGGCGCCCACGTGAGGCCGCGGGTCCCGGCCAAGGCGCGCCGGCCGCGACGGGAACGGCTAGGCGGTGCGGGGGGCCTCCGCTCTCGCAACTTGCCGTCTGGGAACGTGGGGGAGGGTGTGGGGTGGCCGGCACATGATGTCGCAGATGCGGAAGACCTCCCGATCCGCGATGCGGTAGAAGACGTTCAGCCCCTCCTTGCGCCGATCCACGAATCCGTGCCGCCGCAGCACATCCAGGTGCCGGGAGACGTTGGCCTGGCCCAGGCCCGTCTCCTGCACCAGTGCGCTCACGCTCAGCTCGCCCGCGTGGAGCGTCGAGAGGATCGCCAGGCGGTTGGGCTCGGCCAGCGCCTTGAAGCGGCCGGCCAGCTGGTCGAGCAGCGCGCCCGGCAGTCGCGTGTCGCTCACGGAGCGCCGTGCGCCGCTCCCAGCGCCTCCTCCAGCAACGAGCGGAACTGCTCCGGCGGCAGCGATCCTTCGACCCGGTACCCGTTGACGAAGAACGTGGGCGTGGCGCGTACGCCCAGCGCGTCCGCCAGCGCGTTCGCCGCCAGCACCAGCCGCTTCGCGCCGTCGCCCACGTAGCAGTCGGCGAAGCGGGCGCGGTCCATCCCCGCGCCGGCCGCGATGGCGGCGAACGTCCCCGCCGGGTCGGGGGTCGCCTTCCACCCTTCCTGCTCCGCGAACAGGCGGTCGTGCATCCGGCTGAACGCCGTGCGTCCCGCCTCGCCCGCGCACTCACCGGCGCGCGCCGCCTCGTCGTCGTTCGTGAAGATGCCGAGCGAGAAGGGCACGTAGCGCCACCGCACCCGGCCCGTCTTCACGAACTCCGCCTCCAGCGACGGGTACGTCACCGCCGCGAACCGGGCGCAGTAGGGGCAGCCGAAGTCCGCGAACTCGAGCACCGTGACCGGGGCCCGCTCGGCGCCGCGATCGAACCCCGGCGCCCCGGGCGCGAGCGCGCCCGCCAGCATCGCCCGGGTCGAGTCGGCGGAAGGCGGTGGAGGACTCACGGGCTGCAGCTCGATCGGCTGCGGCGCCCGCTCCAGGCTGAACGACAGCAGGATGGCAGCCGCGAGGACGAGCGGCGTCCCGATCCGGGGCACCTCGCTGGTGTTCATCGCCGCCTCAGCCGCGCTCGGCCAGCAGCCGGTCCACCGCGGCCCGCAGCGCGGGGGCGGCGAACATGCCGTGCACGGTGTAGCGCACGCGGCCCTGCCGGTCGATCAGGTACGACGTCGGCAGGTCGGCGACGCCGCCGAACGCGGCCACGGTCTCCCGCGTCCCCAGGGCCACCGGGTAGGCGAGGTCGTGGTCGTGCAGGAACGCGGCCACCTGCGGCGGCGCCTTGTCGTCCACCGAGACGCCGACCACGGTGAAGCCGGCGGCCCGCTTGGCCTCGTAGACCGATTCGATGCCGGGCATCTCCGCCCGGCAGGGCGGGCACCAGCTGGCCCAGAAGTTCACCAGCACGACCCGGCCCTGCAGCTGGTCGAGCGTCACGCTCCGGCCGTCCAGCATCTGGAACGCGACCGCGGGCGCCCTGGGACCGCCCGCGCTCCACCCCAGCGCCGCTCTGAGCTGCGGCACCACCCGCACGGCGAGCAGGGCCGCGACTCCGAGCCACAGCAGCGCCTCGACGACGCGCAGGGCCGCCAGGCGCGGCCTTTGGCCCGGTCCGGCGCCGGCCTCGGCCCGCGCCGCGGTCTCCGGTTTCCCCCGCTCCGTGCTCATACATTACCATATAACTATGTAATTATTGACCGTCAAGGGGCGACCGGGCGGGCCGGGTCGGCCGGGCGGGGGCGGGGTGGCCGCGGCGGGGGCGGGCGCTATGTTAGGGGCCGACTCCGGGAGGGCCCGCGTTGACCGCTCCGACCACGACCCCACAGGACGCCCGCGGCCTGCCGCCGTCCGCGCTGGCGCTCGTCGCCGCCAACCTGGTGCCGCTGCTCGGCGTGACGGCGTTCGGCTGGACCGTCTTCTCGGTCATCCTGCTGTACTGGTGCGAGAACGTGGTGATCGGCGCCACCAACGTCCTCAAGATGGCCTTCGCGCAGCCCCGGAACGTCGCGGTGGACGCCGGCAAGGTCTTCCTCATCCCGTTCTTCATCTTCCACTACGGGATGTTCACGTTCATTCACGGCACGTTCGTGCTCCTGCTGTTCGGGCCGCACGGTCATGCGGCCGGCTTTCCCGGTCCGGCGACGTTCGTCGCGGCGATCCGGCAGGCGGGCGTCGGCTGGGGCGTCGTCGCCATGGCCGCCAGCCACGGCTTCTCGTTCTTCCACAACTACCTGTTCTCGGGGGAGTACCGCACCGCGTCGCCGCAGCTGCTGATGGCCCAGCCCTACGCCCGGGTGATAGTGCTGCACGTCGCGATCCTGGCCGGCGGCTTCCTGACGCTGGCCGTGGGGGCGCCCGTGGCCGCGCTCGTCGTCCTGATCGCCCTCAAGACCGCGATCGACCTCCGCGCGCACCTCGCGGAGCGGCGGAAGCTGGCGGCCGTCGCGGCCTGACGCCGCCTAGCGCGCGGGCGGGACCGCGAGCGGACCCTGGCCCGGGCGCACGACGATGGTGACGCTCGCTTCCGGCAGGCCGTCGGCAGCGGCCGTCACCCGGATCGCGCCGGGCGCGGCGGCGCGCACGATGGCCAGGCCGCGCCCCTGGGAGGCGTGGCGGCGGTCGGAGGCGTAGGCATCGTGGTCCCGGAGGTCGCCGTTGTCGAGGGCCACGAGGCGGCCGCCCGCGACGGTGACGTGCACCAGGTTGTCCGCCGTCGGTACCACCGTTCCGGCCGAATCCACGATCTCGAAGCGCGCGAGGCCGACGTCCCCGAGGGCGTCGGTGACGGTGTCCCGGTCCGCCGTCAGCCGGATCGCGGCGGGCGCGCCCGCCGTCCGCACCTCGGTGACCGCGCAGGCCGACCCGTCGCGATGCGTGCCCACGGCCCGGAGCTCGCCCGGCTGGTAAACGACGTCCCACTCCAGGTGCAGGTCGTCGGTCGTGGAGCGCACGACGGGCAGCGCGTAGTGGTTCCAGCTCCCCGACGTGCCCTGCGCCGGGAACTCGAGGCTCTTCACCCCCAGGGACCGGCCGTTCAGGAACAGCTCGACGCTGTTGCAGTTCGTGTACGCCAGCACGGGGATCGTCTGCCCCTCGCGCCCCGGCCAGGTCCAGTGCGGGAGGAGGTGCAGAACCGGCTGGGCGGTCCACACGCTCCTCCAGAAGTACCAGGTGTCCTTGCGGTGGCCCGTGATGTCGAGCGCGCCTGAGCCCGCGCCCTTACCGGGCCAGAACGTCTCGCCGAGGTAGTCCACGCCGGTCCAGAGGAACTCGCCCGCGAAGTAGTCGTGGGTGGCCACCCACTTCCACATCCGTTCCGGCTCGATCATCCCCGACGTGTAGTTGGGGCGTACGACCGTCGCGTCGGTGCCCAGCGAGACCTCGCCACCGAAGCCGCCGAACACGTCGCCCGTCTCGGTGCTCACCATCTTCCAGTCGGGATGGTCGTGCCGGTCCTGCTCCGCGAACACTTCGCGGCGTTCGTGCCAGCGGTCCGGGTAGTTGTAGCCGACGACGTCCTCAGCCTCCAGGAAGGGCAGAGTGGCGGGATGCCCGTCGGCCGCGATCTGGTCGTTGCCGGTGGTGACGGGCCGGGTCGGATCTTCGCGGTGGACGATGGCCACCAGCCGGCGCAGCACGTCCGCGCCTTCCGGCGTGGTCTGCTCGCCCACGCCGAGCTGGGAGTTGTAGAGCTCGTTGCCCGCGCTCCACAGCACGATCGAGGGATGGTTGCGGTCCCGGCGCACGAAGTCCGCCAGGTCGCGGTCGCCCCAGTCGCCGAAGTAGAGGTGGTAGCCGTTCGCCGCCTTGCCGATGCCCCACTCGTCGAACGCCTCCGCCATCACCAGGAAGCCGAGGCTGTCGCAGAGATCGAGGAAGCCGACCGAGGGGGGATTGTGCGACGTGCGGATCGCGTTCGCGCCCATCGCCTTGAGGCGTTCGAGCCGGTCGCGCCACACCGCCTCGGGGATCGCCGAGCCGACGGCGCCGCCGTCCTCGTGCAGGTTGACGCCCTTGAGCTTCACCGGCCGGCCGTTGAGCAGAAAGCCGAGGTCCTTGTCGAAGACCGCGGTCCTGATGCCGAACGTGGTCGAGGTGGTGTCGGCCACGCGCTTCCCGTCGAGCACCTCGGTGCGGAGCGAGTAGAGGCTTGGTGTCTCGACCGACCAACGCTGCGGAGCCGCCACGTGCAGCTGCTGCGCGATCTCGATCGTCCCGCCGGCGGGCAGAGCGAAGGTGGTTTCGGCCCGCGCGACCTCGCGGCCGGACGGATCGAGCACCAGCGCGCGGAGCGTGCCCCGGCGCTCCGCGCTGCCGTCGTTCTCCAGGCCCGAGCGAACGGCCACCTCCGCGGAGGCGCTGTCCACCCGCGGCGTCGAGACGTAGGTGCCCCAGTGCGCCACGTGCAGCGGGTCCACGACCGTGAGCCACACGTGGCGGTAGATCCCGCTCCCCGTGTACCAGCGGGCGCTCGGCTGGCGCGAGTTGTCCACGCGCACGGCCACCACGTTCACGCCCGGCACCAGGTGGCTCGTGACCTCGTAGCGGAAGCTGATGTAGCCGTAGGGCCGATGGCCGAGGTGGAAGCCGTTGATCCAGACGTCGCTGTTCATGTACACGCCGTCGAACTCGAGCCAGGCGTCGCGCCCCTTGGCGCCGGTGGGCATGCGGAACGCCTTGCGGTACCAGCCGATGCCGGTGGGGAAGTAGCCGAACTGGCCGCCGCCGGGCGCCTTCTGCTCCGGCACGCCCTCGATGCTCCAGTCGTGCGGGAGGTCCACGCGCCGCCAGGCGCGGTCGTCGAAGCGCGGCGCCTGGGCGCCGGCGGGGTCGCCGAGCGTGAACCGCCAGCCGGGATCCATGGAGAGGCGCTGCCGCTGGGCGCACGCGAACGAAGGTACGGCGGCGATTGCGGATGCGGCGAGCAGGAGCGCGGCGGACGAACGGAGCACGGCGAGCCTCTCGAAGACCGGACGCTGGAAGCTAGAAGGACACCTCGCGCCCGGCCAACCCGCGCACTACATTGGCGGCTCCGCTGCCTGGCCCACCTCGCAGGAGAACGACCGATGCGCTTCCGCCTTCCGATCCTCACGACCCTGCTGTCGCTCGCGTTGGCCGCGACCGCGCCGGCGCAGAACTCCACGACGGCAGCGCCGCTGGCCCCCGATACGTCCTGGGTCCCCCGCTGCGCCATCTACGAGGTCAACGTCCGGGACTTCTCCCCGGGCGGCAACCTGCGCGGCGTGACCGCGGGGCTGGCCCGCATCCAGGCCTCCGGCGCGGACGTCATCTGGCTGATGCCGATCTACCCGGTGGGCGTCGAGGGCCGTAAAGGCCCCCTCGGCTCGCCCTACGCGGTGAAGGACTACGACGCGATCGCCCCGGCGTTCGGAACGGCCGCCGATCTCCACGCCCTCGTCCGCGCGGCGCACGCGCGCGGCATGAAGGTCATCCTCGACTGGGTGCCGGATCACACGTCGCCCGACAACCTCTGGGTCACCGAGCACCCCGACTTCTACTACCGCGACTCGCTCGGCCACCCCGAGGTGCCGCACGACCTGCAGGGGCATGCGACCGACTGGACGGATACCCGGCAGCTCGACTACCACAATCCGGCGATGCGGGCCGCGATGGTCGCGGAGCTGAAGCACTGGCTGGTGGACTTCGATCTCGACGGGTTCCGGCAGGACGTGGCCCACTTCATCCCGCTCGACTTCTGGCGCGAGGCCAACACCGAGCTCCGGGCGGCGGCGAAGCGGCCGATCCTGCTCCTCGCCGAAGCCGACGGGCTGGACATGCACCGCGTGGGCTTCGACCTCACCTACGCCTGGGGCTCGTACGGGCGCCTCAAGAACGTCTGGAAGGGCGTGCCGGCGGATTCGTTCGTCGCGACGGAGATGCCGGACATGCAGGCGATGCCCTCAGGCGGGATGCGGATGCGGTTCACCACCAACCATGACGAGACGGCCTGGGACAACCCGCCCGTGATCCTGTTCGGCGGAACGGCGGGCGCGCGCGCGGCGTTCGTCGCCATGGCACTGCTGCCCGGCCGACCGCTGCTCTACGACGGCCAGGAGGTCGAGAGCCCGCAGAAGCTCGGCCTGTTCGTGCGGGAGGCCATCCGGTGGAACCAGCCCCACGCCGCGGCCGCCCGGGAGTTCTACCGGCGGGTCGTCCACCTGGCGCGCACCGACTCCTCGTTCCTCACGGGTGCCTTCGAGCCCGTCGCAACGAGCTCGCCGGACAGCGTGATCGCCTATCGCCGCGGGCGTGAAGTGGTGGTGGTGAACGCGCGCGCCGGCGCCGTGCGCGTCACCGTGACCGGATTCTCCGTGAAGGGCTCGCGGGATCTGCTGAGCGGCCGCCTGGACCGGAGCGACACGCTGTCGCTGCCGGCCTACGGCGCCGTCGTGCTCCAGGCGGCGGGCGGATCCAGCCCCGGCACGCCGCCGAGGCACTGAGCACCCCGGCGGCGTCAACCGCTCCCGCCCGCGACGGAAGACGCCGCGGGGTGAGCGCGAGACCCGTCCTGGAGGCGGCTAGAACGTCGCGGAGAGTATGATCGTGCCGATCGCTCCGGATGACGCCACGGCCGGCAGCGTGGCCGTCACTGTGCCCTCGGCGGAGTAGAGATTGCCGCTCTGCGTGGCGCCGTTGAGCACGACCGACGTGAACGTCAAGTTGTAGGTCCCGGCGGCCGGCGTGCCCTCGCCGACGGTGGCCAGCCAGGTCTGGTTGTTGGAGGTCGTGACGGAGATGTCCGCCTGCGCCCCAACATCGTTGTACTTGTAACTGTACGTGCTGTCCGAGTTGCGGTAGATGCTGTCCGTAGGGATTCCGATCCATACGACGGTCAGCCCGATGGCCGGCCGGCTCCCCGAGGCCGGCACGCCGAAGCTGAAGGCGGTGTTGTCGGTCGCGCTCCCGTACGACGTGGTGGCGGGCCGGCAGTCATACGTGCCGGACACGGCGCCGGAGAGCGTCACGGTGCAGGACTTGCTGATACCCTGCTGCGGTCCCGTCGAGTTGCTGTTACATGCCACAATCCCGGCCGCGGCCAGGACGACTGCGCGAAGCTTCGTCATGCACCCTCCGTCAGCCGCGCCACCGCGGCTCGCCTGCAGATTGCACCGGCGCCCGCGTGGCCGCAAGGCTCTCACGCCGGGAACCTCGTGCGCGCCGCCACGACGCGGTCAGCGGCCCGGATCGGCCGTGTAGTACCCGTCCAGGAACTGGTACGCGTCCTCGTCTGGCGCGCGCGCCGCTCGCGAACGGACGTCGAGGATCATCACCGGCACGGTGTCGCCCGCATAAGCCTGCGGCCACGGAGGCAGGCCCAGCCCATTCGGGTTCCCCGTCTTCACGAAGTCGGCGAAATACCCCTCCATCGCCGCGGAAACACTGTCGTCGTCGGGTGTCCAGGCATACACCTGATTGGTTGCCAGGTTGCCCAGCGCGTATTCGATCTCGGCGGAGTGGACTGCGCCCGGGGGAGGGGGATTCGGCCCGGGCACCTTCGGTGCCGGCCGCGGGTGCACGTACAGGTAGCGGTACACCCGCTGCCCGCTCCGTGCCTGCAGCGTCGCCCACTTCCACGTGCTGTAGGCCGTGAAGCGGGCGCCGGCGAGCAGCGTTGCCGAGGCCATGACCTGCTCCGGGGTGGCGCCGGGGAACAGGCGCAGCGCCTCGTCCGCCCGGCCGCCGAACAGGCGCCCCAGTGCCGCCGCCCAGTGCTGCGGCGTCGGCTCCTCGGTCCCCAGCAGCGCGCGCCAGTCGCCCTCCTGCGAGTTCCATCCCACCAGCAGGGGCACGCGCGCCTGCTCGCCGGCGGCGAAGATCTCCGCCGGAGAGGCTGGGAGGAAGTCACCGTCCACGGCCACCGGAAACGTCCCGAATACCGAGGTGCGTGTCGCCCGCAGCAGGCTGTCGGCGGGGAGCGCGCGTAGCGCGCCGAGCGTCGTATCCCCGAGGCCGCGCACGAAGGCTGCGCCGAGCCGCTCGGCCGAGTCGAGGGGCACGGGGGCGATCGGCCGGAACAGGCCGCCGCTCTCGCCGATGGCGCCGGCGATGAGGTCGCGCGAGAGCGGCGAAGCCATCAGCGCGCACACCGAGACCGAGCCCGCCGACTCGCCGCCGATCGTGATGTGCCGCGGGTCGCCGCCGAAGGCCGCGATGTTGCGGCGCACCCAGCGCAGCGCCGCCACCTGGTCCAGCAGCCCGTAGTCGCCCGCCGCGTGTCGGCGCGACTCGGCCGCCAGCTCAGCGAGCGCGAGGAACCCGAACGCTCCCAGCCGGTAGTTGGCCGTGACCACGACGATGCCGCGGCGCGCGAGGCTCTCGCCGTCGTAGCGGTACTCCGAAGCGTCGCCCGCGAGGTAGCCGCCGCCGAAGAAGTACAGCAGGACGGGGAGCCGGTTCGCGTCCGGGCGCCCCGTCGCCGCGACGGGGGGCACCCAGACGTTGAGGTAGAGGCAGTCCTCGCTCATCCCGTCGGACCGGAAGACCATGTCGCTGAAGACGGGGAGCTGCATGCAGCGCGGGCCGAACCGCGTGGCGAGGCGCACGCCCTTCCATGGCTGCACCGGCTGGGGTGGATGCCAGCGCAGCGGCCCGACCGGGGGCGCGGCGAAGGGGATTCCCATGAAGATCCGCACGCCGCCCGGGGCGACCGTGCCCTCGATGCGCCCGCCCGCGATCTCGAGCGGTCCGGCGCCCTGCGCCCGAACGGGAGCCGCGCCCGCGGCGAGGAGCCCGAGGGTCCAGCAGGCGGCGACCCGTGCGCTCAGGGCTGGCGCCGGACGAGGTCGAGGACGAGGGACTGGCGCGGGCCCAGCGCCGCCACCGGCGCGTAGCCGGTCATCCGCCCGTCGGAGCCGACGCGCAGCGCGGTGCCGTTCGGCCCGCCCAGCAGGTTCCGCGCGCTGTACCGTCCGGGCGCGAGCGCGCCGGTGTCCGACGTGATCGTGACGCCGGACTCCGCATCGCCGAGGTTCGCCACCACCAGCACGGCGCGCCTGCCGGCGCGCCGCAGGTAGGCAACCACGTCCGGGCTCGAGGAGGTGAGCGCGACGAGCCGGCCGCCCGCCAGGGCGGGGTTCGCCCTCCGCAGGTGGATCAGTCGCCGGTACAGGTTCAGGAGCGAGCCCGGGTCGCGGGCTTCGACCGCGACGTTGGCCGTGAGGGAGTCGGGCTGCGGACTCTCCCATGCCTTCCCGCTGGTGAAGCCAACGCCGGTGACCGGGGCCCACTGCATCGGGGTCCGCAGGCGGGGGTCCGGCTTGTCTCCGGTCATCCCGATCTCTTCGCCGTAATACACGAACGGCAGGCCCGGCAGCGTCAGCAGCAGCGTCGCGGCCAGCTTCGCTTGCGCGACGTCGCCGCCGAAGGTCGTCATGTCCCGCTGCTGGTCGTGGTTGTCGAGGATCGGCGACCAGCGGAAGTCGGGCAGCGTGTCCTGGAGGCGCAGGTAGCCGGCCAGCACGCCGCCGGCCGTGCCGCGGCGGACCGCCGCCAGGAGCGAGTCCCTGATTTCGAAGGCGAAGTACGAGGTGAGCTGGTCCGGGTAGTAGGGCAGCTGCGTGGGGATGTCGCCCCATACCTCGCCCACCGTGTACGCGCCGGGCTTCACGCTGTCCACGTGCGCCGCGTACTCGTGCAGGAAGGCGTGCGTGCCCGGGCACCCGATCAGGCACGTTCCTTCCTCGACGAGGTAGGGCACGGCGTCGAGCCGGAAGCCGTCCACGCCCATGTCGCGCAGCCAGAAATCGGCGATCTTCTTCGTCTCCGCGTGGACCGCCGGCGTGTCGTAGTTGAGGTCCGGCATCTCGCTGGAGAAGACGCCCCAGTAGTACTCCTGCCGCACGGGGGACGGGTGCCAGGCCACTTCGCCCCACGGGCCCCGCCCCAGGACCGTGGGCGAGAACTTGTACCAGCGGCGATAGGTCGAAGTCGTGTCGCGCAGCGCCGCCTGGAACCACGCGTTCCGGCTCGACGTGTGGTTCAGCACCATGTCCACGAGGACCCTGATGCCGCGCCGGTGCGCCGCGGCCACGAACCGCTGGAAGTCGGCATTGGTGCCGTAGTCCGGCGCGACGCGGTAGTAGTCGCTCACGTCGTAGCCGTGGTAGCTCGGCGACGCCATGATGGGCATCAGCCAGATGCACGAGGCGCCGAGGTCCGTCTTCGAGCCCGGGTGGCCGTCGTTGATGTAGTCGAGCTTCGCGATGAGGCCGTCGAGGTCGCCGATCCCGTCGCCGTTGCCGTCGTAGAACGAACGGACGAAGACCTCGTAGCAGACGGCGCCGCGGGTCCAGGCGGGGGCGTGCGGCACCGCCTGCGCCGGGGCTCGCCCGGCGGCGGCCGCGAGCGCGGCGAGCGCCGCGGCGCAGGCGAGGGCAGCTGGCCGCGTCACGGCAGCTTGTTGGTGACGTCCAGCGCGATGGCGGACTTCGCGCCCAACTGCAGCTGGATCGCGTCGGTGGAGTCCACCACGACGGACGCGCCGGCGCACGCGGCGCCGCTGACGCCGCCGCCGATGATGTCGCAGTAGGTGCCGGGCGGCAGCTCCGTTCCGACGGTGGCGGCGACCGAGGTGTCTTCCATGTTGATCGCGACGAAGCCCTTGGCGCCCCGCGAGAAGGCGATGGCGTTCCAGCCGTCATCCCACCAGTGGTTCTGGTCCGTGCCCGCCGTCACCTTCCGGAACGCGACCATGTGCAGGATGTACGGGTCGCGGTGCTCGCACAGGAACGCGTCGTCCGGCGCCGTCGCCCAGCTCGTGTCGCACGTGATCGGCGTCAGCGTCCACCCGTTTCCGTCCGACGGCGGGCCCATCGAGTTCTCGGCCGGCCGGTTGAAGGCGTAGGCCGACAGGATGGACGGGTAGCCGTACGGCTCGGCCAGCATCCAGACGTTGGCCAGGCGGAACACCTGGCCGTCGCGGTAGCTGATGGTCCCGGTGTTGTGCTGGGTGTCGTGGTTCTGGAGGAAGACCACGGCCTTGTCCGACGGCATCAACCCCCACGCGCCGGCGGAGAACTGGCTCCCGGGCGGCCCGTTCGGGTTGAGCTGCGAGATGTGCTGCCCGCCGGTGCCGAGGAACTTGTCGCCCACGCCGGTGAAGGTGAACTCGGTGATGTCCGCCGCGCCCCCCGAGCTGTACGCTTCGCCGTAGTAGTCGAACGGGTGCAGCGCCTCACCCGCACCGGCGCTCACCTCGAGGAAGTAGTACGGGATCGGGCGCCCGTCGGCTTTCAGCGTCGAGTCCACGATCCGGAAGATGCTGTCGAGCGAGACCTGCTGGATGTGCTTCGCCGCGTCGATGCGGAAGCCCGCCACGCCGAGGCGCGCGAGCTTGATCAGGTAGCCGGCGAGCGTGACCCGCACGTACGTCTTTTCCGTATTGAGGTCCGGGAGGCTCAGCAGCTCGCAGTCCTGCACGTTCGCGGCGTTGGTGTAGTCCGTGACCGTGCACTCCGGCCAGTGGAAGTCCGTCGAGTCGTACAGCCCCGGATAGACGAACTTCGAGTACGCCGTCCCCGCGCTGCCGGTGCCGGGGCTCGGAGAGTTGGTCATGTGGTTGATGACGGCGTCCACGTAGATGCCGACGCCGACCGCGGCGCAGCGGGCCACCATGTCCACGAACTGGGCGCTGTCGCCCGAGCGGCTCTTCGCCAGGCTGTAGCTCACCGGCTGGTAGCGCTCGCTCCAGTCGTGGGTCGCGGTGATGCTGTGCTCCTCGGGTGGGGAGACCTGGACCGCCTTGACGCTGTCCGGCCCGAGCACCTGTTCGCACTCGTTGGCTATGTCCGGCCAGGGCCACTCGAACAGGTGGACGAACACGTCCCCGGCGGCCATGTGCCCGGAGGGGCGGTAGTCGGCCGGGAGCGTCGGTCGGGTCGGGGTGCCGCCTCCGCCGTGTGGCGGAGGGGCCGTGGACGATTCCCCGCAGGCCCAGGCCAGCAGCGCGAGCAGCCCGGTCGCGGCGATGCGCAGTCTCCGTGAGGCCACTGCTTCCGGCTCCAGAAAGCGCCGCAGCTCCGCCGCCGCAATGGCGACGGAGCTGCGGAAAGAGGTTCAGCTACCGGTGTTCGCCGGTCAGTACCCCGGATTCTGCTTCAGATAGGGGTTGGCCGCCAGCTCGTTCGTCGGGAACGGATACAGGTTGTGGTGCCCATCGGCGTCCATCGCCGCGCCGGCCGCGACGCCGTCCTTCCACGCCCACAGATACGTGCCGTTCGTGAACAGCCCGTAGCGGATGAGATCCGTCCGGCGGTGGGCTTCCCACAGAAGCTCACGCCCGCGCTCCGCCAGGATGAAGGGGAGCGTGAGTTGCGCCGCGGTGATGTTGCCCGAGGCGCCGCCGTAGGCACGGGCGCGGAGCAGGTTGACGTAGCCCAGGGCCGTCGCCGAATCGGCCGCCGAGCCGGCGTGCAGCGCGGCCTCGGCGAAGATCAGGTACGTCTCGGCGAGCCGCCACACCGGGAAGTCGGTGTCGGCAAAGGCTGGGTTCTGAGGCTGGGCGCCGGCGGACGTCAGGTTCGTGTACTTCGGCGCCAGGTAGCCCTGGCCGAACTGGCTCAGGTCGGCGATCCCCAGCGTCTGGCCGCTGGTGACGAAGAACGCGTTCCGGACGTCGCCTGCCGGATGGTCGGCCGTCGTGTTGTAGAAGCTGTCGGCCTGCGGCTTCAGCCGGTTGCCGTACCAGCACCCGTCGATGCCGATGGTGGTGTTCGAGAGCGCGTTCCCGCACGCTGCATGCTCCAGGAACGTCACTCCGCCGTACGACTGCTCGTGGAGGCCGTCCTGCGGGATCTGGAAGATGATTTCGGGCGACGTGTTGTTGTCGGCCGTGAAGTTCAGCCGGAAGTTCGCCGCCAGGCTGAACTTGCCCGAGCTGATCACGGCCTGGGCGGCCGTCATCGCGCCGGCCCAGTTCGGGGTCCCCGTGTACACGCCCGCGTTCAGATACAGCTCGGCCAGGAGCATGTTCGCCGCCTGGTCCGTCGCGCGGCCGTACGAGGAGCCGAGACCCGCCTTGGGCAGGCTGCTCTGGATCTGCTGCAGCTCGGTGACGACGAAGTTGTACACGTCCGCCCGCGGGGTCGGCTGCGGGGGCGTGGAGCCGATCGCCGTGTCGAGCGGCACGCCGCCGAAGAAGTCGAGCCCGTGGAAGTACGCCAGGGCGCGCAGGAACCGGGCCTCGGAGCGGTACGTCTGGATCGAATCGTGCAACGCCGCGCTGACGCCGCCGTTCTTCGACAGCTGGTCGTCGGTCGTCAGGCGGAGGAAGTCGTTCGCGAGCACGATCTCATAGTAGATGCGCGAGTACATCGTGGTGATGAACCCGTTGCCCGCGTCCCAGGTCCCCATGTTCATCGGCTGGAGGCCCTGGTCGCCCCAGGCAATGGCCGCCTCATCCGTCGGCAGCTCCTCCAGCTCCCAGTAGAGCCGCAGGTACTGCGAGAAGCCCTCGTCCAGGCCGGCGATGTCGGCGTTGCCGGCCGGGCCCTGCTGCCCGCTCAGCGCGAGACCAGCATACACCTTCGCAAGCAGCTGCTGGTAGGCGCTCGGGTTCTGGAACACCACCGTCTCGCTGCTCGTGCTCTTCGGCTGGACCGTGGTGTCGGTACAGCCGCCCGCGACCAGGAAGAGGAGGACGGCGCCGGCGGCGGACGCCTTGAAAATCCTGAGGTTCATATATCCATCCCTTCGTGTAAGATCGGATTCATGGCCGCGCCCCCTAGAACCGGACACTGAGGCCGCCGGTGAACAAGCGCGCGCGGGGGTAGGTGTTGTTGTCGATGCCGTTCACCCCGGACGTCGGATCCACGCCGCTGTAGCCGGTGATCGTGAACACGTTCTGCACCGTGCCGTAGAGGCGCATCTTCAGCCCCTGGTAGTTGAAGTTGTACCCCAGGGAGATGTTGTCCATGCGCAGGAACGACGCGTCCTCGAGATAGATGTCCGACTGGTACTGGGCGTTCACGAACTGGGTCTTCAGCACGTTGGTGCTGAGATTGTACGGCCGCCCGCGCGTCAGCTGCGAGTAGTAGCCGTACGCCGAGCTGACGTTGTTATACACCCAGTTGCCGAGCCACGCACGGAGCGTGAAGCTCAGGTCGAAGTTGCCGTAGGTCAAGAAGGACGTGTGCCCCAGAATCCAGTTCGGCGCGGGGTTGTGCTCGAAGCGCAGGCCGCGGGAGTCGCAGCTGTTGCCCGGCGAGACCGTGAACGTGCTGTCGCCGGCCGCGTTCTGCGCGTTGCTGTAGTACGTCCCCTCCACCGGCTTGCCCGTCTGCGGATTGTAGTACTGCTTGCAGACATAGAAGGCGTTGAGCGGCTGGCCGGCCTGGATTCTCTCGATGGTGCTCCCCACGCCGCCCTGGATCCCGCCGGTGGGTATGTACGCCGACGTGCCGCCCCACGGCGTCACCTGCGTGACGACGTTCGAGTTGTGCGCGGCGGTGAAGTCGGCCGTCCACCCGATCTTGTTCGCGCCGCCCCGGATGACCTGGGCGCTCAGGGCGAGCTCCACGCCCTTGTTCTCCATGGAGCCGACGTTGGTCCAGATGAAGTTCGACAGGTTCGTGGCCGGATCGATCGGCACGAAGTTGATCAGGCCGTCCGTGGTCTTCTTGTAGACGTCGATCGAGCCGCTGATGCGCTGGTTGTAGAGCCCGTAGTCGAGGCCCACGTTCCAGGCGCTGGTCTGCTCCCACTTGATGTTCGGGTCCACCGCGCTCGGCCGGTAGGTCGGAATGAAGTTGCCCTGCCCGAAGGCCACCTCCGCCTGCGGATTGCTCAGGAGGAAGTTGGTGGCGTAGAGGTAGTTCCCGAACGACTGGTTGCCGTCCCGCGCCCACGACGCCCGGATCTTGAGGTCCGAGATCTGGGGCAGGGACTGCATAAACGACATCTGCGACAGGCGCCACGCGGCGGACACCGCGGGGGAGTTCTGCCACGCGTTGTTCGGGCTGAACTTCGACGACCCGTCGCGCCGGATGCTGGCGGCGACCAGGTAGCGGTCGTTCAGGTTGTAGTTCAGGCGCCCGAAGAACGAGATCTCCTTGCTCTCCTGGACGTCGAGGAAGTTCGAGGTGTTCAGCGCCTGCGACACACCGTAGATCCCCAGCAGGTTCGTGCTGAGGCCGGTCATGTTCAGCGACGGGTTCTCGGAGTAGGAGTACCCGTAGGAGTAGCCGCCGGTCGCGTCGATGCTGCCGGGGACCACGCCGAGCGGCGCCTGATAATCCAGGTACGTCTCGAGAACGGTGTTGCTGATGGTCTGGTCGTTGCGGGTGAAACTCCCATTCTCGCCCGACCGGAGCTCCTGGTGAATGTTGTTCGGCGCGAAGTAGGAACCGGTCGACTTCGTGACGTCGTACCCGAGGTTGACGTTCCAGTGCAGCGCCGGCAGGAACGGCAGGCTGAGGTCGCTCTGGATGTTCCCGACGCTCCGGTACGTCGTCGCCCGGTTCTCGGTCGTGTTCAGGGTCTCCAGCGGGTTGTCGTTCGACTGTAGAACGTTCGACGGAAAATTCCAGTAGCCGGTCGTGCTGGTCGAATCATACACCGGCGACGTCGGGGCCATCTGCAGGGCATCGCCGATGACCGCACCGGGCAGCAGCTCGTCCACGGTGCGCGCGCCCCTCAAGTTGGCCTTGAGGTCCAGCCGGTCGCTGAACAAGCGCTGATCGTAGTTGAAGCCCAGAGAAATGCGCTCCGTCGAGCTGCCCTTGATCACGCCTTCCTGGTTCAGGTACCCGGCAGACAGGCGGTAGTTGCTGGTCAGGCCGGAGCCGGACACGACGACGTTGTGCTCCTGGCCGACGCCCGTGCGCTCGATCAGGCTCATCCAGTCGGTGCTCGAGTTGAGCAGATAGCCGGAGTTCGCGGGTGCGTACTGCGCCACCGCCGCCGTGAACTGGGTGGCGTTCAGCATGCCGTCGGTCTTGGTGATGGACGAGGACGTCATGCTGCCCTCGTACTCCACCTTCGGCGCGCCCTGACCGGACTTCGTCGTGATGAGCACCACGCCGGCGGCGGCGTTCGTCCCGTAGATCGACGCGGCCGACGCATCCTTCAGGACCGTGATGTTCTGAATGTCATTGGGGTTGAGGAAGTTCAACACGTCGTGCCCGTTGATCGACCCGCCGGACACCGGCATGCCGTCGATCACGTACAGCGGCTCGCTGCTGTTGATCGACGTCGTGCCGCGGACCCTCATGGAGAGCCCGCCGCCCGGCTGGTTGTTGTCCACGACCTGGACGCCGGCCACCTTGCTCTCGACGAGCTGCTCGGGGCTGACGATGCGGCCGGTGTTGAAGTCGGCCGGCGTGAGCTGGATCACGGCACCCGTGATGTCACCCTGCCGCTGCTCGCCGTAGCCCACCGCCACGATGGCGGAGAGCTGCACCGCTTGCGCGGTCATGGGGACGTCCACGAGCACCGTCTGGCCCGCCTGGACCGTGATGGCGCGCGTCAGCGGGACGTAGCCCAGCATCCGCGCCCGCAGGCTGTCCGTGCCCGCCGGCAGCCCGGTGATCACGTAGCGGCCTTCGGCGTCCGTCTGCGCGCCATGGCTCCCGACCGTGATCGACGCGCCCGCGAGGGGCGCCTGCGTCGCGTCATCGGTCACGCGTCCACGGACCGTGCCCGTGGGTTCTTGCGCGCGCAGCGGCGCCATCCAGAGCACTGCCAGGAGCGCACCAAAGATGAACTTGACTCGTCTCATACTCATCCTCTCGAGCTGTGGGGGCGGCAACCGCCCCGACCGAGGGAATCGGCGAACCTGCGCAGCAGAGACTCGATGCCCGAACGACTGTGTTCGGATCGCCTCGGGCATCAAGCTCTCATCGCGCGGTCGCGTCGCCAACCGGACTGCGGGCCTGCGCTCGCCAGACGGCAGAACGTGAACTCAGGCCCAATTATAGCGTTCACCACATAACGCTCGGACGACCGTATGTCAACATTAGCCACCCGATTTTGTCTCACTCGTGAGACAGGAAGTGGTGAGCCGCCGCCTTCCTCGTTGCGGTAAGCGTGCCACCGGGTCGCGTCCGCCGGGCCTTGCCTGAACCCCATCCAATCAGTCGGGAATCGATGACCAAACGCAGGGCTGCGCCTGCCCCATCTTCGGCATGCGCCGACGAATCAGCTGGCAACCTATTGACATGATTACGCTTACAGTGCAAATGGCCAGCGCATCGGAAAGCGCGAGGTGAACTGGCTTGGGGGCGGACGCCAGCCGGCGGAGCGCCCGTGCGGGAAATGCTCAGCCGAGACGCCGTGAGTGCATGCCGCAGTCTCCTTCCGGAGGCGCGGCATGCCTCAACGGCGTCGAGTTCAACGGGGCAACTGGTCCCGAGCGCTCATCGATGCTTCGTACCGCCGCACGCCGGCGCGGCCAGCGCCGGACCGGTATCGGCAAGCGCCGGCAGACCGTGCTTGGCGAGCGCGGCGTCGAGGCCGGCGAGCCCGGTTCGGATGGCCGCCCAGCTCGTGACCACCTTCCTCAGGTCCTGGCAGGCAGCCGCGTACTCGGCCAGCATCGCGGGCGTCGGCGCCATGTCGGCGTTGTCCTGGGCGTTGAGCTGACCGCCGAAGCTGCCGTTCAGCGACATGAAGCTCGGCGACCGTGGGCCGCGGCGGAAGAACGCCGGGCCGCCCCCGGAGGTGACGCCGGCCACCGAGTCCGCGCGCGCCGCGAGGGCCTTGGCCGCCGCCGCGACGTCGGACGGGGCGGAGGCGCCGGTGTCGGCGGCGAGCGCGGCCAGCAGCGTCATGGCCTGCTGGTGGCCGTCCCACGTTTCGCGCATGCCGTGGTAGATCCGCATCTGCAGGTCGTGCTGTGCCGCGAGCGCCGGTGCGGTAGCCGGCGAGCGCGGGTCGTTGGTGACCGTCACGGCGCTGGTGTACGCCTGGCCGTCCACCGTGAGCCGGATCGTGTAGGTGCCGGGCAGCGCCAACGGGCCCTCGGGCGACGGCGGCGTCAGGCCCGGGTTCGCGTTGATCTCGAAGGAATGCGAGAAGGCCGGGGGCGCGTCGTAGCGCAGGTCCCAGTTGGTGCGGTTGATGCCGGCATCCGCGGGCAGCGCCTGCGGCGTGGCCAGCCAGAAATTGGGCTCCGGGGGATGCGCGGCCTCGCTCACCGGCGGCGGCGGCACGCTCGAGAGGTGGCGCACCACCGCGCCGGAGGCGTCGAGCACGTCGAGCGTCACCTCGCCCGCCGGCTTCGCCTTCAGCCAGTAGTAGACGATCGCGCCGTCGGGGGGGTTCAGGGCGTGCGGGACCTCGGGCGGGAACGGCGTGTCCTGGCCGACGTTGCGGTGCACGCGGATCGCGTTGCCCGGCTTGAACAGGTGCACGTCCTCGGCCTCGATCTCCGGCGTCAGCTGCCGGAGCGGCGAGATGTCGTCGAGGATCCAGATGCCCCGCCCGTACGTGCCCACCACCAGGTCGTTGCCCGTGATCACCGCGTCGCGGTACGACGTGTTCGGCAGGTTGAGCTGGAGGGACGTCCAGTGGTCCCCGTCGTCGAACGAGACGAACATCCCGCTCTCGGTGCCGGCGAACAGCAGGCCCGCCCTCTTCGTGTCGGCCCGGATGAGCTGCGCGAAGCTGCCGCTCGGCTCTCCGGTCGGCAGGCCCGTGACGATCTTCGTCCAGGTCCGGCCGTAGTCGCGCGTCCGGTAGAGGTACGGCGCGTCGTCGCCCGTCCCGTGGCCGTCCACGGCGACGTAGGCCTCGGCCGGGTCCTGGTGCGACGCGTCGATGGCGGTGATGTCCGCCTGGTCCGAGTCGGGCGTGTCGGGAACGGACGCGTCCTGCCAGGTCTTCCCGTCGTCCCGCGTCACCTTGATGAGACCGTTGTTGGTGCCCACCCAGATGATGCCGCGCCGGACCGTCGAGGCTGCCATCGACTCGATCGCCCCGCCGCGCACGGCGCCGCGCGGCGGCGGGAACGCCGCGGCGGCGCTCTCCGCCGGCGGCGTGACGCCCTTCGGGTACCCGAGATCGGGGCTCAGCTTCGTCCAGTGCACGCCCCCGTCGGTCGTGGCCATGACGTACTGCGTGCCGAACAGCAGTTCCCGCGGATTCCACGGAGCCCACAGCAGGGGCTGGGAGCGCGATGTGCGCAGGTAGCTCTTCGGGGCGAGGCCGGGCCCGACGTTGATGATCTGCTCGCTCGGCCACGTGATCTTGAAGACACCGACGCCCGAGCCGTACACGATGTTCGGGTCGCGCGGATCAGGGACGTCGGTGCCCCACTCCCAAGCGCCCACCGGGCTCCAGTCCATCGGCGTGATCTCGCCGTAGTTGCCGCGGCTCCGAGTCCGGATCGCGCCGGCGTCCTGCTGGCTGGCGTAGATCCAGTACGGGTGCGAGTTGTCCACGGCAATGTGGTAGACCTGCTCGGTGGACTGGTTGTACCACAGGCTCCAGGTCTTGCCGCCGTCCAGGGTCACTGTGGCTCCCTGGTCCATGCCGAGCAGCATCCGCTGGCCGTCGGTGGGATCGATCCACAGCTGCTGCGGATCGTCGCCGCCCGGCGCGCCCTTGAAGCCGGTGAAGGTGTTGCCGCCGTCGGTGGAGACGTAGCTCGACGTGTTGATCGTGATGACGACGTCGGGGTTGCTGCTGCTGACGTACACGCCGCAGTTGTAGCCGCCCTGGCCGTTGCCCACGCGGCTGTCGGTCGAATCCATCCGCCGCCACGCGTCGCCGCCGTCGTCGGAGCGGTACAGCCCGAAGTTGCCGATCAGGAACACGCGCTGGGCGTTGGTGTGCATCGCCACGGCGATCGAGGTGCGGCCGAACAGCCGCGGCAGGCCCGTCCCCTTCACCTCCTGCCAGGTGGCGCCTTCGTCCGTGGACTTGTAGATCGCGGTGCCCGTGGGGCCCCGGCCTCCGGCGCCGCCGAATCCGAACCGCGCGTTCGCCTGCGGCGCGAAGTAATGGCGGTCGGTGGTGGCGAAGACGACGCCCGGCTGGTCGTACGCCCACGCCAGCTTCTGGACGCCCGTCGAGTCGTCCACGAACAGGGTCCGCGTCCACGTCCGGCCGCCGTCGGTGCTCCGGTACACGCCGCGCTGGCCGCCCTTGGCCCGGAGGTCGCCCTGCGCCGCCACCAGCACCAGGTTCGGGTCCTTCGGGTCCACGAGGATCGTGGGGATCTGCCTGGTGGAGTCGAGGCCGAGGTGCCGCCAGGTCCGGCCCGCGTCGGTGGACTTGTAGAGTCCGTCGCCCTCGTTGATGTTGCCACCGGTCGGCATGTCTCCGGTGCCGACGTAGATCACGCTCGTGTCCGACGGTGCCACCTCGACCGCGCCGATGGAGGACACGCTGGTGACGGAATCGAAGATCGGCTCCCAGGTGGTGCCGGCGTTGCTCGACTTCCAGAGGCCGCCGGTGGGGAAGCCGGCGTAGAATACGCCCGGCTCCCCGATGGCGCCGCCGACGGCGGACACGCGGCCGGCGCGGAAGGGGCCGACGTTGCGCCAGACGAGTCCGGAGACGGTCTGGGCCCCGGCCGGCGCGGCGTACGCGACCAGCAGGAGCGTGAGGACGGCATAGGCGAGACGGCGCGGGCCAGGGGACACCGTGGTCATGGTCAGGAAGCCTCGTCGTGCGGGTTCAGGACATCTACGCAACCGGCCGGGCCGTCGTTGGCGGCAGCGGTGGCGGTCTTCGGCTGGGAATGGCGAAAAGTACCCGCGTACCCCCGGGAAGTTGCGGGATCGCTCCGGGGCGGCGCACCCCGCCTCGCCGCCGGGGTACCAGCGGAGGTGCCTGCCCTGACGCCGCGGCCTCCCTCCTCGAGCCAGTTCGCGGGCCGCGTCGCCCTCGCGCTGCTCGGCGGGCTGGCCTGCGCCGCGCCGCTCGCCGCGCAGCAGCACCGCGTGCTCAAGGGGCGGGTCTTCGCGGCCGCCGACAGCACGCCGCTGCGCGACGTCGTCGTCGGGACGGTCGGCTCGGCGGCGACGGTGCTCGCGGACGACTCCGGCCGGTTCGCGCTCGCCGTGCCGGCCGGCGCGGTGCGCGTGACGGTCGCGGGCATCGGGATCCGGCCGGACACCGTCGCCGTGGCGGCCGGCGACACGGCCGTGCGGATCTACGCGCACCCGCTCGCGGTCGTGCTCCGCCCCATCGGCGTGGTGGGGCGGTCCCCGGCCCGTGCGCGCTTCGACACCCTCGCCCAGACCAGCACCGTCACGATCACCGGGGCCGAGATCAAGGACACGCCGGGGCTGCTGGAGCCGGACGTGATCCGCGCCGTGCAGCTCCTTCCGGGCACCGTGGCCCGCAACGACTACTCGATCGGCTACAACGTGCGCGGCGGCGAATCGGATCAGAACCTCGTCCAGCTCGACGGCGTCACGATCTTCAATCCGTCGCACCTGGCCGGCCTGTTCAGCACCTTCGACGCCGACGCGGTGGACCACGCCGATTTCCTCACCGGCGGCTTTCCGGCGGAGTACAGCGGCCGGCTGAGCAGCGTGCTGGACGTCGGCATCAGGGACGGCAGCCACGCGCACGTCCGCGGCAGCGGCAGCGTCTCCCTGCTCTCCAGCAAGCTGCTGGTCGAGGGGCCGGTCGGCCCGGTCTCCTTCCTGCTCAGCGCGCGGCGGACCTACGCGGACGAGGTCGTCAAGCTCGTCTCCAGCAACACGCTGCCGTACTACTTCACCGACCTGCTGGGCAAGCTCGACTTCCCGTACGGCAGCAACGGCGACCTGTCCGTCACCGGCTATTGGGGCAGGGACGTGCTGTCGCCCAACCTGGTTCCCGCGTCGGCCGGCCAGCCCGCGATCGACCTCAAGTTCGACTGGGGCAACGCCCTGCTCGGCGCGGACTGGCGCCAGCCCATCGGGTCGGCGCTGTTCGAGCAACGCCTGAGCGTGACCTCGTTCTCCTCGGACCTCGCCCTCGAGCCCAACTTCGTCCGCTACGGCAACCCGGCGTCGCTCTGGTCGGCCTCTTCGACCCTGTCCTTCACCCCCCGCGACCAGGCGGTGACGCTCGGCGCGCAGCTCGAGCAGTACGACCTGCGGTACACGATCGGGAACACGGCGGTCGCGAGCCCGCTCGGCTCCGGCGGCGGGCGCGGCGGCCCGGCCGCCATCTCCCCGGCGTTCTTCGACACGCGCTACCGCCCGGGGGTGCTCTCGGCGTTCGCGGACGACCAGTGGCGGCCGAGCAGCGCGCTGCTCGTGCGGGCGGGCGTGCGCGTCTCGCGCGTCGGCGGCGCGAACGCCACCGTCGTTTCGCCGCGCGCGTCGTTCAAGGTGTTCCTCACCCGTGACGAGGCGATCACGGGCTCCGCGGGCCGCTACTTCCAGGTGGTGCAGTCCCTCTCCGACCAGAACTCCCCGATCTCGATCTACCAGTTCTGGGTCGGGGCCAACGGCCGCATCCCCGTCGCGCGATCGGACCAGGTCGTGCTCGGGTACGACCGGTGGTTCGGCGGCGTCACCGAGCTCGACGTCGAGGGATACGGGAAGACGTTCGACGACCTGATCCGGCCGAATACCACGCTCGCGCTGCGGGACACCGGTTCCGTGTTCCTCCCGGTGAGCGGGAACGCGTGGGGGGTGGACGTGCTGCTGCGCCGGGAGACGGGCCGCGTGCACGGCTGGATCGCCTACAGCTTCCTGCGCACCATCCGGCACTCCGAGGGGCTCGCGTATCCGCCGCCGCAGGACCGGCGCCAGACGGTCAACGTCGTGCTCGAAGCCCCCGGCCCGCTGCACAGCGCCATGGGTGCGCGCCTCGGCTACGGATCGCCGCTGCCGTACACGCCGCTCACGGGGACCTGGGATCATGGCGTGTTCAGCCCCGGCTACGGCGGCTTCACCGACGACCCGCGCACGCAGGCCGTCGGGGGCGCGCTCGACGGCGCGCGCTACCCCAGCTACTTCCGGGCGGATCTCGGCTTCCGCTGGCACGGCCGGCGCTGGGGGCTCGAGTGGGAGCCTTACGTGGATGTGGCCAACGTGCTGAACCACCGCAACGTGTTCGCGTACTTCTACGACACCGAGCAGGTGCCGGCCACCCGGACGGTGCTCTACCAGCTGCCGATTCTCGTGTCCTTCGGCGTGGACTTCTCGTGGTGAGCAGGCGCCTGGCGGCCGCGCTGCTGGCCTTCGGCCTCGGCGGGTGCCGGTTCCGCGAGGTCCTGAATGCGCCGCCCGGCCCGCCCGTGCTCGAGGTCGAAGGCGTGCTCGACGCCGCCGATACGGCCCAGACCGTGCTCGTCGAACGGGCGCAGGCCGGGGCGGCGACGGTGGGCGTGAGCGGCGCGATCGTGCAGCTCACCGACTCCACGCCGCGCGGCTGCGCCACGCCGGTCGTGCAGCTCGCCGAGGTGCCGGCGGGACCCACGGCCCGGCCCGGGACGTACCAGGTCGCGCGGTTCTGCCCGCTGGCGGCGGGCGATCGCATCCTGCTCCGGGTCACGACGCCGGACGGCGAGGTCGTCACGGGCGCGACGGACGTTCCGGGCCTCGGCGCCGTCGCGGTCCGGGTGGGCGCGGCGACCGCCGCGGCGCCGGCCGATACCCTGACCATGGACCGCACGCGCGATTCGGTGTTCGTGAACGCCCCGCTCGTCGGCGCTCGCGCCCTGGAGATCGAGGCGGTGCGCACGACGGCGGGGGAGAGCGCGACCCTCAACATCGCTACGGACACGGCCGGGCTCATCGTTCCCGGCGACCTCGTGCGCCCCGGCGACAGCGCCCGATCCGTCTTCCGCGCGGGCGCCTACTACCGGCTCACGATCGCCGCCATGGACACGAACTACTTCGACTTCGTCCGGTCGGCCACGAACCCGCTGACGGGGAGCGGCTACATCAACCACCTGGCCGGCGCCGTCGGGGTGTTCGGGAGCTACGCGCCCGCGGCGTACGAGCTGCGGGTGGTCGCGCCGCAGCGCGACCCGCGCGAGGGCACCTACCACGTGACCGGCACCGTGGCCGGCGCGACGGTGGACGCCACGTGGGACGTGTACGGCGATCCGATCGACACCACGAGCTTCCGGGCGTTCGTGGACGGGCAGTGGGCGGGCGGCGCGGTTCACACGGACGCCAACGGCACCTTCGGCGGCACGAGCTTCCAGGGCGTGATGCTCGCGCCGGCCGCCCCGGATACCGCCTACCCCGCGTACGTGTTGTCGGGAACGAGGGCCGCGTCAGGCACGCCGTTCCGGCTGCTCGTCACGCGGCCGGGCGCTCCGCAGCCGGACACCGTCACCGCGGTGCAGACCAGCTCGCCGTAGCGGCGCCCGCCAGCGCGATGTAGGCGGCCGCGTCCCAGGCGTTGTGAATGCCGGTCACCAGGAGGAGGACCGCGGCGCCTCCCACCCAGAACGGCGCGCCGGCCGGGTGGCCGGGTAGCGCCACGGCCGCCACGATCAGCGTGGCGTAGCCGATCACGGGAAGGACCGCGTGCCACAGCCAGTCTTCCAGTACGGGAGCGTAGGCCTTCTGCCGCCGGGCCCTCAGGATCACGACCGCGACGTAGCCGAGGCCGGCCGCGCCGCAGAGAGTGAGCGCGATTCCCAGGGCCGCCGGCGAGCCCCACGGCGCGCTCATGATCGCGGCGGCCAGCAGCACGGCCCCGAAATAGGGCCGCCACGCGGCGGCCCCAGGCAATCGGTCTTCGGAATCTCGGAAGGTGCGCCAGACAGGAGTCGAACCTGTGGCCTTCAGCTCCGGAGGCTGACGCTCTATCCAGCTGAGCTACTGGCGCGCGTAACGACTAAAAGCTAGCCGGGGACGCGGGAACGCCGCAACCGATTCGGTCGCGCCGGTGCGGGCCGCGCAACCCGCTCAGGGCGCCTGGCCGCGTCCCAGTCGCAACCCCGCCTGGGCGGTGAGGCTCGAAAGCTGCTCGCGCCGCGCGACGCCCGAGGCCGCGGGGAAGTCGTAGCGCTCCAGATCGTAGCGCAGCCCGAGGGTGAAGAGCCCGATCTGGTACTCGAAGCCCGCGCCCGCCGCATAGGCGCGGCTGGGCTTCGCCAGTCCGCTCACCGTCACGCTGGGGAGCACTTCGCCGCGCAGCACCCCGGTCACTCCTCCGCCGACGAACGCGAGCCGCAGCTCGCCGCCGAGGCGCAGCGCGGTCCACCGCTGTCGCACCACGGTGGTGGTGAGCGAGCGGGACGAGACGCCGGCATCGAGCGCCAGCCAGGGCACCGTGATCACCGACACCCTGGCCAGGGCCTCGCCGAGATCCTCGTCGTCCGCCGACGCCGAGTCCGCGCTGAGCTTGCCGCCGGCGGCGTGGAGGAAGAGCTCGAAGTGCGAGCCCACGAGCAGCCGGCCTTCGCCCCCGACCAGCGTGCCCGACGACTGCTCGACGCCGCTGCCCGCGCTGACCCTGTGTTCCGACATGACCACCAGGGCTCCGGCCTCGACCGCCAGCTGCGCGGCGAGAGGGGTCGTCGCGCCCGTGACGAGGGCGCCCACGAGCAGCGCCCGCCGGAGAGCCGGTCGCCCGTTCATCGTGCACCTCCGGTCGCCGGGGCGATCACGAGCCGCGTCTGCCGGAGCTTCTCGGCGTTGCGCTGCCGGATCGCCGCGTTCATGGTCTCGCGCGCCGCACGCCGCCTGGCGTTCTCGGCGATGTTGGCCGGGATGTTGCGATTGTGCTGCCGGAGCTCGAAGCTCACGACCCCGGTGAGGACACCGGCCCCCGCCACCCCGCCGGAGAGCAGCGCGTTCCCCGAGCCGAGCGTGCCGCTCGGGAGTACCGCCTGGATCAGCAGCGCGCCCGCCGCCACGCCCAGCCCCTTGAGGAGGTTGCCGGTGGCGACCGACGTCGGGTACTGCTCGGGCAGCAGGTCCGCGGGGCCGAGCGGCGGCAGCGTGTCCTCGAGCGGCGGGTGGAGGTGCGACACGTCGGCGTACACGGTGATCGTGTCGGTGAGCTGCAACAGCCGGCTGGCGCCGATCGCGTCGATCTGGTAGCGGCCCGGCGGCGCCAGCGCGCCGTCGGCCAGCAGGCCGTCCCAGCGCACCTCCCGCAGTCCGTCGTTGTCGCCGTCGTAGAGGACGCGGCGCGCGGCCGCCGCCGTGCGCACCTCCACCCGGAGCTGCGCGCGATGCGTCGTGAGGGCCACGATGGTGATCTGGTTGCCCCCCGGCGCCAGCGTGTCGCCCCGGAACGGCCGCAACGCCACGGCGAACGTGCGGTTGCGCGCGTCGGCGAACGCGGCGAGTTGCGCGGCGCTGAAGCTCTGCGGGTCGAGGTCCACGAACGGGTCGCGCTCGATGGCCGCGCGGAAGTACGTCACCGCCGAGTCGCGCTTCGCGGGCCCGGGCTGCAGTGCGAGCGAGGCCCCGAGGTACTTGTAGGCCTCGACCCGCTGGTCCGGGCTCACCACGTAGGGCGAGGAGGGCGAGATGATCTGGCGCAGCAGGACCAGCGCCTGCTCGACGTCGAGGTTCTCGTACAGGTGCCGCGCGCGCTGCAGCATCTCGGCGGTATTGCTCTGCGCCTCGAGCGGCGGCGCCAGGGCCAGGAGGAGAGCGACAACTGCCGCGAAGCGTCTCACGGGCCACCTTCGCTGCGAAGGGTCTTCGTGCCCAGGTTGAGCGTGGCGTTGGGCTCGACGGTGATCGTGGTGTCGAGCGCGACGTAACCGGCGGCCGTGATGCGCAGGCGCCGGCGGCCTGCGGCGACTTCCACGTCGAAGGCGCCGCCGTCGCCGATCTTGTGCCCGTCCACGAAGACCTGCGCGCTGGGCGGCACGGTCCGCACCCGGATCAGGCCGCTGCCGAGCGGAGTCGGCGCCGCGGCTGGTTCGGTGGCCTGCGGTTGGACGCGCGGGCGCGCCGCCGTCCTGGACCGGCGTTTCGGGGTCGGGGCCGGGGCGGACGCCGTCTCCGCGGGCGGCTTGGTGGCGAGGGCGGCGGACTCGGCAACGGCGGGCGCGACGGGCCGGGCGGGTGGCGGTACCGAGGTGGAAGCGCCCGAGGCGCCGGCGCCTGCCGCGGCGGATGCGGCGGCCTGGCCCGTCGGCGCCGCGCTCCCGCCGCCGCGCAGCGCGAGATAGGCGCCGGCGGCGCCGAGCACGACCACCATCGCCGCCGCGGCCACGAGGGGCCGGCGGCGGCGGCGAGCGGCCGGTGCCGGCCTGGGGGGCGCTGGGGCGGTGATCGTCGGGGTGGTGTTGATCGTCGGCAGTCCGCCTGCGAGCATCGCCGCGCCGATCGTGCGCGCGTCGGCCAGGGGCGGGAGGGAGCCGGTGCGGATCTTCGGCACCGGCTCGCCGCGCGCCAGGTTGCGCAGCGTCTCCTCGCTCTGCGCCTTCTCCTCGGTGGTGCATGGTACCGCCTCGAGGGCGTGAACCATGTCGCGCGTCGAGGCGTAGCGCTGCGACGCGTCCTTGGCGAGGGCCCGGTAGACGACGGAGAGCAACTCCTCGGGCACGCCCTCGCGCACCACGCGCACGTCCGGCACCGGCGTGAAGTAGTGGTGCTGGATGATCGTGATGACCGACTCGGCGTCGAACGGCACCTGCCCGGTCAGCATCTGGAAGGCGAGCACGCCGAGGGAGTACTGATCGCTCTGCGGCCCGACCTTCTGGCCGGCGCACTGCTCGGGGCTCATGAAGTGCGGCGTGCCGATCACGGCGCCGCTCGCCGTCAGCGTCTTCTCCTCGGACGCGCGCGCGATGCCGAAGTCGGAGACCAGCACCCGTCCGTCGCGGTCCACGAGGACGTTGGCGCCCTTGATGTCGCGGTGTACGATCTGGCGGTCGTGGGCGAAGGCAAGCGCGTCGGCCGTGGCGCCGAGGATCTGGAGCACGACCGGCACCGGGAGCGCACCCTGCTGCTCGACGATCGCGTCCACCGCGCGGCCCTCGACGAACTTCATCGCGAAGTAGTACGTGCCCGCCGCCTGGCCGACCCGGTAGATGGGAATGATGTTCGGGTGGTCAAGCGCGGCGGCCATCCGCGCCTCGCGGCGGAACCGCTCCGCCATGTCGGACGAGCTGGTGCCCGGCGGGAGCACCTTGAGGGCCACGGTGCGCCTGAGCTCGATCTCTTGGGCACGGTACACCACCGCCATGCCGCCGCGGCCCAGCTCCTTCTCGACCTCGTAGTCCTTGGCCAGGTCGTGCCGCAAGTGCACCAGCAACTGGTCCTGCTGCTCGGCCGTGATGAGCATGACCGTGGCCGCGCCGGGGTCCGTGACGCCCGCGCCGCAGGCGTTGCAGAACAGCGAGCCCGCAGAGAGCTCCGTTCCGCACTTCGGGCAGTTCATCAGGTACCCGTGGCGGAGAAGAACAGCGTGTTGAGGCCCGCGCCCGTCGCGGAGACCGTGTTGGCGCCGGCCGACGGGCCGAGCGTCCACGTCACCTCGGCGAGGCCGTCGCCGTTCGTCGTGACGGTTTGGGTCGTCTGCCCCGACAGGTTGCCGCCGCCGCCCGTGACGGTGAAGGTCAGGCTGACGCCGGGCACCGGGAGGCCGAAGGCGTCCACCACGCGCGCCGACAGGGCCTTGGGCAGCGTGGTGCCGTGAACCGCCGTCTGGCCGGTGCCACGCACCTGCCGGATGCCGGCGGCTACGCTTCCCGTGAACGGTGGGGCGGTGAGAATGCCCGTGGGTGGCGCCGGCGCCGCCAGCACCGAGTCGCCCGTCGCCGCTGGATTCGCGGCGCCGCGCGGACCTCGCGCGTCGCCCCACCACCAGCCGGACAGGCTTCCGCCAACGCTGCGTTTATCCTCGAGGCCGCCGGCGAAGTTGTCGAAGATGCTGTTGTTGTTGCTGCTGAAGAAATTGAAGCTGCTGGGCACCGTCGGGTCGACCAGCAGGCCAACTCGATTCTGCGTCAGACCGCTGGTCGATGCGTAGAGGCTACCGTTCGTGCCGCCGTACAGATCCAGGCCCGGGATGTAGGAGAACCCCGTGATCCACGAGTTGGAGAACGCGACCTGGTTGACGTCGAGCGCCGTGACCGCCCCGATGTAGTTCGTGCCGCCGACATAGGCGCCGGGGGCCGAGTCGCCGACGGCATAGAGGGTGTCCCAGTAGAAGCTGAGCTCCGCCCCGTAGACGATGACCGCGACGGCGTTGGGAGCGGCGGTGAACCGTGTCTGATCGAAGGTGACCACGGCGCCCTGGTCCCAGATGTTGACGAGGTTCCCGTTCCGCCGGTTGAAGTTGCACAGCAGCGTGTTGAAGAACGGCGCGCCGGCCGACGTGGCCGTGAACTTGTAGACCACACTGGCTTCGTGAGTCGTCTCGGAGCTCAGATACAGGGAATCCACGTCCGTGAGGGTGCTCAGCCAAGCGGTCGTGTCTGCGGTATTGCTGTAGAAGTACCCCTTCGAGTTGCCCTCGAGCAGGTAGCCCGTCCCTATGTAGCGGTATTCGTTCGAGTACCCGTAGGCTTCTGAGCGCCGGACCCGGATCGCCGTGCCGGTGTTGACGTACCCCGGGGCGTTGGCGTTGTAGAAGACGTTGCCGTGAATGTTGGCGGGGCTGGTCCAGGAGACGAAGCCCGAGTACCCGCCCACGAGAGCGCCATTGCGCGAATCGGTGATCAGCACACCGGCGCAGCGCGTGTCCACCGAACAGTTCGGGCTGTCCGAGGCGTCATAGGAATCGTAGCCGACCTGAAACGTGTTGGACGCGATCTCCACCAGGCCGGTGACGCTGTCGAGCTGGATCAGTGGGTGCTGGCCCGAGAAGGTGTGGTTCGTGACGATGGCGCTGGCCGCGCCACGCACCAGGATGCGCGGCCCGCGGGTGGCACGGATCACGTTGTTGTTGACGTTGATCGAGGCGCCGCCCCGCAGCGAGATGCCGGCGCCGCCTTCCGGGATGCCGATGGAATCCACGCCGATGATCGAGTCCGCAACGATCGTGGCCGCCGTGCTGCCGTCGAGCGAGAGGCCGTAGCCGCGCACGCTCAGCACGGTCAGGTTCTTCAGCACGGTGCCCGAGGAGGAGTTCTTCACCGAGATGCCGCGCCCGATGCGTGTGGTCACGGTCCCGGGCGGGTTCACGTACACACGCTGCAGGTCCACGTCCGACCCGTCGGAGGTGAACGCCGGACCGTCGAGCGTGTGCCGGATGGCGAGGTAGTGCACGGCGACGGGTGCCGTGGTGTTGGCCGTGATGGCCGCCGCGCCCGTGTCGTGCGCGAGGAGCGGCAGGAGCGACGGGTTGCGGCCGCCGGACACGTACGCGGTGGAATCGCCCAGGATCGTGATGCGCCGCGCCAGCGCCACCGACTCGGAGTAGCCTCCCACGCCGCGCAGCACGACGACGGTGTCCCCGGCGTCGGCCGCGTTCACGGCGTCCTGGATCTTGCCGTACGGCCGCTCGAAGGTGCCGACCCGGAGTCCCGTGAACAGCGCGTTGCTGACATACAAGCGCGTGGGGTTCACGACGGCAAGCCGCACCGTGTCCGCGATCGTTCCGGCCCGCGCGATGAGGCTGGTGCTCCCCCAGCCGATGGCCTGTGCCGCTCCGCTCGGCAGGACAGTGTCCACCGCGGCCTGGTTGGTGGACCGCCAGGCGACCGGGTAGTTGGGAATGGACACGCCACGCGCGTTGCTCACGGTCACCGGCAGCACGAGCGTCTGGCCGATCGCCGTCAGGGTGTCCACCGAGGGGCTGCTCACCACCATGCTCACCGGCAGGTTCTGCACGCTGACCAGGACGGAGTCGTAGAGCGCGCCGCTCGTGGCGCGCACCACCGTCTGGCCCGTGTCCACGGCCGTGACGACGCCGCTGGTGCCCACCTTGGCGATGGTCGCGTCGTCACTCGTCCACGTCACCGCGCCGCGCGTCAGCGCCGCGCCGCGCGCGTTCCTGATGGTGACCGGAACCGTGTCCACGTCGCCCAGGCTGGTGAAGGCGACGGACGCGGGCGTGATGTCCACGCTCGCAGGAACGTTCGTGACCTTGGCGAGACCGGTATCGGCAGCCGAGCCGACCGTGGCGATCAGCCGCGCCGTTCCGACGGCCAGCGCGATCGCCCGGCCGTCGCCGAGCAGGTTGACGACCGTCGAGTCGGGCGTGCGCCACGACACGATGGCGGCCACCGAGTCGCCGCGCCCGTTCCGGGCCACGGCGCGGAAGGCCAGCGTATCGCCCAGGCTGGTGGCCGTGGCCGAATCGGGCAGGACCGTCAGCGTCGCGGGACTGTTGCTGATCGTGATGGTCGCCGTGTCAGCGCCCGCGTCGAGCGAGGCCACCACGTGCGCGGTGCCGATCGCCAGCGCCGTCACCAGGCCGGCGCTGCCGACCTGTACACTCCCCGGCTCGAGCGTGAACCAGATCGGGCTCGCCGCCTGGATCTCGATGCCGCGCCGGTCGAAGGCCCGCGCCGTGAGCTGCACCTGGTTGCCGATCGAGGTGACGGGCGGCACCGGCCGCGGCGTGATGGCGACGCTGGTCGCCCGCTGCGCCACGGTCACCGGGACGCTGTCGCGCAGGGCGCCGCGCGCCGCGTAAAGGAACGTGGAGCCGTTGCGCACCGACGTGACGAGCCCGGCGCTCGACGCCGTGACGACCGACGCGTCCCCGACGGTCCAGCTCGCCGGGGAGAGGCCGGCGATGGGGTTGTCGCGTGGGTCGTGCCCGGTCGCGACCACCGACGCCGTGTCGGACAGCGCGCTGATCGTGAGCGATGCCGGGTTGAACGTCCAGTGCGCCAACTGCTGCGCCACCGTCACCGTCACCGCCGCGGTGTCTCGGTCCACCATCGCCCGCACGGTCGCCGTGCCGTTGCCTCGCGCCGTGAGGTGACCCACCGCGGCCAGCCCGACCACCGTCGTGTCCGACGACGACCAGCGGCACGTCACGCCGGGGATGGCGGCGCCCAGCGCATCGCGCGCCGTGGACACCAGCGTCACCGAGTCCCCCAGGCTGGTGAACCGCACGGCCGCCGAGTCGAGTGTCACCGTGTCGGCCACGACCAGCAGCGTCCGCGTGACGCTCGGCGGATTCGCCGGCAGTGCCGAGCTCAAGAGCGACACCGTGAGCATGTCCACGCCGCGGCTCTTCGGCACCAGCGTGTCGCCGCGCACGGCTACGACCTCGGTGTCGGACGAGACGAACGCGAGCCGCGCCCCGACCAGCGGGGATCCATTGACCGTCACGTTGACCTGCGGGGTGAGCGGCGCCGCTACGACGAGCACGGTGTCGCCGGCGTAGGCGAGCACGACGTCCTTCAGCGCAGCCGGCCTGAGCGCGTCGGTGATTTGGCACGTGGATGTGCAGACGAGAACGGCGGCGATGGCCGCCACGCGAGCACCGAGAGAGCCCAGGCGCATTGCCCGTCCCCTGTGGGCTGGTGGGGCTAACCTGCGCCTGTAATCCAAAGGCCCGCAAGAGAGTTGCTGGCCGAATACCCGCGGTTTTTCGTCGTCTATCTTGGTTTCGCTAGGGGAATCGGAAGGCGGCCGCGCCGCCCCGGCAACCTGCGGTGGACTACGCGGCCGCCCGGCCCTCGACGAGCCGCTCGCTCTCCTCGAGCGCGCGCCGGAACGCGTCGTACACCTCCGGACGCCACCAGCGCCGGCACTGCTCCATCTCCGCGAGCGCCGCCCTGCGGTCCATCGCCGGGCGGTAGCTCCGCGTGGTGGTGAGGGCGTCGTACACGTCCACGATGCCGATGATCTGGGCGTTGAGCGGGATCTCGTCGCCGCGCAGCCGGTCGGGATAGCCCGTGCCGTCCATCTTCTCGTGGTGCCAGCGGATGATCGGCTTGATGTCCCACGGGAACTCGACGCGCTCCAGCAGCTCGATACCCCACAGCGGGTGCATCTTGATGACGTCGAACTCGTCGCCGGTCAGGCGTCCGGGCTTGTTGAGGATCTCGTGGGGCACCCGGATCTTGCCGACGTCGTGCAGATAGGCGCCCAGGCGCACGGTCGTGACCTGCTGGTCGTCCAGGCCGAGCTCGTGCGCCACCGCCGCGGCGTAGGTGGCGACGCGCTCGCAGTGGCCGAACGTGTACGTGTCCGACGACTCGATGGACTGGCCCCAGTCGCGCACCACGGCGAGGAAGGCGGCCTCGAGCTGCGCCACCTTGCGGCCCACGTCCACCAGGTCGGCCCGGGCGTCGAGGCCGCTGAACAGGCGGTGCGCCGCGTTGAGGAGCGACAGCGCCTCCTGGTTGCGGCTCAGCTGCTGGTAGAGCAGGGCCAGCTCGCGGGTGGACTCGGCCTCGCACAGCACCATGCCGTTGGCGCCCGCCAGCTCGATCGAGGACCGCAGCCGGGACTCGGCCAGGGCCGGCCGGCCGGTCTCGCGGTACACCACGCCGATGACCCGGTAGGCGTCGGTCTTGTCCAGCTGCGCGCCGAGCTGGTCGAAGATCGCGAGCGCCGCCTCGGCGCGGCGCTTGGCCTCGTCGTACTGCTGCCGCGCGATGAAGACCTCCGAGTGGTTCAGCTGGCACAGCCCCGTCAGGTGCAGGTCGCCCAGCCGCTCGGCGATCGCGCGCGCCTGCTCGAAGTAGCCGTCCGCCTGGTCCCACATCTCGCGGTCGGCGCTGATCATCCCGAGGTTGTGGTAGGCGAGCGCGCAGCCGTGCTCGTTGCCCACCAGGCGGCAGGCCTCCAGCGCGCGGTGGTAGTGCTCCAGGGCCTCTTCCAGCAGGCCCCGGACGTTGGCGAGGACACCGAGGTTCTGTTCGATGCGCGCGCGAATTTCCGCGCTCGCGCCGCCCAGCTCCAGCGACCGGAGGAACCCGGCGCGGGCCACCTCGATGTCCCCATGATCCATGGCGAAGAGGGCGCGGACGTTCAGCGCCTCGGCCGCCAGCAGGTTGTCGCCGTTCGAGGCCGCGATCGCGAAGCTGCGATCGCAGGCCGCCTGCGCCTCCCCCTGCTCGTTGCGATGATGGAGCAGGACGGCGAGCCGCCGCAGCGCCTCGGCCTCGATCGCCCACTCCCCCGTCCGCTCCGCCTCGTCGACCGCGTCGCGATAGCAGCCCTGCGCCTCGAGCATGCACCCCGCCCGCTCGTGGTCCCGGGCCCGTCGCAACAGGTCGGCGGCGCGCACCGCCGTTGTGCACGGCATCCGCCGTGCTCCCGCGGGCTGGGCCTGCGGTGCGCTCACCCGCTCACCAGGCAACGGCATACCGCGAGAAGTGCCGGATCTGGCCGGTGACGTCCCGCTCGAACAGGTCCGCCAGGGACGGCACGTAGTACAGCAACCGGAGGCCGTCCGTCGTGTAGGCGATGCGGGGCAGCAGCCGGGCGACCAGGCCGCAGTTGGCGAAGCTCATCGTCAGCTCGGCGGGCCGCTCGAACTGCAGTCCCTCGGGGGAGAACGCGACCGAGTTCACCGTGTCCGAAGGCGCTACGGCGCTGATCATCACCGGCCGGTCGAGCGCGCCGGGTGGGATCGCGAGCGTGTGCGGTCCGATCCTCAGCTCACCGCCCGCAGGCCCGATCAGGGCGCTGTCGGCGGCCGCGGGCAGCGGACGGCAGGTGAGCAGCGTGCCAAGCAGGTGCGTGGTGGTGCCGAGCAGCGAGCCGACCAGGTCGGTCGAGGCTCGCGGCCCCGTCATCCCAGGATCACGGCCACAACTCGCCGCCACGAGGGCGGCTGCAACCACGCCCACCAGGGGGCGCGTCCATCGGGTCATTCTCCGGAGATCCATAGCTTCCTCCCACTTCGCTCGAGGTCCTGCCGCCGTGGATCGCTCCGCTTCGCTCGTGTGCCTTGCCCTGCGAGGTGTGTGGGTTCCGCTCCTTATAAGAGGTAGAGGGAAATCCGACTAACGAAGTAGGGTTAGCAACCCGCGTGCCGGGGACGCCCGGTGACGCAGGTCACCATTTGGGCTTGGCTGGGATGCCTGATCGCTGCCGGGCGGCCGCGCAGGGCCGACCTGCCTGTGGCACGCCCACATCACCCGTGTCGCGGGGAATCAGCGCCGGCCGGCTCCGCAGGGGGAGGCTCGAGCGGTCGCGCGTCTCTCTGGCGGGCGCGCCGTGCGCGTCGAGAGGTGCGGTTACTCGCTGTCGCGCTGGACCGCGGACAGCCGATCGCGCGGGATCAGCCGATACGGCGGGATCTTCCAGTCGCGGACGTACGCCCAGTACTCGTCGGAGCGCAGCCGGACGCCGGCGATGCGCCGGTCGACGGCGGCGACGTTGTCGTTGGCGCACAGGACGATCGCCGGCGCGTCGTGCGCGAACACGCCGAGGGCGGCTCGCCAGTCGCGGACGGCCTCGGCCGCGGAGCCCGCCCGGAGCGCGGCGTCCACCCAGCGGTCGAAGTCCGGATCGGCGTAGTGACCGAAGTTGGAGCCGCCGCCGCTGTGCCACGCGTCGGGGATTCCCGACGAGGGCGTGGGATCGTTGTCCCACGACTCGATCGCGGCATCGAACCGGCCGGACCGCAGCCGCTGGTCGAGCGTGGGCGGATCCATCGGGTCGATCCGGACGTCCACGCCTGCGTGGCGCAGCGCTTCCTG
This sequence comes from uncultured Gemmatimonadales bacterium, assembly GCA_963806755.1. Classification (GTDB taxonomy): domain Bacteria; phylum Gemmatimonadota; class Gemmatimonadetes; order Gemmatimonadales; family JACORV01; genus Fen-1245. The sequence continues at coordinate 380,730 of CAWDZR010000013.1, forward strand.
GATGAGCTGCGCGTACCGCAGCCGGGGCGGGCTGGTCGAGGGGACCGCGAGGGTGAAGGCGAGCGCGCGGCCGCCGCGGTGGCGAACGCCGTCGCGGCCCAGCCGCCAACCGGCGGAATCGAGGAGCCGGGCCGCGGCGGCGGTGTCGTACGCGGGTACCGCGAGGTCGCGGAACCAGAGGGCGGTCCAGCTTTCCGGGATGGGTCCCGGGGGCACCTTCGCCGCGTCGCCGAAGACACTGCGGGCCATCTGCGCGCGGTCGGTGGCGAACACCAGCGCCCGGCGGACGGTCGCGTCGCCCAGCACCGGGTGCGGTCCGCCGCCCTGCTGCGCGCCGAGGTTCAAGTCCACGATGGTGTACACCGAGCCGGGGTACGGGTACAGCGCGAGGTGGGGCGCGCGCCGCGCCCGCGCGATGTTCGTCGGCGTCACCAGCACTTCGATCGCGTCCGCCTCCCCGGCGATCACCTGCGTCACGGCGACCGTGAAATCGCCGTCGAATCGCCACACCAGGCGCCGGATGTGCGGCCGGCCGAGGAAGAAGGTGGAGTCGGCGTCCAGCTCGAGGCTCTCGCCGCTCCAGCGCACGAAGCGGTACGGCCCGTCGCCCACGGGCGCCCGGCCGAACGCCGCGCTCCGCCAGCGGTCCGGGGGCACGGTGTCGAGCAGGTGGGCGGGCAGCACACGGAGGTTGTAGACCGCATCGTAGAACATCTCGGGATAGCGCGCGCGGAAGTGGAACACCGCGGTCGCGCGGTCGGGCGCCGTCACCGAGGCGATGCGGGCGAGGCCGTCGCGAAACGGGGAGTCGAGCGCCGAATCCGCGTAGGCGCCGAACGTGAAGGCCACGTCGCGCGCGGTGACCGGCGCGCCGTCCTGCCACCGCGCGCGCGGATCGAGGTGGAACGCGAGCGTCAGCGAGTCGGTCCAGGTCCAGCGGTCGGCGAGCTGCGGGACGAAGCCGGCGTCGCCCACCGTGTTCAGCGACGGCCCGACGTCCGCGAGCTTGAGGAAGATCTGGCCGAAGATGTCGCGATCGAGCGCCTGGTCGGTGACCGGCGGCAGGAGCGTCACCGGCCGGCTGATGGCCGCGAAGACGACCGTGCCGCAGAAGTCGCCGCGGCAGGCGCCGCGAGGGACGCAGCCCGCGACCCACGAGGCTGCGGCGAGCGCGACCAGCGGCGCCGCGACCGCGGAACCGTACCGTCTTGAGGTTGTCACCGGGAATCGAGTCGGGGCGAGAGGATTTGAACCTCCGACCTCCTGGTCCCGAACCAGGCGCGCTAACCGGACTGCGCTACGCCCCGTTCAACCGCCGTGCGCCGCCGTTCTACCGAGTGCGAACCGGAGGGCTGGACCCCCCAACCTGCTGATCCCCAGACGCGGCGCCACAAGCGCCACGAAACGTAAGTACCTGTCAAACAAGCAACAACCCCGATCGGGCTTCGCCCGAAGGCCGCCCGAAAACGCCGGTCCGTGGCGCTCGAGCTGTGGCCCTCCGCGGCGGGATTGTCGAAGGGGTGAGTGCCGGGCGCTGGTGGCTCATGCCCCGCCCGCCGCCTCACGCAAGAGCAGCTCGCGCTTGCGCCACAGTCCGGCGCCATAGCCGGTGAGGCTCCCGTCCGAGCCGACCACCCGATGACACGGAATGACGATGGCGATGCGGTTGTCACCGTTGGCGTGCGCGACGGCGCGCACCGCCGTCGGCCGCCCGATCGCCGCCGCCTGCTGGGCGTAACTGCGCGTCACGCCGGATGGAATCCGGCGCAGCTCGGCCCAGACCGCCCGCTGAAACGCCGTTCCCGGCGTGTGCAGCGGCAGGTCGAACTCGAAACGTGTGCCCGCGAAGTACTCGGCGAGCTGCCCGCGAACCTCGTCGATCACCGGATCGTTGGCGACCTCGAAGGTGCAGCGAAGCAGCCGGCCCAGCTGGTTGAACTGGAACGTCACCTTGCGGCCGTCGCCGAACTCGAGCAGGACCAGTCGCCCTTCGGTGGCGCCGCCGATCATCGGCCCGAGGGGCGTCTCGACCATCGCCAGCCGCACGGTCGCCGCGCCGCGAGACGGCGCCATGCCGTTCGCGTGCAGCGGATGACACCGCTTGCATGGCCGGAAGCCTGCCACCAGTGCCTGGCCCACGGTGGCGAAGCGGACGAGGTTCTCCGGCTTCGGCCGCGCCGGACATTCCGGGCGACAGAAGACCCTGGTGGTGCGAACCGCCGTGATGGCCCCGGGCATGACCAGCTCCGTGATCGGGTGTGGCCGTGTAACCCCGCTCGGCTCCTTTGGTGAAAGCCTTCCACCAGGGGGGAGGCTCACGTCAGTTCGCCGCGCCCGCTACACCCTCAAGCCGAATCGCGCCACCAGCTCACGCCGGCCGGTGCCGGTCACCACCAGCACCCGGCTGTCCCGTTCCCGGATCACCCACCGCTTCCTCAGCGCGACCTCCAGCAACGCGGCGCCGAGGGCACCTCCGAGATGCGGCTGGCGTTCGGTCCAGTCCATGCAGGCGTACCCGAGGCGGCGGCGGAGGGCCCGGGCCGCCTCGACGTCGATGCCCAGGGCTTCACACGCCCGGGCTCCACTCGCGGTGAGGTCGCATTCGTCTTCTCGGCCTTTCGCGCCGGACGCCAGCCACCCCAGGGCTTCGAGTCGGGCATACAGCGAAACGCCGAGCGCGCCGGCGATGTGGTCGTAGCAGGAGCGCGCCGCGCGCAGCCGGTTGGGCGCCACCGGCGCGGCCGCCGCGGTCGGCCCGCCGGCGAGGACGCTCAAGGCCTCGAGCGCTGCGGCCACCGATGCCCCCTCCAGGCTGTAGTACCGGTGCCGGCCGCGGGCGAGGACCCTCACCAGTCGCTGCTCCGCCAGCCGCTGCAGGTGCACGCTGGCCGTGGAGGGGGTGACGTCCGCGACGAGGGCCAATTCGGTACTGGTCCGCGCGCGGCCGTCCACCAGGCAATAGAGCATCCGGGCGCGCGCGGGTGCGGCGATGGCGGCCGCGATGCCGGTCACATCGGGTTCGACACGGTCGGTGACAGTCATTGTTTGACAATATACGAAGCGTTGATGTGGCGCCACCGTCATCTTGCCGCCTCGGCGCCGCCGCGCTCTGGCACCATACGCGTGTCGAAACTGGAGCTTCCCGTCCGCGTGCGTGACTTCGACAATGGAAGAACCCACGCCAACGCCCGGATGGAGGAGGCAGGCATTGAGCTTGTTCAAACGCACCAGGACGGTGCTCCTGGTCGTCGTATTGGCGGCGAGCCTGCGACCAACACGCGTGCCCGCCCAGGAGGACGCCGCGTCGTCGCCGGACCGCGCCTGGCATCAGGCGCTGGACGACGCGTGGTGGACCGGCCCCATCATGACCAACGGGGCCGGGACGCTGCCGCGTGGCCATTTTCTCATCGAGCCCTACGTCTACGACGTGTCGGTCGCGCGGGTGAACCTCTTGGGATCGCGCGCCTACGTCCTCTACGGGCTGGCGAATCGGCTGACCGTCGGTGTGGTGCCGGTCGTGGGCTTCAACAAGGTGAGGGGCGGCCTCAGCAGCTCCGGCATCGGCCTGGGCGATGCCAGCGTGGTCGGTCAGTACCGGCTGACGCTGTTCCACGCCGGCAGCTGGATCCCGACGGCGTCCGTCGAGCTGCAGGAGACGTTGCCGACCGGTGCGTACGAGCGCCTGGGCGACCGGCCGAGCAACGGTCTCGGCAGCGGCGCGTATACCACGACGGTGTCCGTGAATTCCCAGACGTTCTTCTGGCTGCCGAACGGCCGCCTGCTGCGGATGCGGCTCAACGTGTTCCAAGCCTGGTCGCGCGCCGTGAAGCTGGAGGACGTCAGTGTGTACGGCACGGCGGCCGGCTTTCGCGGCTATGCCAGGCCCGGCAGCTCGTTCTTCGTGTACGGCTCCGGGGAATACAGCGTGACGCGCCGCTGGGTGCTGGCGCTCGACGCGACCTACACTCACGACCGGGATACCCGTGTGACCGGGTACGACATCGTGGACGCCACGAGCGTGCGGACCCCTCCCGGCATCCAGCTGGATCTTGGCGCCAGCGATGCGTTCGCGTTCGCGCCGGCGGTCGAGTACAGCTGGACGCCCGACGTGGGCGTCATCGTCGGCGCGCGCCTGGTTCCCGCAAGCCGGAACACGACGGCCTCCGTGACGCCCGTGGCGGCGATCAACATCGTCTACTGACCAAGGCAGACGGCAACGCGGGCGTGTCGTCAGGTGGTCGCCGTGCGGACGACAGGCTTCGGATGCGAGCGAGCCAGGACCACTCCGGCGAGGCAAAGGGAGCCGCCGAGCAGCGCGGCGATCTTCGGCACCTCGCCGAGCGCGAGCCAGCTCAGCCCGATCGTGATGGGCGGAACGAGATAGACCAGGGCCGCAAGCCGACTGGCGCTGCTCCGCGACAACGCGTACGCCCACGTCGTGAAGCCGATCGACGTCGGGAAGATCCCGAGGTAGCACATCCAGGCGATGGTCATCGGGGAGGCGTGGTGCACGTCATGCACCAGGGCTGGAGCGAACGGGAGACACGAGGCCGCCCCGATCGCGCAGCACGTCCACGTCACCTGCAAGGCGGAGAGTCGCGACAGCACCGGCTTCTCTGCCACCACACCCACCGCGGACGCGAGCGTCGCGACGACGCACATCAGCACTCCCCAGAGCGAAGCGCTCCGGGTTCCTTCGCTCAGGCCGATGAGCGTCACTCCCAGGAGGGCGATCCCGCCCCCCAACAGGAGCATGCGCGTCAACCGCTCGCGCAGGAACAGCCCGGCCAGGAGCATGACCAGCAGGGGCGCGACGTTGATGATCATCGCGGAAGTCCCGGCGTCCAGCGTCCGCTCGGCCGTATTCAGCGCGAGGTTGTACGCGCCGAACCACGTGAGGCCGGCGACCGCCAACAGCAGGGCGTGACGCTTGGTGGGACGGGCGAAGCCGTGCCGGGCGAGCAGCAGTCCCAGGAGCGCCGTACCGATGGCGAGACGGCCCAACGCCAGGGATCCCGGCGACAGCTCGCGGGTCGCCGCCCGGATGCCGACGAAGGCGGAGGACCACAAGCCCACCGAGGTCAGCGCGGCGGCGAGGGTACGCCAGTCACGCGAGCGGCGGCGAGGTCCAGTCATACGCGTCCCCTGTGTGTCGAAGGGGGGAACGTTAGGGGGCCAGTGGCGCGCACACTTCGTTGAGGATCAAAGTATGACTGCGGCTACGGCGGCGTGGACTTGGGGAGCCGGAGGCTGGTTCCCGGCCGTACAAGACAGGCGACGCGCGGTCGGAGATCCTGCGGGAGGCGGCCCCGGAGCGGCTGCTCTCCGGGGTCCCGTGAAGCCAGTCATATCGTTGCTGCGGCTGCGGATGCGCCCAGAGGGAGTTGAACCCCCAGCCTTCTGATCCGTAGTCAGACGCTCTATCCAGTTGAGCTATGGGCGCGATGGGCGGTACAAGATTCGAACTTGTGACCTCTACGATGTCAACGTAGCGCTCTAACCAACTGAGCTAACCGCCCGAAGCTCGGTGGGGCGGCCACACCTGAAACCTGCGTGTGGCAGGCCCGTAGGAGCGGGAAACGGGACTCGAACCCGCGACCCCAACCTTGGCAAGGTTGTGCTCTACCAACTGAGCTATTCCCGCAGGTGGAGGCGAGGGGGATCGAACCCCTGACCTCTTGAATGCCATTCAAGCGCTCTCCCAACTGAGCTACGCCCCCCGCGCCCGAACGGCCGGGTCTTCCGTTCGGAGCCCCGAAAGCTATTTTGGTGCCTCCCCGGGGTCAACGAGAACTTCGCCGGGGGTGATGGGTATCACGTGAGTCGTTGTTTTGGGAGCCCCCGGCGCCAGGACGTGGCGTCCGCGTATATAAGGAAGGCAATGGCAGACCAGCCCGCCGTTCGCAAGCGCCGCCGCCCGTCCAAGCCCCTCCTGCCCCTCGGGCCGGGAGAGTCCGACCGGGACATCCTCGACCAGTACTTGTACGAGGTCTCGGTGACTCCCCTCCTCAAGCCGCATGAGGAGATCGAGCTGGCCAAGAAGGTGCGCGCCGGCGACCATGACGCCATGCAGGAGCTGGTGCGGCGGAACCTCCGCTTCGTCATCTCCGTGGCCAAGAAGTACCAGAACCGCGGGCTCCCGCTGACGGATCTGATCGGCGAGGGCAACGTGGGGCTGATGACGGCCGCGCGGAAGTTCGATCCCGACCAGGGCGTGAAGTTCATCTCCTACGCCGTGTGGTGGATCCGCCAGGCGATCCTGGCCTCGCTCGCCCGCCAGGGGCGGACCGTGCGCGTGCCGCTCAACCGGACGGCCGACCTGTCGAAGATCGTCCGCACCGCGGAGGCGCTGCGCCAGTCCCTGCGCCGCGAGCCCACGCCCGAAGAGGTGGCGTCCGCCACCGGGCTCTCGCTGGAGGTGGTGCAGTCCCTCGCCGCCCTCAACAGCGGCGAGGTGCGGCTCGACGCGCCGCTCGATCCCGACGGCGACCGCTCGCTGATCGAGCGCTTCGTGACCGACGAGGGGCCGAGCACCGAGGACCGCGCCATGGACCGGTTCCTCGCCCAGGAAATCGAGAGCGCGCTCGCGACGCTCCCGCCGCGCGACGCCAAGGTGCTGCGGCTGTACTTCGGGCTCGACGGCGGCCGCGAGCACACGCTGGAGGAAATCGGCGGGATGCTCGGCGTGACGCGCGAGCGCATCCGCCAGCTGCGGGACCGCGCGCTCAAGCGGCTCCGCGAGGGCCAGGTCGGGAAGGCGCTGGCGTCGTTTGCGGCCTGACGGCGGGCACGGGGGCACAGGGGCACAGCGGCACCGGTAGTTGACAGTCGGCGGTTACCAGAGGCGGTCGCGGGCACAGCGTGACCGCCTCTTTGCTTTTCCGTGCCCCTGTGCGCCTGTGCCCGCGTGCCGGCCTCTATCACATTCTTGCCCTCCCGCCCGCGCGCGGCCTATCTTGCCAGACGTGTTCGCCTCCTTGGGTCGCCGCGTCGTCGGGTTCGCCGCGGGGTTCGGCCGGTTCGGCCGCTTCCTGGGCGAGCTCGCTCGCGCCGTGCCCGACGTCCGGACCTGGGGCAAGCTGACCGCCACGCAGATGCGGCGGCTGGGCGTGGACTCGCTGCCGATCGCCCTGTTCATCGCCGCGTTCACCGGCATCGTGCTGGCGCTGCTCGCGTCGTACGTCGTGACCAGCGCCGTGCCGCGGTACCTGGTGGGCACGCTGGTGGGCAAGACGATGATGCTGGAGCTGGGCCCGGTGCTGACCGGCCTGGCGCTGGCGGGCCGGGTGGGCGCCAACATCGCCGCCGAGCTGGGCACGATGCGGGTCACGGAGCAGGTGGACGCCCTCGAGACCCTGGCGTACAACCCGTATGCGTACCTGGTGCTCCCGCGGGTGCTGGCCGGAATTGTGATGTTCCCGGTCGTGGTCGCGTTCGCCATGGCGATGGGGGTGTTCACGGGCTGGCTGGCCGCCACCCACCTGCTGCCGATCAGCAACGCGGAGTTCCTGCACGGGCTGCGCCTGTACTTTCTCCCGTTCGACGTGCGGTACGGGCTGATCAAGTCCGCGTCGTTCGGCTTCGCGATCACGCTGATCGGCTGCTTCCTCGGGCTCGCGACGCGGGGCGGGGCCGAGGGTGTCGGGAAGGCGACCACGCGGACGGTGGTGTACAGCGCGGAGATGATCCTGGTGCTCGACGCGTTCTGGGCCGTCACGCTGCTGCGCTCATGATCGAGTTCATCGACCTGCACAAGGCGTTCGGCGCTAACCGGGTGCTGGAGGGATTCTCCCTCACGGTGCGCGACGGCGAGACGATGGTGGTGATCGGCTACTCGGGCACGGGCAAGAGCGTCGCGATCAAGCACGTAGTCGGGCTGCTCGAGCCGGACGCGGGCCACGTGGCCGTGGACGGGCAGGTGGTGTCGGCGCTGCGCCGGGCCGAGCTGACGGCCCTTCGCGCCTCGATCGGGTTCGTGTTCCAGTTCGCGGCGCTGTTCGATTCGATGACGATCGCCGACAACGTGGCGCTCGGCCTCAGGCGGCGGCGCGACCTGGACGAGGGGGAGATCGCGACGCGGGTCGCGGAGTCGCTGCAGCTGGTGGACCTGTCGGGCACGGAGCGCCTGATGCCCGCGGAGCTGTCGGGCGGCATGCGCAAGCGCGTGGGCCTGGCGCGCGCCATCGCGTTGCGGCCCAAGTACCTGCTGTACGACGAGCCGACGACCGGGCTGGACCCGGTCACGGCGGCGGTGATCGACCAGCTGATCGTCCGGACCCGGGAGGCGCTGGGGGTGACCAGCATCGTGATCACGCACGACATGCGCTCGGCGTACACCGTCGGGGACCGGATCGCGATGCTGTATCGCGGCCGCATCCGCCAGGTGGGCGCGGTGGACGAGATCAAGTCCACCGCCGACCCGGTGGTGCGGCAATTCATCGAGGGCCGGCCGGGAAGCGGGGGGCGGGACGCCGAGCGCGCGAGCCTCATGAACGCGGGCGGCGTGCCGGGAGAGGAGGGGACCGAGGCATGAAACGCGCCAACGAAGCACTGGTCGGGGTGTCGGTCCTGTTCGCCATCGCCGTGGTGGTGGCGGGCTCGGTGTGGCTCAGCCAGGCGCGCTTCGGCGGCAGCGACATCACCCGCGAGGTGCGGGTCAAGTCCATCGGCGGCCTGGGCGTGGGCGATCCGGTGCTGCTGCGGGGCGTGGCCATCGGCCGGGTGGACGGGATCGAGCTGTCGCCGAACGACTGGGTGCTGGTGCGGCTCAGGATGCAGGGCGCGGCCCGTCCGCTCCTGCCCCAGCATCCGGTGGCCCTGTTCGTGGCCACGACGCTGTTCGGCGACTGGAGCGTGCAGCTCAGCTCGCGCGAGGCCCTCCCCGACGACCCGGAGGTGCGGCGCCAGATCGTGGAGGCGACGCGGGCCAGCCACGCCGGCGAGATGCCGGGCGCCGCGCTCCCCGACGTCGGCCAGCTCACCGCGCAGGCCGGCCGGATCGCGGGCGACATCGCCGTGATCGCGGGGCGCGTGAGCTCCGCCTTCGACTCGTCGTCGTCTGAGCGCCTCAAGAGCGCCTTCGCCGACCTGTCGCGCCTCTCCCGGGTGCTGCGGACCATCGCGCAGGGGCAGGAGTCCACGCTGACCAGGATCGGCGGCAACCTCGACACCGGCACGGCCATGCTCGCGCGCTCGGCGATCTCGATCTCCCGGGCCGCGTCGCGCGTGGATTCGGCCACGTCCCGCGACCAGCTGCAGCGCATCCTCGGCCACACGGACACCATCACCGCCGACCTCACCGGCGTCTCGACCGACCTGCGCACTCTGGCCCGGTCGGCCGCGGGGCAGCAGCAGGCGTTCGAGCGCATCGTCGCCCTCACCGATTCGGCCATGGAGCGCCTGCAGGCGGGCCAGGGCACGCTCGGCCGCCTCAGCCGCGACACCACGCTCTACAGCGAGACGCTGCAGACCGTGCGGGCGCTGCGCGCCCTGCTGCAGGACATCCAGAAGAATCCGCGCCGCTACTTCCAGTTCTCGGTCTTCTAGTGAGCGCGAAGCCCACGCCGATCGAGGAGACCTCGGCGGGCGGGGTCGTGTTCCGCCGCAGCGCCGGCGGAGAGCCCCTGTTCCTGCTGATCCGCGACTCGTACCGCAACTGGGGGCTGCCGAAGGGGCACGTCGAGGCGGGCGAGGAGCCGACGCGCGCCGCCACGCGGGAGGTGGCGGAGGAAACGGGGCTGACGGACCTGGTCCTGCACGGCCCGATCCAGGACATCGACTGGTTCTTCCGCTTCCGCCGCCGCCTGATCCACAAGACCTGCACGTTCTTCCTGATGGAGAGCGCGGCGGGCGAGGCGTGCCCGCAGCGTGACGAGGGCATCACCGCGTGCCGGTGGCTGCCGTTCGCGTCGGCGCTGTCCACGGTGTCGTACGCCAATGCGCGCGAGGTGCTGCGTGAGGCGGGGCGCCTGGTGAGCGGGATGGGCGAACCGTGACCGAGGCCGTGGTCGCGACCCTGATCCGGAGCGCGGGCGCTCGCGCGGCGATCCGGCGGGCGCTGCCCCGGGCCCGGGCGCGGGTCCGGAGCTGCCGGAGTCCGGGGGCGCTCGAGCGGGTGCTCGCGACGGCGCTCGTGGACGCGGTCGTCGTGGACCCCCGCCTGCCGGGCGCGCTCGAGGCCCTCGGGCGCCTGCGCGCCACCTACCCGGGGGTGCCGCGGTTCGCTTACGCGCCGTTCCGGCCCGACGAGGCGGAGCTGCTGGCGACGTGCGTGCGCGGGGCCGGCGCCCACCCGCTCGTGGAGGGCGTGGAGGACGCGGTGCTGGCGGAGCTGATCCTGCCGCGGACCGCGAGCGCCGCGCGCCTGGCGATGCTGGCGGCCGCGCCGCAGCTGCTGCGGCTCACCGACCCGTTGCAGGAGGAGGCGTGGCGCGAGGTGATGCAGCGGGTCGGCGGGAAGGTGCGGACCACCGACATCGCCGACTCCCTGGGCGTCTCGCGCGAGCACCTCTCGCGCCAGTTCGGCGCCGGGGGAGCCCCCAACCTCAAGCGGGTCATAGACCTGGCGCGCGCGGTGACCGCGGCCGACCTGCTGGCCAACCCCGGCTACACCGTGCGGACCGTGGCGCGGATCCTCGGCTTCGCCTCCGCGAGCCACCTCTCGGGGGCGGCGCGCCGGGTGGCCGGCGTCACGGCCAGGGGCCTGATGCCCCTCGGTCCCGACGGGGTGCTGAGCGCCTTCCTGCGGGGGCGGATGCGGAGCCGCAGCTGGGCGGCCGCGCGCTGAGGCGTCGGTTGCCTCCCATCCCCGGCCCCGAGTATTTTTGAAGGCTCGCGACGCTCGAATCCACCCCTTCCACATCGTGTCATGGCCAACGAAACGGTCCTGCGCCCCGGCGAACTGAAGGACGTCCTCCTCAAGGAGATCGCCGCCGCCGATCTGGCGGCTACCGATCTCGAGGAAGTGGGCACCGTACTGGAGGTGCGGGACGGCGTGGCCCGCATCTACGGGCTCACGGCGGCCATGTCCGGCGAGATGCTCCAGTTCCGGGCCTCGGCCACCGACGAGGCGATCAGCGGGCTGGCCCTGAACCTCGAAGAGGACAACATCGGCGCGGTGATCCTCGGCAACTACCTCGTGCTGCGCGAGGGCGACGAGGTGCGCCGGACCTCGCGGGTGTTCGAGGTGCCGGTCGGCGAGGCGCTGATCGGGCGCGTCGTGGACCCGCTGGGACGGCCGCTCGACGGGCTCGGCCCGATCGCCGCGGACGGGGCCCGGCACGTGGAGATGGTGGCGCCGGGCATCGTGGTCCGGCAGCCGGTGAAGGAGCCGCTCCAGACCGGGCTCAAGGCCGTGGACTCGATGATACCCATCGGGCGCGGCCAGCGGGAGCTGATCATCGGCGACCGCGGCACCGGCAAGACGGCGATCGCGGTGGACACCATCATCAACCAGAAGGGCGCCGGCGTCGTCTGCGTGTACGTCGCCATCGGCCAGAAGCAGTCCACGGTGGCCTCGGTCGTCGAGCGGCTGCGCTCGCGCGGCGCGATGGAGTACACGATCGTCGTCGCGGCGTCGGCCTCGGACCCGGCGCCGATGCAGTTCATCGCGCCGTACGCCGGCTGCGCGATGGCGGAGCACTTCATGTACGAGCAGGGCCGCCACACCCTGTGCGTGTACGACGACCTGTCGAAGCACGCGGCGGCCTACCGGCAGATCTCCCTGGTGCTGCGCCGGCCGCCGGGCCGCGAGGCGTACCCCGGCGACGTGTTCTACCTGCACTCGCGCCTGCTGGAGCGCGCGGCCAAGATCTCCGAGGATCCAGCGCTGATCGGGGCCGACCCGCGCATCCACAAGCCGGGCGGCTCGTTGACGGCGCTGCCGATCATCGAGACCCTGGCCGGGGACGTGTCGGCCTACATCCCCACCAACGTCATCTCGATCACCGACGGACAGATCTTCCTCGAGACCGACCTGTTCTACTCCAACGTGCGCCCCGCGATCAACGTCGGCATCTCCGTGAGCCGCGTCGGCGGCAGCGCGCAGATCAAGGCCATGAAACAGGTCGCCGGGCGGCTGCGGCTCGACCTGGCCCAGTACCGCGAGCTGGAGGCGTTCGCGCAGTTCGGCTCCGAGCTGGACCAGGTGACGCTGCGCCAGCTGGCCCGCGGCCAGCGGCTGGTGGAGGTCCTCAAGCAGCCGCAGTACGTGCCGATGGACGTGGCCGAGCAGGTGGAGATCATCTTCGCGGCGACGAACGGCTACCTCGACGACGTGGAGGTGGCCGCGGTGCGGGAGTGGGAGACCCGGTTCCACGAGTACATGGCGGCCAGCCACGCCGACCTCGCCGCGGAGATCCGCACCAAGAAGGTGCTGTCCGACGACCTGACGGCGCGGCTCAAGCAGGCCATCGAAGCCTTCAAGGCGCTGAAGCGGTAGATGGCCAAGACGCGGGCGCTGCGGCGCCGCATCCGTTCGATCGAGAGCATCAGCCAGATCACCCGGACGATGGAGATGGTCTCCACGTCCAAGCTGAAGCGCGCCCAGGACCGCGTCGTGGGGGCCCGGCCCTACGCCAGCGCGCTGCGCGACGTGATCGGCGACCTGCTCAGCCCCGAGCTGGCCGAGCGCTTCCCGCTGCTCCGGCAGCCGGCGCCGCCGGCGCAGGGCGGCCCCGCGCGCGCGGCGGTGCTGCTGGTGACCTCCAACCGCGGGCTGGCGGGCGCGTTCAACGCCAACCTGATCCGCGCCGCCCGCGAGCGGATCGCCGCGCTGGAGCGGCAGGGCTACGCGGTGGACCTGCTGGTCGTGGGCAAGAAGGGCGTCGCCTACTTCAAGTTCGTGCGCCGGCCGATGGTGGTGGCGCGGATGGACATCGGGGACCGACCGACCGCGGAGCACGCGGTGGAGCTGGTGGCTCCCCTCATCGCGAGCTTCGAGGCGGGGAATCTGGCCTCGCTGGACGTCGTCTTCGCGCAGTTCAAGTCCGCGCTCTCGACGCCGCCGACGCTGCTGCGGGTGCTGCCGATCGAGGCGGCGGGCACGGGGGCACAGGGGCACGGAAAGACCGGCTCCGTCGCCAACTTCATCCTCAAGCCCGGCGCCGACGAGCTGCTGGGGGCGCTGCTGCCCTTGTACGCGCGCAATCTCGTCTTCCGGGCGCTGGTCGAGACCGCGGCGTCGGAGCACGGGGCGCGGCGCACGGCCATGAAGAACGCGACGGACAACGCGGGGGAGATGCTCGACCTGCTGCGGCGGACGTACAACCGCGCGCGGCAGGGACAGATCACGCAGGAGCTGGCGGAGATCGTGGGCGGCGCGGAGGCGCTGAACGGCTAGGTGGTGGGTTTGTAGGTGGTAGGTGGTGGTAGAAGCCGCGCGGCGCGGCCTACCACCCACCACCCACCACCTACTAACGCTCAACGAGGATTCCATGGCAGAGTCGAACGTCGGCAAAGTCGTCCAGGTCATCGGCCCCGTCATCGACGTGGAGTTCCCGCCGGAACACCTGCCCGAGCTGTACACCGCGCTGGCGGTGGACGAGGCCGGGCCGGACGGCGGCGACGCGGTGCGGCTCGTGGCCGAGGTGCAGCAGCACATCGGGCGCAATCAGGTGCGCGCGGTCGCGATGTCGTCCACCGACGGGCTGGTGCGCGGCATGGACGCCGTGGACATGGGCGGGCCGATCACCGTGCCGGTCGGCAAGGCCGCGCTGGGCCGGATCCTGAACGTGCTCGGCGAGCCGGTGGACGGCGGCGCAGCGATCCCGGCGGACGTCGAGCGCTGGCCGATCCACCGCGAGGCGCCGAAGTTCACCGAGCTGGAGCCGAAGACCGAGGTGTTCGAGACCGGGATCAAGGTCATCGATCTCATCGCCCCGTTCGTGAAGGGCGGCAAGATCGGGCTGTTCGGCGGCGCGGGCGTCGGCAAGACGGTCATCATCCAGGAGCTGATCCACAACGTCGCGATGGGCCACGGCGGCCGCTCGGTGTTCTGCGGCGTGGGCGAGCGCACGCGCGAGGGGAACGACCTCTACCTCGAGATGAAGGAGTCGGGCGTCCTTCCCTCCACGGCGCTGATCTACGGCCAGATGAACGAGCCGCCGGGCGCCCGGTTCCGGGTCGGCCTCGCGGGCCTCACGGTGGCGGAGTACTTCCGCGACGTCGAGGGCCAGGACGTGCTGCTGTTCATCGACAACATCTTCCGCTTCACCCAGGCGGGCTCCGAGGTTTCGGCGCTGCTGGGCCGGATGCCGAGCGCGGTGGGCTACCAGCCGACGCTCGCCACGGAGATGGGCGACCTGCAGGAGCGCATCACCTCGACCAAGCGCGGCTCGATCACGTCGGTGCAGGCGATCTACGTGCCCGCCGACGACCTCACCGATCCGGCGCCCGCGACCGCGTTCGCGCACCTCGACGCCACCGTGGTGCTCGAACCGGGCGATCTTCGAGCTGGCGATCTTCCCGGCGATGAACCCGCTCGACTCGGCGAGCCGCATCCTCGGCGCCCAGTACATCGGGCGAGCGCCACTACAAGGTGGCGATCGCAGGTGCAGCAGATCCTCCAGCGCTACAAGGACCTCCAGGACATCATCGCGATCCTCGGGATGGACGAGCTGTCGGAGGACGACAAGCGGATCGTGGCGCGTGCGCGGCGGGTGCAGCGGTTCCTGTCGCAGCCCTTCCACGTCGCCGAGGTGTTCACCGGCCTGCCGGGGCGGTACGTGAAGCTGGACGAGACGATCGAGTCGTTCGAGCGGGTGGTGTCGGGCGAGTTCGACGACCTGCCGGAGCAGGCGTTCTACATGGCGGCGGGATCGAGGACGTCATCGAGCGCGCCAAGAAGATCGAGGCGGCGTGAAGCCGGCGGGCACGGGGGCACGGGGGCACAGGCGCACGGGGGGCGGCGCGTGAAGGTCACCGTCGTCTCGCCCGAGCGGCAGGTGTTCGACGGCGACGCCACGGCCGTCGTCGCGCCCGCGTACGACGGCCAGGTCGGGATCCTGCCGCACCACGCCCCGTTTCTCACCCTGCTGGGCCGCGGCGAGCTGGTGATCCGCCAGGGCGCCGCCTCCCAGACCTTCCTCGTGGACAGCGGGTTCGCGCAGGTGGCCGGCGACCGGGTCCGGCTCGTGGTCGAGAGGGCGGAAGTTACCTCCACCGCCTGAAATCAATCTCCACACCGACGGGCCCCCAGCCCGCCCTCCGCATCCGGGAGGGCAGGACGAGGCCACTTGCGATTGGAGGGACCATGCGCAGGCTGATCGGCACTGTCGCCATCGTCGCGGGTCTGGCCGCGACGCCCGCGTTCGGGCTGGCGCAGGGTGCGCCCCGGCACGAGTTCGGCGTGGACTTCGGGATGGCGTTCGAGAGCGTGTCCTCGCTGGGCGGCGCGGGAAGCACTACGCTGTTCGCCGCCTCGACCCCGGTGGACGTGCGCGTCGGTTGGGTGTCGCCGACGTCGCTGAGCCTCGAGGGCCGTCTCGCCTTCGGTTTCAACTCGCGGGGCTTCGGGACCAACGCCTCGTACGCGCTGGCGCCCGACCTCAACGTGATCTACAAGCTCGGGGGCGGCGGGGCCCGCCGGCTGCTGGGGCCGTACCTGACGGGCGGCCTGGGGCTGATGCTGGCCAACGCGCCGAACGGCGCCGGCGGCACGACCAGCGGGATCGTTCCGAGCCTCAACGGCGGCATCGGGACGCGCCTGGCCGCGGGCTCGGGGGCGTGGCGCCTCGAGGGGTTCCTGGCGTACGCGTTCCAGAACACCAAGCTGGGATCGCCGGGCACGTTCAGCGTGGGGGCCAGGATCGGGCTCTCGCTGTGGCATTAGCCGCGGACTGACCCGGGTCGAGCGGCGCCACCGTGGCGCCGAGCGTGACCCGTCCGGCCCGGCCGGGCGGGCCACGTGCTTTTGGGGCCGCCCGTAGTATCTTACGGCCGCACGGCGCCACGGTGGCCCCGGCACACTTACCAGGAGGGAAACGCATGAGGCGCATCGGTCGAGTGATGATCGCGGCGGCGCTGCCCCTCGTCGCGAGTGCGACGGCTGCACGGGCGCAGTTGGCGGGGATCCCGGTGTACTTCAACCCCCGCGGCGGCACGGGCATCGGCGTGGCCGCCAACCTGGGCTTCCCGGACAACAACGCGGGCGGCGGGACGGCCTACGGGGTGGCGGCGAGTATCGGCGGTGGCCCGTTCACGCTGACGGGCATGGTAGGCGCGTGGAAGGGGACAGGGTTCGGGAGCGCCAAGGCTTCGTACGGCGGCGACGTCGCGTACAAGGTGTTCGGCGGCGGCTTGCTTCCGGTGGCTGTCGGCCTCCAGGCCGGGTACGGGGCCGTGACGGTTCCGGTTCCGACCTTGGGAGGCGGGACGACCAACGTCACGCAGAGCACGATTCCGGTCGGTATCGGCATCTCGTTCGACCCGCCCCTGTTTCCGCTCAAGCCCTGGATCGCGCCGCACGAGGACTTCACGAGCATCTCCGGCGGCGGCGGCAACACCTCGACCTTCCACATCTCCGGCGGCGTCAACTTCAACCTGCTGCTGGGTCTCGGGCTCCATGCGGCCGTTGACTGGAGCAAGATCAAGGGCACGAACCAGAGCGCCCTGATCTATGGCGTGGGCGCCCACTTCAATTTCCACGTGCCCATGATGTAATCGGGTTCTGATCGTCCGGGGGGCGCGCCGAGCGGTGCGCCCCCCGCGCTCCCGGCCCCTTCCACCCCGGCACCCGTGAAGAACACATCGTCGGTCACACCGAGTCGGATCGCCCTGGCGCTCGCCCTTGCGGTGGTGGCGGCCGGGTGCGCCATGACGTTCGACGCCAACAGCCTCGGCGTGCCGGCCGGCATGGCCTCGCCCGCGCAGCAGCCAGCCGTGGGCGACACGTTCAACATTCGCACGCACGCCCTCTTCTTCTTCTGGGGGGCGATCCCCAGCCACGTGCCGAGTCTCGAGCAGACGCTGGCCGGCCAGCTGGCCGGCGGCCGCGCGGTGCAGGGGCTCCGGATCGGGGTCTCGCACGGCTGGTCGGACATCCTGATCACGGTCCTCACGGCGGGGATCGTGGATCCGGAAACCGTGCGGTTCCAGGGCGTGATCACCGGCGGGACCCCGTAGCCGGGCTTGACGCGGCCCGCTGGCATAGCGCATTGTAGGCGCCCGCGGCCGATCTTTCGCTGGCGGCCGCTCTCACCTTCGCTTGGGGAGGTCCGCATGCCGGGAAGCCTGAAGCGGAAGCTGCTGGTGACGGCGGCGCTGGGCTGTATGGTGACGCTGGGCGGTTGCTATCACACGATCACGACGACCCACCTCAACCCGGGTCCGACCCACGTGCAGCAGTGGGTGCCGACCTTCATCTACGGGCTCGTGCCGGGCAACGTGGACGCCGGGAAGATGTGCGGCGGCAAGCCGGTGCAGGCCGTGGACACGCAGGCGAGCTTCCTCAACATGCTCGTCGGCTGGGTGACGTTCGGGATCTTCACGCCGATGCAGGTGACGGTGACCTGCGCAGGCTGAGCCGGGGCGGCTACGTGGAACGAAGGGCCGGCGCGTCGCGCCGGCCCTTGTTCGTTCAGGTCATCCGCTTCCAGTAGTACGCGCCGATGAGCAAGAGCAGCACGGGCCCCACGAGGCCCGCGGGGTTCCACGTCCCCGGGCGGGCAAGGCTGTAGAGGGCGCGCGCGCCGAGGAGCACGGCGAGGAGGAGCACGCTCCAGCGCCGCATGCGCCACAGGCCCACCAGGGCGACGACGGTGGCCCCGACGGCGGCGAGACCGATCACCCGCTGGCCTGGCGTGGGTGGGACCGCCCAGGGGGCCGAGGTGAGGAGGAGCGCGGTGGTGGCGACGGCCGCGAGGGCGGCGAGGGCGCAGGTGATGGTGACGGCGATAGGGCGGGATCGCGGGACCATGGGCGCGGAAGGTAGCAGGGAGACCGCCGCTGCCTCAATGGCCCGGAAATGCGGCCCCGGTCGCAATCGGACGGTGATCCAGGTCCCCAAGAGGGGTGCAGCGTGACAGTCGTCACCTGCGCCGCCGTTACGCCTCCGCTAGCTTTCCGGTCGTCCCCGGGCCGGGATTAGCCCGGTGCACCTCGGCGGGACCCCACCATTCAGGGAGGTTTTCGATGTCTCGAATGCACCGTGCGGGCATGGCGGTCGTCGTCGGCGCGCTGGCGTTCGGCGCGGCCGCGACGGCGCAGGCCCAGATCCAGGGGATGCCCCTGTTCACCAATCCCCGCTACTCGACGGGTGTGCGCATTCACGCCGACCTGGGGCTGCCGACGGACAAGAGCAACCTCAGCCTCGGCGACTACAACGTGCTGCAGGGCGGGGTCACCCTGGCGCTCTGGCGCTTGGGCATCGGCGCCAACGTCGGGATGACGCGGACGGACTTCGGCACGATCCAGAGCAACAACGTCGGCACGCAGACCAAGGCGACCGCGAGCGTGCTTGCCCAGCTCCGGCTGCTCGGCGGGGGCGTCTCGCCGTGGTCGTTCTCCGTCTTCGCCGGCGGCAGCATGGACGTGAAGGCGTACGACTTCGCCAGCCTGCCGGACACGATCAAGAATCAGCTCGGCGGCAGCTCGAAGGTGCTCACGATCCCGGCGGGCGTCGCGCTCGGCATCAAGCTCCCGCTGGTGGTCGTCAGCCCCAACCTCTGGGGCTCCGCGCGCATGAACTTCACGAAGATCCTCAACTGCCCGAGCGGAACGAGCTGTCCCACCCAGAAGGGCGATTTCCGGTGGGCCGTGGGCCTGGATGTCCCGATCTTCTCGGTCATCTCCGTCCGCGCGGCCTACGACAGCGGCAAGCTCTACGGGCAGACGGTCAACAACTTCGGTGTCGGCGCCTCGATCGGCATCGGTGGGATGAGATAAGCGAGAGTGCAGGGCTCAGGGTGTAGGGGGTAAGGCTCGTTCCACCAGCTCGATCACGAGCTGGGTCGAGCGATCCGCCGCTCCCTGCCCCCGTTCGACGACCGCCCGTGCCGCCTGAGCAGCGGAGGCACGGGCGGTTTCGTTCGTGAGCCAGAGGGTGGCGGCGGCGGCCAACTCTGCCACGTCGCGCGGCGCCGCGGCCGCCCCGGCGTCGAGCAGGAGGCGGGCGTCGCGGCTGCTGCGCCACCGCGGGCCGAACAGCACGGGCACCCCCGCCGCGGCGGGCTCGATCACCGCGTGGAGGCCCTTGCCGTGGAATCCGCCGCCCACGAAGGCGAGCGACGCCGTGGTGTAGAGCTCGGCCAGGACCCCCACCCGGTCCACGATCAGGACATCCCACCTTCCGTGGCCGGACGCCGACGGCTGGTTGCCAGACGCCAAGTTGCCGGATGTCGGCGGTTCCGGGTTGCCGGCCGCGAGCAGCGAGGCCAGGCGGACCAGCGTGATGCCGGGCTCCATGTCCCGGCGCAGCCGGCGCTCGAGATCGTCGAGGTGGGCAGGCGTCGGCTCGTGCGGCGCGATCACCAGACGGAAGCAGGCTCCCCGCGTGCGGGCAGCGACCAGCGCGGGCAGCAGGACCCGCTCGTCGCTGGGCCAGGTGGAGCCGGCGACGATGATCGGCCGCTGGTCGCCCCGCTCGCCGAGCAGCGCGCGCAGGTGCGGCGCCGCCGCCGCGACCGTGGCAAGGCGGGCTCGGGCCGCGTCGTGCCTCGTGTCGCCCGTCACCACGATCCGCTCGCGCGCCACGCCCAGCCCGGCGAGCCCGGCCGCGTCGGCGGCATCGATCGCGCCGATGCGGTCGAGGGCGGCATAGGTGGGGCCGAGGAGGCGTCGCGCGAGGGCGCCGCGGCGGCTCGACGTCGGTGCGAGGGTGGCCGAGATGACGGCCAGGGCGACCTGGCGTAAGGCGGCCTGCCGGACCAGCTCGGGCCACACGTCGGTGGCGCTGAAGACGAGGGCGGCGGGTCGCAGCGCTTCGATCGCGCGGCCGGTGTCGTGCGGCGTGTCGAACGGCAGGTAGCCGGCGACATCCGCGGGGAGCGAGGCCGCCCAGCGCTCGGCGGACGGGGAGGCGTAGGTGAACGCCACCTGCCAGTCCGGCCGCGCCGCGCGCAGGCGCAGGAGCACCGCCTCGGCCTGGCGCCCCTCGCCCACCGACGCGGCGTGGAACCACACCAGGGGCGAGCCGGCCCGGCGCGCGCGCGACGCCCAGGCCGCCAACGTCGCCCCGGCGTCCCCGCGCCCGCGCAGCGCCCGGCTGAGCTTGCTCCTGCCCCCGAGGGCCGCGAGCGGCCGTGCCAGGGGGCGGGCGGCGGCCCAAGCCAGGCGATAGAGAAACGCGATCACCGGCAGTACGTTACCGCGAGCCATGCTGAAAGACTATCTGCGCCGGTCGCGGTCCCCGCGCTACAGCGTGCTGTTCGCGATGCCGCTGCTGGTCCTGTACGAGGGGCTGTCGGCGCTGCTCACGCACTCGGCGGTCGCCGGCGTCCGCAACGGTGCCGACGTGCTCCTCAAAAGCCTGTTCGTGGCCCTGGGCGGGCGCGACGGGCTCGTGGTGTTCGGGCTGCTGCTGGTGGGCGGGGCGGCGTGGCTGGTGGTCCGCGACGTCCGCAAGAGCGGGGAGCGGCTCCTGCCGGGGGTGTTCGGGTGGATGCTGCTCGAGAGCGCGGCCTACGCCGCGGCGTTCGGGTTCGTGGTGGGGTGGCTCACCGCGCTGCTGCTGGAGGGGCCGCGCCACCTGGCGATCGGCGGCGCCGCGGCGCTCGACCTGCACACCCAGCTGGTGGTCTCGCTCGGCGCCGGGATCTACGAGGAGCTGCTGTTCCGGGTGGTGCTCGTCGGGGGCCTGATGTGGGCGTCGCGCACCCTGCTGCACGCCGGCCGGGGGCTCGCCGCCACGATCGCCGTCATCCTGTCGGCGCTGATCTTCTCGACCTTCCACTACGTCGGCTCGCTGGGCGACACGTTCACCCTCGCCAGCTTCGTGTTCCGCGCCATCGCCGGCGTCGTCTTCAGCGTGCTGTACGTGACCCGCGGGTTCGGCGTGGCCGCGTGGACGCACGCACTGTACGACCTCGGCCTCTCGCTCCTGCAGGCCTCCTAGCGCCCCTTCGGCTGCGGCGCCGTCCTGGTCCGGTAGATGGAGTCGAGCACCACGCGGAAATCGGCGATCGGCTGGTCGCCGGACATGAGGCCGCCCTCGATGTAGAACGACGGCGTCGAGTGCGCCCCGGAGCGCACCGACCCGTCGTAGTCGGCCTTCACGATCGCGCGCGTGGCGTGCGTCTCGAGGCAGGCGGTCAGCGCCCGATGGTCGAGGCCGAGCGAGTCGCCGAGCGCGAGGAAGAACGAGCCCGGCTCGGCGAGGCCGGCCCACTCGCTCTGATACCGGAACAGCAGGTTGTGCATCGGCCAGAACTTGTCCTGGCGCGCGGCGCACATCGCCACCTCGGCCGCCGGCTCCGCATTCGGATGAATCTGAGTGAGCGGCATGTTGACGAAGACGACCTTCATCTTGCCCGAGGCGACGTACTCGTGCTCGATGGTCGGGAACGTGTTGCGCGCGAAGTCGCCGCAGTAGGGGCACTCGAAATCGGAGATGATGTACATCGTCACGGGCGCGTCGGCGCGCCCCATGGTCCGGGCCGCCCGCAGGTCGTCCGTGGTCTGGGCGGCCGCCCGGGGTGCCGCGAGCGCGAGCGCGCCGGCGACGGCAAGAGCGGTTCGGGCACCGATGTTCACTGCGTCCACCTCGAGCGTTTGAAGGTCGGGAGAGGGTAGTTTACGCGGTGCCCGCCGGCTGCGGTAGCGGGTATATTGGAGGTACGATGCTCCTTCCCGCCCTCCTCGGACTGATGCTCCAGCTGCCGGGTCCCGCGCTGCAGATCCCCGCGCCGACCGGCTACGTGAACGACTTCGCCAAGATCATCGATCCGGCGTCCCGCGCCACCATGGAGGACCTCATCGCGCGGGTGCGGGCGGCCTGCGGCGGTGAGATCGTGGTGGTGACGCTCGCCGACCTCAAGGGCCGGGCGCCGATCGAGGTGGCCCGGGACATCGGCCGGGCGTGGAAGGTGGGCGCCCAGGGCGCGGCCGGGGACGAGCGGCGCAACACCGGCGTGGTGCTCCTGCTGGTGCCGGGCGCGCATCCGGGAGACGGGAAGGCGCAGCTCGCGGTCGGCACCGGGACGGGGGCCGAGGGATTCATCACCGACGACCTGGCGGGGCGCATCCGGGATGCGGTCGGCCGCCAGGCCGTCAGCGCGGGGAGCTACGCCGCCGGGCTGGTGACCGGGGTGCAGCTGCTGGCCGCGGCGTACGCCCAGCAGTTCGGATTCCAGCTGACGGGGGTGGCGCCCGCGTCGCCGCCGCCGGCCACGGGGCCGGCGTCCTCCGGCGGCGGCATGGCGGGGCTGCTGTTCGCCGTGCTGCTGATCGTGGTGTTCGGCGTACTGTGGCGCCGGCGGGGCGGAGCGGGACTCGTCGAAGGCATGATCATCGGGTCGCTGCTCGGCGGCGGGCGCCGCGGCGGATGGGGTGGCGGCGGCTTCGGTGGTGGCGGGTTCGGCGGCTTCGGCGGCGGCGGGGGATTCGGCGGGTTCGGTGGCGGAGGCGGGTTCGGCGGCGGCGGTGCCTCGGGAGGGTTCTGATGGCGGCTGACAGGAAGCTCGGGGTCGAGGAGTTCGCGCGTCGCCTGGAGACGGCCCTGGGCGACAACCTCGTGTCGCTGGTGCTGTTCGGGTCCGCCGCGCGCGGCACCCACGTCGAGGGGCGGTCCGACGTCAACGTGCTGGCCATCGTGCGCGACGCAAAGGTGGCGACGCTGCACGCCGCCACGCCGGTGGTGGCGGAGTGGACGAAAGGGGGGCAGCCGGCGCCGTTGATCTTCGCCGAGGCCGAGTGGCGCGCCGCGACCGACGTGTTCCCCATCGAGATCGAGGACATCCGCGACGCGCACCGGGTGCTGGCGGGGCGGGATCCGCTGGAGGGCGTGACGACGCGCCGCGGCGACCTGCGCACCGAGCTGGAGCACGAGGTGCGCGGCAAGGTGCTGCGGCTCAGGACCGAGTACGCGGCCGCCGCGGCCGACGGGAAGGCGCTCGGCCGGCTGCTCGTCCACTCGGCCGGGACGTTCTTCGTCCTGTTCCGGGCGGTGCTGCGCCTCACGGGCGGCGTGCCGCCCGCCCGCCACGACGCCCTGGTGCGCGAGGCGTGCGCGGCCGTGGGAGTCGACCCCGCGGTGTTCACGTGGGTGCTCGCGGCCCTCGACGGCCGGAAGCAGCCCGAGCTCGAGCCCTACGACCCGGTCGCCGGGAAGTACGTGGATGCGATGGAGCGGCTGGCCGACTACGTCGATAAGCTGGAGGTTTGAGGCAGGACGGAATTCGACGGAAGGCAGAGGCCCCGCCGCTTGCCGCGACGGGGCCTTTTTCTCGCTCCGTTCACTCCAATCTCATCACCGCTCGCAACTCCCCGTCCGGCAACTCCTCTGACGACTGATCTGCTGCCGACTCCTCACTTGGTCCGTATGGTCACGTCCACGCTCATTCCCGGCCGCAGCAGGTGCGCCGGGTCGGTCTGGCCTTCGAGGTGGATGCGCACCGGAATGCGCTGCACGATCTTGGTGAAGTTCCCGGTGGCGTTGTCCGGCGGCAGCAGGGAGAACCGGGCGCCGGTGGCGGGGCTCAGGCTTTCTACGGCGCCGTGGAACACCCGATCGGGGTAGGCGTCGGCCTTGATCGTCGCCTCGGCTCCGGGGCGGATGTGCTCGATCTGGGTTTCCTTGAAGTTCGCCACCACCCACACGTCGTTGAGCGGGACGAGGCTCAAGAGCGGCTGGCCGGCCTGCACGAGCTGGCCGAGCTCGACCGCCTTCTTGCTCACCACGCCGTCCACGGGCGCCGTCACCACGGTGTAGGAGAGCTGCAGCTCCGCCTGGTCCAGCACGGCGCGCGCGCTGGCCACGCGCGCCTCCGATCCGGCGAGCGCGGCGGTGGCGGCCGTCACCTGCTCCTGGGCCGCCACCGCGTTCCGCTGCGCCGCGGTGAGTTGGGCGCTGGTGGCGGCGGCCGCGGTCTGGGCAGCGTCGAGCTGCTGGCGGCTCACGATGTTCCGGGCGCTCAGGGCCTGGTAGCGCTCGAGGTCGTTGCTGGCCTTCTGGGCGTTGGCCTCCGCCTGTGCCACGGTGGCCGTGGCCGCGGCGGCCGCCGCGCGCGCCTGGTCGAGCTGGGCGACTGCCTGGCCCACGCGGCCGCGGGAGCCGACCGTGGCGATGAGCGCCGCGAGGTCCGCGTTCATCTGGGCCACCCGCGCCCGCAGGTCGCGATCGTCGAGCACCACCAGCGTGTCCCCGGTCTTCACCATCTGGTTCTCCAGCACCCGGATGGACACGACAAAGCCGCCGATGCGCGGCGAGATGGGCGTGATGTGCCCGTCAACCTCCGCGTCGTCCGTGGACTCGTGCGTGGTCGCGAACCAGACGGCCCGCGCGCCGAGCGCGAGGACGAGAATGCCGACGACGATGCCGGCGGCTAGGACCCAGGTCCGCCGCAGGCCGTTCGCGGCGGGCGGGGGTGGCGGCGGCGCGTCGGCCGCAGGGCGGTGTTCGGCCGCGCCCGAGGGCGCCTGGGTCGGCGGTGCGGTTTGAGTCATCGTTGCCATTGCTGCGCTCTCCACAAGTGATCGTGCGGCGGCCGGTCGCTCCCGGCCGCTGCTAGTGAACGGAGTCCGCCACGCCCGCCGCGTACGCCAGGGCGACCCGGGCCGCCGCGGTCGTGTAGCGCGCGTCGATCTCGACGTCGCGCGCGACGTTCAGCTCCGTCTGCGCGTTGATGACGTCGATGTTGCCGGCCACACCGCTGGCGAACCGGTCGCGGGCCTCCGACAGCTCCTCGGTGGCGAGCGCGAGGCGCTGCGCGGCCACGTCGTGCTGCTCCCGGCCAGTCTCGAGGTCGAGCAGCGCCTCGCGCACCTGGGCGCGGATCTGGCGGCGCAGGTCGTCGGCACGGGTATCGCTGGCGCGCTCCTGGGCCGCCTGCTCGGCCCCGCGCGACTCGCGGCGAAACCCATCGAGGAGCGGAATCGAGATCTGCAGCGCGATGTCGCGCGTGTTGAGCGTGCTGCCCACGGTCTTGCCGTTGGGGCCGAAATCCGCCGCGAAATCCACGCGCGGCAGGATCTCGGTTGTGATCGCACGCCGCTCCGTCGCCGCCTGGGCCCCACGCGCCGCTTCGGACGCGAGTTCGGGTCGGTGCTGGACCGCCAGCGCGAAGACCGCCGCCGTGTCGGCCGACGCGGTCGAAGCGCCCAGCTCGCCGCTCAACGTGTCGGCCAGTACGTACGTCGTAGCTGGATCCTCGCCGAGGGCCAGCGCCAGCGCGATGTCCGCCTTCCGGCGCAGGTTGCGCGCGACGATCAGATCTCCCTCCGCCGCCACCAGCTGCGTGCGGGCCCGCGTCACGTCGAGGGGCGCGCTGACCCCCGCCTGCAGCTGCGCCTGGGCCAGCGACAGTAGCTCGGCGGCGAGCGAGGAATCCTGTTCTCGTGCCGAGAGAAGGGCCTTGGTGCGGACCGCGCCCAGGTACGCCAATCCCGCGGACGCAGCGGCCCCCTGGACGCTCTCTTCCCGGCCCGCCCGGGCGCCGGCGGTCTGCAGCTGGGCCGCCTTCAGGTGCTCCCATCCCGACCAGTCGAATACCGTCTGCTCGAGGCGCACCCGCGCGTCGAGGTTGTCGTACGGCCCGATCAGGGCGGGCAGCGAGAATCCGAGGTTGGGCGGGAAGGAGAACCCGGTGCTGGCCAGCGTCGCCGAGCGGTTGAACCAGGCCGCCGACGCCGATACCGACGGTAGCAGGTCGGCCCGCGTCTGTCCCGCGCGCGAGCGCGCCATGTCCACCTGATACCCCGCCAACTGCACGCCAGGGGCGTTCTGTGTGGCTTCCTGCACCGCCTGCGCGAGGGAAAGGCTGCGTGGGCCGGACGCATTCTGCGCGACGGCCCCTGGTGCGCCAACGGTCACGGCCAGGGCGGCCAGGAGGGGCAGGGCGCTACGCATCGCGGGCCCCCGCGGCCGCCGGCGTGCCCGCCACCAGGCCGCGCAAGACGATGTCCATCGAAGTCTCCAGGTACGGTTCCACCGGAAACGCGCGCTTCTCGCAGGCCTGGAACGAGTAGTTCCAAATCGCCGCCATGAGGATCGGCGCGAGGATCAGCCGCACGGTGAGGTCCACGTCCACGGGCAGGAAATCCCCGCGCTCGATCCCCCGCCGGAGGACCTCCGCGAAGACCTGCCGGCCCCGGACGACCACCTCGTCGAACCAGAACTGCGCCAGCTCGGGGAAGTTCGACGCCTCCGACATCACCAGCTTGGGCAGACCGGCCAGATGGGAGCCGTTCATGCCCTCCCACCAGTTGGTCACGAGCTGCCTGAGGAGCTGGGCCGGCGGCGCCGTCTCGTCGCCGACGATCTGCTCCGCGGTCACCAGGATGGGAAGGACGTTCGCCCGCACCACCGCCTTGAAGAGCGCTTCCTTGCTCTCGAAGTAGATGTAGAGCGTGCCCTTGGTGACCCCGGCCCGGCGCGCGACCTCCTCGAGCTTCGTGGCGGCGTAGCCGTGCTCGACGAAGGTCTCCAGGGCGGCCGCGAGAATCTCGCTCGGCCGCTCCTCCTTGCGCCGCTGCCAGCGCGGAGGCGTCCCATCAGGGTGAGGCTGGTGCAGTCCCATTCGGTCGCTCTCACTCCAATAAGTAACTGACCAGTAGGTAATTTCACCGGGCAGAGAGTGCAAGTCAACTGGCGATCTCACGAGCTGTCTGTTTGACTCATCGTGATTGCCGCCATACTGTTAGCACTTGTAGTGTCGCATAACTGCTCCAATGATGATCGAAGAGTGTCGCCAATGGCGGTTGGCGCTGCTGGCATTGCTCGGCAGGTTATCTTACGCGTCGTTCGGGCAGGAACGTACACGTGACGCGGGTCGCTGGAAGGAGACCAACGGGATGATGAAGCGAGTGGCGATCGCAGCGGCGGCCGTGGTGCTCACCGGGTGTGGGTACAATCGCATCCAGACTCTGGACGAGCAGGCGAACGCCTTCAAGAGCCAGATCCAGGTGCAGCTGCAGCGGCGGGCCGATCTGGTGCCGAACCTCGTGGCGACGGTGAAGGGCTACGCGCAGCAGGAGCAGACGATCTTCCTCGGAGTGGCGGACGCGCGTGCCAAGCTCGCCGGCGCCGTCCAGAGCGGCAACCTGGCGCAGATGGCCGATGCGAACCAGGGCCTCACCGGGGCGCTGGGACGGCTGCTGGCCATCTCGGAGAACTATCCGCAGCTCAAGTCGAACGAGAACTTCCGGGCGCTGCAGGATCAGCTCGAGGGGACGGAGAACCGGATCGCCACCGCGCGGGAGGACTACAACGCGGCGGTGCAGGCCTACAACAGCTACATCCGCACCTTTCCGCAGGTGCTCACGGCCAAGCTGATCGGGAAGGGGCCGCGGGAG
Source organism: uncultured Gemmatimonadales bacterium (assembly GCA_963806755.1). GTDB lineage: Bacteria > Gemmatimonadota > Gemmatimonadetes > Gemmatimonadales > JACORV01 > Fen-1245. The sequence continues at coordinate 408,174 of CAWDZR010000013.1, forward strand.
TACTTCGCGCTGACGACCGCGGCGGCGGCGGCGGTGCCCTCGGTGAACTTCTCGCAACCCTCCGACAAGAAGGGCAACTAGAGGCGGATTGCAGAGCAGGTGCGAGACGCCGAGGTGCGAGTGGTGACGAGATGTGAGACTGCAGAACAAGAAGAGGCCCCGTCGCGATATCGCGACGGGGCCTTTTCTCGCTCCACAATCTCAAGACTCACAACCACTCGCAACTCGGCGTCTCGCAACTACCCTGACGTCTGCTCTCTGCTCTCCGTCAGTCCGCGATGGCGTCGGGCAGGATGTATCTCAGCGGATCCACCGGCCGGCCGCCGACGATGACCTCGTAATGCAGGTGCGGGCCGGTGCTCAGGCCCGTGCTGCCGACGTAGCCGAGCCGGTCGCCGCGCTTGACCATCTGTCCGACCTGGACCGCCGTCCGCGACATGTGCGCGTACTTGGTCTGCAGCCCGTACCCGTGATCGAGCTCGACCATCAGGCCGTAGCCGTTCTCCCAGCCCACCTTGATCACCCGGCCCGCGGCCGGAGCCACGATGGGCGTGCCGAACGCGGCGGTGATGTCGATGCCCTCGTGCGGCCGGTTCTCGTGCAGGATCGGGTGATAGCGAATGGACGAGAAGCGGCTGGTGAGGAAGCCCGTCGTCGGCATGATGGAGGGCGTAGCCCGCATCTGCTGGACGTGCGCGCCGAGGCTGTCGGCCGCCTCGCGGAACGACGTCGCCAGCACGTTGGCGCGGCGGATCAGCGCGTCCACGTCCAGGTGGACGCCCAGCGCCTCGCGGCCGACGACGCCGGCATCGGACAGCAGGCGCTCGCGGTCGGGCCACGGCCCGCTCGGCCCGCCGATTCCGGCCTGCTCGACCTCGGGACTCAGCGGGTCGAGGCCGGCCACGAGCCGCACTTCCTCGTCCCGGCGCGTGATCACGGCGAGGGTGTCGGAGAGGGTGCCGAGGCGCTGCCCGAGCAGGACGACCTCGCTCGAGAGCGCCTGGTTGGCCCGCTCGAGCCTCTGGCTGCGCGACAGGTCCACCGAGCGCGACACCACGCCGTAGGTCGCCGCGAGCAGCGAAGCCGCCACGACGGTCGCGACCCCAGCCACGAGCTTCACCAGGGTCACCGAGACCGACAGTGACTTGGTGTGGCCCGAGCTATGGGGTACGAGCATGACCGTCCAGCGGCGATTGGCCATTCATGCTCCGGCAACAGGACGCAACGACGAACAGTCGCGAGTAGACGCTCGCGCCGGCCAAAGGGGGGGGACGCGGAAGACGAGATACGTTACCACCCCATCCCCACGGCGTCAAGGCAAAATCGAATATTCGCCAAGTGCTTGTGACGCAAGGTGTTAGGCTAGGCTGCGACCGGCTCCTGCTTAGGGAAGAGGGGGGGGATCCGGTGGGTCGGCGACGCGGAAATGCGCGGTTGGGAGGCCAGCGCCCAGGCCGCCGGGGAGGCGGGATCGCCCGGCAGGCCGAGGGCGGACCACAGCTGGCTCGCTGCGCGCGGTGTGAACGGGCCGACGAGCACGGCGAGGCGGGTGAGGGCGCGGGCCAGCGCCGCGAGCGTCGCGTCGAGTGCCGCCGCGTCGCCCGCCTTGGCCAGGGCCCAGGGCGCCTGGCGTTCGACGAACGCGTTGCCTTCGCTCACGAGGTCCCACGCGGCGGCCGCCCCGCGGTGCAGCAGCAGGCCGTCCATCGCGGCTGCGTAGCGCGCCATGGCGCTTTCGCCCGCCCCGTCGAGCGGCGTCGCGTCGCCGGAGGAGGGGACGGTCCCGCCCCGGTACCGGTCCAGCATGGCCAGGACGCGGGAGGCCAGATTGCCGAAAGCGTCGGCCAGCTCGGCGATGTAGCGCTCCTCGAACCGTTCGGGCGAGAAGTCGCCGTCGCCGTCGAACGGGACCTCGCGGAGCAGGAAGTAGCGAAAGGCGTCGGCGCCGAAGCGCTCTACGGCGGCGCCGAGGTCCAGACGCACGCCGGCCGACTTGCTGAAGCGTTCGCCGCCCAGCCCGATGAAGCCGTGGGCCCAGACCCCTTCGGGCAGCGGCAGTCCGGCCGCGTCGAGCATCGCCGGCCAGACCACGCAGTGGTGGCGGGTGATGTCCTTGCCGATGACGTGGAGCTGGGCGGGCCAGCGCGCCTCGAATCCCGCCGCGGGGAAGCCGGTCGCGGTGAGGTAGTTGGGGAGCGCGTCGAACCACACCCAGGTGCCCTGCGGCGCGCCGTCGCTGGTGGGCCGCGGGAAGGGGATGGCCCACGCCAGCCGTGCGCGGCTGATGGGCACGTCCTCGACCCCCTGGGCCAGCAGGCCGAGGATTTCGTTGCGCCGGGTCTCCGGCCGGAGGAAGCCGGGGTGCTCGGCGTAGAGACGCTCGAGGAACGGGGCGTAGCGGCTCAAGCGGAAGAACCAGTTCCGTTCCTTCGTCCAGACGAGCTCGCGTGTCGGGTGCAGGACGCACTTGCCGTCCACGATCTCGCTGTCGCGCTTGAAGGTCTCGCAGCCGACGCAGTACCACCCCTCGTACGCGTGCTCGTACACGTCGTCGGGGCGGCGCGCGAGGATGCGCTGGATCAGCGCGTGGACGCCGGCCTGGTGCTGCGGGTCGGTGGTGCGGACGAACTGGTCGTACGAGATGGACAGCCGGCTCCACATGGCCTGGAAGGTGCCGGCCAGCTCGTCCACGAGTTGCTGTGGAGCGATGCCGCGCTCCTGCGCCGCCTGGGCCACCTTCTGCCCGTGCTCGTCCATCCCGATGAGGAAATGCACGTCGTCGCCGCGCAGGCGCCGGTACCGCGCGATGGCGTCGGCGCCGATCTTCTCGAGCGCGTGGCCGAAGTGGGGCGCGCCGTTGGCGTAGTCGATCGCCGTGGTGAGATAGAACCGGCTCACGAGCGGCGCCGGCGCCGCCGGCCTCCGCGGCGGCCGCGCCGCCGCTCGGACCGCCCGGGCTGGGGCGCCGCCGCGTCCGCGCCCGAAGGCGCGGTCGTGGGGGCCGGCGGGGCCGCGACGGGGGGCGAGGGCGGCGCCGGGTGCTCGGGCGGCGCCGGCGCCGGCGCCTGGGTGGCGCTGCCCGCCGCCTCGACCTCGCGCTTGAGGTCGGCCAGGGGCAGGACGCGCGACGTGCCGTCCTCGCCCCGCAGCGTCACCCGCTCCCGGAAGATGTCGAGGCTCGCGACCTTCTCGTTGCCCTTGGCCGTGACGAGCACCTTGCCTTCCTTGGGGAAGCGCTTCCGCGACTGGACGTAGAAGTCGTGCTCGTAGCGGAGGCAGCACAGCAGGCGGCCGCACGCACCGGAGATCTGGCTCGGGTTGAGGCTGAGGCGCTGGTCCTTGGCGATCTGCAGTCCGATGGGCCGCAGCTCGGGCAGCCAGGTGCAGCACAACTGGCGTCCGCAGCGCCCGATCCCGTCCAGCCGCTTGGACTCGTCCCGCACGCCGATCTGGCGCAGCTCGATGCGGGTGCGGAAGAAGGACGCCAGATCGCGCACCAGGTTGCGGAAGTCCACCCGGCGCTCGGCGGTGAAATAGACGGTGAGCTTGTTGCGATCCCACTGCCACTCTGCGTCGCTCACCTTCATCTCGAGGTGGTGGGCGGCCGCCCGCTCGCGCACCTTGCGGCGCACCTCGTCCTCGGCGACGCGCAGCTCCTCGGCGATCCTGGTGTCGGCGTCGGTGGCGCGCCGGACGACCCGCCGTTCCACTTCGGGCGACGCGGACGCGGAGGGAGCAGCGGTCGCGCGCTCACGCGGGGCGGGAGCCGGTTCCGCCCCGTCGGACGGTGCGGCCGCGCGCAGCGCGCAGCGTTCGCACTTCGTACCCGCCGTCTCCCCGGTGGCCGAGACGCGGCCGAGATCGAGCCCACGGTCGGTCTCGACGATGACCGGCTCGTCCGCCGCGAGCGGCTCGGGCTCGTGCCAGCGGTAGAACGCCTTGCGGTGGCCCTTGAAGCGGACCTCGACCAGCTGGGCTCCCACGCCTAGGCTTCCTCGAAGCGCCCCATCCGCAGGTACTTCTCGGCGCGCCGGCGGAGCAGTTCCTCGGTGGGGATGCCGGCGAGCTCGGCGAGGTGGCGCTCCAGGGCGAGGCCCAGCAGCTCCGCCGCCGCGGCGGGATCCGCGTGCGCGCCGCCGGGCGGCTCCGCCACGATCTCGTCCACCAGGCCGAGCGACATCAGGTCGGGAGCCGTGAGCTTCAGGGCCTCCGCGGCGCGCTCCTTCTGCGCCGAGTCGCGCCACAGGATGGCGGCGCAGCCCTCGGGCGTGATGACCGAGTACGTGGCGTTCTCGAGGATCAGGACACGGTCCCCGACCCCGAGGGCCAGCGCGCCGCCGGACCCGCCCTCGCCGATCACCACCGCCACCATCGGGGTCCGCAGCGCCGCCATGACCTCGATGTTGCGGGCGATCGCTTCGGCCTGGCCCCGCTCCTCCGCGCCCAGGCCCGGATGCGCGCCCGGCGTGTCGATCAGCGCCACCACCGGCAGCCGGAACCGCTCGGCCAGGTGCATCAGGCGCATCGCCTTGCGATACCCCTCGGGGTGCGCCATGCCGAAGTTGCGCTTCAGGTTCTCCTTGATGTCGCGGCCGCGCTGCTGGCCGATCACCACCACGCTCCGGCCGCTGAGGCGCGCCAGCCCGCCGATGATGGCGGGGTCGTCCCGGTACAGGCGGTCGCCGTGCAGCTCGACGAAGTCGGCGAACACCGTGTTGATGTAGTCGAGGGCGAAGGGCCGGCGCGGGTCGCGCGCCAGCAGCACGCGCTGGTAGGGGGTCAGGTTGCGGAAGATCTCCGCCCTGAGCTCGGCGAGCTTGGCCTCCAGCGGCGCGATCTCCCGCGCCACGTCGAGCGAGCGCTCGCTCGCCAGGCGCTTGAGGTCCTCGATCTGGCGCTCCAGCTCCGCTATCGGCTTCTCGAAATCCAGCGCGGTAGTCGCCATCGGCTCAACCCGCCTTGACCAGGGTGACCGCGTCGCGCCCCAGGATCCCCCGCAACGCGTCCAGCAGCTCGCCGTCCAGCGTCACCGCGAACCGGCGCGAGCGGAACCGTGCCGTCTCGCGGCCCGCCGCCTCGTTCCAGGCCACGACCACCGGGGCGGGGCCGGGATGGGCGGCGCACAGCGCGGCGACCGCGCGGGCCGCATCGTCGCCGTGGCGGTCGCCGGCGCTCCAGCGCAGCGCGAGGGCGATCCGGCCGGAGGCCCGCAGGCCGTCGAGCGGCTGCGCGTCCTCCACGATGAACGGCGCGTCTTCCTCGCCGCGGTCGCGGGCCGAGTAACCGCCCACCAGCAGGTACGCGCCGTCGGCGGCCACGACCCGGGCCAGCTTGCCCCACGCCTCCGGGAACACGAGGCACTCCGCCGTGCCGTGGAAGTCCTCGGCCACGAGCTTGGCCCATTCGGCGCCCGAGCGGCGCGCGATCTGGCGCTTGACCGCCGTGACGACCGCCGCGACCGCCAGCTTGCCCTCCGTCCAGCGCCCCAGGTCCGCGGTCGTGTGCGTGCCGAAGATGGCGGCCTCTTCCGCGAAACGGTTCAGCGGGTGCCCGGAGACAAAGAATCCCACCAACTCCTTCTCGCGCGCAAGGCGCTCCGCTTCCGTCCACTCCGGCACCGTCGGAAGGGCGGGGGCGGCGACGGCCAGGGCGGCCGTGCCCGCGCCGGCGCCCCCCGCGTCGCCGAACAGCGTGCCCTGGCCCACGGCGGTCTCCGCCTGGGCGAGGCTCGCCTCGGCGACCACGGTGTCCACGGCGGCGAACAGCTGGGCGCGGTGGCCCCCGAGGGCGTCGGTGGCTCCCGAGGCGATCAGCGCCTCGAGGACCCGCTTGTTGCACACCCGGTGGTCCACGCGGGTCGCCAGGTCGTGCAGGGACGTGAACGCGCCGTCGGCGGTCCGCGCGGCGATGACCGCGTCGATGGCGGTCCGCCCCACGTTCTTGATCGCGCCGAGGCCGAAGCGGATGCGGCGGTCGGCGACGACCGTGAAGTGCCAGCCCGACTCGTTCACGTCGGGCGGGAGGACCTCGATCCCCAGCGCCCGGCACTCGGCGATGTACGGCACGACCTTGTCGGTGTCGCCGATGGCGGAGGAGAGCAGCGCCGCCATGAACTCGGCGGGGTAATGCGCCTTGAGCCACGCGGTCTGGTAGGAGACGATCGAGTACGCGACGGCGTGCGACTTGTTGAAGCCGTAGCGCCCGAAGGTCTGGATCTGCGCCGCGATCTCCTCGATCACCTTGCGCTTGAAGCCGCGCTCGACCGAGCGCGCCGCGAACCGGCCCAGCTCTTCGTCGATCAGCTCCTGCTTCTTCTTGCCCACGGCCTTGCGGAGCACGTCGGCCTCGGCCAGCGAGTAGCCGGCCAGGACGCTCGCGATCCGCATCACCTGCTCCTGATAGACGATGACCCCGTACGTGGACTCGAGGATCTCCTGCAGCTCCGGCAGCAGGTAGCGGACCGGCTCCTCGCCCCGCTTGCGGCGGATGTACACCAGGTGCATGCCGCTGTCGAGCGTGCCGGGGCGTATCAGGGCGTTGGTGGCCACCAGGTCGTCGAACCGGTCGCAGTGCATGCGCTGCAGCAGGTCGGTGGCCAGCCTGGACTCGAACTGGAACACGCCCGCCGTCCGGCCGCTCCGCAGCATGGCGTACACGGGCGGATCCTCGAGGTCGAGGGCGTCGAGGTCCACCGCCACGCCGCTGCGCTCGGCGATCGTGCGCACGGCCCGGTGGAGGATGGTGAGCGTCGTCAGGCCGAGGAAGTCCATCTTCAGCATCCCGACCTTCTCGAGCCCGACCATGTCGTACTGCGTGATGATCGCGTCCTCGCCGCCGGAGCCGTTCCCCTTGCCCGGCATCGTGCACACGGGCACGTAGTCGGTCAGGGGGCCCGGCGCGATCACGATGCCGGCGGCGTGCACCGAGATGTGGCGGGACAGGCCCTCGATGCTGCTGCCGTACTCGACGACCCGCTGGTAGGTCGGGTTGTGCGCCACCAGCTCCTTCAACTCGGGCACCTTCTCGGACGCCTCCCGCAGCGTGAGCGCGTACGCCGGGCCGCTGGGGATCAGCTTGGTCAGGCGGTCGGCGTCGCCGGGCGGGACGCCGAGGACGCGCGCCACGTCCTTGACGGCGGCGCGCGCCTTCATCGTCCCGAACGTGACGATCTGGCCCACCGACGCGCGGCCGTAGCGCTGCCGCACGTACTCGATCACCTCGCCGCGGCGCTCCTCGCACAGGTCCACGTCGATGTCGGGCGGCGAGATGCGCTCGGGATTGAGGAACCGCTCGAACAGCAGGTCGAACTTGAGCGGATCCACGTTGGTGATGCCGAGCGCGTAGGACACGAGCGAGCCGGCGGCGGAGCCGCGCCCCGGGCCCACCGGGATCCCGTGCTCCCGCGCCCAGCCGATGAAGTCCGCCACGATGAGGAAGTAGCCGGCGTAGCCCACCTTGGTGATGACGCCCAGCTCGTAGTCGAGGCGCTCGCGCACCGCGGGCGAGAGGTCCGCGCCGTAGCGGCGCTTCGCCCCCTCCTCGGCCAGCGCGACGACCAGGTCGTTGTCGCTGGCGTATTGCGGCGGTCGCGGGAATTCGGGCAGGAAGAACCGCTTCTCGAAATCGAACGCGCAGCGCTCGGCGATCAGCTGCGTGTTGGCGAAGAGGTCGTCGCGCGCCGGGAACGCGCGCCGCATCTCCTCCTCCGACTTCACGTAGCTCTCCGTGCCCTGGAAGCGGAACCGGTTCGGGTCGCTGAGGTCCTTGCCCGAGCGGATCGCGAGCAGCACGTCGTGGGCGGCCGCGTCCTCGCGCGTCAGGTAGTGGGCGTCGTTGGTCGCGACCACGCCCAGCCCCAGCTCGGTCGCGAGCCGGAACACCCCCTCCTGCACCAGCGGCTCCTCCTCGAGCCCGTGGTTCTGCACCTCGAGCCAGTAGTGCCCTTCGCCGAAGGTGCGCGCGTGCCACTCGGCCGCTTCCCTGGCGCGGTCGTAGGCGCCCTGCCGGAGCCACAGCGCCACCTCGCCCGACATGCAGGCCGACAGGCAGGTGAGCCCCTCCGCGTACTGCGCCAGCGTCTCCCGGTCCACGCGCGGGCGCCGGTAGTAGCCCTCGACGAACCCGATGGAGGAGAGGCGGATCAGGTTCCGGTAGCCGGCGCGGTCGCGCACCAGCAGCACCAGGTGGGCGTAGCTCGCGGGCGCCCCGGCGGGCTTCTCGCGCGCCTGGCGCGGCCCGAAGGCGACGTACGCCTCCATCCCGATGATGGGACGGACCCCCGCGGCCCTCGCTTCCTGATGGAACTGCCAGGCCCCGAACATGTTGCCATGATCGGTGATGGCGAGACTGTCCATCCCCAGCGCCTTGATGCGCGCGATCAGATCGCTGATGCGGTTGGCGCCGTCGAGGAGCGAGTACTCGGAGTGCGTGTGGAGGTGAGCGAAGGCCATCTGAGCGGCAAGCTAGCCGCCTCGCCGGGGGCTGTCAAAGACGACGCCGTCGCCTTGACAGGGGGACGGGCGGCCACGAGCGTTCGCCTTCAGCCAGTGAGGAGTGCGGTGGTCCACGGGGTGCGCGGCGTGTACGTGCTGGGCTCGCTCGCGGCCGGTCTCGCGGCGGCGGGCTGCACCGGCAAGGAGAGCACCGGCCCCCGGCCCATCGCGGGCACGGTCGCGCTCGCGGCCGGCCAGTTCGCGCTGTACACCGGCGCGCAGGCCACCGGTCCGTTGGCGTTTCCCGCGGCGGACAGCGCCGGCACGCAGTACCTGGTCGTGGGCCAGTTCGCGACCGGCACGGCCGACGTCGGCGCGGCGTTCACGCTCTCGGGCGCGACGTCGGGCGCACCGGCCGCGGAGCAGGTCGCCATGGCGCCCGCGCCACCGGCCCGGCTCCCCTTCGCCCTCCGCTTCCACGACCGGCTGCGCCGCCTCGACGAGGCGGCCGCCCGCGCCTCGCTGGCGCTGCCCCACGCGCGGGTGCCGGCCGCCGCTCCGTTCCGGGGGCCGCCGGCCCTCGGCAGCCAGCGTGTGTTCGTGGTGTGCGCCGACGCCGCCTGCCGCGCCACGACGCCGGTCTCCGCGACGGTCCAGTACGTCGGCAGCCACGCCGCGATCTACGTGGACGACAGCGCCCCCGCGGGAGGCTTCCCGCCCGCCGACCTGCAGCAGCTCGGCGCGCAGTTCGACAGCGTGCTGTACCCGATCGACACGATCGCCTTCGGTGCGCCGTCCGACGTGGACCGCAACGGGGTGGTGCTGATCCTCCTGACGGGCGCCGTGAACGCGCTCACCCCGGTATCGGCCTGCAACACCTCGTACGTGACCGGCTTCTTCCTCGGCTACGACCTCGCGCCGTCCACCCGTGCGGCTTACAACGACGGCGAGGTCTTCTACGGCACGGTGCCGGACCCGAACGGGACCATCACGTGCCCGTTCACGGCGGCGCAGGCCCTGGCCCTCATCCCGCCGACGTTCATCCACGAGTTCCAGCACATGATCTCGTTCAACCAGCACGTGCTGCTGCGGAACGGGACGACGGAAGTGCTGTGGCTCAACGAGGCGCTGTCGCACCTCGCCGAGGAGCTGGCCGGACTGCACTACGACAGCCTGGGCAACGGCGTCCAGGCCTCGAACTTCCTGTACGGGGACTTCTACGACGCTTTCCAGTACCTGGTGGGTCCCTCCGGCAGTCCCATGGTGACGCTCGTGTCGCCGGGCACCCTGGAGGCGCGGGGCGGCGAGTGGCTGTTCGCGCGATACCTCGTGGACCAGTTCGGGCCGGCCACGACGCAGCACCTCGAGCAGACTTCGCTGGTCGGCGAAGCGAACGTCGTCGCGGTGACGGGCACGCCGCTGGCGACGCTGCTGGGTCGCTGGGCCCTCGCCCTGTTCGTGTCCGACCTGCCCGGCTTCACGCCCGTCCCGGCGCTCCAGTACCAGACCTGGGCGTTCCGCTCGGCCTTCGCCGGTTTGCATGTGTCGGATCCGACCGACTTCTACACGGCCTTTCCGCTGGCCCCGGGGAGCACCGTCGCCGCGACCTTCTCGCTCGCCGGCACGGTGACGTCGGGCTCGGGTGCGTACCTGCTGATCACGCAGCCCCCGGGCGCCGCCTCCCTCAGGCTGTCGTTCACCACGCCCGGTGGCGGAGCGCTGCCGGCGAGCGGCGACCCGCAGCTCGCGATCATACGGATCCGCTGACGTGAGGGCGCGGTGAGCTTCCCGCTGGCGGCCGGGCGGCTCCGGGTGCCGCTGGGCATCGCGGCCCTGGTGGTGTTGGGGCCGGTGGCCGGCGCGGGCGGCGCCCTGCGGGCCCAAGTCCCCAGCACGTCCGGCCCGGTCCTGACACTGCCCACGTCCGCGCGGGCGCTGGCGCTCGCGGGTGCGTACGCGGCCGTCGTCGGCGACGAGGGAAGCGTGTTCGCGAACCCGGCGGGGATGGCGGCGATTCCCCACGCCGCCCTGGGGCTGAGCTACCAGCCGTACGCCAAGGGCGCCTATCTCGCGTCCGGGGCCGCCGCCGGGCGCGCCGGGCGGTTCGACTTCGGCCTCGGCGTGCAGATGCTGCACTTCGGCCAGGACACCGTGCTGCGCCCCGATCCGGCGGCGGCCGGGCCGATGGCGTCGGCGTACAGCTCCGCGGCCGTCGGCGCCGCGACGTACCGCTTCGGGATGTTCTCCGTCGGTGCGAGCGCGAAGTACGTGCAGGACCACGTCGCGACCGCCGACACGACGCTGGTCGACGCCTCGGGCCCCGGCTTCGACGTGGGCGGCGCGCTGACGTTCTTCGACATCGCGGCGTTCGGCGTCGTCGTGGAGAACCTCGGCGCGGATCTCACGACGGGCGGCGGGGTGCGGGCGCCGCTGCCGCGCGCGGTGCGCGCGGGCTTCTCGCTCAACATCGTGGATCCGGAGGAGACGGCGCGGCTGATGGTGGTCGGCGACTGGGTCGCGCCGCGCGGCGCGGGCGACTACTGGGCGTTCGGCGTGGAGGGCGGCGCCGTGTGGGGCGGGATCGGCCTGCTGGGGCGCGTGGGGATCGGCACCGCCGGCGCGCCGGCCGACCGCCGCTCGGCCGCCTTCGGCGTCTCGCTCGTCTACCACGACCTGCTCTTGGACTGGGGCTACCAGCGGCAGTCCACCCTGGGCGGCGGCGCCTCGCGGTTCGGGCTGCGATGGGTCCCATAGGCGCGGTGCTGCACCTCTTCAAGCACGTGGTGCTCGGGGCGCTCGCGCTCGTGGTCCTGGTCGGGGGCGCGGCGTGGGTGGTGAGCCCGGACGTGCGGTACGTCACGCGGGCGGCGGTGGCGGAGAGCGGGATCCTGCTGCGGGCGCGGCCCATCGCGAACGTGATCGCCGACGCCGCGACCGATCCCCGGACCCGGGCCCACCTGGAGCTGGTGCTGGCGGCGCGCGATTTCGCGGCCGAGTCCCTGCACCTCGCCGCCAAGCGGACCTACACCACCTACTCCCGCGTCGCGCACGACACCCTGGTCTTCGTCCTCTCCGCCAGCCGCGCCGACCGCCTCGAGGAATACACCTGGTGGTTCCCGGTGGTGGGGCGCGTCCCGTACAAGGGGTTCTTCACGCTGGCAGGGGCGCGGGCGGAGGAGCGACGGCTGGAGGGGCGGGGATTCGACACGTACCTGCGGACCTCGGACGCCTTCTCGACCCTGGGCTGGTTCAACGATCCACTGCTTTCGACCATCGTGAACGAGGACTCCGTGGACCTCGCGGCCACGGTGATCCACGAGATCCTCCACAACACCATCTGGGTGCCGGGGTACGTGCCCTTCAACGAGTCGCTGGCCGACTTCGTCGGCTATCGCGGCGCCGAAGCGTTCTTCCGGGCGCGGGGGGACACGGTGAACGCGGCGCGCGCGGCGGCGCGGTGGGCGGACGAGATCCGCCTCGCCGTGTTCTACGACACGCTCGCGACGCGGCTGCAGGCGCTGTACGCGAGCGGGACGGCGGGGCCGGAGCTGAGCGCGGCGCGCGAGCGCCTGTTCGCCTCGGCGCGCGACGATCTGGCGGGGCCGGTGGCGCGCACGCTCACGACGGTGGACGGGCGCTGGCTGGCGCGGCAGCCGCTCAACAACGCGGTGGTGATCGCGGAGCGCTTCTACCGCACCAAGCTCGACGTGTTCGAGCGGTTGCTGGCGGCGGAGCACGGCGCGCTGGTCCCGGCCATCGCGGCCGTGCGCAGCGCCGTGGCCGGGAAGCCCGACCCGTGGAAGGCGCTGGACGCGGAGGCGCGGGCGGGCAGCTAGGCGGGGCTCAACCGGCGGCGGGGGCCTGCCGGGTGCGCCAACGGGCGAGCGGGTTCCGGGCGAGGGCGAGCGTTTCGTCGTCGGGCGCGGCGGCCTGGGGATTCAGGTCGCAGGCGCGGCGCGCGAGCGGCGGCAGCGAGCGGCTCGCCGCTCCGGCGCGCAACGTCCCGACGACGTCGGCCGACTCCGCCGCGCCCCGTTCCTGCGCCAGCGCGAACGTGAGGCCGGCGCCCCAGCGCTCGAGGCGGGCCGTCTGTCGCTCCCACTCCCGGCCCCCGACGTTCGCGGTCGTCACGATCAGCGGGCGGTCCTGCGCGTCGAGCGCGGCCAGGCGCAGGAGCGGGACGCCGAAGCGCGTGGCGAAGGCGGCCGCGAGCGGCTCGTCCTCGTCGGCGACGCCGGCGCACCCGCCCGGGCGCCAGCCCATCGCGGTCACCAGCCCGGTCATCGTGGCGATCGAGGCCGCGAGCAGGCCGGCCAGCGCTTCGCTCCGCGGCCCGAGGTCGCCGCTGCCGCCGTCGAGCAGGATCGCGCCGTGCTCGACGAAGGCCTGCTCCCGGGGCGTGAACCGGCTCGGCTTCTTCCCGCCCAGCGTCGCGGCGCGCCGCGTCGCCAGGATCTCGCGCTCGGCCTCGCGCCGCGGCACGTCGTGCTCGGCCGACTGATGCGCGCCCTCGAAGGCCACCTCCGCGGCGTCGTACTGCGCGGCCGCGCGGAGGATGCGGCCCCGCAGCATCAGGGTGTCGGTGTGGGGCTCGAGGGCGAACGCGCGATCGAGCACCAGGAGCGCGCGGGCGTACTCCCCGGCGCGGAACGCCGCGTACGCCAGCTCGTGCCACGCGAGCGCGAGGTTGCCGTCGCGCTCGATGGCTTCCTCCAGCGCGGCAATGGCCTCCGCCGTGCGGCCCAGCTCGGCGAGCGCGGCGCCCTTGATCGCGCGCGGCATCGCGGCGTCGGGGCCGAAGTGCTGCTCCGCGCGCAGCGCCACCGCCAGGGCGTCGTCGTGGCGGCCGGCCCGCCGCAGCAGTTCGAACAGCTCGAGCCACCCCGCGCGGAGGTCGGGGTCGGCGGCGATCGCCCCGCGGTAGGCCTGCTCCGCCTCGGCGGCGTGGTCTTCGCGCACGTGCCACCGCGCCTTGGCGAGGCCTTCTTCTCCCGGCTGGACCCGGAACACCGCGAACGAGGACGTGAGCCGCATAGGGAAGGGAGAAGATACAGGCCGGCGACGCGAGGGCCAGTCGGCGGCGAGCGAAGTCTGGCGCTCCGGCGCCGCCGCACGATACGTTACGGGCACTACTATGACTACCCCTCTCGCGGCGTTTGCGGAGCGCGAGCGACTGAAGCTGCTCGCCGCGCTCTCGGAATGGCTCAAGATCCCCAGCATCAGCACCCAGCCGGAGCACGCGGCGGACTGCCGGAAGGCGGCCGCGTGGATCGGCGCGCGCCTCCAGCGCCTCGGATTTCGCGTGGAGACGATCGAGACGGGAGGCCATCCCATCCTCTGGGGCGTCGGCCCGGAGGTGCCGGGGGCGCCCACCGTGCTCTGCTACGGGCATTACGACGTGCAGCCCCCGGATCCGGTTGGCGAGTGGGTCTCGCCTCCGTTCGAGCCGACGGTGCGCGACGGCAACCTGTACGCGCGCGGCACGGCCGACGACAAGGGCCAGGTGTTCACCGTGGTGGCGGCGCTGGAGGGCCTCAAGGCGACGCGCGGCTCGCTCCCGGTGAACATCCGCTACCTGATCGAGGGCGAGGAGGAGGTGGGCTCGCCGGGGCTCACCGAGCTGCTGACCCGCGAGCCGGAACGGACGCAGGCGCAGGCCGTGCTGGTCACGGACGTGAACATCGTCGCGAAGGGGCGGCCGAGCGTGGACGCGGCGCTCCGCGGCATGGTGCACGCCGAGATCCACGTGCGCACCCTCAAGGCGGACCTGCACAGCGGGATCTACGGCGGCGCGGCGCCCAACGCGATCGAGACCCTCTGGCACCTGCTGGAGCGGCTCAAGGGCGAGGATGGGCGCATCCGGATCCCCGGCTTCTACGCCCGGGTGAAGCGGCCCACCGCCGCGGAGCTGAAGGCGTGGCGCGCGCTGCCCGTGAAGGAGAAGGGGTTCAAGGAGGAGGCCGGCACCCGCGGGCTGGTCGGGGAGAAGAGATTCACGTTCCTGGAGCGGGTGTGGTCGCGCCCGACGTTCGAGGTGCACGGCATCGTCGGCGGGTACACGGGGCCCGGCACCAAGACGGTGATCCCGGCCGAGGCGACGGCCAAGATTTCGCTCCGGCTCGTGCCGGACCAGCGGGGCAAGGAGGCCGGCGCGCAGCTGGTGAAGGCGGTCAAGCAGCTGGCGCCGAAGTACGCCGACGTGAAGGTGACGGTGTTCTCGACGGTGGACCCGGCGCAGACCAAGCTCGATTCGCGCGCCTACGCGGTGCTGGACCGCGCCTTCCGCGAAGTGTGGGGCCGGGGGATCGCGCCGATCCGCAGCGGCGGCTCCATCCCGATCGTGCCGCTGCTGCAGCAGCGCAGCGACGCGGTGCTCCTCGCCGGCATCGGGCTGCCGGACGACCGCCTGCACGCGCCCAACGAGAAGCTCACGCTCGACCAGATCTGGAAGGGGATCGAGCTGTTCGGCAGGTTCTTCGAGCTGATGGCCGACAAAGGGAAGTAGGCAGCAGGCAGGAGACAGGTTCCAGGGTAGTTGCGAGACGCCGAGTTGCGAGTGGTTACGAGACGGAAGTGAAGAGGGGCCAGGCCGGTCGTCAGTACTGACGTCTGGAACTGGCCCCTCACAGCTCCCAACTCGCAACCACTCGCAACTCGGCGTCTCGCAACTGTCCCGACCACTGTCCTTCTGACGACTCCTATCTCCTGGGCCCGCGTCGCATCCGGGCCGGATCCGGCCTGCCGAACCGCTCCTCGGTCCACGGGTCGCCGCGCATGTGGTAGCCGTTCTGCTCCCAGAAGCCGGGCCAGTCGCCGTCCATCACCTCGAGGCCGCGCACCCACTTGGCCGACTTCCAGAAGTAGAGGTGGGGCACGAGCAGCCGCGCCGGGCCTCCGTGCTCGGGCAGCAGCGGCTCGCCGTCATGATGCGTGGCGATCAGGTTCGCCTCGCGAGCCAGGTCGGGCAGCGGCAGGTTGGTGGTATAGCCCTCCTCCGCGTGCACGAGGACGTGGGTGGCGTTGCCGCGCACGCCGGCGCGCTCGAGCAGCCGCAGGACAGGCACGCCCGAGAAGGTGTTGTCGTAGCGCGACCACGTGGTGACGCAGTGGATGTCGCAGACGACGTCGCGGCGGGGCAGGGCCTCGAACTCCGCCCACGGGATCTCGAACGGGCGGTCCACCTCGCCGAAGACGCGGAAGGTCCATCGCCCCAGGTCGGCGCGCGGCACGCGGCCGTAGTGGAGCACGGGCCACTTGGCCGTTTCGATCTGGCCGGGCGGGAGGCGGGGCCGGTCGCGGGTGCGGACGTCAAGCCTGTCGGGCATGGAGGGAAGACTAGTCGAGGCGGCAGCGGAGTTGCAGCGCGGCGACTCTGCAACGCCGCCGCCAGGTGATAGATTAGCCCGTGCCCCAACGGGACCCGCTCTCCCCTCCGCTCCTCACCGTGGCCGGCGTCCTCGCCGCCCTGCCCGCCGGCTGGCTCGCCCTGGCCGCGGACGCCGGCATCGCTGGAGCCGTGGGGTCCGTCGCGGGCTTCGGTTGGGCGGGTGTCTTCCTCGGACCCACCTTCATTCTCAGCGCCGGCCTCGACACCGGAGGCACCCACGCGCCCGCGGCGTGGGCGCTGCTGCTGCTCGCGGGCCCGGTCGGCTCGGCGTGCCTCGGCCTCCTGGTCCACCTGGTCCTGCAGGTCTTCCGCGGCCTGGTCTGGCTGAGGGTCCTCGCCTTCCAATGGGTGGCGTTCGCGACGCTTCGCATCCCCGCGCTGCTCGTCGCCTGCGTCACGCCGGGGGGCCGCGGGCCGGTGAACGCCCTGTACGGCCGGCTCGGCGATCCGGAGACGGGGCGCTGGGCCCTCGCGCTCCTCGCCGTGCTCGCGCTGTGGGGTGCGGCCGCGCTGGTGTCGCGGGTGGCCGTCGGCACCGGCCGCGGCTGGATGCGGGTGGATGGGCGGCCGTTCCGGCGCCGCCTGGTGCGGGTGGTGGCCGGCTATCCGGCCGTGGCGGCGCTCGCCGCGTGGAGCGCCCTGGCGCCCTGGGCCGGCCCCGCATGGATGGCGGCGTGGCTGATCGTCACCTTCGCCGCCCTGCACGGCCTGACCCCGTGAACCGGGGGCGCGAAACCCTTTGGCCGGTTCGAGCGTCTATAGAGGTGTAGGCCCTTCAGGTCGGGCCCGCGTCGAAGCACCGCGGGAGCCGACACTTCCGCAGCCGTGACGCGAGTGGGGCTCCGACCCTAACCAAGCCGAACCCCACTCGCGCTCACCCCCTTCGCACCGGCTCTCCGACGTCGAGGGCCATCGCTTCGCTGAACCCGAAGGTGCGGACGAACGCCGCGATCACGGCCTCGCGGACCGGGTCCATCAGGTCGGCGGGCTCGCGGCTCTCCCGTGTCCCCGTGCCGCCGTGCCCCCGTGCCTCCAGCTCCCTGGCCACGCTCGTCATCACGACGTCGGGAATGCCGCACGGGACGATGAGGTCGAACGGCGAGAGATCGGTCGTGACGTTGAGGGCGAACCCGTGCCACGTCACCCACTGCCGCACATGGATGCCGATGCTGGCGATCTTGCGGCTCCCGCCCGCGGTCCAGACGCCGGTGTATCCCTCGCGGCGCTCGCCCGGGATGCCGAACGACGCCAGCGCCTCGATCAGCGCGGCTTCCAGCTGCCGAAGGAACCAGTGCAGGTCGCGCCGCATGCCCTCGCCCGCCAGGTCGAAGATCGGGTAGCCCACCAGCTGGCCCGGGCCGTGGTACGTGACGTCGCCGCCCCGCTCGATCTCGAAGACCTCGATGCCGCGGCGGCGCAGGAGGTCGGGTGCGACGGGCAGGCTGCTGTCGTGGGTGCCGCGGCCGAGGGTGACGACGGGCGGATGTTCGAGCAGGAGCAGCGTGTCGTGGGCGGCGCGCCCCGCGAGCCGGTCCTCCGCCAGGGCGCGCTGGCGCTCGAGCGCGTCGCCGTACGGCACCAGGCCGAGCCGCGCGACCGCCAGGGCGCGTTCGCTCACGGCGTCAGGACGCGTCGCGGAGCAGCAGGAACCACGCGGCCAGCATGGCGGCGAGGCACAGCGCCGCGACGGCCGCGAGGCCGGCGCGGCCGGCCAGCTGGTGCGCGGGCAGCGTGGCGCCGGCGACGAGGGCGGTGCCCATGACCGCCATCATCGCCATCGCGGCGCGCCGGAAGGCGTTGCCGAGGGGCTTGGAGACGGCCCAGGCCACGAGGGCGCCGGCCAGCACGCCGCCGCCGCCCGCGAGCGCGGGCCCGACGGCCGGCATGAGGGGACCGGCGCCCGCGGACGGCCGGACCAGGTCGTAGCCGCTCATCGCGAACAGGACCAGCGCGACCACGGCGCCGCCGGTGGCCGAGCCCACGACGATGCCGGCCAGCACGGTCGCGACGGGCGCCGGGAGCTTCAGATGTGGATGACCCGGCCCATCGCGTCGAGCGCGGCCTCGGCGACGGCCTCGGAGAGGGTCGGGTGCGCGTGGATGGCCAGCTCGATCTCCTCGACGGTGTACTCGTTCGCGCGCGCCACCGCCAGCTCGTGAATCAGCTCGGTGGCGTGCGCGCCCGCGATGTGCGCGCCGAGGATCTCGCCGTACTTCTTGCCGCGGATGATCTTGACCAGCCCGTCGGTCTCGCCGGCGGTGCGCGCCCGGCCGTTGGCGCTGAACGGGAACCGCCCGACGACGTACTCGAGCCCCTGCTCCTTGCAGCGCTCCTCGGTCAGCCCCACGCTGGCCACCTCGGGGTGGCAGTACGTCGCGCCGGGCACGCCGGTGTAGTCGATCGGATGCGTCGGCCGGCCGGCGATGGCCTCGGCCGCGACCACACCTTCGCGGCTCCCCTTGTGCGCGAGCAGCGGCGGCCCGGCCACGTCGCCGATGGCGTACACGCCCGGCGCCGTGGTCTGCAGCGTCGCGTCCACCTTGATGAAGCCGCGGTCCGTGAGTTTCACGCCGGCGGCCTCGAGGCCCAGGTTCTCGGTGATCGGCGCCCGGCCGGTGGCGAGCAGGACCTTCTCGACCGTCACCGCCTGCGTCTTGCCGCCGGCCGCGAACGTGATGGCGACGCCGTCCTTGCCCGTTTCGACTTTCTGGATCTGGGCGCCGGCGAAGACCGCGATGCCGCGCTTCTTGAAGGCCTTGGCGACGACGTCGGACATCTCGGCGTCCTCGACCGGCAGGATACGCGGCAGCACCTCGAGCAGCGTGACCTGCGTGCCGAAGGCGTTGAACACGTCGGCGAACTCGGAGCCCACGGCGCCCGCGCCCACGATGGCGAGCGTCTTCGGCGCCGCCTCGAGGAACAGCGCCTCGTCGCTCGAGATCATCGTCGTCTTGTCGAACGTGAGCCCGATCTGCGGCAGGTCCTTGGGGCGCGAGCCCGTCGCGATCACGACCGCCTTCTTCGCCGTCAGCTCGACGGTACCCTCCGCCGTGGCGACGGCGACCTTCCGGCCCGGCAGCAGCTTCCCGGTGCCCTTCACCAGCTCGATCTTGTGCTTCTTGAAGAGGAACTCGACGCCCTTGGAGTTCTGCTCGGCCACCCGGCGGGACCGCTTCATCGCGACGCCGTAGTCGGTCGCGATCTCGCCGGTGGTGATGCCGAGGTCCTTGGCGTGGCGCAGCAGGTTCGCGACCTCGGCGGAGTGCAGCAGCGCCTTGGTGGGAATGCACCCGATGTTCACGCACACGCCGCCCGGCTTGTCCTTCTCCACCACGCCGACCGTGAGCCCCAGCTGGGCGGCCCGGATGGCGGACACGTAGCCGCCGGGGCCGGCGCCGATGTAGAGGACGTCGAAGGTCGTGGCCACGCGCCTCTCCTAGAGCAGCATCGCGAGGGGGTTTTCCAGCATCAGCTTCACGGTCTGGAGGAACTTCGCGCCGGTCGCGCCGTCCACCACCCGGTGATCGCACGACATCGTGACCCGCATGGTGCGCCGCACCACCACCGCGCCTTCGATCGCGACGGGCCGTTGGGCGATGCGGCCCACGGCCAGGATGCCGGCCTCGGGCGGATTGATCACCGCCGTGAATTCGTCGATGTCGAACATGCCGAGATTGGAGACGCTGAACGTCGCGCCGGTGTACTCCTCCGGCGTGAGCCGGCGCGCGCGCGCCCGCTCGGCCAGCGCCTTCGCCTCGGCCGCGATCTCCAGCAGCCCCTTCCGGTCGGCGTGGCGGATCACCGGCGTGATCAGGCCGTCCTCGACCGCGACCGCGACGCCCACGTGGACGTCGCCGTGGTAGCGGACGCGGTCGCCGAGGAAGGCGGCGTTGACCGCGCCGTGCTGCCGCAGGGCCAGCGCCACCGCCTTCACGATCAGGTCGTTGAAGGAGACCTTGTACGCGTCGCCGAGGCCGGCGAGGTGCTGCCGCGCCTCCCACGCCCGCTCCATCTCGATCTCCGACGTGAGGAAGAAGTGCGGGACGGGGCCAAGCGACTCGGTGAGCCGCCGCGCGATGGTCTTCCGCATCGTCGTGAGCGGCACGTCCTGAAAACCGGAGGGCAGCAGGGGCACGAGGGCAGCGGGGGCACGGGCGAGCGGTGCCGCCGCGGTCGTCTCTGTGCCCCTGTGCGCCTGTGCCCCTGTGCCCGCAGCTTCCACGTCGCGCCGGATCACGCGGCCGGCGGGGCCGGTGCCGGACACGAGGCGGAGGTCCACGCCCCGCTCGGCGGCGAGGCGACGCGCGAGGGGGGAAGACCTGACGCGGGAAGAAGCGTTGACGGGTTGTGGGTTGTGGGTGGTAGCGGGCGCGGCCGCGGCGGGCACGGGTGCCGCGGACGGCGCCCTCGAGACGCTCGGGGCAGGGGCCCCCGACAACCCACCACCCACAACCGGGGTGGGCGGCGGGGCGGCGGGGCCACCCACCAGCTTGGTGATGTCTTCGTCCCTGGTCCCCACGACCGCCACCAGCGCCCCGACGGGGACCGTGCTGCCCTCGGTCAGCACGATCTTCCGCAGCACGCCGTCCTCGCGCGCGACCAGCTCCATCACGGCCTTGTCGGTCTCGACCTCGGCGAGGGTCTCGCCGTTCTTGACCGCGTCGCCTTCCTTCTTCTTCCACGCCACGAGGCGCCCCTCCTCCATCGTGGGGGACAGCGCCTCCATCACGATCTTCGTGGCCACGGGTCAGTCCAGGTAGAGCACGCGGCGGGCGGCGGCGACCACCTTGGCGGCGTCGGGCTTGGCGAGCTTTTCGAGCTGGCGGTTGTACGGCATCGGGACGTCGGCGCCCGTGACGCGGAGCACGGGCGCGTCGAGGTCGTCGAACGCGTCGCGCTGCAACCCGTCCACGATCTGGGCGCCGATGCCCGCGAACGGCCAACCCTCCTCGACCACCACGCAGCGGTTGGTCTTGCGGACCGACGCGAGGATCGTGGGCAGGTCCAGCGGCCGCAGCGTGCGGGGGTCCACCACTTCCGCGCTGATCCCGTCCTTGGCCAGCTCCTCTGCGGCCTTCAGCGCGACCGCCACCATCTTGGCGTGCGCCACCAGCGTGACGTCCTTGCCCTCGCGCTTGACGTCCGCCACCCCCAGCGGGACCAGGTGCTCACCCTCGGGCACCTCGCCCTTCTGGTTGTAGAGCATCTCGCCTTCGATGAACACGACCGGGTTGTTGTCGCGGATCGCGCTCTTGAGCAGGCCCTTGGCGTCGGCCGGCGTGGCCGGCGTGCAGACCTTGAGCCCCGGCACGTGGGCGTACCAGGCCTCGAACGACTGCGAGTGCTGGGCGCCGAGCATCAGGGCGGCGCCGCCCGGCCCCCGGAACACGATCGGGATCGGCACCTGGCCGCCCGACATGTAGAGCATCTTGGCCGCCGAGTTCACGATCTGGTCCAGCGCCAGCAGCGCGAAATTCCAGGTCATGAACTCGATCACCGGCCGCAGGCCCGTCATCGCCGCGCCGATGCCCACGCCCGCGAACCCCAGCTCCGTGATCGGCGTGTCCACCACCCGCATCGGTCCGAACTGCTCCAGCAGGCCGCGGCTCACCTTGTACGCGCCCTGGTATACGCCGACCTCCTCGCCCATGAGGAAGACGTTGGGGTCGCGCGCCATCTCCTCGCGCAGCGCCTGGTTCAGCGCGTCCCGGTAGGTGAGGACCGGCATCAGGCGCTCCCCTCCCGGTACACGTCGGTGAACAGCGCCTCGGGCGCCGGGTCGGGGCTCTCGTCGGCGAACCGCATCGCGTCGTCCACCTCGTCGGCGACCTCCGCCTCCATCGTCTGCCAGCGGTCGTCGTCGAGCAGGCCCTCGGCGCGCAGCTTGTCGGCGAAGGCGTGGATCGGGTCCTTCGCCTTGGCCACCTCCACCTCGTCCTTGGTCCGGTAGTGGCCGTGGATCGGGTCGGACATGGAGTGGCCCATGAAGCGGTAGGTCCGGATCTCGAGCAGCGTCGGCGTGTAGCGCTCGCGGCCCCGCTGCGCCGCCCGCCGCACCGCGTCCCGGACGGCGAGCACGTCCATCCCGTCCACGACCTCGGCCGGCATGTCGTAGGAACAGGCGCGCTGCGCCACGTCGTAGATGGCCGAGGCGCGCTCCAGCGCCGTGCCCATGCCGTAGCGGTTGTTCTCGCAGATGTAGATGGCCGGGAGGCGCCAGACCGCCGCCATGTTCAGCGCCTCGTGGAAGGCGCCGTTGTTCACGGCCGCCTCGCCGAAGAACCCGACCGCCACCTGGTCTCCCTCGCGGTACTTGATCGCGAAGGCGACTCCGGTCACCAGCGGGATGTGCCCGCCCACGATCGCGTGCCCGCCGAGGAAGTTGGTGGCGGCGTCGAAGATGTGCATCGAGCCGCCCTTGCCGCCCGAGGTGCCGGTCGCCTTCCCGCACAGCTCGGCCATGACGGACCGCGCCGAGATGCCGCGGGCCAGCGCCTGACCGTGCTCGCGGTAGCTGGTGAGGACGTAGTCGTCCGGCCGCAGCGCCGCCATCGTGCCGACCGCCACGGCCTCCTGCCCGATGTACAGGTGGCAGAACCCGCCGATCTTCGCGTGCGCGTACGCCTCGGCCGACTTCTCCTCGAAGCGGCGGATCAGCAGCATGTCGCGCAGCAGGCGCCGCAGCGCGTCGCCTTCCGCGGCTTGCAGCGTAACCGGCGTGGTCGCGGCGCCCGTCATGGCGCCGCCACCGGGACCGCGCCCTCCCGGGCCTGCTCCCAGGCGTGGTACGACGAGCGCACCAGCGGGCCGGACTCGACGTGCCGGTAGCCGAGCTCGCGCCCCACACGGGCCAGCTCCGCGAACTCTTCCGGCGTGTAGAAGCGCGCCACGGGCAGGTGGCCGGGCGAGGGCCGCAGGTACTGCCCGATCGTCAGCAGGTCCACGCCCACGCCCCTCAGGTCGCGCATCGCCGTGAGGACCTCGTCCCACGCCTCGCCGAGCCCCACCATGATGCCCGACTTGGTCGTCTGCGCCGGCTCCATCGCCTTGGCGCGGGCCAGCAGCTCCAGCGCCCGGTCGTACCGGCCACCGGGCCGGGCGAGCCGGTACAGCCGTCGCACGGTCTCGAGGTTGTGATTGAGGACGTCGGGCTTGGCATCCACCACGATCCGGAGCGCGCGCTCGCTGCCCTTGAAGTCGGGGATGAGCAGCTCGACCGACGCGTCGGGCAGCCGCAGCCGCGTCTCGGCCACGACGGCGGCGAACTGCTCGGCGCCCCCGTTGGGCAGATCGTCACGATCCACGGACGTGACCACGAGGTAGCGGAGTCCCATGGTCGCCGCGGCCTCGGCGAGGCGCCGCGGCTCCGCGTCGTCGGCCGCCCGCGGTGTCCCGTGCGCGATCGCGCAGTAGGCGCAGTTGCGGGTGCAGACGTCGCCCAGGATCATGAACGTCGCCGCGCGATGCTCCCAGCACTCGCCGACGTTCGGGCAGTGCGCCTCTTCGCACACCGTGTGCAGCTTGAGGTCCCGCATCACCCGGCGGACCTGCGCGTAGTTCTCGCCGCCCGGCGCCTTCACCTTGAGCCAGGCGGGTTTGCGGACGGGCGCGTCCGGGGCAGGGGCGAGCGGCTCGTCGCGTCGCGTCGTGATCTGGACGAGGGGAAGCAGCGGGCTGGTCATGGGATGACGGGAAGATAGCGGGGCCCCACAGGGGGGGCCAGTCAGCGTCAACCGTCCGGTTGACGGTCCTTCTTGAGTTGTTTCAGCTCGGCCTCGATCGTCGGCGGCATCAGCAGGTCGTCGGCGATCGCGGCGATTTCCTCGGCGCGGTGCCACTCGCGTTCCAGCTCCCGGACCTCCGCCTGCTCGTCCACCGACATCTCCAGGGCGAGCGCCTGGGCGCCCCTGTAGGTGGCGACCTTCACCTCTCGCTGCGCCTGCAGGGCGATGAACGCCTCCGCTCCGCCGCACGCATCCACCCGGAGCGCGGCCTCGGTGGCCTTCTTCTTGAGGCGGCGGGAGTGGCGCAGGTTGAGGAACGTGAGACCGCTGCGCAGCGCGGTCTCGGCGTCGGCGCCCTCGAGGAGCGCGCCCTCGTTCTTGCAGCGCGGGCAACGGAGCAGCAACGCGAGATCGGCGCGGGTCGTGTGTTGGAGCCGCGCGTCCGTGACGTGCCGGGACCGGAGCACCATCACCTTGCCGCAGTGGGCGCAGATGGGAGGCTCGATGGGGACCTTCCGGTAGCCGACCATTCCCGTGTAGATGGTGTTCGCGATATTGGGGACCTGGCCGATGAACACCCCCATCGAGCCGCCGGCGGCCAGGTTGACCGCGACGGAGAGGCCGACCACGGCAATGGAGACCGGCACCACCACCTTCATCCTCTCGCGCTGACGCGCCTTCATGCGCTCGCCGTAGCGCCAGGTCGCCATTTCGACGCGGGGCGGCTTGCCGACGCGCACGACGTCGTAGGAGCCGAGCCGGATCAAGGCGACCTGGTCGGACGTCGCGGCCACCCGACCAGCGGCGGCCATCCGCTCGAGCGCATCGACGGCGTCGAGGCGATCGTCGAGGGGCGTGAGGTTCCAGCGCCCGCAGCGCTGGCAGATCACCCAGGCGCGGCTCTTCCACCCGTCGAAGGCGAACCGCCGGCCCACGTCGAGACCGGACGCGCCGCCGTCACCGCCGAGGGCGCCGGAGCAGAACGCGCAGGTATGGAACACCGGGACGACCTTACGGACGTCGGTCGAATCGGGTGACGGCGCAGGCGGCGATGTCCCACGACGTGGAGCCGTCGAGCATCAGGTCGCGGACGATCTCGCCGGTGAGGGGTCCGAGCAGGATGCCCTTGCGTCCGTGGCCGGTGGCGTACCACAGGCCGGCGACGTCCGGGTCCTCGCCGATCAGCGGCCGGCCGTCGGGCGTCAGGGGACGCAGGCCCGCCCAGGTGCGATGGACGCGCTGCGCGGCGAGGGACGGCAGGAGCGCCGTGGTGCCCGTGAACACCTGCGCCAGGCCCCCGGGGGTGGTGTCCTTCGCGAACCCGGCCGATTCCATGGTCGAGCCGAGCAGCGCGTCCTCGCCGCGGGGGACGACGTACACGTGGCGGCCGAACAGCACGCCGGTGGGCTCGCCCTGCGGCCAGGTGACGACGGCGATCTGGCCGCGCACCGGTTCGATGGGAAGCGGGCGTGGGACGCCCTTGAGCGCGGGGGACCAGGCGCCGCACGCGACGACCGCGGCGGCGGCGGCGTAGCGGCGCCGCGCGGTCTCCACGCCGGTCACGCGCGCGCCGGTCACGATCAGGCCGGTCACGTTCTCGTGGTCCACGACTTCGGCGCCGTAGCGGATGGCGTCGGCGAGCAGCGCGGCCGTGAGCGTGACGTTGTTGACGCGGGCGTCGTCCGGCGCGAGCAGCGCGCCGAGGGCGGCCGAGCCGACGCCGGGGTGGCGGCGCCGGAGGGCGGCAGGATCGAGCCACTCGGCGCGAAGGCCGAGTGCGCATTGGGCGCCGACCTGCTCCTGGAGCGTCGCCACCTCGTCGCCGTCGAGCGCCACCTGCACGCTTCCGCCGGCGTGGTAGCCCACGTTCACGCCGGTGCGGCGGTCGAGCTCGGCCACGAGGTCGGAGTAGCGCCCGCGGGCCGCGATGGCCAGCGGGAGGATCGGGTCGTCGGCCAGGACCTCGATCTGCGGGGCCAGCATGCCCGCCGCGGCTCCCGAGGCCTCGCTCCCCGGCATCGCCCGATCCAGCAGGAGCACGCGGCGCCCGCGGGCCGCCAGTGCGCGCGCCGTCGCCGCGCCCACGATCCCGGCGCCCACCACGACGGCGTCGTAGGCGGCGCTCACCGGGCTCCGCTTGCGTGAAACCTGCTGCAGCCTAGCTTCGTAGGGCGGCTCAGGACGCGGACTGGAGGAGTCAGATGCTTCGCAAGGTGCTTGGATTCGCGGTACTGGCGATCGTGGCCTGGATCGTTCTCAAGCTCGCGCTGGGGCTGCTCGGGATCGCGCTCCACCTGGTGTGGACCATCCTGATGCTGGCGCTGGTCGGGCTGGTGGTTTACTGGGTGATCAAGTTGATCTCGCCGGGCACGGCGCGCCGGGTGAAGGACATGATCTCGGGGGATCGCGCGGGCAGCGATCTCTAGCCGGCTCCGGCCGGCGCAGGGCACGGGCGGGCGCTTCGGGTGACCGGGGCGCCCGCGCGCGTTTCCGGCCGCCGCGGTCAGCGCCACGGCGGCACGCTGCTCGAATGCGCGTGCCGGATCCGCCATCCCCCGGCCCGGCGCTCGAGGATCATCGTCACCCGCCCGTGTCCGGGGTCGCCGCCCGCCTCCGGCGTGAAGCTGTAGGAGGCGACGACCCAGGCGAACGCGCCCGCGACCTGCGTGCGCATGTCCTCCACGGCGGCGTCCCCGCGGCCGATCATCGCCGAGAGGAGCGGCGGCTCGGTGGCCGGCACGCCGCCGTCGATGAAGTCGGCGCCGGGGACCAGCAGGGTGTCGGCGGACGTGTCTTCGCGCGCCTCGGCAGTGATGAAGGCCACCGCCGCGTCACGCGCGAGGGCCGTCTCCAGCTGGGGGGCCCGGGAGGCCGGCGCCACGGGCGCCGAGTGCGGCGCACAGGCGGCGACCGCGGCGGCGACCAGCCCGCTAGCGCCGCGCCAAGGCCGCATCCACGCCCCACACGATCAGCGGCATCAGCAGCTCGTGGTGGCCCGTGAGCAGGTAGCCCTTGCCGCCCGCCTGCGTCGGCCGCTGCACGACGTTGAGGCGGGGCCGGTAGTGCCGGATCATGTCGCAGTCCACCGCGGTGAACCCCGTCGGTCGCCCGCCGCCCAGGTTGCGCGCCACGGTCAGCGCCTTCAGGAACACCTCGGGCATGATGACCGCGCTGCCGAAGTTGATGACGACGCCTCCGTCGTGGAGCGCGGGAACGGCGGCGGCGAGGCGGCGGAAGTCGCGGAAGCTGGCCTCGCCGGTGGCGGCGCCGTCCGCCGCGGGGTGCTGGTGGATGATGTCCGCGCCGAGGGCCACGTGCACGGTCGCCGGGGTGCCCCGCCGCAGCGCGGCCAGGAGCACACATTGCCCGCGGCCCGGGAGCGCCTTGCGGCGGTCGAGCCAGCGGCCGAGCGCTTCGCCCAGCCCCAGCTCCTCCGCGCGCCCGGCGGCGATGGCGGCGTTCATCTCGGTCCCGGTTTCCTCCGCCATGCCGAAGGTGCCGTCCCCGAGCCCGGCGGCGACGTCCTCGCTCGTGCCCCCGAACGCGGCCAGCTCGAAGTCGTGGATGGCGGCCGCGCCGTTCATGGCGATGTGCGTGATGACGCCCCGCTCGAGCAGGTGGACGAGCAGCGGGCCGAGCCCCGTCTTGATGACGTGGCCGCCGATCAGCACGACGACGCCGCGCCGGCCGGCAGCCGCCGCGATGTCGGCGACGACGGCGCGCAGGTCGCGGGCGGCGAGCACGTCCGGGAGCGACGCGAGAAACGCGTCGAAGCTGCGGGCCTCGGGTCGCGGCGGGGTCTTGGCGAGCAGGGAGGGATCCACCTTGTTGGGGCGGCGCGCGATCGGCACCGTCCGGATCCGCGACAGGTCCGCCTCCGGGATGCGCGGCGTCTCGCTCACGGTCGGGTCCCCCGGCTCCGCAGCGACATCGTCAACGAGCCGACCACCATGTGGCTGCGGATCAGGAGCGGGATCCGGGTGGAATCGGCGGACAAGTACACTTCGGCGCGGCCTCCCTCGGCGAACAGGCCGCGGCTCTTGAACACGGGCCGGATGGCGATCGCGGCGAACCGGCCCGCCGGCGTGTCCACGGAGTCCTCGGAGAGCACCGTCAGGGTGACGGGATTGCGGTCCGGCTTGAAGTACCGGTTGAACGTGTAGGTCGAGCCCACCTGCAGCGGAATGCTGCGCGCGAAATAGAAGAACGAGGCGTCGTCGAGCGGCTCCGGCGTGGTCGGGAAGCTGTCCTTCCCGTCCTGCACGAAGTACCCGAGGTCGGGGTGGATCTCGTAGTGATGCACGTACAGGCTGCCGTTCTCGTCGTTGTTCTGCACGAAGCGTCGCGACGTGAGGTGGTCCACGCTGAACCACGACTCGAGCGTGTCGCTCATGGTGTAGAACAGCGCCCGGCCGTTGATGGCGAAGATCACGTGGTAGGCCGGCGCGCCGCGGACGGTGTCGATGCCGACCACGTCCATCGTGGCGCGGCCGACGCGGAACAGGCCGAACTTCACGTCGTACTCGAGGTGCTCGCCGGGCACGAACGGGACGTGGAGCGCCAGCTCCGTGTCCGGCGCCGCAGCGGCCGGCCGTACGGCCGGGCGGCCCGGCGCGCCCGGGGCGAGCGCCGCCGCGAGCGCGGCGAGCGCGAGCAGTCCGGCCCGGATCACGTCGGGACCTGCTGCGTCGGGGGTGGCGGCGCGCCCGCGCGGCGACCCCGGCGCCTGCCGCGGCGCGCCGGTCCCCGGCTGCGGGGTTCCGGCTCGGCGGCCGGCTCGGGCGCCGGGGCACGGCGGCGCGCCAGGCGCCACACCGTCCAGGCGGCACGCCACGGCGTCGCCCGCGACGGCCGGTGGCGCGGCGTCGCCGGGCTGGTGGCCGGCACCACCTCGATCCGCCGCGCGTGCCGCGCCGTCGCGAGCAGCAGCTCCGCATCGGCCGCCAACCCCTCGGCCTGCAGGAGCCGCTCGCCCCCGCGCTCCGAGATGAGCCGGGCCAGCGTCACCAGCCGCGCGGCCTTGAGGCTGCACACCCAGTCGAACCGGCCCGCGGGCATGCCGTTCCCGCCGCGGATCAGCCACGGCAGCAGCCGGCGCACCAGCGCCTCGCGGCGCGGAATGCCGGGGCGGCGTCGGTAATCCGCCAGCGCGAGGTCCGCGCCGCTTTCGATCCGCCGCACCAGCTCCGGAATGTCGTCGGGCGCATCGGAGAAGTCGGCCTGGAGGACCACCGCGAGGTCGCGGCGCGGCTTGTCGGTGCGCGCCACGGCCAGCCGCAGCAGCTCCTCCACGCTGCGGGCGTAGCCCTGCCGCGTGCGATGCGTGACCAGCGTGAGCGGCAGCGCCCGCGCGTACGGCGCGAGCACCGCGTCGGTGCCGTCCGTGGACGCGTCGTTGACCACGAGCAGCTGGTACTCGCGCGCGAAGGCGGTGAACACCCGGCGCACCTTCCACAGCAGAAGGCCGACGGTGGGCGCCTCGTTGTACGCGGGGACCAGGACGTAGATCATGCCGATAATACTAAGGGAGCAGTGGAGAAGACGCTAAGCATGCAGGGGAGTTGCGAGACGCCGAGTTGCGAGTGGTTACGAGGTTCGAGGCCGAAGCTTGCAGGTCAGCACTCAGTACTGATCACTGGTCTGCAGTCCGCCAACTCCCGACTCACGACCACTCGCAACTCGGCGTCTCGCAACTGTTCCGCGCTCTGAGGTCTCGCCCCCGTCACCTGCTGAGCACGGCGGCCAGCACCTCGCGCAATTCCGCCAGTTTGAAGGGCTTGTGGAGCACCGGCCGGCCGGCGCGCTCCAGGAACGCGAGCGTGTCGTCGCGAACCGTGTCGCCCGTGGAGAACACCACGCGCTCGGCCGCCGCCGGCGCCTCGCGGCCGAGCCGCTCGAACAGGTCGCGCCCGCCCATCCGGGGCATCCGCACGTCCGTGATGATGACGTCGTAGCGTCCGGTGCGCGCCCGCTCGAGCGCGTCCTCGCCGCCGGCCGCCACCTCCACCTCGTGACCCCACGCCTCCAGCGTCGCCCGCATGTAGTGAAGAATGTGGGGCTCGTCGTCCACCACGAGAATCCGGCCCGTGGTGCCGCTGCCGCCTGCGGCCGCGGCCGCGGCCGGCCCCGGCGCGGCGGCCGGCAGCTCGACGGTGAAGGTCGCCCCGCGCCCCGGCGGCGAGTGCAGGGTCAGCCGGCCCCCGTGCTCGCGCACGATGCCCTGGCAGATGGAGAGGCCGAGCCCCGTGCCTTCCCCCGCCGGCTTGGTGGTGAAGAACGGCTCGAACACCCGCTGCTGGAGGGCCTCGGGAACGCCCGGCCCGTCGTCCGTCACGTCCACCGCCACGCCGTCGAGCCAGCGGCGCGCGTGCATCGTGACGCGGCCGCCGTCGGCGCGGCCCTGCGACGCGATCGCCTGGGCGGCGTTGTTCGCGAGATTGAGGAACACCTGCTGCAGCTCGTTGCGATTGCCGTCCACCTCGGGCAGGTCCGGATCCGCCGTCAGCGCGAGCTCGACGTTGAGGCCGAGGAGCTGGTTGCGAAGCAGAGCGGCGGTCCGCTCGAGCACGGGGCCGACCGCCAGGCGCTCCCGCACGCGCTCCTGCCGCCGGGCGAAGGTCAGCAGGTTCCGGACGATGCTCGCGGCGCGCTGCGCCTCCTGTTGGATGACGCGCAGGGGCTCCACCAGGCGCGGCGGCACGCCGCTGTCCTCGACCAGGAAGTCGGCGAAGCCGAGCACCGAGGCCAGGGGGTTGTTGAGCTCGTGGGCGACGCCGGCGATGAGCTGGCCGATGGCCGAGAGCTTCTCGGACTGGATCAGGTGATCCTGGAGCCGCCGCGTGTCGGTGTGATCCTCGATGAGCAGCACCGTGGAGTCGCCGGCCACCCCGCCGACGGCCAGCGCGCTCGCCGTGTAGATGCGGTCGCCCCGGCGCAGCTCGGTCACGCTGCCGTCGCCGGCCCGCGCGAGCATGGCCTGGAGTGGTCCCAGCCAGTCCGCGGGGAGGAGCGCGGCGCCGGGCATGCCGGGCAGGGCTGTCACGGGCCGGTCCACCAGGGCGGCGAAGGGGCGGTTGGCCCGCCGCACCACGCCGCGCGGATCCATGATGCAGATGGCGTGGTTGATCGCGTCCGCCACCTCCTCCCACTCGCGCTTGCCGTCGGAGAGCAGCGAGAGCAGCTGCGTGTTCTCGAGGGCCAGGGCCACCTGCGCGGCCACGGCCGCGAGCAGCGGCGCGGCCTCCGCGGCGAAGGCGCCGGGGCGCCGGCCCCACAGCGCGAGCGCGCCCATCGTGTGGCCGGCCGCGAGCAGCGGGGCCCCGAGGCGCGCAGGGTCGTCGGAGCGCACCGTGCGGCCGGCGCGCTGCACCTCCGCGAGAAACGGATCGTCCGCCCCGGGCGGCGGCTCGCCGCGGACCGCCGCGGCGACCATCCGCGTCGGATCGTCCGGCGCCGGCACCAGGACGGCGAGGGCCGACGGATCGAAGAGGCGGACGAGCAGCTCGGCGGTGCGTTCCGCCACGGTCTCGCGCCGTGCGGCGCCCGTGAGGCCGTGGGCGAAGCGCGTCAGCTCGTCGAGGATCGCGACCGGCGCCGTGGACAGAGGGCCTCCCATCCTATTCCGTGATCGTCACCGCCAGCGAGTACGCGCGCGGCGGCTCGAGCGTGCGCGGGACGAGCGTGTACATCGCGTTGAGCGCGTTCGTCACTTTGGCGATCGCGCCGACGGCCCCGCGCCGCCAGGACGCTCGGAAATCGAGCGCCCGGGCCGGGACCCGCCGGTCGCTCTCGAAGATCTCGACGCGCGCGGGCGCGCTGGAGCCGTGCGCGTCCACCCCCATCGTCAGCTCGCCGGCGGCTCCCAGGCCGGCACGCCAGTCGGCGCTCAGCGTCACCAGCTGGCGCGGGCGAAAGGCGAGCGGGAGGTCCAGCGTCAGATCCCGCGCGTCGAGCCAGGTGTAGGCGAGCGTGGCGTCGAGGTGGCCGCCCGCCAGGTCCGCCGCCCGGGCGGTGAGGTCGAGCCCGCGCACGCGGGCCCGGGTCACGTTGGTGAACTGGATCTCCGTCCCCCCCGCCACCAGCGCGGGCTCGATGAGGTTCTGGTATTCGCTCCAGAACAGGGCGGCGTCAATGGCGACTCGGCGTGCGGCGGGAAGGGTGGCCCCCAGCTCGCCCGACCACGACGACTCGCTCTCCAGGCTCGGATTGGGGATCACCTGGATGCCCTGCTGGGTGGCGGACGTGAAGCGCTCCGCCAGCGCGGGGGCGCGGAAGCCGCTCCCGAGACTGGCGCGGAGGCGCACCGGCGCCCACTGCCACGTCGCGGCGACGCGCGGACTGGCCACGACGTTCCACGCCACCGCATCCACGGCGACCGCGTCGATCCGGCCGCCGAGCGTCAGCCGGCCGGCGTCCCCGAGCGGGGTCCCGTCGTCGGCGTACCAGGCCAGCGACGTCTGGCTGTGGTCGCCGTACAGGTCGGACGCGACCGTCGCGTAGGTCACCTCGGTCCCAGCGTTGACGACGCGGCCCGGGCTCGGGTGCCACTCGGCTCCGAACTCGGCGCCGAGGCGGTCGGCGGTCGCCCCGTCGGTGTCGGCGCGGAACGCGTCGGTGAAGGCGGTCCGGTACCACGAGGCCCGGGCGCGCAGGGCCAGGTCGGGATCGATCACCCGGCGGGCCGTCGCCTGGACGAGGTACTGGTCGCTGCGCGTGCGGTCCCCGAGCGTGCTCGAGTCCACCCGGAACGGCTGATAGGCCAGGCCGCTGTCCGCGCAGGTCCCCTGCGTGCACCAGAACAGCACCTGGCCGTGGTCGTCGTGCACCGCGGAGGCGAGCAGCTCGCCGTGCAGCGCGGCGGAGGGGGCCAGCACGACCTTGAGGAGGCCGTGCGCGCGGGCGTCGTCGTTGTTCTCGCGGTATCCGCCGTCGCCGAGCGTGCCCCCGGATACCAGGAAGCGGACGGGGCCGATGCCGCGGGAGTAGCCGACGTCCACGCCGCCGAACAGCGCCGGCGTCGTCCGCCACCGCCACACCTGGTGCGGCGGGCCCGCGTAACCGCCGCCGACGACGCGGACGGTGAGGCTCGGGGCGTCGGGGATCCGGCGGGTGATCACGTTGACCACGCCGCCGAGCGCGGGCGAGCCGTACAGCGCGCTCGCCGACGCCTCGACGACCTCGACCCGCTCCACCTCGGTGACGGGGAGCAGGTCCCAGTCGATGCCGTCGCGGTCCCCCTCGTTGGCGGGCACGCCGTCCACCATGAGCAACACGCGGCTGCCGAGCCCGCGGGCGTAGCCGGAAGAGCCGCGGATGCTGATCTGACCGTCGAGCATCTCCACGCCCGGCACGCGGGCGATGGCCTCGTCGAGGCCGAGCGTTGCGCGGCGCGCGAGGTCGGTCGCGGTCGCGACCGCCACCGAGACCGGTGCGGCGGACGCGAGCTGCTCCTCGCGGCTCGCCGTCACGACCACGGGGGCGATCTGGATCGGGTTGGGGGTGATCGCGATGGACACGGCCGCGTCGTCCCCGGTGCCCGGCGGCACGGAGGCCAATTCGGGCGAGTAGCCGAGGCGGGCCACCACCAGGTCGAGCATGTCCACCGGGGCGGCGGGGAACGCGAACCGGCCGGCGGCGTCGGTGGCCGTCCGCAGGGCCGTGCCGATGATCGCGACGGACGCCCCGGCCACCGGGAGGCTGTCGGCCCGGCTCACCACGATGCCCGCGACGCGGCGCAGGTGCGGCTGCTGCGCCCGGCCGGAGGCCCAGGGCCACCCGAGGGCGAGCAGGAGGGCCGCGGCCGCGCGCGTCACGGCGCGGGGGGCGGGAAGAAGTCGCTGAGGCTCCGCATCTTGCCGAAGTCGGCGACGATGTCGATGCCGCCGGTGCCGCCCGCGGCGGCGACCGTGACGGCGCCCAGCCGCGTGGTGTCGGCCGGGTCGAAGTAGGAGCCGGCCACGCGGAGCAGGGCGGGGGCCGAGGTCGCGTCGAGCGGGCCCAGCTGCTTCCACACCACCAGCACCCACGCGTACGTGCCCGGGGCGAGCGGCGTGATGCAGCAGCGGTAGATCGCCGAGTCGGGGCCGAGGGGCAGCGGGTCCGAGAACCCGGCGAAGGAGAGCAGCTGGTCGAGGCTGTCGGGCACGGTCTGGTAGACCGCCACCCGGACGTAGTCGGTCGATTCGGGGACGGCGCCGAGGAAGTGGACGACGCCGCAGATCCCGCCCGGGCAGGCGGTGGAGGGAAGCTCGGGTTCGAGGCCGGCGTCGCAGCCCAGCGCGCACAGGACGAGAACGGCGGCGGCGGCGGGAAAACGCATGATTGGTAGTCTTGCCCTCGTCCGGCGCGCGCGTCAATATCCATGACGCCGAAGGAGGATCGCCAGATGCCCACGTACGAGTACCAGTGTGCGAAGTGCGGGAAGCGCTTCGCGGTCGTGCAGCGCATCAGCGAGCATACCGGCCGTGCGCCGGCGTGTCCGAAGTGCCACGCGCGGGGCGCCCGGCAGCTGCCGGCAGCGTTCTACGCCAAGACGGTCAAGAAGAGCTGACGCCCGCGCGGCGGCCCCGTGTTTAAGCGCCTGCGGGAGGCGCTCGAAGCGGCGCTGGCGTCGGCGACGCCGCCGGCCGACCTGTACGATCTGGCCGGCCGGATGCGCGAGGCGTTGATCGAGGCGCGGGCGGGCCTCGGGGCGATGCGCGACGCGCTGCAGAAGACCGAGCTGGAGCAGGAAGCGTTGCGCGCGGAGATCGCGACGGCGGAGCGCCGCCGGGAGCTCGCGGCCGGGATCGCCGACCAGGAGACGGTGGCGGTGGCCGACCGCTATCTCGCGCGCCACCGGGAGCACGCCGCGGTGCTCGAGAAGAAGGTCGCGGCGCAGCGCGAGGAGCTGGCGCTGGCCGAGCGCGACGCCGCCGAGATGGCCGCGCAGCTGGAGGAAGTCACCAAGCGGCGCGGGGGGATCGCGTCGGAGCGGTCGTCCGAAGCGGCGTGGTCCGCGCTCGGGCGCGCCGGCGCGGACCGGCCGGAGCTCGATCCCGAGCAGGAAGCGCTGAAGGCCAGGATGGACCGCGCGGCCCGCGAGGCGGACGCGGACGCGAAGCTCGAGGAGCTGAAGCGGCGCATGGGCAAACGCTGACGCCCACCCTCTCGCAGGAGCCCGACGACATGGCGATGGACATCAAGACGGGCCGCATGGTGTACCTCGGCTACGGGAAGTACTGGCGCTCCGACGACATCGTCGGGCTCCATCCCATCGAGGAGGGCCGCGGCCCCGGCCGGCGCACGGAAGTGTACGTCTCGGCGCGGTCGGAGGCCTTCATCGCGTCGCGCTCGGAGCGTGCCATCCTGCAGGAGATGGTGACGGCGCCGGACGAGATCTTCCGCATGGAGGAGGCCCGCAGCGTCGTCGGCGACCTGCTCGACGCGCTCCAGGACCTCTCCCCGCTGCTCCGGCGGGTCCTGTCGAACGAGGGGCGCTTCGAGGTGGACAAGTGGGAGGAGCGCCTGCGCGCGCTGCTCTCGCCTCCCGCCGACGAAGAAGCGAAGTCCCAGTCCGAGCTCTTTACCTGAGGCGGCGGGGCGCCGCGCTCGCCGCGGCGCTCCTCGCCCTCGCCCCGCCGGCCCTGGCCCAGCGCGCCCAGGGCGCGTGCGCGGGGCGCCCCATCCGCGCGATCGTCGTGGACGCCCGGCCGATCTTCAGCGCGGACGACAGCCTGATCCCCGGCTTCGTCCGGGCGCTCGGCAACTCGCTCCACTGGCAGTCGCGCGAGGCGACGATCCGCCTCGACCTCCTGTTCGCCGTGGGCGACCGCTGCGACCCGCGCCGCCTCGCGGAGACGGAGCGGCTGCTCCGCGCCCGTCCCTACCTGCGCAGTGCGCTGGTGACGGCCGTGCCCACGGCCGACGGCGGCGTCACCGTCGTCGTCCAGACGCGGGACGAGGTCTCCCTCTCGGTGCGGGCCACCGTCGAGGGGGGCCCGGGTTTCCCCGTGCGGCACCTGAACTTGGCGGAGGACAACGTCCTCGGCCGTGGCATCGGCGTGTCCGGCGACTACTCGAACACGGGGCGGTTTCCGGCGGCGTTCGGCGACCTGTTCGACCATCACTTCCTGGGGCATCGCATCGAGGCCGAGCTCCAGGGCGGGAAGTCGGAGGTCGGGCCCGTGGGCGAGGAGACGGTCCGGCGGGCGTTCGAGAGCGACTTCGACCGGGTCGCCTGGCGCGAATCGGTCCGCTACCGCAAGGAGCCGTTTTCCCTGGTCTCCACGACGATGGGCACGATCCTCCAGCCCCTCGTGAACGTCGGCGCGGACCTCGGAGCCGCGGCGCGATTCGGGGAGCCGGGTGCGCTGCGCCTGGTGGGCTTCGCCCTCTCGGCCGAGCGCCTGCACGTGGAGAGCGCGCCGCTGGCCCCCGCGCCGAGCGGGGATTCGGCCGCCGCGGCCGCGCTCGGCGGCCGGTTCGAGGAGCGGCGCGACGTGCGCGCCCAGCTCCTGCTCGGCGCCCGGCGACTCGCCTTCCGCCCGTTCCTGGGGCTGGACGCCGTGCGCGCGCTGGAAGACGTGCCGGAGGGTGCGGAAGCGGGGCTCGTGCTCGGCCGGAGCTTGTTCGGCGGCGGCCGACTGCAACAGGACTGGTTCGCGGCCATGGAGACCGCGACGGGCACGGAGCTGACTCCGCGCGAGTTGCTGTTCACCCACGCCAAGGTGGAGGGGCGCTTCCTCACCACGCCCGGCCAGTGGGAGGGGGTACTGGCGGACGCGGAGGTGGAGCTGTACCGCCTGCGGCCGCGGGCGACGACGGTCGTCGCGGCGGACGGCGCCGGCGGCTGGAACACGCGCACCCCGTTCCAGCTGCTCCTGGCGGGGCCCGACGGGCTGCGCGGCTACGGCACGCTGGCGCTGCCGGTGGGCCGGCGCATCGTCTTCCACCTGGAACAGCGGTACTTTCTGGGCAACGTGCTCGGGTTCGCTGATATCGGCGCCGTGGCGTTCGCGGAGGCGGGCCGCGGGTGGGCCGGCGACGCGGCGTTCGGCGAGAACACCGGGCTGCTGGGCAGCGTCGGGGCGGGGCTGAGGGTGGCAGGGGCGCGCGGGTCGCGCCGCACCTACGCCCTCGACCTCGCGATCCCCCTGATGCGGGGACTCGGCCCCGAGCTGCGGCTCGGCATCGGGCAGCAGTTCGGCATCACGCGCGGCGAGCCGGACGACGTGATCCGCAGCCGCGAGCCCATCTCGTCGGTGACCGTGTTCGACTACCCCCGCTTCTAACGGAGGGAAAGCCGTGAGTCTCAGCGCGCGCTGGCAGGAAATCCGCACCGGCTTCGCCGCGCCGTTCTGGGTGGCGAACGGCACGGAGCTGTTCGAGCGACTGGCCTACTACGGGCCGCAGGCGGTGCTCGCGATCTACCTGCACGAGCACCTGGGACTCACCGGAGAGCAGGCCGCGTGGCTGATCGGCTACGCCGGATTCATCACGTGGTTCATGCCGGTGGTGGGCGGGACGCTCGCGGACCGCTTCGGCTTCCGCCGCACGCTGGTCGGCGCGTTCCTCATCCTGGCCGTCGGGTACTTCCTGCTCGGGTCGCTGTCGTCCGGGTGGATGGCGCCGGTGCGGCAGGCCGTGCCGCTGTTCGCCCTGATGCACATCCTGATGCTGATCCCGGCGCTGGGGCCGGCGGTGGTGAAGCCCGTGGTCGTCGGCACCACCGCGCGGGCGGCGAAGGACAACGTCCGCTCGATGGGCTACTCGATCTACTACACGGTGGTGAACGTCGGCGCGGCCATCGGCCCGCTGGCCGCGTCGCTGATCCGCACCAGCGTCGGCGTCGAGGACGTCTTCCGCGTCAGTGCCGCGCTGACCTTCGCCATGGCCATCGCCGTCTTCCTGTTCTACAAGGAGCCGGGCCGCGAGCGGGAGCCGCAGGTCGCGAGCGTCGCCGTGGCGTTCAAGAACCTCGTGAAGGTCCTGGGCAACGTCCGCTTCGTCGTGTTCCTGCTGATCTTCTCCGGCTTCTGGGTGTCCTACTGGCAGCAGTACCTCACGCTCTCGATCTACTGGCGCGACTACGTGAACCACGACACCAACGTGGACCGCATGCTGTCGATCGAGGCGCTGACGGTGATCCTCACCACCTTCCTGGTCACCTACCTGATGCGGAAGGTGCCCGCGTTCACGTCCATGATCGTCGGCGTGCTGATCTCGAGCTTCTGCTGGCTGGTGCTGACGCTGGGGAACACGACCCCGTACCTCGTCGTGGCCCTGATCATCCTGGCGCTGGGCGAGGTGACGCAGGCGCCCCGGTACTACGAGTACGTGTCGCGGCTCGCGCCCCCGGGCCAGCAGGGGCTGTTCATGGGCTACTCCTTCCTGCCCATCGGGCTCGGATACCTGGGCGGCGGATGGCTGGGCGGCCACCTGATCCACTACTTCGGGCAGGTCGTGCACCGGCCGGCGCAGATGTGGTTCGTCGTGTCGGCCGTCGGGTTGCTCGCGACGCTACTGATGTTCGTGTACAACCTGGTCGTGAAGCCGGGTGAGCAGAAATCAGAAGCGAGCGTATAGGTCAGTCGCGAGACGGCGAGTGGCGAGTGGTTGCGAGTGGGCAGTCGTGAGACGGGGCTCCCCTGATGGAGCGTGAGCCGGCTGCCGGCTCCTGGCTGGTCCGCAGGCGCGACGACGCGGCGGCGTGGGCCACGGGACGGTCGTGGTGGCCGCGCGCGCTGGTGCTCGCGTATCTCGCGTACGCCGGGTACCGGCACCTCACCGATTCCGAGTACGGCAGTCTCTTCTCCGGCATCACCCTCGCCATCCACGAGCTGGGCCACGTGCTGTTCGGCCCGTTCGGTGAGTGGCTGGGCGTGGCGGGCGGCAGCATCACGCAGCTCGGCGCGCCCATCGCGGTGGCGCTGATCTTCCTCCGGCAGCGGGACTACTTCGGCGTCGCGGTCGGCGGGGCGTGGCTCTCGATGAGCTTGTCGAACCTCGCGGTGTACGTGGCCGACGCGCGCGCCGAAGAGCTGCCGCTGGTTTCGCTGGGCGGCGGCGACGTCGTGCACGACTGGAACTACCTCCTGGGCAGCGTACGCCTCCTGCCGCACGACACCGAGATCGCGGGCCTGGTGCGGGTCGCGGCCTTCGCCGCGCTCGCGGGCTCCGTGTGGCTGGGCGCGTGGCTGTGCGCGGTGATGGCCCGGCGCCGCGGCGCTCCGGCGTGACCGGCGCGGCCGGAGCGTCCGGTGCGTCCGGTGCGGCACCGGCCGAAGCGATCGCCGCCGCGCGCGCGGCGCTGGCGCGGGCCGTGCGGGTCGTGGTCTTCACGGGCGCGGGCGTGAGCGCCGAATCGGGCGTGCCGACGTTCCGCGGCGCCGACGGCCTGTGGAAGTCGTTCAAGGCGGAGGATCTCGCCACGCCCGTCGCCTTCGGACGCGATCCGCGCCTCGTGTGGGAGTGGTACGCCTGGCGCCGCGAGATGGTGACGCGCTGTCAGCCCAACGCCGCGCACCTCGCGCTGGCGCGCTGGATCCTGGGCCGGGCGGGCATCAGCCTCGTCTCGCAGAACGTCGACGACCTGCACGAGCGGGCCGCGCGCGAGGCGGCGACCGATCCGGAGGAGGCGCTCCGCGCGAAGCCGGTGAAACTGCACGGATCCCTGTTCCACGACCGCTGCACGCGCTGCCTCCACCGGACCGAAGCGCTTCGGTCGGTGGACGCCTCGAGCATCGCGGGCCTCCCGCACTGCCTCGCGTGCGGCGGCCTGCTGCGGCCGGACGTGGTGTGGTTCGGAGAGATGCTGCCGGCACGCCCGGTCGAGGCCGCGTTCGCCGCCGCCGCGGATGCCGAAGCATGCCTGGTCGTCGGCACCACCGGAGCAGTCTATCCGGCCGCCGGCGTGGTGCACACGGCGAAGGCGGCGGGTGCCCGCGTGGTGGTCCTGGACCCCGGCGCCACCGAATACGACGGCCTGGCCGACGTCAAGCTGGTCGGCCAGGCCGGCGAGATCCTGCCTGCACTGCTCGCCTGACTAAGGCTCGCGCGCCTCGCTACCGGTCGCCGTGAACGTCACGGAGATGCCGGGGGCAACCGTGGCGTCCAGGTAGTCGGTGTCGATGTCGGGGCCGTTCTGCGCGTCCCCCGCGAGCGTCCAGCTCCCCCCCGGGAGGGTGGCGACACCGTTCCCATCGGTCGTCTGGGTGCCGCCGGTCACCGTCCCGTTGTTCAATTGCGGCGTGAAGGTGACGGTCGCGCCGGACACCGGATTGCCCCAGGTGTCGGTGACGGTCACCGAGAGCGGGCCCATCACCGCGGTCCCCTCCCTCGCGGTCTGGTTGTTTCCCCCATT
Source organism: uncultured Gemmatimonadales bacterium (assembly GCA_963806755.1). Classification (GTDB taxonomy): domain Bacteria; phylum Gemmatimonadota; class Gemmatimonadetes; order Gemmatimonadales; family JACORV01; genus Fen-1245. The sequence goes on from CAWDZR010000013.1 coordinate 448,059, forward strand.
GATCGCATTGATCGCGATCTGCGCCGCCGCGCCGGCGGTGAGGGTGAACGGCGAGATCGTGGCCGAGGTGAGGCCGGTTGAGGTGGCCGTGAGCGTGTAGCTGCCGACCACCCCGTTCACCGTCACGCCGGTGAAGGTCGCGACGCCGTTCACGGCGTCGACGGTGGTCGTCCCGACGAGCGAGGCGCTCCCGCCGCTCAACGTCAGCATGACCGGCGCAGCAGACGACGTGACGACGTTGCCGTTCTGGTCCTCGACGGAGACCTGCAGCGTCGGGGAGAGCGGCATCCCGGCGGCCGCGGTCGAGGGCCCTTGCGTGAAGCGCAGTTGCGTCGGCCCCAGCGCCGTGGCCGTGAACGTGGCCGGACTCCCGTCAATCGTCACCTGCGGGTACGGCGGCGTGCCCGTCGCGGCGACGGTGTAGTTGCCCGGCGTGGTGCCCAGCGTCCAGCTCCCCACGGTTGCGAGGCCGCCGGCGTCCGTGGATGTCACCGAGTCCGTCAGCGCGCCCGGGTTCTGCCCCCGCGCGAAGACCACCGGCACACCGGGGTAGGCGTTGCCGAGCGGCGTCTTGACGCTCACCGACGGGGGCGCCGACACCGCCGTGCCTGCCGACGCGTTCTGGCTGGTGGGCGAGTTGGGCGTCATCTCGAGCACTGGGTCTACCAGCCCGAAGGGGCTGAAGGTCTTCGCCGTGCCGCCGATGCCGCCGGCGGCGGCGTACGCCGCCTCGGGCAGGAACACGGACTGGAGGGTTGGGCGGATCGCCCGCCATCCCATCATCGCCAGGTTGGCGAAGGGGTTGGCGGACGCGGCGCCGATCACCTGCGCATTGGTGCAGTCGAGGAACGGCGCCGGCACGCGGGGCAGGATCTGGATGCTGCCCATCGTGTCCGGGGCGACGTTGTGGGCCACCCGCAGCCGCGACGTGTCGGGCGGGAAGGGGTTGGCGTCGTTGGCCAGGCACACGCCGACCGTGACGGGCAGCTGGAAACTGCCGGTGTCCGGCGTGACGCTGAACTCGTAGAAGATCGGGTACTGGTCGAGGTGCGTGAGCAGCGGGCCCGGCGAGTCGGGCAGCCGCTTGATCGTGACGAGGACCGGCTGCGTCACCGAGCCGGAATCCACCTTCACGCCCGCGGTCTTGGTGTCCGTGACGAGCGTGGTGTCGGGCGTGGTCGGCGTGATGACCGCCGCGGTGCCGTCGGACCCCAGGCTGGCGAGGGTGAAAGACTGCGGCATCCCGATCCAGCACAGCAGACCGTTGACGAGGTCCACCACCTCCTGCTGGGTGGTGGCGGACGACCCGCCGTTGAGCTGCCCGGCCCAGTACTTCTTCAGCACGAAAGAGATGATGCCGAGCACGAGCTTTTGGGCCCGCGGGGAATTGAGCACGGGGGTCGTGCCGATGACCACCATCGCGGCGGTGAGCTGCGCGGCGGCCGCGATCTTGTCGTTCCGGGCGAACAGCGCCACGACGTCGGCGGCGAGCGAGCGTGCCGTCGGGCAGGTGGCCGTGGCGGCGGCGGCTGCGGGCGGAAGGACGCTCGCGGACGGTGATGCCGGTGCCGAGACACCGGTCGTGGCGGTCCGCTCACCGCAGGCTGCAAGCACGAGGGTGGCCGACAGCGTGACGCCCAGGCGTGTCCACCGCATCCGACGCTCCGTTGGTCGAGCCGGCGCCTCAGAAGGCGTCGGCGTGTGTCTCAAGAAGATGGATGAGAAGGAGAATCGAACTCTAATATTGCCGCAAGACGCGGACCCGCCAAGCCCGAGCATCTTGGACTGCGGTCAGCGGGGCGCGCTGACCAGCCGCTCGAACTCCGGATCGTTGGCGAGGCTGGCGAACTGCCAGCCTGGGTCCTGGGCTAACCCTTTTCGCTTGCTCGGGTTAGCGGCCAAGTAGATCGATAGTTGGCTTAGCGCAGCGGGCTTGTCGACGAGGATGACGTACATCATCGCCTTCACGTAGGCGATGTCGTGCGTCGGATCCGTCTCCGCGTCGGACACGGTGCGCTGCAACAGGTGTCGCGCGCTGTCGGCGGCCCCGGCGCGCGCGAGGACTCCGGCGACCAGGGCCTGGTCGTAGATCCGCTGGTAGGCCTGGCCGCCCTTCGGCGTCAGGGCGACAACCGAATCGAGCAGCCGCCAGGCGAGCTGCGGCTCGGCGGAGTCCTGCCGCGTGGTGAGCAGCCAGAGGTGGCACTCGGTGAACACGGGGTCGCTCGGGAATCTGCGGTGCCCTTCGCTGCACCAGTGTTCGGCGTCGGAGAACTGCCCCAGGTCGTACGACGAGTAGAAGAGCCGGCTCAGGATCTTGTCCGCACCGCTGAGGTAGGCGTCCTGCTCGAGCGCGTTGCGCGCGGCGACGTACACGTCCGCCAGGCTGCCGGTCTGGTAGTACAGGTGCGACAGGGTCGCGTAGGCGCCGGCCTGTGAAGGGTTCAGCTTGACGGCGGCCTCGAGGTCCGCCTTGGCGTCCATCAGCAGCCGGTGGGCGCTGTCCGGATTGCCTTCGAGGTTGAGCAGCCAGCGCCAGTAGCGGAGGTTGCCTCTCAGTTCGAGGGCATCCGGGTCGTTGGCGTCGAGGGCGAGCGCCTGGTCGACGTGGACGATCCCGGGTCGGATCCACTTGTCCGCGGCGGGGGGATCGCCCAGGTAACGCCGCGACCGCAGGTAGGCCAACTCGCCGCGCAGGACGGGCGGGTCCGGCCACTTCGGGTCGAGGTGCTCGGCCTGCGCCAGCAGCGAGTCCGCCTGGGTGTAGTCGCGCACGAGAACGGTGGTGTCGCTCGCGGAGTCGCCGTCCTTCCGCAGCCGTTCCGCCTGCTGGTAGAGCGACCAGGCCTCCGGGTTGCTCGCTTGGTCGCGCACCTGCCGCATCGCGATCTCCTCGCCGAGGCGCTGGCGCACCAGCGACGCCGCCTGCGCCGCGAGCGTGTCGCCGATGGCGATGAGGTTCGTCTCCGGCTGCTCGAAGCTGGCCCGCTGGAAGTCCGCGCCGCTCGCCCCGTCGATGAGCCGCAGCGTGACGCGCAGGCGGCCCTCGTTCTCGTCGAGGTCCCCCAACACCAGCGTGCCGACGCCGAGCGCACGCGCGATGCTGTCGCGCGGCAGCTCGGTCCCGCGATACGGCTCCACGCCTGCGGCCGAGATGACGTAGAGGCTGGGCACCTCGCGGAGGGCGCGGATGAGGCCCTCCGTCAGGCCGTCCACTACGTCGCGCAGCTTCCCGCCGGTCTGGTCCCTGAAATAGAGGACGGCGATGTGGTGCGGATCGAGACCGCCGCTGACCTTCGGGGCCGCGTGGCGAAGCAGCAGGACGCCCGCGCCGGCGGCCACGACCACCATGGAGGCGGCGATCGCGGCGGCCGGGCGCCGCCACCACGGCCGCTGGCGGGCCGGGCCCGACGTGCGCCGCGCCGTCGTGATCCGGCTCCCGAGCCGCCGCGTGACGCCGGTCCCGCCGGGAGCGGCGAGCAGGGCCAGGAACTCCTTCGCGCTCTGCGGCCGGTCGGCCGGCACCTTCGCGAGCACCGCGAGGATCGCCTCCTCGACCTCCTCCGGCACCGCGTCCCGCACCAGCCGGAGGCTCGGCACCGCCTCCATGGTGTGGCGCGCCATGATGGCGCGCGCGTTCGCGCCGGTGAACGGCGGCTGCCCGGTCAGCATCTCGTAGGCCACGCAGCCGAGCGCGTACAGGTCGGACGTGGGGCCGACCGGGTCGCCCATCGCCTGCTCCGGGCTCATGTAGGTCGGCGTGCCGACCGCCATGCCCGTCTGCGTCAGCTTCTCCCCCGCCTCGGACGCGGCGCGCGCCACGCCGAAGTCGGCGACCAGCGCGTGGCCACCCGCGAGCAGGATGTTCTCCGGCTTGATGTCGCGGTGCACGATGCCGAGGGCGTGCGCCGCGCCAAGGGCGTCCGCCACCTCGTAAGTGATCTGCAGCGCGTCGTCCACCGGGAGCATCGACTCGCGCGTGATCCGGTCGCGCAGCGACTCGCCGGGGACGAAGGGCATGACGTAGTACAGCAGGCCGTCGGCCGCGCCCGAATCGAACAGGCTGAGGATGTGCGGATGGTGGAGCTTCGCGGCGAGCTTGATCTCGCGATCGAAGCGCTCGACCCCCATGGAGGCCGCCAGCTCCGGGTGCAGCACCTTGATGGCGACGTCGCGCTCGTGCCGGAGGTCGTGCGCCAGGAACACCGTCGCCATGCCGCCGGCGCCCAGCTGCCGCTCGAGCCGGTAGCGGTCGGCGAGGGCGGCCTGCAGGCGCTCGAGGATGCCGACCTCGGGCTGCGGGGACAGGCCGGTGGGAGCGCCGCACTTCATGCAGAACGCCGCACCCGGCGTGAGGGGGGCGCCGCAGCTCGCGCAGACCGCCGGCGACGGTGGGTTGGTCATTCGAGTCGGGACAACATCACCCAACCGCCGCCGTTGCCGCAAGCGCGCACGGAGGCGCCCAGCGTCCGGCGGAACGCGCACCCTGGTCGAAACTGGTTCTCACCCTCAGGTCGACGGAGCGTTCGAACGCTCCCGATGGCCGCGGGATCCCCCTGATCTCGCATCCTTCTTGCAGTACTCCCCATTCGGAAATCCGCGGTCCTCGCCACGCGACGGGCCGCCTCGTGGCCCGTAGCAGGTCCCATCGGTGACGGAGGAGCGTTCTCATGGCGAAGAAGATCACGGAAGAGTGCATCAACTGCGGCGCCTGCGAGCCGGAATGCCCCAACGAGTCGATCGCGCAGGGAGATCCGGTGTACGTGATCGACGCCGAGAAGTGCACGGAGTGCGTGGGGCACTACGACACCCCGAAGTGTCTCGAGGTCTGCCCCGTGGACGGCGTGATCATCCCGGATCCCGACCACGTCGAGTCGCACGACGAGCTGGAGGCGAAGTTCGCCCGGATGCACTAGACGCCGTCCGCCCGGCGAGCCCGGGCGACGAACGGCCCCCGAGCGGCGAGCGCCGCCCGAGGGCCGTTGTGCTTTCGGGCTACCAGATGTGGGGGACGCTGTCCGGCGGCCGCACCATCGCGTCGCCCGGCTTGCAGTGGAACGCCGAAGCGAACTCGGGGTCGTTCGACAGCGGGCCGTTCACCCGCCAGTTCTCCGGCGCGTGCGGGTCCACGGTCACGCGGAAGCGCAGCCGCTCGGGCCGGTTGTGCACGCGCCAGCTCTGCGCGTACGAGATGAAGTAACGCTGCTCGGGCGTGAAGCCGTCGATCAGGCCGGGCCGGCCGTCGCGCGCCAGTGCCCGCTCCAGCGCGTCGTAGCCGGTGAGGATCCCCCCGAAGTCCGCGATGTTCTCGCCCTCCGTGAGTCTCCCGTTCACGTGGAAGGTGTCCACCTGGATGTAGCCGTCGAACTGGCTGATGATCCGGTCGGCCTGCTCGGTGAAGTGGACGGAATCGGAGGGGGCCCACCAGTCGCGGAGATTGCCCGCGGCGTCGTAGTGCCTTCCTTCGTCGTCGAAGCCGTGCGTCAGCTCGTGCCCGGCCCAGCTGCCGCCCAGCGAGCCGTAGTTCGCACCGTCGTCGGCCTTGGCGTCGAACGTCTGCGGCATCAGAGCCCCGGCAGGGAAGACCATCTCGTTCCTGGACGGATCGTAGTACGCGTTCACAGTGGGAACGGTGATGCCCCACTCGGTCGTGTCCACGGGCGCGCCCGGCCGGTTGATGGTGCGCTGCCATTCGAACGCGTTGGCGTGCGCGACGTTCAGGACGAACGGGCCGTTCGCCACGACCAGGCGGGAGTAATCGCGCCACGTGTCGGGGTAGCCGACCTTCTCGCGCATCTTCGCCAGCTTGTCGAGCGCCTGGGCCTTGGTCGTGTCCGACATCCAGGACAGGCGCAGGATGCGCTCCCGGAACGCGGCGCGGATGTCGTCGATGACGGCCGTGGCGCGCGCCTTGGCCTCCGGGGGGAAGGTCTTGGCGACATAGGCCTGGCCGAGGGCCTCGCCGAGGTCGCCGTCGGTCTCGCGCAGGCAGCGCTTCCAGCGGGGGAGGAGCTGCTTCGCGCCGCTGAACCGCTGGCTGAACGCGAAGTCCTCGTTGACGAACGCCGAGCCGAGCCACGCCGACGCCATGGCGAGGACGTGGTAGCGGAGGTAGGCGCGCCACTCGGCGAGGGGGGCGGTCACGAGCAGCGTGTCCACGCGCGCCATGAAGGCGGGCATGCCCACGTTGACGCGGGGCACCGGCACCGTGAGGCCGACGCCGTGGAAGTACCGCGGCCACGACACGGCCGGCACGAGAGCGGCGAGCTGGGCGGCGGTCATCGGGTGGTCCGTGGCCGCGGGGTCCCGCATCGCGACGCGGGTCAGCGAGGCCTGGGCCAGCGCGGTCTCGAGCGTCATGACGTCGGCGGCGTCACGGGCGGCGCGCGCCGCGCTCTCGCCCGCGAGGGTGAAGATGCGGGTGACGTGCGCCACGTACGCCTGGCGCGTCGAATCCGCCGACGCTCCCGCCTTCGTATAGTAGTCGCGGTCGGGCAGGCCGAGGCCGCCCTGGCCGAACGAGGCGACGTAATGCGCGGCGTCGTGCGGATCCACATCGGGGCCGAAACGGAACGCGACGTCGACGCCCTGCACCTGGAGCGCCGCGATCTCGGGCACCAGGCGCGCGCGCGTCGTGACCCGGTCGATGTCGCGGAGCCAGGGGCGGGCCGGGCCGATGCCCGCGGCCTCCGCCGCGCTGGAGTCCATGCACGTCGCGTAGAAGGTGCCCAGCTTCCACGGCGTGCTCGCGATCGGGTGCGAGCCGCGCTGCGCGACCGCGTCGTCGAGGACGGAGCGCACCACCACCTCGTTGTGGTCGCTCATGTCGCGCGTCACGCCCGACGACGAATAGGCCGCGGGGATGGTATCGTGCGCCAGCCACGCGCCGTCGGCATACTGGAAGAAGTCGGTGCAGGCGTTCACGGAGGTGTCCATGAACGCGGGATCGAGCACCTTGAGGGGCGCGGTGTCGGCGGGAAGCGGCGTGGTCGCGCCCTGCGCCCGTGCGAGCGCGGGGGCGGCCGCCGCCAGCGCCAGGGCGGCGAGCACGGCCGCCGCGTGGCGGCGAGCGACGAGGGCGGGACACGAGGGCCTGGGCATGGCGCGGGTCTCCGGTGAAGGTGCCGGCATGCACCATACCGACGGGCGCATCACCGGGTCAACGATCATCGCCGCGACGCGCGGCGCGGTCAACGGCGCCCCGGGGCCGGACGTACTAGACGGCGAGGTATCATGACGACGGAATCGGTACTGATCACGACCGCGCTGACCCGCCGTTACGACGAGCTGGTGGCGGTGGACGCCCTCGACCTCGAGGTGCACCGGGGGCTGATCTTCGGCCTGCTCGGCCCCAACGGGGCGGGCAAGACCACCACGATCAAGATGCTGACGACCCTGCTGCCTCCCACCTCCGGGACGGCGCTGGTGGCCGGCTTCGAGGTGACGGCGCGGCCCCGCGAGGTGCGGCGCCGCATCGGCTACGTCCCGCAGCTCGTGTCCGCCGACGGCGGCCTGACGGCCCGCGAGAACCTGGTGCTCTCCGCCCGGCTGTACCGGTTGCCTCGCGCGGAGCGCCGCGAGCGCATCGCGGCCGCCCTCGAGTTCATGGGACTGGGATCTGCGGGCGACCAGCTGGTGAAGACGTACTCGGGCGGGATGATCCGGCGCCTGGAGCTGGCGCAGGCGATGCTCCACCGTCCCACGGTCCTGTTCCTCGACGAGCCCACGATCGGGCTGGACCCGCTGGCGCGCCGCGCCGTGTGGGAACGCCTGGAGGAGCTGCGCGCGCAGTGGGGCACGACCGTGCTCATCACCACCCACGACATGGAAGAGGCGGACGTCCTGTGCGACGAGCTGGCGCTGATGCACCAGGGCCGCCTGGCGGCCCGCGGCACGCCGGCCGAGCTGAAGGCCCGGATCGGGCCGGAGGCCACGCTCGACGACGTGTTCGCGCAGGTCGCCGGGGGCACGATCGAAGCCGGAGGAAGCTACCGTGACGTCAGTCGCGCCCGCCGAGTCGCTCGCCGCCTCGCCTGACGGCAGCGCCGTCGGCGCGTTCGTCCGCCAGAGCCTGGCGATCGCGGACGGCGAGATCCGCAAGCTCCGCCGCGATCCGACGGAGGTGTTCACCCGCGCCGTGCAGCCCGCGCTGTGGCTCATCATCTTCGGCGAGACGTTCAGTCACGTCCGCGCCATCCCCACCGGGAACCTCTCGTACCTCGAGTTCATGGCGCCCGGGGTGCTGGCCCAGAGCGTGCTGTTCAGCGCGATCTTCTTCGGCATCGCGGTCATCTGGGAGCGCGACCTCGGGATCATCCACAAGCTGCTGGTAAGCCCGGCGTACCGCGGTGCGCTGGTGATGGGGAAGGCGATCTCGGCGGGGCTGCGGGGGCTCACCCAGGCCGTGATCATCTACGCGCTGGCCCTGGTGCTCGGCATCCGGCTGCGGATCACCGTGCCGGCCGTGGCCGGCGTGGTGGCGGTGGTCATGCTCGGCTCCGCCCTGTTCGCGACCTTCTCGCTGATCGTGGCGTGCCTGGTCAAGACGCGCGAGCGGTTCATGGGCATCGGCCAGGTGCTCACCATGCCGCTGTTCTTCGCCAGCAACGCGATCTACCCGCTGTCCATCATGCCGCGCTGGCTGCAGGTGGTGGCCCGCGTCAATCCGCTGACCTACGTGGTGGACGCGCTGCGTGGCCTCATGATCCAGAACGGGCACAACGCCCTCGGCCTCGGACCGGACTTCGCGTTCCAGGCCGCCGCGTTCGTGGTCCTGCTGGCCATCGCGTCCAGGCTGTATCCGGGCCTGGTGCGCTAGGATCCTCCGCCCTCTGGACTCCCCACCCCGGCACCATTAGAGTCTTCGGCGCTCCCACACCACAACTGACGAGTCCACCAGGAGGAAGACCGCCATGAGTTGGCTGACGATCGTCTTGCGCGTGCTGCACATCGGCGGCGGGGTGTTCTGGGCCGGCGGGATGTTCGTCGTCGCCGGCTACGTCGAGCCCGCAGCCACGGCGGCCGGTCCCGACGGCGCCCGCTTCATGCAGCGCTTTGCCGGCGGCCGCTTTACCGTCGTGATGTCGGCGGCCGGCCTGCTCACGATCGTGGCGGGCATCTGGCTGCTTGCCCGGGACTCGGGAGGCTTCCAGCCCACGTTCATGGGCAGCGGCACGGGTGTGACCTTCAGCATCGGTGCGCTGGCGGGTCTGGTTGCGGCCGTCGTCGGCATCGGGCTGGGGGCGCGCAACGCGAGGCGGCTGGCGGCGCTCGGCCGGACGGTCCAGGGGGGCGGGCCGACGAAGGAGCAGGTGGCGCAGATGGATGTCTACCGTGGCCAGTTGCGCACCGGCGCCCGCTGGGCGGCGCGCCTGCTGGGCATCGCGGTGCTGTGTATGGCGGTAGCCAGATACGTCTAGACTGGTGGTAGGTTGGGGGTGGTGGGTTGTAGGCCCGCCACCCCGCCACCTGCCTCTCGCAGCCTGAATCCTGCGTACTTCCCACAACCTACATCCCACAGCCTACCAACTACTCACCCCAGCGGAATGTGCGCTGCGTTCGCCTTGAGCCAAGCGTCGAAGGACAGCAGCTCCGGGTTCAGTGTGCGCGACACTTCAACACTGTGCGCCTTGCACAACTCGTCCGAGAAGTCGCGATCGAACTGGAACATGTTCGCGAGGTCGTCGGCGCCGGGGAAGCCGAAACTGCGGTACACCGCCGGCTCGATCGCGTTGTAGCCCACCGGGCGGCCGAGGGCCTTCGTCAGGCCAGCCGCCATCTCCGCGCCGGTGAGGTGACCGCCGGCGATGGCGACGCGCTTGCCGACGTACTCGGGGCCTCGCTTGAAGACGCCGTACGCGCACTTGCCGATGTCCTCGGCGGCGATGCCCGCCAGCTTCTTGTCGCCCATCGGGAAGGTGAGGGCCAGCTTGCCGCTCGCATCCTGCTTGGGTCCCCAGCCGAAGTGGATGAAGTTGTCCCAGTAGGCGACGGTGACCAGGTACGTGGTCGGCACGCCGAGGTCCGAGAAGAAGTGGTCGGACTCGCCCTTGGCGTCGAAGTGCGGGACCTTGTACTTGCCCATCAGCGTCGGCATGCGGTTGTCGCTCAGGGGTACGAATTTCCGGGTGTCCTCGAGCGTGGACCAGACGACGTGCCGCACGCCCGCCTGCTTCGCCGCGCGCGCCATCGCCGCGGCCTCCGCCATCTCCTTGTCCGGCGACATGTGCGCCCAGTAGAAGGTGACGCAGAACGCCGCGTCGGCTCCGGTGAACGCTTTTACGAGGCTGGCCTCGTCGTCCACGTCGGCCGCGACGACGTCCGCCCCAGCCGCCCGCAGCTCCTTCGCCCTGTCCGAGCGGATGTCGCGGGTCAGGGCGCGTGCCTTGAACGGCCCGTTCTTGTCCGCTGTGATGGCGCGGACGAGCCCGCCGCCCTGCGCGCCGCGTGCTCCGACCACGGCCACGATCTTCTGATCTGCCATCCTCGTGCCTCCCTGAGGTCCAGCGTGAGATGAAGTGCGACACCGCGGCGTGCCGACCTGGTGCGGCCGGGGAAGGTGTTCCGGCGCCGCGCGTGGTCGCCTCCCTGATGGCGTGAAATATAGCGGGCGTCGGCCGCGGCGCGGCGCGAATCACCCGCGGCCGGCGCGTACCGCCAGCGGCCAGCGGATCGTCCGCGCCATTTCGGCGGGGCCCCACGCGGCCGCGAGGCGGGATTCGAAGGCGGCCACGGCCGCCGCCTCGCCCGCGCGCTCCATCGCGAGGACCGCGGACCAGGTATGGAGGTAGCCGACGAGCTGGGCCAGCGTCCACTCGGCCCGCATCGCCAGCGGTGGGGCCGCGACCTCCGGGAACGGAAACGCGAGAGACCGATAACCGTCCTCGACGTGGCGGCGCTCCGGGGGCCAGAAGGGATGCAGCGCCCCCCAGTAGAACCGTCCCATCACCTGGTCGAGGGCCGGCTCCCCCAGGAGCACGATGCCGTAGGTGACGAGCGCCACCAGCGCGCCGGGCCGCGCCACCCGGCGGACCTCCGCATAGAAGGCCGGGAGATCGAACCAGTGCGCCGCCTGCGCCGCCACGACGAGATCGGCGCCGAGGTCCGGCAGCCCGCTCGTTTCGGCGGCGGCGCGGCGGTAGACGACGTGGGCGTGCGGCGCCGCGTTCGCGATCTGCTCGGCGCTCGCGTCGGTGGCGATCACGCGCGCGAACACGTCGCCGAGGAGGGTCGAGAGCTGCCCGGAACCGCAGCCGCAGTCCCACGCCAGGTCGCGCGCCGGCGCCTGCGCCGCGAGGAACTCCGCCAGGGCGGCGGGATAGGTGGGGCGGTGGACCGCGTAGGACGCGGCCGCCACGGAGAAGTGGTCCTTGAAGCTCACCGGGGCGCGCGCGGCGCCTGGGCCTTCGGGCGGAAGCGCGTGCTTGGCCGGCTCGGGCACCGGTCTATTCGGCCGGAGGCAGGGCGTCCGGCTCCGGGCCGCGGCCCACGCCCGTGATCTTCGCGAACCGCTCCTGGATCAACCCGATCTGCTTGTCCGCCTCGTCGTACTGGCGCGCGGCGTGGTCGAGGTGCTTGCCGATCAGGCGATAGGCGGCCTCGAAGCGCCCGAACTGCTGCTGGAGCCCGCCGAGAGAGGCGAGGATCTCCCGGGCCTCGCGCTCCACCTCGAGCCCGCGCAGGCCGTGCAGGATCGCGGCGAGATAGGCGTAGAAGGTGTTGGGCGAGACCGGGATCACCTTGCGCCGCAGCGCGTAGCCGACGACGCTCTCGTCCTCTTCGAGCGTCTCGCCGCGTACCACCGCCTCGTAGTAGACGGTCTCGGCCGGGATGTACATCAGCGCGAACTCGAAAGTCCCTTCGTCGGGCCGGATGTACTTGTCGGCGATCTCGTCGATCCGCTCCCGCAGCGACCGGCGGAACGCCCGCCGCTCGCGGTCGAGGTTCTCGGGCTCGGCGGCCAGCATCCGCTGGCACGCCTCCAGCGGGAACTTGGCGTCCACCGGGATCAGGCGGTCGCCGACGAGGATCGCGGCGTCCACCTTCTCGCCCGAGCGGAACTCGTGCTGGATCCGGTACAGCGCCGCCGGGAAAATCTGCCGCAGCAGCTCCTCGAGCCACACCTCGCCCAGGGTGCCGCGCAGCCGCGGGACCTGGAGCAGCTCCTGCACCTTGGTGACGCTCTGGCCCACCGTCTCGAGCCGCTGGGTGACGGCGGCCAGCAGGCCGAGGCGCTCGCGCACGTCGGCGACGGCGGAGCCGGTGTCGGCGAGCTGCCGGTTCAGCGCGCTCTGGATCTTGAGGAACTGGTCCGAGAGGGAGCGGGCCTGCTCGGCGCGGCCGTCCGCCAGCGCCCGAGGCACGGACTGCTGGGCGGCGACGAGCGCGTCGAGCCGGGTCCGCAGCTCGATCAGCTGCGGCTGCAGCAGCGCCCCGTCGCCGGCCGGCGCCCGGCGCAGCACCAGCACGAGCAGCAGCACCACCGCGACGACGAGCAGGGCCAGCGCGGCGGCGGTCATGGCGGCGGGCTCAGCGGTCGGCCAGGTGACAGGCGGCCCAGTGCCCCGGCGCCAGCTCGCGCAGCTCGGGGCGCACCGTGCGGCACGTCGCATCCTTGCCCGGGTGCTGGCAGCGCGGGTGGAACGGGCAGCCGGGCGGCGGGTTCACGGGCGACGGCGGGTCGCCGGCCAGGACGACACGCGGCCGGCGGGTCGTCGGGTCCGGCACCGGCACCGCCGTGAGGAGCGCCTGGGTGTACGGGTGCAGGGGGCGCTGGTAGATGCCGTCCGCCGGTCCCGCCTCGACGATGCGGCCGAGGTACATCACGGCGACGCGGGGCGCCACGTGGCGGACGACGGCCAGGTCGTGGGAGATGAACAGGTACGCGAGGCCGCGCCGCGCCTGCAGGTCCACCAGCAGGTTCAGCACCTGAGCCTGCACGCTGACGTCGAGGGCGGACACCGGCTCGTCGCAGACGATGAACTCGGGCTCGACGGCGAGCGCCCGCGCGATGCCCGCCCGCTGCCGCTGCCCGCCGGAGAACTCGTGCGGGTAGCGGCCCGCCGAACCGGAGGGCAGCCCGACCTCCTCGAGCAGCGCCGCGACGCGCCGGTCGGCTTCGGCCCCCGACGCCAGGTGGTGCACCTCCAGCCCCTCGCGCACGGCGCGCCCGATCGCCAGGCGCGGGTTGAGCGATCCGTCGGGGTCCTGGAAGATGAGCTGCATGCGGCGCCGCAGGCGGCGCAGCGCCGCGGGATCGAGCGCGAAGACGTCCTGGCCGTCGAAGCGCACCAGCCCGGAGGTGCGCTCCACCAGCCGCAGGATGGTGCGGCCCAGCGTGGTCTTGCCGCACCCCGATTCGCCCACCAGGCCCAGCGTTTCCCGCGCGCCCACCGTGAGCGAGACGCCGTTCACGGCCTGCACGACCTCGCGGCCCCTGAGCAGTCCGGTGCGTCGCACGAAGTGGGTGACGAGATCGCGGACCTCGACCAGCGGCTTCTCTCCCAAGACGGTCACCTCGGAAAGGGTGAGAGGTGAGAGGTGAGGGGTGAGAAGGCCAAGTGAGAGGTGAGAGGTGGAGAAGCGTGAGAGGGCTCGCGCCACCGTCTCACGCCTCTCCCCCTCTCACGTCTCACCCACACCGCTCACCTTTCACATCTCACCTCTTACGCCTTTCGTCGTCCAGGTTCTTCCACCAGCCAGCACCGGGCCCGGTGCCCCTCGGCCACGGGCAGCAGGGGGGGCATCTCGCTGCGGCACCGCTCCCACGCGAACGGGCAGCGTGGATGAAAGCGACATCCGGGCGGCCACGCCTCGGCCGGCGGCACCTGGCCCGGGATCGCCCGGAGCCGCGCGCGCCGCACGTCGAGGCGCGGGACCGCGGCCAGCAGCCCCTCGGTGTACGGGTGCGCGGGCGCGGCGAACAGGCGCTCGGTGGGGGCCTCTTCCACGATCTGGCCCGCGTACATGACGTACACGCGCCGGGTCCGCTCGGCCACGATGCCCAGGTTGTGCGTGATCAGGAGCACCGCCATGCCGAGTCTCTGCTGCAGCCCGTCGAGCAGCTCCAGGATCTCGGCCTGGATCGTGACGTCGAGCGCCGTGGTGGGCTCGTCGGCCAGCAGCAACTTGGGATGGCAGGCGAGCGCCATGGCGAGCAGCACGCGCTGCCGCATTCCGCCGGACAGCTGGTGCGGATAGGCGGACGCCCGCTTGGCCGCGTCGGGGATGCCGACGGCGCCGAGCAGCTCCACCGCCCGCCAGCGCGCGGTCGCGCGCGTCACGGCCTCGTGCGCGCGGATGGCCTCGGCGATCTGCGCGCCGACCCGCAGCACCGGGTTGAGGGCGCTGAGCGGTTCCTGGAAGACGAGCGCCACGTGGTTGCCGCGCACCGCGCGGATCTCCTTGGCGCCGAGCGCGAGCAGGTCGCGCCCTTCCAGGCGCACGCTGCTCCCGTGGGCGATGTGCCCCGGCGGCTCCACCAGCCTCAAGAGCGACAGCGCCGTGACGCTCTTGCCGCAGCCCGACTCGCCGACGAGGCCCACCGTCTCGCCCTCGTCCACCGTGAGGTCAACGCCGTCCACGGCCCGCGCGACGCCGTCGGGCCCGGTGAACGTCACGGCGAGGTCGCGCACCTCGAGCAGCGGCGCGCGGGGGGCCGGGGCGGGTGCGCTCACGCCGCCGCCCTGGGGTCGAAGGCGTCGCGCAACCCGTCGCCCGCCAGGTTGAACGCGACGACGGTGAGCACCAGGGCGAGTCCCGGCGCGAGCGCGACCCAGGGGGCGGAGAAGAGCACGTCCTTCCCGTCCATGATCATGTTCCCCCAGGTGGGCGTGGGCGGCCGGATGCCGAGGCCGAGATACGACAGGCCGGCCTCCAGCAGGATGATGTTGCCGACGTCGAGCGACGCGCTGACGATGATGGGGCCGGCGAGGTGCGGCAAGAGGTGGCGCCGCGCGATGCGGGGCCCCGTCGCGCCGAGGGCCCGCGCGGCCGAGACGAAATCGGCCTCCCGCAGACTGAGGACCACGGCGCGCACGATGCGGCTGGTCTGGAACCAGCCGGTGAGCGCGATCAGGAGGGCCACGGCGATCGCCGGCGCCTGCTCCCAGACCGCGAACACGGCGAGCAGGAAGAAGATCCGGGGCAGGGCGAGGGCGACGTCCACGCCGCGCATGAGCACCTGGTCGGTGCGCGGCCCGGCGAGCCCGGCGGCCAGCCCGACGCCGGCGCCGAGCGTGACCGCGAGCAGGGCGGCCCCGACCCCGATGCCCAGCGAGACCCGGGCGGCGTTCACCGTGCGGCTCAGCACGTCGCGGCTGTAGGGGTCGGTGCCGAGCCAGTGGGCCGGCGAGGGTGGCCGGTCCTGGAGCCGCACGGGATCGGGCTGCGCCAGCGGGTCCGCCGTCAGCAGGGGGCCGACGAGCGCGACCGCGACGAGCAGGGCCACGACGGCCGCACCCACGAGCGCGCTGCGGTTGCGCGCGAAGCGGCGGCCGGCCAGGTGCCAGGGGCTCACCGGTCCAGCCGCACGCGCGGATCGACCAGGGCCACGGCGAGGTCGGCGAGCAGGTTGCCGATCGCCACGAGCACCCCCGCCACCAGGGCCGTCGCCACGATGACGTTGTAATCGCGCGCGAAGATGGCGTCGTACGCCACGCGCCCGAGCCCCGGCCAGCCGAAGATGCTCTCGACCAGCACGGACCCCGCCAGGAAGTACGGCACCGCGAGCCCGGCCAGGGTGAGGGTCGGTGCCAGGGCGGTGCGCAGCGCGTGGCGGAGCAGCACGGCCCGCTCCGGCAGCCCGCGCGCCCGCGCGGCGCGGACGAACTCGGCGCCGAGGCTCTCGAGCAGGGCACTGCGCTGGAACCGGGCGAAGGCTGCGGCCTCCACGAGCCCGAGGGTGGCGGCGGGCAGGACGAGGTGGCGCGCCACGTCGAGCGCGCGACCCGCCGGGGAGAGGAGATCGTGGACGGCAGGGTCGGTCATCCCGCCGATCGGCAGCCAGTGGAGCCCCTCGCCGAACACCAGGAGCAGCAGCAGGCCGAGCCAGAAGACCGGCATGGAGTAGAACGCCAGCGTCACGGCGCCGAGCAGCGTGTCGGTGAGCGAGTGGCGGCGCGCGGCCTGGAAGATGCCGGCGGCCAGCCCCAGCCCCAGCGACAGCAGCAGCGCCGCCGCGCCGAGGAGCAGCGTGTTGGGGAGCGCCGCCCCGATCACGGCCGCCACGGGCCGGTGCAGCACGAACGACTCCCCCAGCTCGCCGCGGGCGAGGGCGGCGGCGTAGCGTACGAACTGCTCCGGGAGGGGGCGGTCGAGCCCGAACAGCGCCCGCTGGCGCGCGATGATTTCGGGCGAGACGAGCGTCCGGTCGGCGGCGCCGAGCATCGGCGCGCCCGGGGCGGCGTGCACGAGCAGGAAGGTGAGGACGACGACCGCGGCGATGCTGACGACGGCGAACAGCAGGCGGCGGGCGACGTACCCGAGCACGCTCAGTGCCCGGCGGCCCGGTCCCGCGCCCCGTCCCCCGGCCGCAGCCGCCACGTGGTGACCGTGGCCAGCCAGCTGTCCGGCCGGAGGGTGACGTTTTCGACCCGCGCGCTGAACGCCGCCTCGTTGCGCGGCGAGAACAGGAACACGGCGGGCGCGTCCGCGTTGAGCAGCTCCAGCGCCTGCCGCCACAGGGGCGCCGCCGCCGCCTCGGTCCGCGCGCGCATCGCCCGGACCATCAGCGCCTCGAAGGCGGGATCGTCGTATGCGCCGACGTTTTCCTCCGCCCCGGGGCTCCACCACTGCAGCAGCGAGGCGGGGCTGGGATCGATGGTGCGCGAAATGAACGCGGCGTCGAAGGTGCCCGCCACCGTCCGGCGCTCCATCACGTTGAACTCCAGCGGCTCGATGCGCGCCTCCACCCCCAGGCGCCGCCATTCGTCCTGCGCGATCACCGCCGCCCGCTGGCGCACCTGGCTCGAGGTCGGCACCAGGACGCTGAAGGCGAGCGGCACGCCGTTCCGGCGGCGCGGGCCGCCCGGCGCCGCGGCGCGCCACCCGAGCCGGTCGAGCGCCCGGGCCGCCGCCGCCGTGTCGTACGGGAGCTGGCGGAGGGAATCGCTCCAGATCCACTGCATCGGGCTGGTGGCGCCGACCGCGACCTCGGCGTAGGGCCCGAAGACCGAACGGACGATCGTCGTGCGGTCGAGCCCCATCACGAGCGCGCGCCGCAGCTCGCGGTCCTTGAGCAGCGGGTGCCGCAGGTTGAAGACGAGCCCGGCGTAGATGGCGGACGGGTAGGGGACCAGCCGCACGTCCTTCGAGGCCGCGACCCGCGCCAGCTCGCCCGGCGACTGGATCACCTCCATCGCGTCGGCCTCGCCGCCGAGCAGCGCGCTCACGGCGGTCGCCAGCTCGGGCGTGACGCGCCAGACCAGGCGGGGGATCCCCGGCCGCCCGAGGAACCAGGTCGTGTCGGCCGCCAGCGTGATGGTGGCGCCCGCGTCCCAGCGCACGAAGCGGTACGGCCCGTCGCCGACCGGCGCGCGCGCGAACGCCGAGGACGCGAGCCGCGCCGGCGGAATGGTGTCGAGCAGGTGCGCGGGCAGGATGCGCATCTGGTACGTGGCGTCGTACAGCTGCTCGGGATACCAGCGCGCGAACCGGAAGGCGACGGTGAGCGAGTCGAGCGCCGTGACCGAGCGGATCGCCCCGAGGAACGGCGCCAGCCGCGAGTTGACGCTCGAGTCCCGGTAGACGCCGAACGTGTAGGCGACGTCCGCGGCCCGGACGGGGACGCCGTCCTGCCAGCGCGCCCGGGGGTCGAGATGGAAGACGATGGTCAGCGAGTCGGGGTGCTCCCAGCCGCGGGCCAGCGCCGGCCGGAAAGCGGAATCGTCCACCGTGTTGAGCCCCATCTTGAGCTCGGCCAGCCGGCAGAAGATGAGGTCGGAGACGTTGATGCCGGTCGTGACGTTGGTGACGGGCGGGAGCAGCACGTCGGCGTCGCCGGTCGTGGCGATGACCATCGCGCCCGCGGCGGCCGGCGCCTCCGCGCGCCTGGCGCAGCCGGCGAGCAGCGCGACCGCCGCGAGCACAGCGCCGATCCTCACGGCGCCCAATCTAGCGAATGCCCCGCATCCTTCCTAGCGTGCGGCGCCGCGCGACGAGGCCGGACGCAGCGAGGGGGCGCCGAAGCGCCCCCTCGCGGTCGCAGGATGAGGCGGTGGTTACGGCGCCGGGTGGTTGGCGAAGTCTCCCGCTTCCACCACGGTGAACCTGGTCGGATCGATGTAGCGGCGCATCACCGCGTTGATCTGGTCGGGCGTGAGGGCCCGCACCCGCTGTTCGAGGTCGGCATCGTACGCCAGCGTGCGCTGGTAGAAGAGGTCGGACATGAGCGTGCCGGCGAGCGACTGGTCCTGTGCCCGGCCCACCTCCCGTGACTGCAGCCACCCCTCCTTGGCCTGCTGCACCTCCTCGGCCGTGAAGCCGTCGCGCAGCACCCGGGCGATTTCCTCGTTGAAGGCCGTCACGAGGCGCTTGACGTTCTGCGGCGCGTAGATCGCGTAGGTGATGAAGGTGCCGCTCGAGTCGAGCGTGCCCGCGCCGACCATCGACGCCACGCCGTAGCTGAGCCCGTCCTTCTGGCGGATGCGCACGGCCAGGCGGGAGTTCAGGAAGCCGCCGCCCAGCATGTAGTTGCCGAGCAGCAATGCCGCGTAATCGGGATCGTCGTCGCGGATCCGCAGGTTCATGCCCGCGAGGAAGAAGGCGTTCGCCTTGTCGGGCGTCTGGATCACGATGGTCGTGTCGGGACGGTCCTGGTAGGGCGAGGGGACCCGCGCGTACGCCCCGGAGCCGCGCCAGTCGCCGAGCTTCGCCGCCACCTGCCGGGCCAGCTGGGCCGGGTCGAAGTCGCCGACCACCGCGAGCTCCGCGTTGGACGCGCCGTAGCAGTCCGCGTAGAAGCGGCGCACGGCGTCGAGCGTGGCGGCCGAGTACTCCGCCGCCTGCTCGTCGGGGGACGGCACGTAGCGCGGATCGCCCTTGGGGTAGTCGCTGAGGTGGTGGCGGAAGGCCGCCATGCCGCGCGCCATGGGATCGCTGCGCTGCTCCTCGATCTGCGCCAGGTTCTCCTGCACCAGGGCGCGGAACTCCGTGGAATCGAACGCCGGCTCGCGCAGCACCTCGCCGAGCAGGTCCAGCGTGGCAGCGAGATTGGGCCGCGTCGTCTCGATCATCACCGTCGTGGCGGTGGGGCCGCCGAACACGTTCACGCGCGACTGCAGCCGGTCGAGCGAGTCCTTGATCTGCTGGCGGGTGTGGTGCAGGGAGCCGCGCAGCAGCATGTCGGCCGCGAGATCGCCGATCGCCGACTTGCCGGTGACCGTGGCCTCGGTCCCGTAGCGCAGCCGCAGCATCGCGTTCACGGTCTGGCCGCGGGTGCGCTTGGCCAGCAGCGCCAGCCGCATCCCGTTGGGGAGCGTCGAGCGCACGGTGCGCTGCTCGATGGTCGCCGGCGACGGATCGAACGCTTCACCCGCCGCGCGGGCGGTATCCCCATGGTAGTCGCGGACCAGCGCCGCCACGTCGGGCACCGGCGGGATCTCGGCGCGCTGCGGGCTCGCCGTCGGAATGAACAGGCCGAGCGTGCGGTTGGAGGGCACGAGGTACCGGGCGGCCACCCGCTGCACGTCGGCCGCCGTCACGGCCTTGAGGCGGTCGCGGTACAGGAACAGCAGCCGCCAGTCACCCATCGCGGCCCACTCGGACAGCTCGAGGCCGACCCGCATCGAGTTGTTCAGGTTGAGCTCGATGTTGCGAAGCAGCGCCGCCTTGCCGCGCTCCGTTTCCTCGGCCGTGGGCGGCGCGACCAGCACCGAATCCACCGTGCGCTCGAGGCCGGCGCGGGCGCTGTCGAGCGGGTCCTCCTGGCGGACCCGCGCGTAGAGGTACAGCATGCCGGGCTCGCGGAGCTGGAACGCCATGGCGCCGACGTCGGCCGCCTTCTTGGTGACGACGAGCGCCTTGTAGAGCCGGCCGGACGGCGCGCTGCCCAGCACTTCGCTGAGCACGTCCACCGCGGGGAAATCGGTGTCGGAGCCCGACGGCACGTGGTACATCGCCGCGACCACCTGCACGTCGCCGACGCGGCGCAGCGTCACGCTGCGCTCGCCGTCCTGCGTGGGCTCGACCGTGTAGGTCGGGTAGATCTTCAGCACGCCGGAGCGGTCGGGACGCGGAATGCGGCCGAAGTCGCGCTGGATCAGCTCGAGCGTCCGCCGCGGGTCGAACTTGCCCGCCACCACCAGCACGGCGTTGTCCGGCTGGTAGTAGCGGTGGTAGAACGACTGCAGCCGCTCGATCGGCACCAGCTCGATGTCGGAGCGCGCCCCGATGGTGGACTTGCCGTAGTTCTGCCACAGGAAGGCGGTCGAGAACGTCCGCTCCATGAGCACGTTGAACGGATCGTTCTCCCCCGCCTCGTACTCGTTGCGCACGACCGTCATCTCCGACTCGAGATCGTGCTTGGCGATGAAGCTGTTCACCATCCGGTCGGACTCGAGATCGAGCGCCCACGTGAGGTTGGTATCGGTGGCGGCGAACGTCTCGAAGTAGTTGGTGCGGTCGTACCAGGTGCTGCCGTTGGGCGACGCGCCGTGCTCGGTCAGCTCCTGCGGGATGTTGCGGTGGTGCGGCGTCCCCTTGAACGACAGGTGCTCGAGCAGGTGGGCCATGCCGGTCTCGCCGTAGCCCTCGTTCCGGGAGCCGACCAGGTAGGTGATGTTCACCGTGATCGTCGGCTTCGACGAGTCGGGGAACAGCAGCACCTTCAGGCCGTTGGCCAGATCGTACTCGGTGATGCCTTCCACCGTCGGGCCGCGAACCGGGGCGGCGAGCGCCGCGTGGGCCGCATGAGCCGCCCGTCGCGCCGGGGCCTTCGGCTGCTGGGCCGCGAGCGGCATGGCGATGGCGAGAAGCAACACGAAAGGCGAGCGCACGATGGCCTCCGGGGCATGGCGGGGATGGCGCCGGCGGGGGAGCCGGCGCGCGAACCGTTTCAATACTACGGGCCGGCGTTAGGGTGGCGTTAGGCCCCCCCGGGGGGACCGGTTTCCGCCGGCCCCGTGCCTACCTCCGCCAGGTCCAGGCCGGATCGGCGAACGTGGCCAGGGCTTCGCGGGCCGCCTGGGCGACGGCCGCCGGGAGCGGCCGGGGCTGCTCGGGCGCTCCCCATCGCTGCGCGGCGGCGCGCCGGACCGCCTCGCTCACCGCCTGCCAGGTGGCCCGGCCCCGGTCGAGGAGCTGCTCCAGGCCGGTGGCCGACGGCGCGGCGGCGTCGCCCACCGTGACGCCCGCGACCACGTCCTGCTCGGCCGCGAGGAGGATGGAGCCGTGCTGCAGAAAGGCGCCGTCGCCCCGCACCTGTGCGCTGCCGACCACCTTGCCGCCCGTCAGCGCCACCACCTCGCCGCCCGCCGCGCTCGCGAAACAGGCGCCGAAGCCGACGCCCTCGGCGGGCCGGTCAGCGGCGAGGGCGACGCGCGCGCCGAGCGAGGCGAGGGCGGCGGCGAGCAGGGCGTGGATCTCGTGGTAGGTGTCGCGCAGGGAACCGAAGGCGGACGCGGGCGCCGCGACCGCGTACGTCACCTCGCGGTGGTGCCACACCGCGCGCCCCCCGGTGGGACGCCGCACCACCGCCAGGCCGCGCGCCGCAATGGCGTCGCGGTCGTAGCGGCGCAGGGCGGGCTCGTTGCGGCCGAAGGAGAGCGTCGGGGGGTCCCAGGCGTACAGGCGCAGCGCGTGGAGCCCCTCGCGCTCCGCGGCCTTCAGCAGCGCGGCGTCGAGCGCCATGTTCCACGCCCCCGACGCCGGTGCATCGAGCAAGACCAGCCACTCACCCCTCACCGCCCCTCCCCTGTGAGGGGTGAGGAGTGAGAGGTGAGACGGATCGGTGAGGCGTGAGGGGTCGAAAGGCGTGAGAAGCCGCATCGCACCCTCTTACGCCTTTCCCCCTCTCACCCCTCACGTGACCGTCTCACTCCTCACGTCTCACCCCTCACTTCTCACTGATCAACGTCCGGCTCTGCTCCCGCATGAACTGCGGCAGGTACCAGATGCCGCCGGCCGACTTGCCGCTCGAGCCCGAACCCTTCCATCCGCCGAAGGGCTGCAGGCCGGGCCAGGCGCCGGTGGTCGCGCCCTGCGGCCGGTTGGCGTAGCAGGTGCCGGCCTCGATCCGCTCGAAGAACCACTGCGCTTCCCGGTGGTTGCCGTAGAAGCCGGCGGTGAGGCCGTAGTCCGCATTGTTGGCGCGCCGCATGCCCTCCTCGAGCGTGTCCACCGCCGCGATCATGACGATGGGCAGGAACATCTCCTCCCGCCACAGCCGGTGGCTCTCCGGGACGTTGTCCACCAGCGTGGGCGCGCAGAAGTACCCCTTGGCGAGATCGCCCTGGGTGAGGCGCCGACCGCCGAACAGGATCGTGCCCGCCTGCCGCAGCTCCGCGCAGTAGTTCTCGTAGCTGCGCGCGCCGGCGGCGTTGGCCACCGGTCCGAGCCAGTTGGCCTGCACCGTGGGGTCGCCGATGTTGGTGCGCTCGAGCAGGGCGAGCAGCTTGGCGGTGAACGCCTCCTTGGCGGGGCGCTCGATGAAGATGCGGGAGG
This sequence comes from uncultured Gemmatimonadales bacterium, assembly GCA_963806755.1. GTDB lineage: Bacteria > Gemmatimonadota > Gemmatimonadetes > Gemmatimonadales > JACORV01 > Fen-1245. Next base: position 470,718 of record CAWDZR010000013.1, read on the forward strand.
TCGCCGAGCACTTCTGGCCCTGGAGCCCGAAGGCGGAGCGATAGCAGCCGAGCGCCGCCTCGTCGAGGTCCGCGTGGCGCGAGACGATGGTCGCGTTCTTCCCGCCCATCTCCGCGATGCAGGGCCGCGGCCACTTCCCGCCCGCGAAGGCGCGGTAGATGTGCATCCCGACGTCGAAGGAGCCCGTGAACGTGATCCCGTCCACGCCCGGATTGCTGATCAGCTCCTCGCCGAGGGTGCCGCCCGGCCCGGTCACGAAGTTGACGACGCCCTTCGGCAGCCCCGCGTCGAGGAAGCACGACGCGAGGAAGTACCCGACCCACGGCGTGTCGCTGGCGGGCTTCATCACCAGCGTGTTGCCCGCGAGCAGCGCCGCGCCGCTCGGGCCGCCGGCGAGCGCCACCGGGAAGTTCCAGGGCGAGATCACGACCCACACCCCATACGGGCGCAGCACGCTGGTGTTGGAGGCGGTGTAGCCCTTGAGCGGGTCGCGGCCCATCGGCGTCACGTACCCGTCGTACTTCTCCATCAGGTCGCAGTAATAGGTGATGAGGTCGGCGGTCTCCTGCACGTCGCCGAGCGACTCCATCCGGTTCTTACCGACTTCCAGGGAGTCGAGGGCGGCGAACTCGAAGACCCGCTCGTTGATCAGCGCGGCGACGGCACGGAGGTAGCGGACCCGCCGCTGCCACGGCAGCGCACTCCAGGCGGGAAACGCTTCGCGCGCCGCGGCGATCGCGGCCTTCGCGTCGTCCACGCCGCCCTTCTGGAACCGGCCGAGCACCCAGTCGGTGTCGATCGGGCTGCGGTCCTCGAACTGCTCCGCCGCGCGCCGCCGCGCGCCGCCCACGAGCAGGGGATACTCGCGTCCCAGCCCGGTCTTGAGCTTGGCGAGCGCGCGTTCGTAGTTGTGGTGCAGGGCCTCGGGCGGGTCGAACATGGTGGCGTACGTCAACCGGAAGGGCGCCCGCTTCTTGGCGGCCGCCTTCGGGACCTTGTGGGACTTAGCAGGCACGGGAGTTCCCCGGAGTTTCAGGTGAGACCGGCACTTCGCATTTCGGCGAAGAAGCTTAGCAAGCCGCGGGCCGGAACGACAAGAGATGCGGCGGGCCGCGCGGTGCGGTAATGGCGGCGCGAAACACGACCGAAGGCTTCCGGCTTCGATCCGCGGGGGCGCGGCAACCCGGCGCTACGACACCCTGATGGACAACGCGATCAGCACCTGCGCCGTCCAATACACGCCGAGCTCCGCGGCGTGCACCAGGCGCGACGGATGGCGGAACCGGCGGATCGCGAGGAGCGCGTCGCACGCCACGAACAGGCAGCCGCCCGTCAACGCGAGGAGGTAGCTGGCGCGTGCGACGCCCGGCACCCGGCCGCGCGTGGCGGCGCGCCACGCCATGACGGCGATCACCGCCCCGTACGCGAGCACCGGCCCGCGCATCGCGCCGAGGCGCCCCCACACGTAGGCGATGACCGCGCCGATCGTCACGGCGAAGGGGAGCAGGCGCGTCACCTGCGCGGCGGCGGGCGGGTTCGCGGCGCTGAACGCGGCGATGTACGCCAGGTGCGCGAGGAAGAACGCGGCGAGGCCTGCCGCGAACCGGTCCCGCGGCAGCATCAGGAGCACGTCGCCCGCGAGGGCGCAGGCGAGGCCGAGCACCACCAGCGCGCGATACGGCTGCGCCCCCGGCTGGACCAGGAAGGCGGCGCCGAGGAGGACGATGAACGTGGTGAGCGGCTTGAAGACGTACGTGCCCGCGCGGTCGTCCTTCACGGCGGCGACGATGGCGAAGCCGCCGGAAATGGCGACGGCGAGGAGGAACAGGACGGTGGAGGGTCGCACGCAGGAACGAGGGCCGGCGCGCCCGGCCGTGTCAAGACGGACGGCGCGGCGCGCGCCGCGGCTTATGGAGAGCGGTGCTCCCGCCTAGCGGCCGAAGGCGTACCGCACGTCGGGGTTTCTCGCCGCCGCCGCCTCGTCGAACCGGCTGACCGGCGTCAGGCGCGGCGCGCCCGTGACCAGCTCGGGGCTCTGCTCCGCCTCGTCGGCGATCGTGAGCATCGTGTCCGCGAAGCGGTCCAGCTCGTCCTTGGTGGCCGTCTCCGTCGGCTCGATCATCAGCGCCTCGGGCACGATCAGCGGGAAGTAGATGGTGGGGGCGTGGTAGCCGTAGTCGAGCAACCGCTTGGCGATGTCGAGCGTCTTGACGCCGTACTTCTCCTTGAAGGGCGTGCCGGTCGCCACGCACTCGTGCATGCCGCGCCCGAACGGCAGCGGGTACTTCGCCTCGATGCGCGCGGCCACGTAGTTCGCGTTCAGGACCGCCGCCTGGGCGGTCTGGCGGATCCCCTCGCGCCCCAGCATGGCGATGTAGGTGTAGGCGCGCACCAGCATCCCGAAGTTCCCGGCGTAGCCGTGCAGCTTCCCGATGGACTGCGGCCGTTCCCACAGGCGCACGTAGCGGCCGCCGTCCCTGGCGATCACCGGCACGGGGAGGAACGGCTCGAGGTGCTTCTTGACGGCGACCGGGCCGGACCCGGGGCCGCCGCCGCCGTGCGGCGTCGAGAACGTCTTGTGGAGGTTGAAGTGCATCGCGTCGGCGCCGCAGTCGCCCGGGCGCACGACGCCCATCAGCGCGTTCATGTTGGCGCCGTCGATGTACAGCAGGGCGCCGGCGTCGTGCACGAGCTTGGCGATCTCGGCGACCTCGGTCTCGAACCGGCCGACGGTGTTGGGGAGCGTGAGCATCAGCGCGGCGGTGTCGGGGCCGAGCGCGGCCCGCAGCGTCGCGAGGTCCATCTGGCCCCGCGCGTCCGACTTGAGGGCCTTGACCGTGAAGCCAGCGAGCGCCGCGGTGGCGGGGTTGGTGCCGTGGGCGCTGTCGGGAATGATCACCGTCGTGCGCGCCGCGTCGCGGCGGGCGCGGTGGTAGGCGGCGATGAGGAAGATGCCGGTCATCTCCCCCTGGGCGCCGGCGGCGGGCTGGAGCGTGATCGCGTCCATCCCGCTGACGTCCTTGAGCCACTCGCCGAGGGTGTAGCTCAGCTCGAGCGCGCCCTGGCACTCCGCGTCGGGCGTGAACGGGTGCAGCGCGGCGAAGCCGGGGAGCCGCGCCATGTCCTCGTTGACCTTGGGGTTGTACTTCATCGTGCACGACCCCAGCGGGTAGAGGGCGCGGTCCACGTGGTGGTTCTTGAGCGACAGCTCCACGAAGTGGCGCATCACCTCGAACTCGGGCACCTCGGGCAGGCGCGGCGGGTCGCGGCGGAGCGCGTTGGCCGGCAGCACGTCGGCGGCGCGCTTCGCCACGACGGGTCGCGGCACGCGCGTGCCGCCGCGGCCGGCGCGGGAGCGCTCGAAGATCAACGGCGTCGGGACGGGGCTCAGGGGGAACGGCTGCATGGGCGTCCTCTAGAAGTCGTAGGCCTGGCCGGGCTGGAGCACCGCCACCTGCGCGAGCGCTCCGACGGCCTTCTGGAAAGCGTGCGGGTCCGCCTCGAGCACCGGGAAGGTGCCCCAGTGCATCGGGATCGCGACCCGGGGCTTCACGAACGACACGGCGCGCGCGGCGTCCTCGATCCCCATCGTGAAGTTGTCGCCGATCGGGAGCAGCATCACGTCCACGCGCCCCTGCAGCAGCTGCATGTCCATCGTCAGCGCGGTGTCGCCGGTGTGGTAGACGGCCTTGCCGCCGACCGTGACCACGTACCCGCACGGGAAGGTGGTGAACTTCCCCGCCGCGTCGCCCTCGACCATGCCGCCGTGGATCGCCACCACCAGCTTCACGCGGCCGAACGGGAAATCCCGGGCGCCGCCGATGTGCATCGGGTGCACGTTGGGCGCGCCCTGTTCGGCGCAGAACAGCGCCAGCTCGTAGGGCGCCACCACCGTGGCGTTGTCGCGCTTGGCCAGCGGGATCGCGTCGCCCAGGTGGTCGCCGTGGCCGTGCGTGAGGAGGATGGCGTCCAGCCGGGGCAGGGCGGCGGCGTCCACGTCGGCCTTCGGATTGCCGGTCAGGAACGGATCGATGGCGATCCGCTTCCCGGCGTGCTCGAGCACGAAGCAGGAGTGGCCGTGATAGGTGAGCTTCGGCATGGCGCCCTCCGGTCCCTGGCTCAGACCTTCTGCAGCACGTCCACCAGCCGGTCCAGCTCCTCGGCGGTGCGCTTCTCGGTCACGGCGATCAACAGGGCGTGGTCGTCCTCCATCGGCGAGGCGAACCGGTTGAGTGCGACGCCGGGCAGCACGCCGCGCTCGGCGGCGCGGTGCACGATCTCGGCGGCGGGCTTGGGCGTCTTCACGGCAAACTCGTGGAAGAACGCCCCGCCCGGGCAGAGCGGCGCGTAACCCCGGATCTTCGTGACGGCGTCGAAGGCGGCGTGCGCGTTGACCGTCGAGGCCTCGGCCACGCCGCGCAGCCCCTCGAGGCCGACGGTCGCGAGGTAGACGGTGGCGGCCAGCGCCAGGAGGCCCTGGTTGGTGCAGATGTTGCTCGTGGCCTTCTCGCGGCGGATGTGCTGCTCGCGGGTCTGGAGCGTCAGGACGAAGCCGCGGCGCCCGTCGTGGTCCCGGGCGACGCCGACGATGCGGCCGGGCATCTGGCGGATGTAGTCGTTCTTGGCGGCGAAGATGCCGAGCACCGGGCCGCCGAAGCTCATCGGGATGCCGAGCGGCTGACCCTCGGCGACGGCGATGTCGGCGCCGCAGGCGCCGGGGCTCCGAAGCAGCGCCATCGCGATCGGGTTGAACACGACGACCAGGAGCGCGCCGGCGGCGTGGGCGGCGGCGGCGCAGGCCTCGACGTCCTCGATCACGCCGAGGAAGTTGGGCTGCTGCACGACCAGGCACGTCGCGTCGGCCAGCAGCGGGCCCGCGGCCGCGAGGTCGAGGGTCCCGTCGGCGCGGCGCGGCGCCACCGTCACGGAGCGCCCGGACGCGCCGATGTAGGTCTCGGTGACCCGGCGGTAGTGCGGGTGGACGGTGTGCGCCATCACGACGCGGCGCCGGTCCTTCTTCACGCTGCCGGCCAGGATCGCCGCTTCGGCGCACGCGCTGGCGCCGTCGTACATCGAGGCGTTGGCGACGTCCATCCCCGACAGCTCGCACATCAGCGTCTGGAACTCGTAGATGACCTGCAGCGTCCCCTGCGAGACCTCGGGCTGGTAGGGCGTGTAGGCGGTGTAGAACTCCGACCGCCGCAGCACGTGGTCCACGATGGACGGGATCCAGTGGTCGTACATGCCCGCGCCGGCGAAACACACGAGGCCGGCGTCCCGGGCGGCGAGCGCGGAGACCGTGCGGACGGCGTCCCACTCCGGGAGCGCCTCGGGTATCGCGAGCGGCCGGCCGGAGCGCAGCGCGGCGGGGACGGCGGCGAACAGGTCGTCGAGCGACTTGACGCCGATCGTCTGCAGCATCTCGCGGACGTCGGCGTCGCTGTGCGGAACGTAGGACATGGGAGTCGAGGTCCGGGGGAAAACGTGCAGCGCCCCGGGCCGGAGCCCGGGGCGCGGTGGCTACTGGCCGATGTGGGCGGCGTAAGCCGCCGGACTGAGGAGCTCCTTCAGCTCGGCGGCGTTGGCGACCTTGAGCTGGATCATCCATCCGGCGCCGTACGGGTCCTTGTTGATGACCGACGGGTCGCCCTCGATGGCGGTGTTGACCGCCACGACCTCGCCGGCGACGGGGCAGAACAGCTCCGAGACGGCCTTCACGGCTTCGATGGTGCCGAACGGCTCCATCTTCCCGAACTTGGCGCCGGGCTTGGGGAGCTCCACGTACACCACGTCCCCGAGCTCGCCCTGCGCGTAGTCGGTGATGCCCACGGCCACGACGCCGGCCGCGTCCGCCTTGCGGACGTACTCGTGCTCTTCGGTATAGGCGAGATCGTCGGGAATCTTCGACATCGGGGCTCCACGCGCTGCGGGACATCCGAACGGCCGCCGTACGGTATTCGGGGCCTCCGTGACTGTCAAGCGAAAAACGCGCCGCGGCGCGGCGAGCGGCCCGTCAGCGGCGCGCGGCGCGGCGCCGCGCGGCCTCGGCGACCAGCTGCTCCCACGCGGCGCGGCTGCGGGTCTCCAGCGCCTCGGGCGAGCCGTCGTTGTCGATGACGATGCGGCTGCGGCGCCGCTTCGGCCCGCTGGGCAGCTGGGCGCGGATGAGGTCGTCGGCGTCGGTGTCGGAATAGCCGCGCAGCTCCCGCAGCCGGTGCCGCCGCGTCGCCTCCGGCGCGTCCACCAGCACCACGACGTCCCACGCGTCGGGATCGAGCACCTCGAACAGCAGCGGAATGTCGGAGACCATGATCTCGACGCCGGCCTTGCGCGCCGCCTCGATGCGCTCGGCGTGCCGGCGCATCACCTCCGGATGTACGATGGCGTTCAGCGCCTCGCGGCGGGCCTCGTCGCCCATCACGCGGCGGCGCAGCGCCGCGCGGTCGAGGGTGCCGTCCGGCAGGCGCAGGTCCGGGCCGAAGCGGGCCACGATCGCGGCCAGGGCCGGGGAGCCCGGCGCCACCGCCTCGCGCGCCAGCTGATCGGCGTCGACAACCCACGCGCCCCAGCGCGCGAAGTGCGCCAGCACGGTGCTCTTGCCGGCGGCGACGTTCCCGGTGAGCGCGACGCTCAACATGGACGCACGGAGGCACGGAGCCACGGAGGCACCGAGGCGGCGGGCACGGGGGCACGGGGGCACGGACGCACGGAGGCACGGACGCACAGACGCACGGCCGAGTCGGCGCGACAGTCCCCGTGCGTCCGGGCGTCAGTGCGTCCGCGCGTCCTGGAGCAGCTCAACCTGGCCCTCGTTCTTCCGCGGCACCTGGTGGCAGTGACGGCAGCGCGCCTCGTACGACTCGCGGCCGCCGACCATGATCTGCGGGGAGTCGTACGGCGCGGGCTTTCCGTTGACCAGGCGCTGATTGCGCGTCGCCGGGCCGCCGCACACCACGCAGATCGCGTGCAGCTTGTCCACGATCTCCGCCGCGGCCATCAGCTCCGGCATCGCGCCGAACCGCTCGGCGCGGAAGTCGGTGTCCGTGCCCGCGAGGATCACGCGCACCCCGCGATCGGCGAGCGCGTTCGCCACCGCCACGATGCCGGCGTCGAGAAACTGCGCCTCGTCCACGGCGACCACCTGCGTGTCGGGCCGCAGGTGCGCCATGATCTCCCGCGCCTCGTTGATCGGCTCGGCCTCGACGATCGTGCCGTCGTGGCTGCTCACCGTGTAGATGCCGGCGTAGCGCGCGTCGAGGTGCGACTTGAAGACCTGCACCTTGTTCTTCGCGATCACCGCCCGGCGCACGCGGCGGATCAGCTCCTCGCTCTTGCCGCTGAACATCACGCCGCTGATGACTTCGATCCATCCGGGCTTGGTGCCGTGAAACATGTCGCTCGTCCTGGGTGGGCGGATGAGGGTGCGGAAGTATGAAAGTCGGCTCGGAGGGGGTCAAGCTCGCAAACTGGCTATTGCGGAAAAACAAGGAAATACCTAGGTTTTCGGCCATATCGGGGGCGTTGCCCCCGTGACGCCCACCCCCCAATGAGAAGGAGTCTCCCGGTGAACAAGTCCGATCTGGTGAGCGCGCTGGCAGGCAAGACCAAGATGTCGAAGGCCGAAGCCGGCCGCTCGGTCGAGGCGCTGTTCGCTCCCAACGGCGTCATCGCCGTCGAGCTGAAGAAGGGCGCCAAGGTGCAGATCACCGGCTTTGGGAACTTCGAGACCAGGAAGCGCGGCGCCCGGAAGGGTCGCAACCCGCGTACCGGCAAGGAGATCACCATCAAGGCGTCGATCGCCCCGGTGTTCCGCGCCGGCAAGGGCCTCAAGGACGCGGTGAAGAAGGCCAAGTAGCGGGCGCTGTAGTCCGCCGATAGTTGAGGCGCCACCTCGGGTTTCCCGGGGTGGCGCCTTTTCGTCATCCCAGCGATCGGCCGAACCGGCCCCCGCCCCCGCCCGCCGAGGGGCCGTGGCCCCGGTCCACGCGCGCCGTCAGGCGCCGCCCCCGCAAGGACGTGCCGGTCAGCGCCCGGGCCACCCGCTCCGCGTCGTCGCTGCGGACCTCGACGAGGCAGTACAACTCCCGCACCTCGATCTTCCCGACGCGGTCGGCGGCGATCTTCGCCTCGCCGACGATCGCGCCGAGGAGGTCGCCCGGCCGGACGTTGTCCTTCCGTCCCACGCCCACCCAGACCTTGGCCCACGACGGCACGCGCTCGGAGGCGGCCTCGGTCTCCCGCTCCCGGCCTCCTCCGTCAACCGGCTCCGCCGTCTGCGCGAGCGGGCCCGCGAGGTGCAGGGCCGCCGCCGCGACCACCGCCGGGTCGAAACGGTCGAGGAGCGGGCCGATCAGGAACAGCTCCCGGTCGAGACTCTCCCGCTCGAGCGTGCGGGTCAGCCTCGCGCGGACCGCCTCGGCCCGCCGCTCGAGCGCATCGAGGGCGGCGGGAAGCCGCAACGGCGTGAGGGGCGAGAACAGGCCCCGGAGCCAGGACAGCTGCGACGGCTCCACCACGAACACCAGGCGCCTGGGGCCGCCGACTTCCGTGCCGACCGCCTCGCGCGACAGCGCCTCGGCCGCGTCGCGGCTGCCCGGGCACGGGGCGACGATGACGAGGTCGTCGGAGGCCGGGTCGAGCGCGTCCAGCACGCTGCGCCGCGTGGCGTCGAGACGCGCGGCCCGCGCCACCACGTAGCTCGCCGGGCCGAGCGCCGGCGGCGGCCGGTCCGCCGCTTCCGCCGGAGGGAAGCCGAACGTGACCGCCTTGAAGGCGTAGCGCTCGATGAGCGCCTCGACGGCCGGATCCGCGGCGCCGACCAGCATCAGGCGCTGTGATTCCCGGTCCACTTCGGCGAGGACCGTCTCGAGGGCCTCGCGGCCCTCCTCGTCGAGCTGCTCGGGCCAGGCGAGGACCACCGTCTGGAATTCGGCCGCCCTTAGGGCCGAGTGCTTGAGCAGCCGGAGGGCGTCCGCGGCGGAGACGAACAGCAGCGCCGGGAGCCCGCGGGCGAGCTGCCGCTCGGCGCGCGCGAGGCCGGTGACGGCGAGCGCGGGGCGCACGAGGGGCGGCACGGCCGACGGGGCGGCGTCGAGGAACGCCACGGCGCGATCGGCGTCGGCGGTGAGCACCAGGGTGGAGCGGGTGTCGGGAATGGCCTGCAGATACGCCATGGCGGCCGCCGGTACGGGCGGGAGCAGGACGGCCAGGTTGTGGCCACGAGCAATGACCGGTGCGGCATCCACGGCGACCCCCGAATTGTCAAAGAGGCTGAGGCGACGCGGGAAAGCTACCGCGCCGCGCGCGCCGCGTCGAGCGCGGCGGCGAGACCGCGCGCCACGTCGACCAGCGGGCCGTCGGCCCAGACGTGCAGGAAGTACACCGGCGGCGACTCGCCCACCATGTGGCCGTGCAGCGCTTCGGTGACCACGCCGTGGGCCGCGAGCGCGCGCAGCACCGGCTGGATCTGCGGCTCGAGCAGGGCCCAATCGCCCGTGGCGACGGCTCGAGTGGGATTCACGGCCTGGATCGCGATCGTCGTGGCGAGGGCGAGCGCGGGCGGCAACGTCCGCCCGTGCCAGCGCACGCGGCGGCGCACCAGTTCGAAAGTGTATTGGACCAGGTTGCCTTGCGCGTGACCGCCGGGGCCGAGGGCGGCGAAGACGGCGGTGGTGTCGATGGTGACGGGCGGCGTGACCACGGAGGTCACGGGGCGCGGTGTGGCGGTGCGGGCGACGACCGAATCGAGCCGCCGCGCAAGGTCCACGGCCTTACCCTCGCCTTGGAAGTGGACGTACGTGAGGCGCGGCTCCTCGCCGGCCAGATGACGGTGGATGCCCGTCACCTCGAACCGCTGGCGCAGCAGCTCGGCTTCGACCGGGCCCAGCTCGGCGCGCGTCACGACCAGGTCGCCCATCGCCATCGCCTCGCGGGCGGTGCCCTCGAAGCCCGCCCACGCCCCGCTCGCCATCGGCACCGCGAGGGTCACGGAGCCCATCCGCACCGTGAGGTCGCGGCGGGGGAGATCGAAACGGACGTAGCCCGGCGCCGGCACAGCGGGCGTCTCGAGCACGGCGGCCACGCTGTCCCAGGGCGAGGGTGCCGGCTCCTGGGCGTCGGCGCGCGCGACGCCTCCGGCCCCGAGCGAGACGGCGAGCACGAAGCCGGCGGCCCCGAGGCTGGTGACTATCACGATCGGGGCCGCGCGGCGCGCGGCGTGCGGCGGCCGGCGCGGCGCTGCAGCGAGCGCCGCGGGGCGACGCAGCACATCTCCGGTTCCGGCGCGAGGATGGGGCGGTCGTCTTGAACCAGCATCCGCGAACTATACAACTCCGCGATAACCGGCGCGGCGGCCGGCAAACAGCGGCGCCGGGGGGCTGGCCACGGTCCCCCGGCCGCTTCATCTTGGCTCCCGACCCTCAGCCGGAAGCCGCCGATGCCCGCCCGAAAGCTCGATCTCTACAGGCTCTACGCCGCCGAGTACGCCGCGCCGCGCGCGCCCGCGCTCGTCGCGACGAAGCCGGGCCGCTACCTCGCCATCGCGGGGTCGGGCGACCCGAACGCCCCGGCGTTCGGCGAGAAGGTCGGCGCCCTGTACGCCGTCGCCTACGCGGTGAAGATGGCCCGCAAGAAGGCCGGCCGGGACTTCAAGGTCGCGGGGCTCGAAGGGCTGTGGTGGGGCGTCGGCGGGAACGGGTGGATGATCGAGCAGCCCCGGGACGGGTGGCGCTGGAAGATCCTGATCCGGATGCCGGCGTTCGTCACCGCCGCCGAGGTGTCCGCCGCCGCGAAGCGGCTGCTCGCCAAGGGCAAGGCGAAGGCGATCGGTCGGGTGACGCTGGAGCGGCTCGCCGAAGGCCGCTCCGTGCAGATGCTGCACGTGGGGCCGTACGCGCGCGAGGGGCCGACGATGGACGCGATGCTGGCGTTCGCGACGTCGAAGGGCCTGAAGTACACGGGGCGGCACCACGAGATCTACCTGTCGGATCCGGGGCGGACGCCGCCGGCCAAGCTGCGGACGATCCTGCGGCACCCGGTGCGCTAGCGGCCGGACGCCGGGCCGTCCGCTAGGACAGGCGCGTGGCGCGGATCAGCGCTTCCATGTGCTCGAGGTAGCGCTCGAGCGCGCGCCGCCCCGCGGCGGTGAGCCGGTACTCGGTCCGCGGCAGCCGCCCCTCGAACGACTTGGTGCAGGCGATGTACTCCGCCTCCTCCAGCTTCCGCGCGTGCACGCTCAGGTTCCCGTCGCTGGTGTGCAGCAGCTTCTTGAGGTCGCCGAAGCTCAACGACTCGTTGACCGCCAGCGCGCTGACGATGCCGAGGCGCAGCCGCTCGTGGATCAGCCGGTCCAGGTCCGGGGCGTGGCTTGCCGCGGGCGCGGTACCGCGCTCGCGCTCCTCGTCCCGGCGACGGTCCGCGTCCTTTCGCACCGCGGCCGTTCTAGCCACCGTGCTTCCGCGCGATCAGCGCACCGAAGATCACGTGCAGCGCGCCGAATCCCGCCGCCATGAGCGCGTTCCCCCACGCGGCGGGCGCCGCCAGCGCCGCCGTCCCCACCACCATGAACGAGAGCCCCATCACCGGCACCGCGCTCACCGAGAACGCGCCCGCCGTGGCGAACGCCGTGCCGTACAGCAGCAGCCACAGGCCCGGCAGCAGCGCCGTCGAGCCGCCATAGTACAGCGGCACCGTGAGGATCGCCCCGGCGGCCAGCGGCGTGGCGAAGGTCAGCGCGAACTTGCGCCCCGGCCGGCCGAACAGGGGCTGCCGCGCCAGCCGCGCCTTCCGCACCGTCATCACCACGCCGATCAGCACGCCGACCACCGCCTCGACGAGCCACAGCCGCATCCAGTCGCGGTGCGTCGCCATCCGCGCCGCCAGGTACGCGGCCGGAAACGCCGTCACGCCGATCACCACGCCGCCCCAGCCCGACAGGGCGGTGAACGCCGCCGCCCCCTCCATCGTCTGGCGGATGTAGCGTAGATCGTCCATCGCCCGCGCGTGAAGCGCGTCCGGCGTCTCGGGGGCCGCGGGCGACGGCGGCCCGGCATCGGAGCGGGTCATGCCGCGAGGATAGGCCCCGGGCCTACCACTGTCAAGTACTTTGCGCTGCAAAGGCGAGGGAACCTCCGGGCCGCGCCGCGGTACACCGCGGGTGCCCGACCAACGCGGCGCGGCGGCGCTGGAACCGTCGCGACCTCTGACCCTCACCGGCTACCACGGCAAGCCGACGGCGGCGACGCTGCGGATCGCGACCTTCGACGCGGGCCAGCGCGTGCGCCGCGCGGTGAAGGGGCTGCTGGGCTTCTGGGGCGCGATGGTCGTGAGCGTCTTCCTGCCGGTCGCGCATTTCGTGCTGGTGCCGTCATTTTTCGGGATCGGGATCTGGCAGTTCTTCCGCCGGCTCCGCCAGGCCGAGCTGGTGCGCGGCGCCCACGGCCTGTGCCCCGATTGCGGGACGGAGCAGGATTTCGATCTGGGCGCCGGGCTCCGGTTCCCGCAGGGCGTGCAGTGCCGGAGCTGCCAGCGCGGTCTGACGCTCGCCACGGTGGACGAGGGGAATCCATGAAGCTGTTGCGGGGGCTGCTGACCTTCATCGCGGGTACGGTGCTCGGCGCGCTCGGGGAAAAGGTCCTCGGCATGACCGGCATGGTGCTCGGGTCCATCGCCGGCTTCTTCTTCGGCTACTGGGCGGCGCGCCGGCTGATGCCGTAGCCCGGGCCGCGCCGTTGACAGTCGCGGCGCGCGCCCCATCTTCCGGCACGTGCGGCTCCCGTCCCTCCTTGTCGTCGTCGGCCACGCTTCCCAGGCGCCCCTGCGGGCGCATCGGGTGATTCCATGAATGCGCTCTTCTCACGCAACGTCGCGGCGCTCACGCCGAGCGCCACCCTCGCGGTGTCCGCCGAGGCGGCGCGCCTCAAGCGTGAGGGCGTGAACGTCGTGGACCTGGGCGCCGGCGAGCCCGACTTCCCGACCCCGAAGGCGGTGGCGGAGGCTGGGATCCGCGCCACGCAGCAAGGGAAGACCAAGTACGCGCCCAACGACGGGATCCTCGAGCTGCGGGCGGCCATCGCGCGCCGGCTGTCGCTGCTGTCGGCGGGCCGCGCGGTCAACGCCGACAACATCGTGGTCTCGAACGGGGCCAAGCAGTCGGTGATGAACGCCTGCTTCTGCCTGTTCGGCCAGCGCGAGAAGGTGTTGATCCCGTCGCCGGCCTGGACGAGCTACCCGCAGATCATCCACGTGGCGCGGGCGACCCCGGTCGAGGTCCCGGGCGATCCGGAGTGGAGCCTCAAGGTGTCGGTGCGTGACCTGGAGCGCGACTGGGACGAGTCGGTCAAGGGCCTGATCATGAACTCGCCGGGCAACCCGACGGGTGCCGTGTACACGCTGGCGGAGCTGCGGGCGATCGCCGAGTGGGCGCAGCGCAAAGGCGTGTGGATCGTGGCCGACGAGATCTACCGCCGCATCCACTACGGCGACGGCGTGGCCCCGTCGTTCCTCGACCTGCCCGACGACCTGCTCGAGCGCGTGGTGCTGGTGGACGGCGCCAGCAAGTCGTACGCGATGACCGGCTGGCGGATCGGCTTCGCGCTCGCCTCCCGCGAGCTGGCCCGGGCGATGTCGGCGCTCCAGTCGCACACCACCTCGGGCGCGAACACCATGGCCCAGTGGGCGGCCGCGGAGGCGTTCGGGAACGACGCCGTCCAGGAGGAAGTCGCGGCGATGACGGTGCAGTTCCGGAGGCGGCGCGACTACCTGGTCGGGCGGTTTCGCAAAGAGCTCCCGGGAGTCGAGTTCGTGGACCCGCTCGGCGCGTTCTACCTCTTCTTCCGGGTGGACCACGTGTTCAGCAGGACCGTGCCGCACGCCACCGAGTTCTGCCGCCGCCTGATCGCCGACGAGGCCCTGGCGCTGGTGCCCGGCGCCGCCTTCGGCGACGACCGCTGGGTGCGCTTGAGCTACGCGGCCTCCGACGAGGCGCTGAAGGAAGGGACGGACCGGCTGGTGCGGCAGTTCGCGCGGCTGGCCTCCGAGAAGACAGATTAGAGGAGTGGGTTTGCGGAACAGCTGCGAGACGCTGAGTTGCGAGCGGTTGCGAGTTGCCAGCGGTCCGTGACAGAACAGGCCTCAGGCAGCCACGGCGCCGCTTGAGGCCCGCTCTGGTACCGACGACTCCCACCTCGTAACCACTCGCAACTCGGCGTCTCGCAACTGTTCTGGTCGTGGCGTCTCGCAACTGTTCTGCGTTCTCCCTTCTGCCACCTCGGCGCTCCCGAATAGGGACTTGCTGGCTCCCGTGCCAGGCAGCACCTATATTTGCCGCCCGCATTCACTTGGGGCGTCGGCATGGGTCTGGGCGGACGGGTCGTCGAGCGGACGGGCCGAGTGCCGCATATCGGCTACCGGTGGGATGCCGAGACGGACATCCTGACGGGGGCGATCCGCACGGGTGCGAAGAAGGCGAGCGGGCTGACGGGGTCCGTCGAGCTCGAGGGGAGCGACGGCTCGTTCGTGCTCCTCGACGTCTCGGGCGGCATCATCCGCGGAGTCGAGGTCGTGGTGTGGCCGGACGTGCGCACCGCGGCGGGCCTCACGGCTCCGGCGGCGTTCGAGGACGGGGACGTGATGCTCGCCTCGCGCCGCTCGCAGCCCGCGGTGGCGGCGGTGGAGGTGGATACGGCGCTGGCGATCGAGACCAACCCCGCCGAGTCGGTCTTCCACGTGCGGCTGGGCCCCACGCGCCACGCCAAGGTGGTGCGCGTGGCCGACGGCCTGCTGGTGGAGATGGACGAGCAGGGCGAGGTGGCCGGGCTGTGGCTCCTCGACGTGCCTCCGTTCCCGGCGGACGAGCCCGCGTTGTGATCACGGCGCTGGTGAAGGTGAAATCCCACGACGACGTCGCCCGGGTCGTGACGGAGCGCATGGTGCGCGTCCCCGGGATCGTGCGCACCCACACCATCAGCGCCTTCCGTGTTTACGCGAAGGCCGACGGCGGAACCGGTCCCACGCCCGGCGAGCGCTAGGCCGCCGGGTCGGCGGCCGGCGCCTTCCCCATCATGAGAATCGCGCATCTGGCGGACGTGCACCTGGGCTTCCGCCAATTCCAGCGGCTCGACCCTTCCGGGGTCAACCAGCGGGAAATGGACGTCGCGCTGGCGTTCCGCCGGGCGGTGGACGCGATCGTCGCCCAGCGGCCCGACGCGGTGCTGATCGCGGGCGATCTGTTCCACTCCGTGCGTCCCACCAACCGCGCGATCATCGAGGCGTTCACGGGGCTCCGGCGCCTGCGCCAGGCGCTGCCGCGCGCGCCGGTGGCGTTGATCGCGGGCAATCACGACACGCCGCGGTCGGTCGAGGCCGGCTCCATCCTCAAGCTCATGGGCGCGCTGGGCGTGGACGTGGTGGACGACGCCACCCGCCGGCTCCATTACCCCGACCTCGACCTGTCGGTGCTGGCGGTGCCGCACGCGGCCCTGCTGGGCGAGCGCCGGAGCGGCGAGTGGCGGCGCGACGGCCGCGCGCGGTTCAACGTCCTGATGCTGCACCCGGAGGTGCCGGGCCTCTTTCCCGAGGGCGTGACCGACTACGGCGGCGCGCGCGTGGACCTGGCCGAGATGGCGGGTGGGGCCGACGGCGCGTTCGACTACGTCGCCCTGGGCCACTACCACATCGTCCACGAGGTGGCGCCACGGATCTGGTACAGCGGCTCGCTCGAGTACACCAGCCCCAACATCTGGGGGGAGTGGCGGGAGGAGCAGCGGGAGCACCGCACCAAGGGGTTCCTGATGGCGGACCTCGCGACGGGCAAGCTCGAGCGGGTGGATCTCGAGCCCCGGCGCCCCGTGTACGACTTCCCATGGCTCGACGCGTCGGGCATGACCGCCGCGGAGCTGGATGCCGCCATCCGGGAACGGCTCGCCTCCCTGCCGTTCCCCATCGAGGGCACGGTGGTGCGCCTGGTCGTGCGCGAGGTGCCACGGGCGCTGGCGCAGGCCCTGGACCACGAGGCGCTGCGCGCGGCGCGCGCGGCGGCCCTGCATTTCCACCTGGACCTGCGGCGGCCGGATCCCCGCCGGCGCGACGTGGGCGTGGGCGGGCCGGGCGGCCGCCAGCCGCTCGCCGACCTGCTGGCGGACTACCTCGGGCGACGCCCGCTCGACGCGGACCTCGATCGCGAGCGGCTGAAGGCGCTGGGGCGCGGGTACCTCGACGAGGTGGAGCGGGCGCTGCTGGAGGGCGAGGGCTGATGCGCCTGCACCGGCTCCGGCTCGTGAACTTCCGGCAGCACCGGGATACCGACCTCGAATTCGGACCGGGGCTCACCGGCATCATCGGGCCCAACGGCGCGGGCAAGAGCACGGTGCTCGAGGCCATCGCGTGGGCGATCTACGGCATGGAGGCGGCGCGGGGCACGCGCGAGTCCATCCGCTGGCGCCGGGCGAAGCCGCGCTCCGAGGTGCGGGTGGAGCTGGAATTCGGCCTCGGCGCGCACGAGTACCGGGTCGCGCGCACCCTGTACGGCGCGGAGCTGTTCCTCGACGGCGCGGCGCAGCCGATGACCACGTCGCTGGCGGAAGTGACGGCGCGGCTGTCGCGGGTGCTGGGGATGTCGCGCGACGAATTCTTCAACACCTACTTCACCGGCCAGAAGGAGCTGGCGGTGATGGCGGCGATGAAGCCCACCGAGCGCGGCCAGTTCCTGTCCCGGCTGCTGGGCTACGACAAGCTGCGACTCGCGCAGGAGCGCGTGCGGGAGCGGCGCAGCGCCATCCGCGGGGAGCTGGCGGCGCTGGAGCAGGGCCGGCCGGACCCGGCGGCCCTGCGCGCGGCGCGGGAGCGGGCGGTGGCGCAGCGCCAGGACGGCGAGCGGCAGGTGGCGGCGCACGAGACGGCGTTCGCTGCGGCGCAGGGCGCGCGCGAGCGGCTCGCGCCCGGCTTCCGCGAGCTGGGGGAGCTGCGGGAGCGGCACGTGACGCTGGTCGCCGAGCGGCGGGTGCACGAAGAGCGGGTGCGGCAGGCGGTCGAGGTGGCGGCCCGGCTCGCGGCGGAGCACGCGGCCGCAGCGGCCGCGGTGGCCGAGCGGGACGCGCTGGGGTCGCGCCTGTCGGGGTACCCCGCGCTGCGCGCGGAACTGGCTGGGCTCGAAGCCCTGGCGCGCGACGCGGCGCGCCGCCAGACACTGGACGCCCAGCTGGCCGAGGTGGCCCTGCAGCGCGGCGAAGTCGAGCGCCGGCTGGCGCTCGCCGCGGCCGCCGCGGGCGCCGTGCGGGAGCTGGCCGAGCGCCTCGACGTGGAGAAGGGCGACCAGGAGGCGGTCGAGCGGGAGTACGAGGAGCGCCAGAACGCCTGGGTCCGCGAGCGCCAGGACGCGGAGTCGAAGCGCCAGACGCTGCTCGACCAGTACCGGGACCTCGAAGTGCAGAAGCAGCGCATCACCGACGCGGGGGCGGAGGGCGCGTGCCCGACCTGCGGCCGGCCGCTGCACGACGAGTACGGCGCCGTCCTCGACCTGCTGACCACGCAGCTCGAGGAGGTACGCGCGAACGGGCAGTACTTCCGCGGGCGGCTCGAGCAGCTGCAGCAGGCGCCGCCGGAGCTGGCGGCCCTCGAAGGGCGCCGGCGCGAGGCGCGCGAGGCGGTGGAACGCGACGCGCAGGCGCTCGCGGTCGCCACCACCTCGGCCCAGGAGGCGGTCCAGCTGGAAAAGCAGCTGCGGCGCCACGACGAGCGCACGCGGCAGCTTGGCGAGGAGGCGGCGCGCCTGCGCCCGGGGTACGACGCCCCGCGCCACGAGGAGCTGCGCCGCCAGGTGGCGGCCCTGGAGCCGCTGGCGTCGCGCGCCGAGCGCCTGGCCGCGCACGTCGAGCGCGCGCCGCGCCTGGCCGCGGAGCTGGAGGCGGCCGACGCCCGGCGGGCGGCCCTGGTCGAAGCGCTCGCCGCGGTCGAGCGGGACCTGGCCGGGCTCGCGTTCACCGAGGACGCCTTCCAGGCGGCGGCACAGGAGATGCAACGCCTCGACGAGGCGGTGCGGCGGAGCGAGCTGGACCTGGCGGTCGCGCGCGCGGAGCTGGGGGCGGCGGCCGAGCGGCTGCGGGGAGCGGAGCGCGCCGAGGAGGAAGCGGCGGCCCATGCGGCCCGCGCCGCGGCCCTCCAGATGGACGGGCGCATGCACACCGAGCTGGACCGCGCCCTGGGCGACCTGCGGACGGAGCTGAACCAGGAGATGCGGCCGGAGCTGGCGGCGCTGGCCGGCGAGTTCCTCGGGGCGCTCACCGACGGCCGCTACGACGAAGTGGAGCTCGACGAGGACTACCGGCTCACCGTCCTGGAGCATGGGGAGCCGGCGCCCGTGATCTCCGGCGGGGAAGAGGACCTCACCAACCTCGTCCTGCGGCTCGCGGTGAGCCAGATGATCGCCGATCGCTCCGGGCAGCCGCTGTCGCTCCTGGTGCTCGACGAGATCTTCGGCTCGCTCGACGACGCGCGCCGCGCCCACGTCCTCGAGCTGCTCCGCGCCCTCGAGGCGCGGTTCCCGCAGGTCGTCCTGATCACGCACATCGAGGGCGTGCGGGAAGCGGTGGACCGGGTGCTGCGCGTGCGGTTCGACGAGGCCTCGGGCGCCGCGGTCGTGGAAGAGGAGCGGGGAGCGCTGGACCTGGACGGGGGTGGCGATGCGGATGTGGCAGCCTGAGCGCGCGGCCGTCGGGCCGCAGCAGGCGACCGAACGCGACATTCCGGGGCTGAACCGGCTGTTCGCCGACGCCTTCACGGACCGCTACCGGCGGGACGGGCTGGTGGGCGTGCGGGTGCCGTTCCTCCATGCCGCGATCTGGCGCTACGCGATCGCCGACGCCGGCGAGGGCGCGATGCTGTGGCGCGACGAGCAGGACCGCATCGTCGCGTTCAACGTCGCGCACCGGTCCGGGACCGAAGGGTGGATGGGGCCACTCGCCGTGCGCCCCGACCGGCAGGTGAGCGGATTGGGCAAGGAGATCGTGCTCGCCGCCGTGGACTGGCTGCGCCGGCACGGCGCCTCGGTCATCGGCCTCGAGACGATGCCCCGCACGGTGGACAACATCGGCTTCTACAGCCGCCTGGGGTTCGTCCCCGGCCACCTGACGCTCACGCTGACGCGCGACGTGCCGCGCGCCCTCACCCGCGTGCCGTACGACGTGGTCGGTGCGCTGGAGCCGCGCGAGCGCGCGGCGCGCGTCGAGGAGATCGGCGCGTTCGTCGCGGGGCTCGCGCCGGGGTACGACTTCTCGCGCGAGATCCAGCTGACGTTCGAGATGGCTCTGGGCAACGTGCTCACGATCCGCCACGACGGAGCGCTCGCCGGCTTCGCGCTCTGCCACGCCGCGCCCCTCGCCGAGGGGGGGACGCGCGACGAGCTGCGGGTCCTGAAGATGGGAGTCGAGGCGCCGGAAGCGATCGCCGAGCTGCTCGGCGCCGTCGGAGCGTGGGCGGCGACGCAGGGCATCCGCCACGTGGCGGTGCGCTGCCAGACGGCGTACGCGGACGTGTACCGCGACCTCGTGCGCGACGGCTTCCGGGTGCGGTGGTCGGATCTCCGGATGACGCTCGCGGACCACCCCGAAGCACGACCGGCGCGGGGCGTGTTGTGGAGCAACTGGGAGATCTAGACGAGACGGCGAAGGGCAGACGCGCTGCCGCGCCCGGCCTCCGCGTCCGTGCCGGCGACGGGGGCGCTCACCGCCGCGCCGCTACCACCCCTGGCGGCCGACCACGATCCGCCGCACGAGCAGCACCACGCCCGCTGCGAGGAAGAGATGGATCCAGCCGGCGTGGACGGGCGCGAGCCAGACGCCGACGATCCAGACGGCCAACGACAACAGTGCGAGTCCCAGTGACCACGTCATGATCCATCTCCCGGGGATGCAGACGTCAGAAGTCCGGACTCAGAGCAGTTGCGAGACGCCGAGTTGCGAGTGGTCGCGAGCTGCGAGGGATCGGGTGGGAGGCCCCTCCGCCCTTCCAACTCGTCTCGCCGCTGCAGGCTCACATCTCGTAACCACTCGCAACTCAGCGTCTCGCAACTAGCCTCTATCCGTGGCGTCTCGCAACTCGACTAGTCGCCATAGTAGTTCCGCTCCCATTTGTGCTCCTTCAGCTCCTCCAGCAGCGCCGGCGTCAGCTTCCGGCCGTCGCTCGCCGCCGCGTTGGCCCGCGCGTGCTCCGCCGTCCGCATCCCCGCGATGACGGTGTGCACGGCCTCGTGGCTGAGGCAGAAGCGCAGCGCCCCCTCCGCCAGCGTGGCGGCCTCCCGGAGCAGCACCGGCCGCAGCCGGGACACGTGCCGCTCGACCTCGGCCGGCCGGTCGTCCCGGAAGTAGCGGTGCCGCCAGTCGTCGGGGGGAAAGACGACGCCGGGCTTGATCGTCCCCGTCAGCCCGCCCTCGTCGAACGGCACGCGGGCGATCACGCCGACGTTGCGCTCCCGGCAGGCGGGCAGGAGCGCGCGCTGCGGCGACTGATCGAAGATGTTGTAGATCACCTGCAGCGACTCGATCAGGTCGCAGCGCCGCACGGCCTCGAGGGCGCTGAGCGGGTCGTGCTCCGTGTTGGAGATGCCCACGTGGCGCACCGTGCCCGTCGCGATCAGGGCCGAGAGCGTGACCTCGACCTTCCGCCACTCGGGGTCGGCGAGCCACTCGTCGCGCCACACGTGGAACTGCAGCAGGTCCACCGGGCGGCCGAGGTTCACGGCGCTGGTCTCGGCGCTGCGGCGCACGTAGTCGGCGCCGAACACGGCGGCGAGCGGGATGCCGGCCGGTGCGGGCCAGACCCGGTTGGCCGGCGCGACCTTGGTCGCGATCACGATCGGTTCGCGGCGCCGCGCGACCGCGCGCCCCACCAGCCGCTCGCTGTGTCCGTCGCCGTACGCGAAGGCGGTGTCCACGAAGGTCACGCCCACGTCGAACGCCGCCGTGAGCGCGGCGAGCGCCGCCTCGTCGTCGCTGCCGCGCCACATCGCGCCTCCGATGCCCCAGGCGCCGAAGCCGATTTCCGACACTGTGCAGCCAGTGCGTCCAAGCGTCCGGTATTTCATGCCGTCGTCCCGGGTTCGTGGCGTTTCGTGCTCTTGACACTCCCGAGCATGAATCCTACCTTGGCCGCAGACCTTTGGAAGTGGAGCGAAGAGACTAGTTATTGAGCCAACAGGTCCGATGGTGGTCCCATATGCGCCGGTGGACGTCAGGCCCCTTCGGTGGGGTAGGCGGAAGCCGATGTGCGGGGCCAGGGGTTCGATTCGGGCTTCAATAACCCTCTTCGCTCCCGTCTGTTCGCCCCGGGCTCAGGCCCGGGGCGATTCGTTTCCGGCCGGGCGCGGCCTGCGGCCCTCGCGGACCACCGCCAGGAACGCGCGGGGCGCCGAGAGCGGACGGCGGCCGAGCGCCGAAGCGACCACCATCGCCGCGGCCCACGCCAGGTAGCAGCCGGCGATCGCCTCGCGCGTCCCCGGCAGGGCGAACTGCACCAGCCACAGGACGAGCAGGCCGGCGGCTTCCCACCAGTCGAACCGCATCTCCATCAGCAGCAGCATCGCGACCAGGGACTGCGCCAGCGTCAGCGCGATCTCGAGCTGCTGCTCGGCGTCGAAGCGGAAGGCGATCCAGCCGCCCCCGGCGGCGGCGTGCGACCAGCCGTACACGAGCGGGATCATCGCGGCCAGGATCGTCCACTGGTTGATGTTGCTCGAGACCATGTTCATCAGCGCCATCGGTGCCTTGTCCACGCGCCTGGCCCAGTAGAACGCGGACACCTTCTCGGGGAACTCGGAGAGGAACGGTGCGACCCACTGCACGAAGACGAAGTCGCTCACGCCCAGCACGGCGGCGATGCCGATCATGGAATCGAGGAACGGCCGCGCCGCGAGCCAGAGCAGCAGACCGCCGGCGGCGAACAGGCCGGCGATGGCGGCGACGCGGCGCCCGCCGCCGAGCCCGTACGCCCAGCGCGACAGCGCGGGCGCGTCGGCCAGCTCCTCCTCGGCGTGCGGGGGCACCCGGAGCAGCACGACGAGGTACGCGACGTACAGCACCAGCAGCACGGCGGCGTCCCCCACGCCGATCGAGCGCTTGAGGAGGATGACGACGAACCACAGCAGCGGCGGCAAGAGCCCCATGACCTCGACGGCGTGCTCGCGCTCGAGGGCGAGGGTGGGCAGCGGCCCGCGGGAGCGGCGGCCGAAGAACGCGGCCACGAAGTAGATCATCGGCCATGCCAGGCCCACCAGCAGGCGGATCGCGCCCGTGAGGTTGGCGATGGCGAGGTGGGCGCGCGCCGGGTCCTTGCCGGCCTCCCACGCGATGACGGCCTCGACCGCGAACTCGGGCAGCGTCTGCAGCCAGGCCAGCACGGCGAGGGCGAGGCCCTGCGAGATGAGAAATTCCGCGGCCTCGGCGCCCCAGGCCA
This sequence comes from uncultured Gemmatimonadales bacterium, assembly GCA_963806755.1. Classification (GTDB taxonomy): domain Bacteria; phylum Gemmatimonadota; class Gemmatimonadetes; order Gemmatimonadales; family JACORV01; genus Fen-1245. Next base: position 493,158 of record CAWDZR010000013.1, read on the forward strand.
CCAGGAACGCGGAGAGCAGCATCGCCGGGAAGGTCCACAGGGCGGAGAGCGCGGCGGAGCCCACCGCAGCGCCGCGGGCGAGGTGGGCGCCGGCGGCGCCGAGCGGCTTGACGATCATGCAGGGCGGGGCATTAGTTCTCTTGCTCGGCGAAGCTAACGGTCGCGTCTCACCTCAACAAGCAAGCGCCGCATGAGCCCACAGGTTGTCGTCACCCGGCGGGCGCACTTCAACGCCGCCCACCGCCTCTTCAACCCGTCGTTTTCGGACGCGGAAAACGCGCGGGCGTTCGGGCCGTGCGCCAACCCGAACTACCACGGGCACAACTACAACCTCGACGTGTCGGTGACGGGCGAGGTCGATCCGGCGACCGGGTACGTCATCGACCTCAAGACTCTGAAGGACCTGATCGACGAGCGGGTGCTGCGCCGCCTCGACCACCGGAACCTCAACCTCGACGTGCCGGAGTTCGCGCACACGATCCCGACGGCGGAGAACATCGTGCAGTGGTGCTGGCGGCAGTTGGCGCCGGCCATCCCGCGCGGGCGGCTCTCCCGGGTGGTGCTGTGGGAGACCGAGCGGAACCTCGTCGAGTACACGGGAGGATGACGTGGACCTGTCGAAGGTCGAGCTCCAGGACCTGATCGAGGAGACGCTGCGCCGCCTGGGCGAGGATCCCGCGCGCCCGGGGCTGGAGAAGACGCCGCACCGCGTGG
>CAWDZR010000014.1:0-10107 GCA_963806755.1 uncultured Gemmatimonadales bacterium
GCGGCCTCGCTGCGCTTCCTGACGCGCGGCTACCATCTCGACGCCGAGCAGGTGCTGCGGGAGGCGATGTTCGTGGAGGCGCACGAGAGCATGGTGCTGGTGCGCGACATCGAGCTGTACTCGATGTGCGAGCACCACCTCCTCCCGTTCTTCGGCAAGGCGCACGTCGCCTACCTGCCGAGCGGGCGCATCGTCGGCCTCTCGAAGCTCGCGCGCGTCGTGGACATCTACGCCCGGCGCCTGCAGGTACAGGAGCGCCTCACCGACCAGATCGCGGACGCGATCCAGCTCGCCCTCGAGCCGGCGGGCGTCGGCGTCGTGGTCGAGGCGTTCCACCTGTGCATGATGATGCGCGGGGTCGAGAAGCAGCACTCCAAGACCATCACGTCGGCGCTGCGGGGCGCCTTCCGCGACGACCATCGCACGCGGGACGAGTTCCTGCGGCTGGTCGTCGGCGGCGTGCGCGTCGAGTGACGGCACCCCCGCCGCCGCTGTTCGGCCGCACCGCGGTCGTCACCGGCGGGTCGCGGGGCATCGGGCTCGCCGTGGCGGACGAGCTGCAGGCGGCTGGCGCGCACGTGGTGCGGGTGGCGCGCAGCCTGATCGACGCCGAGGCCGACCGCCGCACCGACCTCCCGTGCGACGTCAGCGACGCGGCGGCCGTGGCCCGGGTGGCGCGCCGGGTGCTGGACGCGCGCGGCGCCCCGGACATCCTGGTCAACGCCGCCGGCGTCTTCCTGGTCGCGCCCCTCGCCGAGACGTCGCCCGAAGCCTTCGGCGCGCAGCTCGCCGGCAACCTGGTCGCCCCCTTCCTGCTCCTGCGGGCGTTCCTCCCGGCCATGGTGGCGCGCCGCAGCGGCCTGATCGTGACGATCGGGTCGGTGGCCGACCACCAGGCCTTCACGGGGAACGCGGCCTACGGGGCCGCGAAGTCGGGGCTGCGCGGGCTGCACGAGGTCCTGCTGCGGGAGCTGCACGGCACCGGCGTGCGCGCGACGCTGATCTCCCCCGGCCCGGTGGACACGGCCATCTGGGACCCGGTCGATCCCGACGCCAGGCCGGGCTTCACGAAGCGCGCGCAGATGCTCAAGGCCGACGACGTCGCGGAGGCGGTGCTGTTCGTCGCCACGCGGCGCGGCGGCGTGGCGATTCCCGAACTTCGCATCGTGCCCGAACCCTGGGCGCCGAGGACCTAGTGCGAGTGCTGCGGCTGTTCCTGCTGACGCTGGCGATGGCCCCCGCGGCCGTCGCGCAGAGCGCGCCCCACCTGCCCCCGCTGCCGGACCCGACCGGCTGGGGCACGCCCGTCCTCGCGCTGGGGCGTTCGCGGGACGGCGCGGTGTGGGTCGGCACCTACGGCCAGGGCATCTACGTCCTGCGGCCCGGCGCGACCGCGTGGGAGAACCTGCGCGCCGACTCCAGCGGCCACGGCCTCTCCTTCGATTACGTCCACGCCTTCGCGTTCGGTCCCGGCCGCGACATCTGGTACGGCACCATCGGCGACGGATGGGGCCTCTCACGCGACAGCGGCCGCACGTGGCAGAACTGGGATTCCGGCGCCCTGGGGCCGAAGTGGCAGTACGTCACGCCCGACGGCCTCGCGTTGCGCGGCGACACGCTGTACGTCGCGACCGCCGACGGGCTGAAGTACACCTGGGACCACGGCGTGCGCTGGGGCGCGGTGCCCGACACCGGCCGCGGCGGGCTGCCGAATCCCTACGTCCTCGCGCTCGCGACGGCGCGCGACTCGGGGCTGTGGGTGTCCACGCTCAAGGGCCTGGTGCAGTGGACCCCGGGCTTGGGGTCGCGGCCCGCCGACCCGCCTCCCGTGCCGGCGCTCGGTCCCCGCATCCGGTCCATCTACGTGGTGCTGGGAGAGAAGGCCGTGGTCCCGCTCATCCTCGGCGGCGAGGCGTGCCCCGGCAGCCTCCACCCCAAGCGGCGCCAGGTGCAGGCCTTCTGGCAGTGCTCGGGGTTCCTGATGCGGGACGCACCGCCGGTGGGGCGGGCGGTGCGCCAGTTCGCGGACTGCGGGCACCTGATGTGCGCGGGAGCGAGCAGCTCGGGCGCGTTCCTCAGCGGCCGCCTCGGGTTCGGGATGTGGACGCCCGGCGCCACCGCGCGCTCGCGCGACGTGTACGCCGTCCTGCCTCCCGTCCCCGGCCAGCCGGGCGACACCGTATTCGGCACGGCCTGCGGTCTGCTCGGCGCCCAGCCCGACGCCTGCCTCGCGCGCGGCGACACCACGGGCGTGGGCGCGCCGGCGCCGCTGCTGCACTCGATCTTCGCCCGCCCGATCGCCCTTGCCGACCAGCCGTACATCGACCAGACCTACCGGTACGGCGCGACGATGGGCGGCACCTACCAGCAGCACCAGGGCGTCGAGTTCAACGACCCGCGGGGCACGCCCGTCCACGCCATCGGCTCGGGCGTGGTCGTGTATGCCGGTCCCGCGGAGCGGGGGGCCCTCACCGTGGCGATCCGCCACGACTCCACCCTCGCGGTGGGCGGGCAGCCGGCGTTCCTGTTCTCGGCCTACTACCACAACTCGCGGCTCCTGGTCCGGGTGGGGGAGCGCGTGCAGCGCGGACAGGTGATCGCGGAGGTGGGGAACACCGGGCGCGCCACCAACGAGCACCTGCATCTCGAGGTGCACGTGGCGCCGACGCGTGACGCCCGGGAGATCGTGGATTCGGCGCAGCGATTCCCGCCGTACACGGTCAACCCCGAGCTGTGGATCGAGCCCCTGCCCGGCACGGGCGTGGTCGCGGGACAGGTGTGGGACGCGGCGGGGCGGCCGGTGCCGCAGGCCCGGATCTACGGCATCGTCAAGCCGGAGCCCCAGGAGACGCCGTTCCTCTATGCCGAGACGTACGGCGACAAGGCGCACCCGGACCCGGCCTACCGGGAGCACTTCGCGGTGGGCGACGTGCCGGCGGGCGAGTACGATCTCGGCGTCACGATCGACGGGAAGCAGGTCATCCGGCACGTGGTCGTCGCGGCGGGCCGGTTCACGTGGGTGGAATTCAGACCGTAACAACTGGGAGCGCTGAGAAAGCAGAACAGTTGCGAGACGCCAAGTTGCGAGTGGTTGGGAGAGGGGAGCGGTCGGAGCGAGTGACGGGCGCGGCCGCGCGGCCTCGTCTGGTCCTCCGCCTACTGCCCACTCGCGACCGCTCGCAACTTGGCGTCTCGCGACTGCTCTCAACCCTGAATCACCCGTGTCTCCTGATCACCTGTGTTCATTGAGCTGACGGAGATCCTCCGCTGCCCCAACGCGCACGCGGAGTCGTACATGGTGGCGGCGCCGCTCGTGATGGACGGGCGGCGCATCGTGCGCGGCGTGGTCGGTTGTCCCGCGTGCCAGGCCGAGTTCCCCGTCGTGGACGGCGTGGCGTTCTTCGGGCCGCCCGGCGGACGCGCCCCCGCCGTCGCGGCGGCCGCGGGGCCGGAGTACGACGCCTCCGGCCTCGCGGCGTTCCTCAACCTCGACGGGCCCGGCGGCTACGCGGCGCTGGTGGGACGGGCCGCCCGGCTCGGCGCCGAGATCGCGGCGGCGACGCCGGGGGTCCACTTCGTCGCCGTGAATCCCCCCGCGGGCGTGCGGCCCGGCCCGATGCTCTCGGTGCTTGAGTCGCCGCGCGGCCTGCCGATCAAGAGCGCTCAGCTCCGCGCGGTGATCCTCGGCGCCGACCACGCCGGCGCGCCCTGGCTCGCCGAAGCCGCCCGTGTCCTCCTGCCCGGCCTCCGGCTCGCGGTGGAGGACGAGCACGCGGAGGTGGACGGCGTGACGGAGCTGGCGCGGGGCGCGGGCATGTTCGTCGGCACCCGCGCGCCGTGACCGCGGCGCGGGGATCGGCGCGCGGGAGCAGGACCTGGGATCGACGTTTGTGAAGGCGGCGCCGGCGCGCGCCGCCACCGTTCAGGGCGCCGCCCGGCGGCGCGGAGGCGCGATGGCATGACGCATCGTTCGATCGTGGTCGTGGCGGCGGCGGCCGCCGTCTGGGGGTGCGGCAAGAGCGCGACGGCGCCGACGCCGATCCCGGGCCAGGCGGCGAGCTGCTCGGTGACCCTCTCGGGCTCGATCGCCGGGACCTTCGACTGCCGGCCCGCGATCATCGGCTGGGCGTCGGCTTCCAACACCAGCGGATTCGGGTTCTCCCTCACGGCGTCGGCGACGCAGCCCGCCGTCGTCGTCTCGGTCTCGTGGGCCGGCCAGCCCGCGGTCCGCACATACGCCAGCAGCGACTCGGGCGCGCAGGGCATCGCGGAGGCGCTGGTCGCGCCCGGCGTGGAGTGGCTGGCGAGCGTGGGCGGCAACACGCCGGCGCAGGGCAGCTACGCGCTGACCCTGACCAGCGTGACGGACACCGTCGCCACCGCGCGGGGCCGGGCCTACCTGGTCGCGGGCACGCTGACGGCCACGCTGGGGGCCGTCGCCACCACGGGCGCGAGCGGGACGATCACGATCAACGCCACCTTCTGAGCCCCTCCCTCCCGACGCGACGCGCCCCCCGGCCGCCGGACCGGAGGGCGCGTGCGAAGGCCCGCGGCCGCGCCGCGACGGCCGTCAGTCCACGACCACGGGCGCCTGCTCCGCGTACAGCGCGTCCACCTGGCGCTGGTACTTCTTCTCGACGATGCGCCGCCGCACCTTGAGCGTCGGCGTGAGGTCGCCGTTCTCGATCGAGAAGTCGTGCTCGAGGAGCAGGATCTTCTTCGGCGTCTCGTAGGCCGCGAGGTCGGGCAGCGTCTTCGCGACTTCGCGCTCCATCTTCGCCTGCACCTCCGGCAGGTGAATCAGGCCGCGGTGGTTCGCGAACGCCAGGCGCTTGTACGCGGCCCACCGCTCCAGCTGGTCGAAGTTCGGCACCACGAGCATGATGCAGAACTTCCGCCGGTCGCCGAGCATGACGGCGTTGGCGACGTACTTGCTGTGCTTGACGCGCTGCTCGATCGGCTGCGGCGCGACGTTCTTCCCGCCCGCGGTCACGATGAGGTCCTTCTTGCGATCGGTGATCCGGAGGCAGCCGTCGGCATCCAGCTCGCCGATGTCGCCGGTGTGGAACCACCCCTCGGCGTCGAGCGCGTCGCGCGTGGCGTCGGGCTTGTTGAAGTACCCCCGCATCACGTGCCGGCCGCGGGTGAGGATCTCGCCGTCGGGCGCGATCGTCACTTCCACGCCGGGGATCGGCGGCCCCACGGTGCCGATGCGCACGCTCTCCAGCCGGTTGACGCAGATCACGGGCGACGTCTCGGTCAGCCCGTACCCCTCGAGAATCGGCAGGCCCGCCGCGTAGAAGAACCGGGCGATGTCGGCCGGGAGCGGCGCGCCGCCGGAGACGAAGAACCGGAGCCGGCCGCCCGTGCGGGCCTTGAGCTTGGAGAAGACGAGCCGCTGCGCGAGGGCGTACTGCCGGCGGAGCAGCACCGGCGGCTCCCGGCCGGCCAGCGCGGCGTCGGCCCATCGCTCGCCGACGTCCTTCGCCCAGAAGAAGATCCGCTTCTTCACCCGCCCGCCGGAGAGCGCGCTCTCCAGCACCCGCGCGTACATCTTCTCGTAGAGCCGCGGCACGCTGGTCACCACCGTGGGGCCCACCTCGATGAGGTTCGCGGGCACCGTGTCGATGCTCTCGGCGTAGTGGATCGTGGCGCCGGCGTAGAACATCAGGAAGTGCCCGGCCATCCGCTCGAAGATGTGCGACAGCGGCAGGAAGCTCAGCGTCGCGTCGGTCGGCCCGATGGAGAAGGCCTGCAACGCGCACGTCACGTTGGACCAGATGTTGTCGTGCGTGAGCATCACGCCCTTGGGGTCGCCGGTGGTGCCGGAGGTGTAGATGATCGTCGCGACGTCGTCCGGCCGGGCGGAGAGCGCCTCGGCCTTGAAGCCCGCGCCCGCTCCGGCCGCCTCGGCCTCGGCCCCCATGGCGTACAGGTCCGCGAGACCGATCACGCCGGGAGCCCGGGCGTCGGGGTCCATGGCGACGAGGTGCTTCAGCGCCGGCAGCTCCGCGCGGATCTCCTGGATCTTGGCGAGCTGCGGCGCCGTGGAGACGAAGATCGCCACCGCTCCCGAATCGGCGAGGATGTAGCGGATCTGCGCGGCCGGGAGCGTGGGGTAGATGGGGACGTCGGTGGCGCCGATGGCGAGGCAGGCGAAGTCCGCGACCAGCCACCCGGGACGGTTCTCGGAGAGGATGGCGACACGGTCGCCGCGGCGGATCCCCAGCCGCCGGAGGGCCAGGCCGGCCCGCAGGACCCGCTGGGCGAGCTCCGCGTGGGTGAGCGAGCGCCACGGGCCGCCGGCCGGCTTGCACGCGACGGCCTTGGGCTTGTGGCCGTGCCGCTCCACCGCGTCGTAGAAGAGCTGGGTGAGCGTCCCTCTCGACGGGAGATCCGTCACGGCGCCCTCCGGGCTACTGGAAGTGGACGACGAAGCGCACGGGCGAGCCGTGCACCGCCGCGCCGTTGGCGCGGGTCGCGCTGGCCTCCACGACGACGGAATCGGGCTGGGTGGTGCCCTGCCGGCGCACGAAGACCGTCGCCGGCGTGACCACGACCGCGGCCAGGGAGTCGTTGCCCAGCGTCACCGTGGCGCTGTCGAGACTGGCGAACACGGGGTACGTGATGGCGAAGGTGACCGGCCGCCCGCTCAGGCTTGCCGTGTCGCCCGGCGTGGTGTGGTCGTCGAGCAGCGCCACGGCGAGCGGGGACGAGACCGAGTCGGGGGCCGCCGCGACCGTGTCCACGGTCGCGCCGACCGGCGCGAGGGAGTCGGCCGCGGCGTTCACCGTGACGCGGAGCGGGTCCGATTGCAGCGAGCCGGAGATCGCGATCACCCGGCCTTGACCCGCCCGCAGCCCGACCAGGCCGTAGTGCAGCGCCGTGTCCACGCCCACCGTGGAGTCGAGGGAGACGAGCTGGATCGGCGCGCCCGGGACCGTGTCCCCGGACTGGTCGCGCACCCGCACGCCGATGACGACGGTGTCGAATTCCTCGACCGGAACGGGCTGTGCCTGGGGCGTGACGAACTCGATGGCGACGGGGGCATTCGCGCTGGCCGTGACGCCCTGGCATCCCCACGCGAGAGCGACCACGCACGCCCCGAGGGGCGTGGCGTAGCGAATGGTCAGGCGCCTTCCTGGCCTGCGGACCGCTGCCGGGCCGCCGCGCCCTCGAGGTCGCGCAGCGCCTGCTCCGCGTGGCCGATCCACTTCTGCGCGTCCACGCCCCGCGGCGGATTGGCGAGGAAGGCCTTGAGGTGCTCCGTCGCGCCGTCGGCGTCGCCGCGCTTCAGGAGCAGGAACGCGAGGCCGTAGTGCGCCCCCGCCAGGGTGCCGTCGGCTTCGAGGGCCAGCCGGTAGTGGCGGATCGCGTCGTCCGTCTTGCCGGTGCGGCTGAAGGCGATCGCGAGGTTCTGCAGGATGCGGGGTTCTCTGGGGTGGTCGCGCAGCGCCAGCCGGTAGCTGGTGATGGCCGCGTCGTAGTCGCCCTGACGCTCGAGCGCGAGGGCTTCGTTGAGGTAATCCAGTCGCTGCGGCTTGATCGGTCGGTCGTCCACGGCCCGGCCGCCCAAGAGACGCCGGAAGAGACCCATGAGGCGGCAAGATAGTAATCGCCCAACCGCTTGGCAACGGCCAACCTACGGGTTATGGTCGCAGACCCGCCAGGTCCGCCTTCGCGGCGCTTGCGCCGGCCGGGCGTCCGGTACACCCTACACCCCACATCCTATACCCGGCAGGTGTATGCCCCGGACGTCGAAGGCCCCCCAACCCCGCGTCGTGATGGAAGTGGACTGGCCGTTCTTCGGCGAGCTGTGCCGGGCCCTCGCGCTGAAGGTGTCGGCCGACTACGCGCCCAACCTGGTGGTGGGCATCGCCCGCGCGGGTGTCATCCCCGGGGCGGTGATCGCCAGCATCCTGCGGTGCGACTTCGCCTCCATCACCACGACGCGCGTCCACCAGGGGGACGCCCCCGCGCTGGTCTCCCGGCCCACGCTCAGCCCCAAGGGCCGGCGGGTGCTGCTGGTGGACGAGACGTGCGATTCGGGCGACACGATGCGCCTGGCCGCATCGGTCATGCGGGAGGAAGGGGCGGCGGCCCTGAAGACCGCGGTCTCGATCCGCACGGGGGACTACAAGCCCGACTACTTCGCGCTCCAGACCACGGCGTTCATCATCCTGCCCTGGGACCGCTGGGTGGTCGAGGACGGGGAGCTGGTGATGCGACCCGACTACGAGCAGGCGCTGGCGGAGGCGGCGGGCCCGGGGGCACAGGGGCATGGGGGCACCGGCAAGGCGCGTCCCGCGGCGAAGCGGACACGCGCGTGAGCGGAAAGGACGGGATGCGGGACCGGCTCACGGCGGCGCTCGCGCGGACGCGGGCCGACTACGCCGAGGTGCGCTTCGAGCGCTCGCGCTCGAGCCGGGTGGGCTTCCGGGGCCGGCGCCTGGAGGTGGCGGCGGAGAGCGTGGACGCGGGCGGCTGCGTGCGCGTGCTGGTGAAGGGCCGCGGGTGGGGCGTGGCCTCCTTCACCAGGCTCGACGACCTGCCGAGGATGGTCGAGGCGGCGGAGGCGGCGTCGCGGGCCGTGGTGCTCGACGAGCCCATCGTCCTGGCGCCGGTCGAGCCGCGCGTGGACGTTCTTCCTGACGTGGTGGACGAGCGCGATCGCGGCGCCGGTTTTACGCTGCAAGGATCGCAGGTATCCAAGCAAGGGGGCGACTTGCCCGGCGATATTCTCGTCGATGGCGTGGACTCGGACGAGCGGATCGAGTATGAGCAACGCCGGTCTGTGCCTCTGCAGCGTCGCCTCAAGCCGGTCCTGATGTTCGGGCCGGTCCAGGCGGAGGGCGTCTACCGTGATGACGCGCAGATCGAGGCTCTGGAAGTCTATGGCATGGATTTGGGCAAGCGTCTCGACCCGATCCCGCAAGGCTGCGGTTGGGTCCTCCGCGGCATAAAGAAGCACCGGCCCCGGCGCACGGACGGCGAAAGTTCCCGAGGCACGGGCTGCCCGAAGCCACGGAGACGGCCATTTCCAAAGCGAGCCACGTTTTCCCACTCTTTGGACTGCCTCCGATAATCCCGACGGCCTGATGACTCCAGAGATGCTCGATCAGCCACGGCTGCCGGCATTCAGGGGCTTGGAGTCTCGGAGGCGCGCACGACCGGAAGCGGTTCGGCTTCCGCATTGCACGCGTCCGAGGCAGAATCTGCAGTCTCGGGCGCATGCATGGAGAATCGGATTTTCTTGTCGGGACCGGCAACTTCCCCGGCCACTTCGAAGCAGATCCTGATAGTTTTCGGAAAACGACGTTCGGAACGCTTCGTTTGGAAACATGATTTCCAGGGTGGAGTCATGAGTCTCCGAAGCCCGCAGCGGCAGAAACCAGGTTTCGTAAGATCCGGGCGACACCCTTGCTGCAATCGCCACCAGAATCCGCTCCCACAGGCCGTGTTCTGTCTGCGGTCATGAGATGGCTTCTCCGCAGATCTGGATTGCCTTTTGCACAACGGCGGAATCGACGATGTTCGACTTGTTCTTCTAGCGCCGTCGACCAGGCACTGATCCCCGAGCACTCCAGCCGGCGCATGATGCCGCCGGTGGCCTTCGACATGAGCAGGAGCGCGTCATCGCTGAAGACGTCGCGGCGGCATCCCGCCGTGTTCATCCGATGCCGGATGTAGATTTTGACCTGGTCGGCGTCCAGCGGCGGGATGTGAATGCGCATGGGGACACGTGCCGTCAGGGACGACAGGACGATTGCGTTTCAGAGTCTCCCGCAAGTCAGGCAGGCCAATGAGAATCAGCGACAGCCACGGTTTGCTGTCTTTTTCGAAGTTCATCAGGATATGGAGCTGTTCGAGCACCTGAATGGAAAGCAGATGGGCTTCATCCAGCACGACGATGACGCGCAGCTTGTGCTGGCTGGCCAGCTCCTGAATGTGCTGGCTGACGTTGGCGTGAAGCGCGGCAAAGTCGACTCGCCGTGCTCCAATCCCATTCCGATCGAGAGTTGCCGATAGAAGTTGCGCCGGTTGACGGTGGCGTTGTAGACATAGTGCAGGCGGTAACGCCCTTGGGGGAGATCTTCCAGCGCGCGC
>CAWDZR010000015.1:0-70410 GCA_963806755.1 uncultured Gemmatimonadales bacterium
CTCAAGCACGACCGCAAGGTCGCGCTCAAGGTGCTGCGCCCCGAGCTGGCCGCCATCCTGGGCGGCGAGCGGTTCCTCAGCGAGATCAAGACCACCGCCAACCTGCAGCACCCGCACATCCTGCCGCTGCACGACTCGGGCGAGGCCGGCGGCCTGGTCTACTACGTGATGCCGTTCGTCGAGGGCGAGTCGCTGCGCGACCGGATCTCCCGGGAGCAGCAGCTGCCGGTGGACGAGGCGGTGCGGATCACGACCGAAGTGGCCGACGCGCTGGAGTACGCGCACGGGCAGGGGGTGATCCATCGCGACGTGAAGCCGGAGAACATCCTGCTCCACGGCGGGCACGCGCTGGTGGCCGACTTCGGGATCGCGCTGGCCGCGAGCAAGAGCGAGGGCGCGACCCGGATGACCGAGACCGGCATGAGCCTTGGCACGCCGGCCTACATGGCGCCCGAGCAGGCCATGGGCGAGCGGGCCATCACGCCCAAGGCCGACATCTACGCCCTCGGCGCGGTGCTCTACGAGATGCTGAGCGGCGAGCCGCCGTTCGTGGGGCCGACGGCGCAGGCGATCATCGCGCGGGTGATGACCGAGGAGCCGCGGGCGCTCTCGCTCCACCGGCACACGATTCCGCCGCACGTCGAGGCGGCGACCCGCAAGGCGCTGGAGAAGCTCCCGGCCGACCGATTCGCCACGGCGGCGGAGTTCGCGGCGGCGCTGCGGGATCCTGCATTCGGCGCCACAGGTGTACCCGCGCGCGGCCGCACCCCGGCGGCCGCAGGCGTCCCGGGCCGGCGGCTGGCCGCGGTGCTGCCCTGGGCGATCGCCGCGCTGGCCGTCGTCGTCGCCGGGGCGGCGCTGCTCAGGCCCAAGCCGGCGGCGCCCGTGATCCGCTACAGCCTCGCGCTGCCGCCGTCCGAGACGCCCGATCCGGAGCGCCTCGTCGTCCCGTCCCCGGACGGCGCCAGCTTGCTGTTCGTCGGCCCCGTGCCGGGACAGCCGTCCAGCTCCGAGGAACAGCTGTGGCTGAAGGCCCGTGACCGCTTCGACGCGACCCCGTTGCCGGGGACGACCGGCGCCTGGAACGCGACGTTCTCGCCGGACGGCCTGTGGATCGCGTTCCTGCAGGGCAACAAGCTCATGAAGGTCGCCGTGAGCGGGGGAGCGCCCACGACGCTGGCCGACTCCGGGTCGACGCTCGTCCCGGGAATCGCGTGGCTGGACGACGGCACCATCGTCTATGTCCGGCCGAACGGCCGCGCGCTCCTCAGGATGAGCGCATCCGGCGGCGCCTCGACGGTCGTCCTGCGATCCGACACGCTTCCGGTCGGCGAGCCCAGCCCCCTCCCGGGGGGGCGTGGCGTGCTGTACGCGCAGTGCACCGACCCCGGCTGCGTGCACTCCGACATCATGGCGCTGGACCTGCGCTCGGGCGCGACGCACGTCGTGGTGAACGGCGCCGTCATGGCCCAGTATTTGGCGACCGGGAACCTGCTGTACGTCCGTGACGACGGGGCGGCGTTCGCGGCGCGGTTCGACCTCGGCTCGGCCCGTCTGCGGGGCCCTGCGGTGTCGGTGCTCGACAGCGTCGCCGAATACCCCGGCTACCCGCTGATCGCCGTCTCGCGCACGGGCACGCTGGCGGTGCGCCGTGGGGCTGGCCTCGCCATCTCGGGTTACTACGACTTGATCTGGTTGGACCGGTCCGGCCGCGCGTCGCCGATCGACATGGGCGGCGCGCTTCAGATCGACCCGTACGGTGGCAACCCCGGGTGGGCCCTGTCCCCCGACGGCCGGCGGCTGGCGATCGCGCTCCACACGGACGCCGGCGGCGCCATCTGGGTCAAGCAGCTGCCCGCGGGGCCGCTCAGCCGCGTGACGTTCGACACCGCGCCGGCGCTGCGCCCGCGCTGGCTGCCGGGCGGCCGCGCGATCAGCTTCGTCGCGGTCCGCGGCACCGACTGGGAACTGCACGAGGTGAACGCCGACGGCACGGGCGGCGAGCGGCTGCTGGCGCACAACCCCGGCGAGATCTTCGAGGGTGCCGTCTCCCCGGACGGCGGGTGGACCGTCGTGCGGATCCATGGCGGGATCGGCTTGCAGGGCCGCGACATCTTCGGCTACCGGCGGGGCGATACGACGGCCGTGCCGCTGGTGGCCAACCCCGCCTTCGACGAGGACGCGTTCCGGATCTCACCGGACGGGCACTGGATCGCCTACGAGTCGAACGAGACGGGCCGGCGCGAGGTGTACGTCCGCCCCTTTCCCAACACCGGCGCGGGCAAGTGGCAGGCCTCGACCGAGGGCGGCTACGCCCCGCTCTGGGCGCCAAACGGCCGCGAACTGTTCTTCGTGGACGCGCAGCGGCGCATGACGGTCGCCGCCTTCGCGCCGGCGACGACCTCGCCCGTCGGCGCACGACGCGTGCTGTTCACGCTGCCTGACAACATCTACCTGTGGGAGAACGACTACTACACGCCGTTCGACATCAGCCCCGACGGGCAGCGCTTCCTCATGGCACGGCAGATCCACTCCACCGCGGCGGCCCAGGCGCCGCTGGTCGTCGTCGAGAACTGGTTCACGGAGCTGAAGGAGAAGATGGCGGGGAAGTAGATGCTAGGGTTTAGGGGCTAGGGCGCGCGAGCACGGCGATCCGGCCGTCGGCCTCCGCCACCAGGAGCTGTGCGCCGCGCACGGCCAAGCCAACCGGGTGCGCGAGCCCCGGCACCGCGTACGCCGCCGTCACCGTCCTCGTCTGCAGGTCCAGCACCAGCAACGTCGAGAAGGCCGCGCTGACCGCGTAGAGCCGTCCGTCGGCGACGGTCGCGCCGGTCACCTCGTAGTCGGCCAGGGAACGGCCGGCCGCGGTGAGCGCGAGCCCTGCGCCGAGCTTCGGCTCGAACTCCGACGACAGCACCATGTCCGTGCGGGCGAACTCCGAGACCACCAGTTGGTGGTGGCGCGGGTTCGGCACGCTCACCGTGATCAGCGCCTGGGCCGCCGGGTCGAACGCCAGCGACAGCACGTACATCTGGTGCGCGCGCACCGTCTGGAAGCGCCCAAGGCCGACCTCGCCCACGTGGTCGTCGGTCGCGAGGAAGTGCCGCCACTCCGAGTCTGACGCCGCCGCCACGGAAGGCAGGAGCAGCGCCCAGCTCTTGTTGGTGGACAGTACGGCGAGCGTGTCGCCGAGAAACGCCGCCCCGGCGAACGGCGACAGGTCCACGCTGAACCCCGGATCCATCACGACGTGGTGCACCACGCGCGACAGCGTCGAGTCGAGCAGATAGACGCCGTAGCGGTCCGTCGTCACCAGGAACCGCCCGGTGGCCGAGTCGCGCGCGAGGCCGCTCACGGCCCCGTTCAACGACACGCCGATCCGCTCCCACCCCGACACGGCGATGCCCGGCAGCCCGGCAAGCGGCCCGTGCTGCGGATCGGGATCGGCCGAGGCCGGATCGGGGGTCGGGATCGTCCACGAGCCGCGCAGGGAGATCTGGTACGGCTCCAGCTCCTCGAACGACCACACCCAGTGCTTCGGGTTCCACGACAGGCGGACCGGGTCGCCCTGCCCGAACCAGGGCGGCGGGCCGGTCGAAGCGAAGGCCTGGAGCGCGTTGGCCGCGACGACGACCACGAACAGGCCGGTGGCGAAGCGGCCGACGCGCCCGGGCTCGCGCGCGCCCTCGGCCGGCGCGATCTCGCGGACGAACAGCAGCAGCACGCCGATCACCGCCAGCGCGATCGCGTAGATGACGAGCGCCCAGATGTAGGTGTGCACGCCGAGGATCGGCGCGCTGAATCCCTGGCCGACGTCGCGGGCCATGTGGAGGCCCGAGTGGCGCAGGGACATGTACACGCCCCACACACCGAGCAGCACCGCCATGCCCAGGTAGCGGGGGCGGGGCCCGTAGCGGACGACGAACAGCCCCGTCAGGGCGATGAGGATCATGCCCGTGCGCTCGGCCCAGCACAGGATGCAGGGCGAATCGCCGTGGAGCACGCCGAGCATCACGGCGCCCAGCACGGGTCCGCCGATCAGCACGATGACGACCCAGGCCAGCACCGACCGCAGCCGGTCCTCCGTGAGCGGTCTCACAGGTTCACGCCGGGGACGAGGGAGCCGTGGCTGCCGATGAAGAAGGTCAGCGCCATCAGCAGCGCGCTGATCACGAGCAGGCGGAACGCGAGCCGCTCGCGCTCGGGGCGGCGCCACACGAGCCAGGCGGCCGACACGATGAGGAGGAAATTCAGGAATTCCATGGCTCTAGTGTTCGCCCGGGGAGGCCCCGTCGCAAGTGGGCGGGTGCGGTAATGACTCCGGTCACGCTCGCGCCGCGCCGCGCCCTTGCCCGCGCACCGCGGCCAGCGTTGATTGCAGCCGTTCCCTTTCCTTAAATAGAGCGTTTTCGGAGCTTCGCGACCTTGCGGCCGCCCCGGCGCCATGCGTCGCGCGGGGACGCCGGGAGGATACCATGAACGACGAGACCTTCAATCTCGAGATCCGGAAGTTCCTGAAGCAGTTCGGCGTCACCGCCCAGCGCGAGATCGAGCGGGCGGTGACGGCGGCTCGGGGTGCCGGGAAGCTCGAGGGCACCGAAGCGCTGAGGACGCGCGCCGTACTGACGATCGAGGGGCTCGGCACCCTCGCCACCATCGACGGAGAGATCCGGCTCGAATGACCGACGTCCTCGGCAGGCTGACGTCCGCCCTCGCGGAGCGCTATGCGATCGAGCGCGAGCTGGGCGCGGGCGGCATGGCCACCGTGTATCTCGCCCACGACGTGCGCCACGACCGTCAGGTCGCGCTCAAGGTGCTGCGGCCCGAGCTGGCCTCGATTCTCGGCGCCGAGCGGTTCCTCACGGAGATCAAGACCACCGCGAACCTCCAGCACCCGCACATCCTGTCGCTGTTCGATTCGGGCGACGCCGACGGCCTCGTCTTCTACGTCATGCCCTACGTCGAGGGCGAATCCCTGCGCGACCGGCTGACGCGCGAGAAGCAGCTGCCGGTCGAGGAAGCCGTCGCCATCGCGCGGGAGGTGGCGGACGCACTGGAGTACGCGCACCGGCACGGGGTGATCCACCGCGACATCAAGCCGGAGAACATCCTGCTCCACGGCGGCCACGCGCTGGTGGCGGACTTCGGCATCGCGCTCGCGGCGAGTCGCTCGCAAGGCGGCACGCGCATGACCGAGACCGGCATGTCGCTCGGCACCCCGCACTACATGGCCCCCGAGCAGGCGATGGGGGAGCGCGAGATCACGGCGCGGGCGGACATCTACGCGCTGGGCTGCGTGCTGTACGAGATGCTGACGGGCGAGCCGCCGTTCACGGGGCCGACGGCGCAGGCGATCATCGCCCGGGTGATGACGGAGGCGCCGCGCCCGATCACGCTCCAGCGGCACACCGTGCCGGCGCACGTCGAGGCGGCCGTCGTCAAGGCGCTCGAGAAGCTGCCGGCCGACCGGTTCGCGACGGCCGACGCACTGGCCGCGGCGCTCGCGAATCCCGCCTTCGCGTCCGCGATCGCGCCGGCGGCGTCCGCGATCGCCCCGACGGGCTCGCGGCCGGCCGGCGGGCGGGCGCGGCTCCGCGACCCGTTCGTGCTCGTGCCTGCGCTCGGTCTGCTGGCGGCCGCCGCCATCGCGATCGGCCTTGCGTTGCGGAAGGCGCCGGTCGCCGTGCCGCCCATCAGCTACGTCCTGGCGACGCCGGACAGCGCGCGGCCGTTGGACAACTTCCCGTGGCCCGCGGCGATCTCGCCCGACGGCGGCACCATCGTGTACACGGTATCTGCCGGCGCGTCGGCCGGAGTGCTCGTCGCGCTGCGCTCCGACGAGCTCCAGCCCATCGCGATCCCGGGCACGGCGAACGCGTATCAGCCGTACTTCTCGCCGGACGGGCGGTGGCTCGCCTTCGAGCAGGCGGGGAAAGAGCGGAAGGTCCGCCTCGACGGCAGCCAGCCGGTGACCATCACCTCCGCGGGCGGCGCCAACGGCGCCGACTGGACCGCGCGGGACCAGATCGTGCTGGGGGCGCAGGGCCCGTTCCACGGCCTCTCGATCGTGAGCGCCGCGGGGGGCGACGCCGTCGCCCTGACCCACCCCGACACCGCGCGGGGCGAGCGCGATCACCTCTGGCCCGTCGCCACGCCCGACGGGCGGGCGGTGGTCTTCACCATCTGGACGGGGAGCAACGCCTCCTCTCGCCTCGCCGTCGCCTCCATCCCCGGCGGCCGGGTCGTGCCGCTCGGCATCGCCGGCATCCGGCCACTGGCGATCCTCGACGGCGCGCTCGTTTACGTGCAGGCGGACGGCGAGGTCATGGCCGCGCGATTGGGCAGCGGGCTCCGCAAGGTCGTGGGCCAGCCGTTTCCCGTGCACGACCCCGTCCCCGTCAACCAGGGCCTCAACGGCAACTCGGGGACTTACGTCTCGCGCGGCGGCGCGATGGTGACGTCGCGTGGCGGCGAGCTCGGCCTCCTCGAGTGGTCCGGCGCGGGCGGCCGCGCCGTGCCGGCGGTGCCGGGCGTGCGCACCTACGCGTACCCGCGCATCGCGCCGGACGGCAAGCGGATCGCGGTCGTCGTGCTCGAGGACGGCAAGAGCGACGTCTGGATCTACGACCCCGCCCTCTCGACCTTCTCCAAGTTGACCGACGTCGGGTCGGTCACCTCGGTCGAGTGGAGTGGCGACGGTTCCCGCGTGATCTACGCCGCCACCGGCCAGGGGCAGAGCGGCGACGTGTGGTCGCAGCCCGTCGCCGGTGGCTCGGCCGCCGAGCGGTTGTTCGGGGAACCATATGTGACGCCGGCGGCGGCGCTCTCCCCCGACGGACGGTCGCTGCTGGTGGTCTCGGTCACGACGTCGGTGGACCTGGTCCGGGTCCCGCTCGACTCCACCCGCACGGCACGGCCCTACGCCGCCACGCCGGCGAACGAGGCGTTCGGGCACTTCTCTCCGGACGGGCGGTGGGTGGCCCTGGGGTCGGACGAGACCGGCCGTGGCGAGGTGTACGTCCGCTCGTTCCCCGATCCGTCCGCGCGCATCCAGGTGTCGGTCGCCGGCGGAGGCGAGCCCGTGTGGTCGGCCGACGGCACGCGACTCTATTATCGGGCCGGCAACGCCCTCATCGCGGCGCGCGTCGCGCTGGCGCCGACGTTCCGCCTGATCGGCCGGGACACCGTGATGAGGGGGTTCTCGCCCATCGCCGGCACCTTCTCGAGCGACTACGACGTGTCGCGCGACGGGAAGCGGATCCTCGCGATCGCGCCCCAGTCGAACGACTTCCAGCTCGTCGTCTCGCCCAACTGGATCACCGAGTTCCGCCGCCGCGTCGCCGAGAGCCGCCCATAGTGAGAGGAGCCGCGACGCGATGACGGACGTCCTGGGCAGGCTCACGGCCGCACTGGCCGACCGCTATGCGATCGAGCGCGAGCTGGGCGCGGGTGGCATGGCCACGGTCTATCTCGCGCATGACGTGCGGCACGACCGCAAGGTCGCGCTCAAGGTCCTGCGGCCGGAGCTGTCGGCCATCCTGGGCGCCGAGCGGTTCCTGACCGAGATCAAGACCACCGCCAACCTCCAGCACCCGCACATCCTGTCGCTGTTCGACTCCGGCGAGGCCGATGGCCTCGTCTTCTACGTCATGCCCTACGTGGAGGGGGAGTCGCTGCGGGACCGGCTGACGCGCGAGAAGCAGCTCCCGGTGGAGGAGGCGGTGCGGATCGCGGTCGAAGTGGCGGGGGCGCTGGACTACGCGCACCGGCACGGGGTGGTGCACCGGGACATCAAGCCGGAGAACATCCTGCTGCACGAGGGGCAGGCGCTGGTGGCGGACTTCGGGATCGCGCTGGCGGCGAGCCGCAGCGACGGCGGGACCCGGATGACCGAGACGGGAATGAGCCTGGGGACGCCGCACTACATGGCGCCGGAGCAGGCGATGGGGGAAAAGGAGATCACGCCGAAGGCGGACGTGTACGCGCTGGGGTGCGTGCTGTACGAGATGCTGACGGCGGAGCCGCCGTTCACGGGGGCGACGGCGCAGGCGATCATCGCGCGGGTGATGACGGAGGAGCCGCGGTCGCTGACGCTGCAGCGGCGGACGATTCCGCCGCACGTGGAGGCGGCGACCCGGAAGGCGCTGGAGAAGCTGCCGGCCGACCGGTTCGCCACGGCCGGCCAGTTCGCCGACGCATTGACCAAGCCCGAATTCGCACTGCCCACGACGCGGGCGATGGAGGCGGCCGCGCCCCTGAGCCGGCGGCGCCGGTTGCTCGCGGCGGTGCCGTGGGCGCTGTTCGCGGTTACGGCGGCGCTTCTCGCCTGGGCGTTGGTCACGCCGGCGCCGCGGCGGGTGACGCGCGAGCGGCTCGACCTGTGGAAGGGCGCCGCGAATCCCGGTGCGGTCGCGTTCCGCCTCGCCATCTCCCCCGACGGCAGCACCATCGTGTACGTGGACAGCCTCGGCGGGCAGCTGATGTCCAAGCTGCGCGATCAGCTCGACGCCACGCCGCTCACCGGCACGGTCGGCGCCGTCGGGCCCGTGTTCTCCCCCGACGGGCAGTGGATCGCGTTCGACGCCGACGGCAAGCTCAAGAAGGTGTCCCGGCTCGGCGGCTCGCCGATCACCCTCGCCGACTCGGCCCAGATGCGGCTCCCGTCCATCGCGTGGCTCGATGACGGTACCATCGCCTACACGGATCACAACTTCGACCTGATGGTGGTGGGGAAGGACGGCGGGCCCACACGCCGGCTGACGAGGGCGGACTCGAGCGCGCACGGCGTGGCGGGCCTGACGCCGCTGCCGGGAGGCCGCGCGCTGGGGGCCTGGTGCACGGCCGGGTGCGTGGACCTGAGCCTGGTGGTCTTTGATTTCCACACCGGACGCCGGACCTCCGTGGTGGACGATGCCTACAAGGGCTGGTTCCTGCCGGACCGCCGGCTGGTGTTCGTCCGGCGCGACGGCGGCGTCTTCGCGGCACCCTTCGACCTGAAGAAGCTCGCCTTCCGTTCGTCGCCGGCGCCGGTCTTCGACGGCGTGCGCACCGTGGTGGGCGGCGCCGACATGGCGCTGGGTGCCGACGGCACGCTCATCTATGCGGCCGGTGCGGCCGGCGCCACCGAGAACCCGTACCAGGTCGTGCGTGTGGACCGCCGCGGCACCGCGACCGTGGTGGACACGTCGTGGGCGTTCCAGACGGGCATCGACTTCGGCATCGCCCTCTCGCCCGACGGCCGGCGGCTCGCGCTCGGCCTGAGCGTCAACCACAGCAACGACATCTACGTCAAGCAACTGCCCACCGGACCGCTCACCCGCCTGACGTTCGGGGGGATCAACGAACGTCCCGAGTGGACAGCCGACGGCCGGACGATCATGTACGCGTACCGGACGGCTTCCTCCGACACGGCGCGGGTGCGCGCGCGGCTGGCCGACGGCGTCGGCGCCGAGACGACACTGGTGCGCATCAAGCGCGGCGTGTTCAGGGTCGAGCGGACCCTCGACCCCCGGCGGCTCATTCTGCGGCTCGGCGTGCCGCTCAGCCGCGACATCGTGGCATACACGCTCGGCGCCGACTCGGCCCAGCCCCTGATGGCCAACGACCACTACCAGGAGGTCGCCCCGGCGCTCTCGCCCGACGGCAAGTGGCTGGCCTATGCCTCGGACGAATCGGGGCGCTACGAGGTGTTCGTGCGCCCGTACCCCGACGTCAATGCCGGCCGCTGGCAGGTCTCGGCCAACGGGGGTACCGAGCCCCAGTGGTCGCACAACGGCCGCGAGCTGTTCTACCGCGACGCGAGCGACGGCTTCATGTCTGCCCAGGTGCTTCCCGGCCCCACGTTCGGGTTGGGCACCCAGACCCGGCTGTTTTCCGCCACCGGCTACGAGCACGACTACGTCGACCGCGTGTACGCGGTGCTGCCCGGCGACAGCGGATTCCTGTTCGTGCGCCTGGTCCAGGCGCAGGGCGCTCAGGTGGCCTCCTCACTGGTGCTGGTCGAGAACTGGTTTCAGGATCTGGAGCGGGGCCGTGCGGGCCGGCAGTAGGCGTTCGAGTTTCTCACGGTGAGGCCCCGGTGACGGACATGGTGGCACGTCTCTCGACCGCGCTGACGGACCGGTACGCGATCGAGCGCGAGCTGGGCGCGGGCGGCATGGCCACCGTGTATCTCGCCCACGACGTCAAGCACGACCGCCACGTCGCGCTCAAGGTCCTGCGCCCCGAGCTGGCCGCCGTGCTCGGCGCGGACCGGTTCGTGGTCGAGATCAAGACCACTGCCGCCCTGCAGCATCCGCACATCCTGCCGCTGTTCGACTCGGGCACCGCGGATGGCTTCCTCTACTACGTCATGCCCTACATCGAGGGCGAGACGCTGCGCGACAAGCTGAACCGCGAGACGCAGCTGGGCATCGAGGAGGCGGTGCGCATCGCCACCGAGGTCGCCGACGCGCTCGACTACGCGCACCGGCACGGCGTGATCCACCGCGACATCAAGCCGGAGAACATCCTGCTGCACGACGGGCGGCCGATGGTGGCCGACTTCGGCATCGCGCTGGCGCTCTCGGCGGCGGCCGGCGGGCGGATGACCGAGACCGGAATGTCGCTGGGCACGCCGCACTACATGAGCCCGGAGCAGGCCACGGCCGAGAAGGAGATCACGGGCCGTTCGGACATCTACTCGCTGGCCAGCGTGCTGTACGAGATGCTGACCGGGCAGCCGCCGCACGTCGGCGGCTCGGCGCAGCAGATCATCATGAAGATCATCGCGGAGGAAGCCCAGCCGGTCACGAGCCTCCGCAAGTCGGTGCCACCGAACGTGGCCGCCGCGGTGGACAAGGCGCTCGAGCGGCTGCCGGCGGACCGGTTCGCCTCCGCGGCGGAATTCGCCGGGGCGCTGAAGGACCCGCACTTCACCGTCGCGGGTGCGCGGGCGGCCGCGCCCTCGGGTTCGGCTGGCGCCGCGCGAGCATGGTGGCGCGACTGGCGGCCGTGGGCCGCGGCGGCCGGGCTGCTCCTCGCCGGCGCGGCGATCGGACGGCTCGCGCCCAGAGCCCCGGCTCCGCTCGAGGCGGTGGAGCGGTTCGACGTGTCCGTGCCCGCGCAGAAGGGCTTCGTCGGCGCGCCCGTCAATTCGCTGGCCCTGTCGCCGGACGGCGGCATGGTGGTCTACGTCGGCCGCGCGAGCGGCGGGGCGGGCTACCAGCTGTACGCGCGGCGCCTGGGCCAACGGGCGGCGTTCGAGCCGGTTCCGGGCACCGAGAGCGGGGCGTTCCCCGCGTTCTCGCCCGACGGCTCGCAGCTGGCCTACATGACCCCCGACGGACCGCGCGTGCTCGCCGTCCCGTTCGCCGGTGCGACCACGGCGTCCATCGCGGCAGCGGTGCAGACGCTCGGCGGACTGGTGTGGCTGGGGAACGCGGCCCTGGTGATGACCGATCTGCGCGGAGGGCTGGCCCGGGTGACCCTCGACGGGCGGGCCGCGACGTTCGCGCGTCCGGACACCAGCGCCGGCGAGCGCAATCTGTTCCCGCAGGCCTCGCTTCCCGACGGCCGCACCGTGCTCGCCATCGCCACGCACAGCAACAACGCCATCGGTGTCCTCGTCGCCGTGGACAGCCGCACCGGCCGGCGGACGCCCATCGCCGCGACCCAGGTGAACGCGGCCTGGTTCGCCGAGGGGTACCTGCTGTGGACCCTTCCCAGTGGGGCCCTCCAGGCCGCCCGGTTCGATCCGCGCCGCCTGCGGGTCACGGGTGCGCCGGTGACGCTGGCCGAGGGCGTGCGGCAGGCGGTCGGCGGCGGCGGCCAGGTCGCGGTCTCCGAGGCGGGCTCGCTGGCCTACCTGCCGGAGCAGCCGTTCAGTCTGACGCTGGTGGACCTCGCCGGTCACCGCGAGGACGTGGCTCAGGGCAAGCGGTTCCACAGCCCGCGCTTCTCGCCCGACGGGAGCCGGCTGGCCACCGACTTCCTGCAGCAGGGCACCAGGGACGTCTGGACCCTCGATCTGCGCCAGCGCACGCTGTCGCGCCTCACGTTCGAAGACGACGGGCACGATCCCGTGTGGTCGCGCGACGGCCGCTGGGTCTACTACGTGCACAACGCGGGCATCTGGCGGCGGCGCGCCGACGGGGGCGGCACGGCGGATTCGGTCTACACCGGAAACGACATCCAGGCGCTCGAGCTGACCCGGGACGGTGCGATCGTCGGCGCGTCGGGGAGCGGTCCGTTCGACCTCGTGCTCCTGTCGGGTGCGGCGCCGCACACGGTCACGCCGCTGGTGGCGACGCCCTACGACGAGGAGGCGGCGGCGGTCTCGCCGGACGGCCGGTGGCTCGCGTACTCGAGTGACGAGACCGGCCGGCCGGAGGTCTACGTGCGCCCGCTCTCCGGCGGCGGCAAGGTCCTCGTCTCCCAGGGCGGGGGCTCCGAGCCGCGGTGGAGCCCCGACGGCCGGACGCTCTACTACCGGGGGCTGAAGGACGGGGCCCTGTACCTGTTCGCCGCGCGCGTCGCCGCGGGCGCCGACTTCGCCGTCTCCGGCCTTGCGCCCCTGTTCGACGTGGGCGACTTCGACTCGGCGGAACCTCACGCGAACTGGGACGTCTCGCCCGACGGAAGGCGGTTCGCGATGGTGGACGTGGGAGCCATGACGGACATGGTCTTCGTTCTGAACTGGCCGCTGGACGTCATGCGCGGCCAGGGCCACCGCGCGCCATGAACGCCTCCGAACGCCTGAGCGCCGCTCTCGCCGGCCGCTATGCCATCGAGCGGGAGCTGGGCGCGGGCGGCATGGCCACCGTCTACCTCGCCCACGATGTGCGACACGACCGCAAGGTCGCGCTCAAGGTCCTGCGGCCGGAGCTGAGCGCTATCCTCGGCGCCGAGCGGTTTCTGGCGGAGATCAAGACCACCGCCAATCTCCAGCACCCGCACATCCTGAGCCTGTTCGACTCGGGCGAGGCCGACGGGCTGGTCTTCTACGTGATGCCGTACGTTGAAGGCGAGAGCCTGCGCGACCGGCTGACGCGCGAGAAGCAGCTGCCGGTCGAGGAGGCAGGCCGTATTGCGCGCGAGGTGGCCGACGCGCTGAGCTACGCGCATGCCCACGGCGTGGTGCACCGGGACATCAAGCCCGAGAACATCATGCTGGCGGGCGGGCACGCACTGGTCGCGGACTTCGGGATCGCGCTCGCCGCCTCACGCAGCGACGGCGGGACGCGGATGACCGAGACGGGGATGAGTCTCGGCACACCGCACTACATGGCCCCCGAGCAGGCGATGGGCGAGCGGGAGATCACGCCCAAGGCGGACATCTACGCGCTCGGTTGCGTGACCTACGAGATGCTGACGGGGGAGCCGCCGTTTACCGGGCCGACGGCGCAGGCGATCATCGCGCGGGTGATGACGGAGGAGCCGCGCTCGCTGACGCTGCAGCGGAAGACGATCCCGCCGCACGTCGAGGCGGCGGTGGCGTGCGCGCTGCAGAAGCTGCCGGCCGACCGCTTCGCCACGGCCAGCGCGTTCGCCGAGGCGCTCGGCAATCCCGCCTTCACCAGCCAGACGGCCGTGGGTGCAGGCGGCGACTCGGCACGCCGCACGAGCCGCCTGAGCGTCGCGACTGCCGCGATCGCCATCGTCGCCGTCGTCGCGGCGTTCGTGGGGTGGCTGCGACCCCGCCCGGCCGCTCCCACCGCGCGATTCGCCGTCGTGCTGACCGCCGCCGCGTCGCTGCACACCAGTCTTGGCTTGGGCACCGTGCTGGCCGCATCGCGCGACGGACGGCTGCTGGCGTTCGTCGGCGTGGATTCGGGCGGGGTGTCCCGGCTGTGGCTCAAGCGCGAGGGCGAGCTCGAGCCTCGCCCCATTCCGGGAACGGAAGGCGCCTTTGCGCCGTTCTTCTCGCCGGATGGAAGACAGATCGGCTTCTTCCGCAACTTGCCGTCCCGGATGATGGACGTGGTCGCGGTGGACGGCGGCTCACCCCACACGGTGCTGCTCGCCGGCGACAGCGCCGGCACCACGCTTGGCGTGAGCGGCGCCGTCTGGGCCAGCGACGGGTTCGTCTATTACGATGCAGACCGGAGCGGCATCCGCCGGATGCGGCCCGACGGCAGCGATCGCCGGACCGTGCTGGCGCTCGACGAGACGAAGGGCGACATCGGTTTCGCCTGGCCGGATGTCACCCCCGGAGGTGGCGTGCTGGTCGCTCGCCTCCGTCGCGGGACCGATCAGCCCGATCGCTTCAAGATCGTCGCCTCCCGCATCGGGAGCGGTGCGTACGCGGAGGTCGCGGACGGCGTCATCGCGCGCTGCTACGGTCATCGGCTGTTCATCGTGGCCGCCGACGGAACTCTCCGGTTATCGCCGTTCGATACCCGGCGACTGGGACTGACTGGCGATAGTCGCATCGTGGCAACCGGCGTTCGGGTGGCCGGCGACTATGCCGGCGTGGATCTCACCGTGGACAACCGGGGAACGGTTCATTACGTCGCGGGGCAGGAGGATGTGGGGCGGACGCTCGCATGGGTGGACCTCGCGGGGCGCCGAGCGCCCGCCGACCCAACGTGGGTCGCCCCCTGGCCTGTCGGTTCCATCGAGCCTGCACCCGACGCACGGCAGGTGCTGCTCGGGGTCGGGATTGACACCACGGCCGGCATCTGGATCAAGCAGCTGCCGAACGGCCCGACGCTGCCGTTCCCGCAGGGCCCTGGTCGCATCGCGGACGTCGGGTGGAGCGCCGATGGCGCGTCGCTGCTGGCGGCCTACCGGCGCGGCGGGGCGACCGTCCTGGTCCGCCAACGGGCCGATGGCCTGGGACGTCCGGTCACGGTCGCGAGGGATTCGCTCTGGATCGCCGGAATCCAGGAATCGCACGACGGTCGCTGGATCGTCGCCAGTCGTACAACCGGTCCGACGAGCGGGAACGCCGACCTGGTCGTGCTCGAGGAGGGCCGCGACACGGTGCTGCGGCCGCTGGTGGCCACGCCGGCCGACGCGTGGGAACCCCGTCTGTCTCCCGACGGTCGCTGGCTCGCCTATGTGTCGAACAAGTCGGGGCGTACCGAAGTGTACGTCCAGCCGTTTCCCGACGTGGATCGCGGCATCTGGCAAGTCTCGATTGACGGCGGTGTGATGCCACGGTGGGCGCCAGCCGGAGGCCGCCTTTACTTCTACCGAGCGGCGGTCGGCTTGTTTGCGGTGGACGCTTCCGCCCCGCCGGCATTCGGTCGACCACAGCTGCTGCTCACACAGGCCCAGCTCTCCGGGACCTTCCTCGGCTCGGGGTGGGGGATCTCTCCCGACGGCACCCGCCTGCTGACCCTCGCCACGGTGTCCGGTGAGGGCGGCGAGCGGCTGGTGCGTGTGGAAAACGTGATGACCGAATCGAACGCCCGGGAGGGACGGTGAGCGCCGACCGCCTCGCCGCCGCCCTCGCCGGCCGCTATGCCATCGAGCGGGAGCTGGGCGCGGGCGGCATGGCCACCGTCTACCTCGCGCACGACGTGCGGCACGACCGCAAGGTCGCGCTCAAGGTGCTGCGGCCCGAGCTGTCGGCCATCCTGGGCGCCGAGCGGTTCCTGGCGGAGATCAAAACCACCGCCAACCTCCAGCATCCGCACATCCTCTCGCTGTTCGACTCGGGCGAGGCCGATGGCCTCGTCTACTACGTGATGCCGTACGTCGAGGGCGAATCGCTGCGCGACCGGCTGGCGCGCGAGAAACAGCTGCCGGTGGAGGAGGCGGTGCGGGTCGCGCGGGAAGTGGCGGACGCACTGGAGTACGCGCACGAGCACGGGGTGATCCACCGGGACATCAAGCCGGAGAACATCCTGCTCCACGGCGGGCACGCCATGGTGGCCGACTTCGGCATCGCGCTCGCAGCCAGCCGGACCGGCGGGGGCACGCGGCTGACGGAGACGGGGATGAGCCTCGGCACGCCAGCGTACATGGCTCCCGAGCAGGCCATGGGCGAGCGCGAGATCATGCCTGCGGCCGACGTGTACGCGCTGGGGTGCGTGCTGTACGAAATGCTGGCGGGCGAGCCGCCGTTTACCGGGCCGACGGCGCAGGCGATCATGGCGCAGGTGCTGACGGAGGCGCCGCGCTCGATCGCCCTGCAGCGGCACACGGTCCCCTCGCACGTGGAGGCCGCGGTGCACCGGGCGCTGGAGCGGCTCCCGGCCGATCGGTTCGCGAGCGCGGCGCAGTTCGCCGACGCACTGGCGGCCGATTCCTCGCGGGCGCGCCTCGCGGTCCCGGCCCGGCCGGTGCGGGCGGCAGGCCGGTGGATCCGGGACTGGCGTTCGTGGACGGCGACGGGCGTGGCCGCGATGGCCGTGCTGGCGATGATCCTGCGAGGTCGCGGACCGGCGCCGGCGGCGCCGGTCGCGCGCTTCTCCATGGTCCTGCCGGGCGAGCCCACGCCCGCCTACAGCGAGTTCCTCTCGGCTCCCGCCATCACCCCCGACGGCACCATCCTCGTCTACGAGGCCCTGGGCCGGGACTCCAGCGGCACCACCCGCCGGGAGCTCTTCGCGCGCAGGCTCGACCAGGTCGAGCCCGTGCCCATTCCGGGGACGGAGGGGGCGCGCGCCCCGTTCTTCTCCCCCGACGGGCGCTGGATCGGCTTCTGGGTGGGCGACCGCCTCGTCAAGATGCCGGTCACCGGCGGAACGCCGATCACGCTCGCCGACTCGACCCATCCCTTCATTCGCGCCGCGAGCTGGGGACCGGACGGCACCATCGCCTTCCCGATCTCCGACAACGCGCTCGCGGAGGTGGACGAGGCGGGTGGCAAGCCCAAGGTCATCTACCAGGACTCGACCGGCATTGTCGGCGACCCGACCGTCCTGCCCGACGGGAAGAGCGTCCTGTTCCTCCGCTGCCGCATCGACGCGTGCGGACAACAGCAGGAGATCGCGGTCATCGACGGGGCCGCGCACGCCGTCAGGGTCCTCACGGGTCCCGGCGTCTATCGCATGGCGCAGTACCTCCCTTCGGGTTATCTGCTGTACGTTCGAGGAGACCTCATCGTCCACGCGGACGCCGACCTGGTCGCCGCCAGGTTCGATCTCCGCAGCGGCATCACCGGCGACGGGACGCCGGTGGTCGAGCACGTTCAGACCTTCGCGCTCTCCCGTTCGGGCACGCTCGTGACGCTCGGTTCCACCGCATCGAGGAACACTCTGGTCACCGTCGGCGTCGATGGGACGGAGCGGCGGCTCGCGGAGGACCCGCGGGAGTACCTCTTTCCGGCGGTCTCCCCCCGCGGCCGGCGTGTGGCCGTCGAGATTCACGATGCGGCGGGCGGACAGATCTGGGTGTACGATACGGCGTCCAAGACCCTCACGAGGCTCACG
This sequence comes from uncultured Gemmatimonadales bacterium, assembly GCA_963806755.1. Classification (GTDB taxonomy): domain Bacteria; phylum Gemmatimonadota; class Gemmatimonadetes; order Gemmatimonadales; family JACORV01; genus Fen-1245. Next base: position 17,364 of record CAWDZR010000015.1, read on the forward strand.
ACGCAGGGCCACAACACCAGCCCGGTCTGGTCGCCGGACGGCAGTCGCATCGCGTACGCCTCCATGAGAGAACCTGCGGCGGGCATCTACGTCGTGCCGGCCGACGGAAGTGCCCAGGAGCAGCGCGTCGGCCGCGCCAGTCCCGGGATCGCCTTCAGCCACCTCTCGTGGTCGCCCGACGGCCGTCGCATTGCCTACGAGTTCTCGGAGCAGAACGGCACGACCATTTACACGGTGGCTGCGGCCGCGGACAGTGCGGGCCGGCTCGTCCCGGGACTTCAGTCCGGGGCGGACGACCCGGCCTTCGCCCCGGATGGACGGTGGCTGGCGTACGTGTCGAGCGAGTCCGGGCGCAGAGAAGTCTACGTTCGCCCGTACCCCGCTCCCGCCGGCCGCTGGGTGGTGTCCGTCCGCGGTGGAGATGACCCCAGGTGGGGGCCATCGGGTCACACGCTCTTCTATCGTGGCGCGGACGGCTGGCTGTACGCGGCGACGCTGGCGTTCGGCCCGGGCGTGCAGATCACCGGTCGCGCCCGGCTGTTCGACACCGGCCCTTACCTGGCGGACGCCGCCTACGGCGTCTTTCCCGACGGCCGCCACTTCGTGTTCGTCCGCGAGGACCGCACCCCGCCGACGGTCGAGGTCACGCTGAACTGGTATGCGGAGCTCGACCGTCGCCTGCAGTCCAGGGGGAAGTCGTGACCGCCGTTCCGGACCGGCTCGCGGCGGCGCTGGCCGGCCGGTACGCGATCGAGCGCGAGCTCGGCGCCGGCGGGATGGCCACCGTCTACCTCGCGCACGACGTGAGGCACGACCGCAAGGTCGCGCTCAAGGTGCTGCGGCCGGAGCTGAGCGCGATCCTCGGCGCCGAGCGGTTTCTGGCGGAGATCAAGACCACCGCGAACCTCCAGCACCCGCACATCCTGAGCCTGTTCGACTCGGGCGAGGCCGATGGCCTCGTCTACTACGTGATGCCGTATGTGGAAGGCGAGAGTTTGCGCGGCCGGCTGGCGCACGCCAAGCAGCTGCCGATCGAGGAGGCCCTGCGGATCGCGGCCGAGGTGGCCGACGCGCTCTCGTACGCGCACGCCCACGGCGTCATCCACCGCGACATCAAGCCGGAGAACATCCTGCTCCACGGCGGGCACGCACTGGTAGCCGACTTCGGGATCGCGCTCGCCGTGAGCCGCAGCGACGGCGGCACACGCATGACCGAGACGGGCATGTCGCTCGGCACGCCGCACTACATGAGCCCCGAGCAGGCGATGGGCGAGAAGGAGATCACACCCGCCGCCGACGTCTACGCCCTGGGCTGCGTGACGTACGAGATGCTGACGGGGGAGCCGCCGTTCACGGGGCCCACCGCGCAGGCGATCGTGGCCAAGCTGCTCACCTCCGATCCCGAGCCGGTGACGACGCTGCGCAAGACGGTGCCCGCGCACGTCGAGGCGGCGCTCGAGACGGCGCTGCAGAAGCTGCCCGCCGACCGGTTTGCGAGCGCGAGCGCGTTTGCCGAGGCGCTGGGAAATCCGGACGCACGGACGCACGGACGCACGGACGCACGGAGAACGTCGATCGCCGGCGCGACGGGCCCGTGGCGCCGCCGCTTCCAGCTGGCCGCCGCCGTGGGGATCGTGGCGCTGGCCGTCGCCGCCTGGGGCTGGCTGCGCCCGAGGCCCACGCCGTCGACCAGCCGGGAGCGCGTGGTGTTGTGGCAGCATGCGCTGGGACGGCTGCTCGACCCGGGCATGTCGCTCGAGGCGACCCAGGCGGCCATCGCCCCCGACGGATCCAGCATCGTCTACATAGACTCGACCGGCGGCGCGTTCCACTTGATGCGCAAGCTCCGGAACGCCGCCGAGGCGACGCTGCTGCCGGGCACGGAGGGAGCGCTGTCGCCGTTCTTCTCGCCCGACGGCCGCTGGATCGGCTTCTCCACGGAAGACGGTTCGCTCAAGAAGATCCCCGTGGAGGGTGGCGGCGCCGTCACCCTGGCGCGCCGCGCTGACCCGACCTACAGCACGGCCGCCTGGCTGGATGACGGCACGATCGTGTTCGGCGGCAAGGCCGGACTGAACAGGGTCAGCGCCGAGGGAGGCGGGAGCCACATGCTCCTGCCCGACACCGCGCAGGAGCGGACGAGCGCGCTCACGATCTGGCCGCTGCCCGGGAGCCGGGGCATCCTGTACACCAAGTGTCCCGACAACTGCGCGCTCCAGTCCGAGATCCACGTGATCGACCTGAGGACCGGCGACGACCGGAGGCTGGTGGCTAACGCGGCCGGAGCCTGGTACTCGCCCACCGGGCACCTGCTGTACGCGGACCGGAACGGCGGGCTGTACGCCGAAGGCTTCGACCTCGGCCGTCTCCGAACGACGACGGGACCGATGCCGGTGATTGACGACGTGGTGCCCGGCAGCTTCACGATCTCGGCGTCGGGCTCGGTCCTCTACGAGACCACGGGGGCCGGCGCGGCGTCCGCGCAGCTGGTCTGGGTGTCGCGCGATGGAAACGCCGTGCCGCTCGACTCGACGTGGCTCGGCGACTTCCACTACCCCGCGCTCTCCCCCGACGGGAAGTCGCTCGCGGTGAGCCTGCGGGACCAGTCGACACAGCTGTGGATCCGGCGGTCCGACGGCACGCGCCAGAAGCTGACCGAAGAGGGCACGACGAACTGGCGGCCGTCGTGGACCGCGGACGGCCGGTCGGTCGTCTTCTCTTCGAACCGCCACGGCGGCGGTACGGAGGACGCGTTCGATCTGTATCAGACGACGACCGACGGCAGCTCGCCGGCCAGGCTGCTGCTCCATCACACCTTCGGCGTATGGGAGGGCGAGGTCTCGTCCGACGGAAGGTGGCTCGTGATGCGCTCCGACGAGCGCGGCAACATCGGCCACATCCGCGCCCGCCGGCTCACGGGTGACACCGCCCTCGTGCCTGTGGTCGTGGATTCCACGCTGTCCATGCAGCTCGATCTCTCGCCCGACGGGCGGTGGCTCGCCTGGACCGGGTACTCCACCGGTCACCCCGAGGTCTACATCGCGCCGTTCCCTGGCGCCTCGTCCGTCCGGCAAGTCTCGCACGACGGCGGCACCGAGCCCCGCTGGGCGAAGAACGGCCGCGAACTGTTTTTCCGCAGCGGCAGCCGGTTCATGGACGCGGCGGTCACGCCCGGGCCGGCGCTCATGCTCGGCACCCCGCACGAGCTGTTCTCCGCGGCGGCGTACCGGTCGGCCCGCAATCGCCAGGAGTACGACGTCGCGCCCGACGGCCGGCGCTTCCTGATGATCCGCGATCTGTCGAGCGGCTCCCGGGCACTCGTCTACGCCGACAACTGGCTATCCGAGCTGAAGGCCAAGGTGAAGCGGTGACCACCATTCCCGACCGGCTCGCCGCCGCCGTCGCCGACCGCTACGCGATCGAGCGCGAGCTGGGCGCGGGCGGCATGGCCACGGTCTACCTCGCCCACGACGTGCGGCACGACCGGCCGGTCGCGCTCAAGGTCCTGCGGCCGGAGCTGAGCGCGATCCTCGGCGGCGAGCGGTTTCTGGCGGAGATCAAAACCACCGCCAATCTCCAGCACCCGCACATCCTCTCGCTGTTCGACTCGGGCGAGGCGGACGGGCTGGTGTTCTATGTCATGCCGTATGTCGAGGGCGAAAGTCTGCGCGACCGGCTGACGCGCGAGAAACAGCTGCCGGTCGAGGAGGCGGTGGCCATCGCGCGGGAGGTGGCCGACGCCCTCAGCTACGCGCACGGCCACGGCGTCGTACACCGGGACATCAAGCCCGAGAACATCATGCTGGCGGGCGGGCACGCGCTGGTGGCGGACTTCGGCATCGCGCTTGCGGCGTCGCGCAGCGACGGCGGCACGCGCATGACCGAGACGGGCATGTCGCTTGGCACGCCGCACTACATGGCGCCCGAGCAGGCGATGGGCGAGCGGGAGATCACGCCCAAGGCCGACATCTATGCGCTCGGTTGCGTGACCTACGAGATGCTGTCGGGTGAGCCGCCGTTCACGGGGCCGACGGCGCAGGCGATCATCGCCCGGGTGATGACGGAGGAGCCGCGCAGCCTGACGCTGCAGCGGAAGACGATTCCGCCGCACGTCGAGGCCGCCGTGATGACCGCGCTCGAGAAGCTGCCGGCGGATCGGTTCGCCACCGCCGCCTTGTTCGCGGAAGCGCTGGCCGGTCACGGGGCCACGCTGGCGACGACGCGTGCGGCCCAGGTCGCGTCGGGTGCCGCCGCTCCGTGGCGCCGCCGTTTCCAGCTGGCAGCCGCGGTGGCCTTGGTGGGGCTCGCGCTGGCCGTGTGGGGCTGGGCACGAGGACGCGGATCCTCGGCGGCCGCGGCGGACTGGGAGTTCATCTCCTTGGGCGACACCTTGACGCTCAACACGACAGCCCCAATGCTGGCGCTCTCGCCCGACGGATCCAGTTTCGTCTTCAAGGACAACCGCCAGAACGGACTGCTCTGGATCAAGCGGCGGGCCGAGTTGAGCCCGATCCCGATCGCCGGAACCGAGCGGGGCACCAATCCGGTGTTCTCGCCCGACGGCGCGTGGATCGTCTTCGTCGCCGACGGACAACTCAAGAAGGTGCGTGCGGGGGGCGGTGCGCCCATCACCATCGCGGACTCGGTCGCGAACGGGGGCTTCGGTGGGGCGGCCTGGCTCGACGACGGCACGCTCGTGTACGTGCTGCCGTCGCTGATCGAGCTGCGGCGCGTGAGCGCCGCGGGCGGCCGGAGCACGGTGGCCCTGTACGACAGCACCTTCGGCGGCGGCATCGGCATGCCGGTCGCACTCCCCGGTTCCCGGGGCGTCCTGTTCCAGTACTGCTCGTCCGGCTGCGTGACCATGAGCCTCCACGTCCTGGACCTCCAGACGGGCCGGCAGAAGGCCCTGCTCAGCGACGTCGCGGAGGGATGGTACCTGCCGTCGGGCCGCCTGCTCTACGTGCGGCGCGACGGAACCGCGTTCGTGGCGCGCTTCGACCTCAAGCGCCTGGAAGTCGTGGGCGAGGCCGTGCCGGTGCTGGAGGACCTGCTCGTCAATGCGGGTTTCGCCCAGCTGGCCTGGTCGCCCTCGGGTACGCTGGTGTACGTGCGCGGATCGGGCAGCACCGCCGAGAACACGCTCATGCGGGTGAGCCGCGACGGGACCGCGGCGCCGGTGGACTCGGCCTGGCACGGCCCGTTCGCGTCGCTGGCCCTTTCGCCCGACGGCCGCCGGGTGGCCGTGAGCTCCGGCGCCGCGACCGGCGCCCTCAACATCTGGGTCAAGCAGCTCGATCGCGGGCCGTTCACGCGTCTGACGTTCGGCGGGCAGGATCGCCGGCCGACCTGGTCTCCGGACGGCAAGCTGGTGGCGTTCGTCCGCGATACGGCGGGCAACAGCATCGTCGTCGCGCATCCCGCCGACGGCAGCGGCCCGGACCGCCGGCTGGTGCGTCTCGATCGCCGGGTCCAGGAGATCGAGTGGTCGCGGGACGGGAAGTGGCTGGTGCTCCGGACCGACAACGGCCAGGCCGGGGCCGGCGACATCGTGGGGGTCCGCACGAGCGGCGACACCACGCCGGTGCCTCTCGTCGCGAGCCCCTACACGGAGCTGCAGCCCGCGCTCTCGCGTGACGGGCGCTGGCTGGCCTACACCTCCAACGAGTCCGGAACGAACGAAGTCTACGTGCGGCCATTCCCCAACACCGGCGGTGCCCGCTGGCAGGTCTCCAACGGTGGCGGGGACGAGCCGCAGTGGTCGGCCGACGGACGCGAGATCTTCTTCCTGGACCCGGGAAGCCGCCTCATCGCCGCGGACGTGCGGCCCGGCCCGGCCTTCGCCGTCGCCGGGCAGCGACCGCTGTTCTCCGCTCTCGCCTTCTTCCACGAGGGTTTCCACCAGTCGTACGACGTCTCGGCGGACGGCCGCTTCTTCTACTTCATGCGCCCGCTGCAGACGAGCGCAGGCGCGCAGGCACCCCAGATCGTCCGCGTGGACGACTGGTTCGCCGACCTCAAGGCGAAGGTCGCGCGATGAAGCGCAGGTTCTCGGAGGTGCACCATGACGACCGCTGACGCCGGCAGCCCCGACGATTCCCGCAAGCCGCGTGACGACGAGATCGACGTCTACGGCCTCACGCACATCGGGAAGGTGCGCAAGACGAACCAGGATCACTTCCTGCTCGCCACCATCAACAAGAGTGTCCGGATGCTGCACACCAGCCTGCCGGACAGCGCGCGGCTGCCGTTCGGCGACCAGCGGCTTGCATTCCTGGCGATGATCGCGGATGGCGTGGGCGGGGGGGAGGGCGGCGAGAAGGCGAGCGCGACGGCGCTCGAGATCGTGACCGACTACGTCGTGAGCAGCATGAACTGCTACTACGGATCGGACTCCAGCGAGACCTCGTTCATCGACGCGCTCCAATCGGCCGCGATGCGCTCGCACGACGCCGTGGTCGAGCGCGGGAAGGCGGAAGGCGTCACCCGCTCGATGGCCACCACGCTCACGCTGTGGATGGGAGTGTGGCCCTGGTCGTACCTCCTCCAGGTCGGGGATTCCCGCTACTACCTCTACCGCGACGGCGTCCTCACGCAGGTGAGCCGCGACCAGACGCTGGCGCAGGACCTGGTGGACCAGGGCGTCTTCACGCGCGCGGTGGGAGAGCGCTCCCACTTCGCCCACGTGCTCTCGAGCGCGATCGGCGGCGAGACGACCATGCCGGTGGTCACGCGCGTGCGGAACGAGTGGGGCACGGTGCACCTGCTCTGCAGCGACGGGCTCTCCAAGCACGTCAGCGACGCGCGCATCGCCGAGCGACTGGCGGCGATGACCTCGGCGCAGCAGGCGTGCGAGCAGCTGGTCGGGGACGCACTCGAGGGCGGGGGATCCGACAACGTGACCATCATCGTCGGCCGGACGATGAAGAAGGCAATGCCCGCGTGACGGACACGATCGCCCGGCTCGGCGCCGCCCTGGCGGAGCGCTACCGCATCGAGCGCGAGCTGGGGCAGGGCGGCATGGCGACCGTCTACCTGGCCCACGACGTGCGGCACGACCGCAAGGTCGCGCTCAAGGTGCTGCGCGCCGAGCTGGCGGCGGTGATCGGGGCCGAGCGCTTCCTGGCCGAGATCAAGACCACGGCCAACCTCCAGCACCCCCACATTCTGCCGCTGTTCGACTCGGGCTCCGCCGATCACTTTCTCTACTATGTGATGCCGTACGTGGAGGGGGAGAGCCTGCGGGACCGACTGACCCGCGAGAAGCAGCTGCCGGTGGAGGAGGCGGTGCAGGTCGCGACGGAGGTGGCAGGGGCGCTGGACTATGCGCACCGCCACGGCGTGGTGCACCGCGACATCAAGCCGGAGAACATCCTGCTGGCGGAGGGCCAGGCGCTGGTCGCGGACTTCGGGATCGCGCTGGCGGTCTCGACGGCGGGCGGCGCGACGCGGATGACCGAGACGGGGATGAGCCTCGGCACGCCGCACTACATGAGCCCCGAGCAGGCGATGGGCGAGCGCGAGATCACGCCGAAGACGGACGTGTACGCGCTGGGGTGCGTGCTCTACGAGATGCTGATCGGCGAGCCGCCGTTCACGGGGCCGACGGCGCAGGCGGTGGTGGCGAAGGTGATGACGGAGAAGCCCGCCCCGATCGTGGCGCGGCGGGAGCGGGTGCCGGACCACGTCGAGGACGCCGTGTTCACGGCGCTCGAGAAGCTGCCGGCAGACCGGTATGGGAGTGCGGCGGCGTTCGCGGAAGCGCTGGCGGGACAAGGGGCACCGAGGCACAGGGGCACGGGGGCACGGAGGGTCCCTCGCGTAGCTCCGGCGGCGTGGGTCCTCGTCGGGGGCGGCATCGGCCTCGCCGCCGCCGGATTCCTGCTCGCCGCGGCGCTCCTCCACGAGAGCGGACCGCCCATCGCCGGCTTCGGCCGCGCGACCAAGGTCACGTACGACCGTGGGCTCGAGATCATGCCGGCGCTCTCGCCGGACGGCCGCTCCGTCGCCTATGCCGCGGGCACGCCGGTGACGCTCAGGATCTTCGTGCGGCAGGTCGCCGGCGGGCGCGCGACCCCGCTCACGGGCGATACGACCGAGGTCGAGTGGGAGCCGTACTGGTCGGCCGACGGCGCGCGCATCCTGTACCTCGCGCGCGGCGGCGTGTTCAGCGCGCCGTCGTCAGGCGGCGATGCGCGGCCCGAGATCCCCGCGCCGGCCGGCGGCCCGGTCGTCTCGGCGGAGTGGTCGCCCGACGGCAAGACCATCGCCTACGTGGTGTCCGATTCGCTCTTCCTGTGGGCGAACCAGCGCCGGGAACGGCTGCTCGCCACCATCCCCGCGCCGGCCCTGTGCCGCTGGTCGCCGGACGGGCGGCTCATCGCGTGCGCCTCGGGCAACGCGTACTACCTGGAGCCGGGGATCGTCTTCGCCAATCTCTCTCCGAGCCGGATCGTCGTGGTGCGCGTGAAGGACGGCGCCACGGTGACCGCGACTGACAGCACGTCCCTCAACCAGAGCCCGGTGTGGTCGGCCGACGGCCGGTGGCTGTACTTCGTGTCCGATCGCGACGGGCCGCGCGACATCTTCGCCCAGCGCATCGCGGCGGACGGTCGCGCGAGCGGCCTGCCGGTCCGCCTGACCACCGGCCTCGGCGCGCAATCCATCTCCTTCTCGGCCGACGGCTCACGGCTCGCGTACGCGCCCCTCGTGGCCACGAGCAACATCTGGTCGCTCCCGGTGCCGGCGCATCCGCCGGTGTCGGCGGCGGGCGCGGAGCAGGTCACCAGCGGCGACCAGGTGATCGAGGAGCCTTACGCCACCCGCGACGGCACGTGGCTGATGTACCACTCGGACCTGACGGGCAAGGGGCAGCTGTACCGTATCGCGCTGCCGCACGGGGCGGCCGAGCGCCTCAGCAGCGACACCTTCGACGACTACGCGCCGGCGCTCTCGCCCGACGGCCGCGAGGTCGCGTTCCACTCCTGGCGCACGGGGTCGCGCGACATCTACGTGCTGCCGCTCGACGGCGGCGCCGTGCAGCGGGTCACGGACTCGCCGAGACAGGAGGCCGTCGCGCACTGGAGCCCGGACGGCCGCGCGCTGGTGTTCGGCGATCTCAATCCGCCCGGCGGCATCTGGATCGTGCACCGGCGGCCCGACGGCAGTTGGGGGACGCCGGTCGAGCGCCTCGCTTCCGGCTACTGGCCGGACTTCTCGCCTGACGGACGGTGGCTGGTGTTCAGCCACGCGCAGCTGGGAGGCGCCGTCGCACTGCTGCCGGTGGACTCGGGTCCCGAGCGCATCCTGGTGGACCCGGCGCGCGTCGGCGCGCTCCCCGAGGTGCCGAGCTGGAGCGCCGACGGACGGACCATCTACTACAAGAGTCACGATGCACGGGGTGACGCCTCCATCTGGTCCGTGCCCGTCGCGGGCGGTGCGCCCAGCCTGCTCGTGCGCTTCGACGATCCGAACCACCCCTCCTACCGGCCCGAGGTCACCGTGGGCGGTGGGCGCATCTACGTCACGGAGGAAGACCGCCAGGCCGACGTGTACGTAATGGAAGTCGAGAAGCGATGAGCGACGCGCCCGACCGCCTCGCGGCCGCCCTCGCCGACCGCTACCGCATCGAGCGGGAGCTGGGGCAGGGCGGCATGGCCACGGTCTACCTGGCCGCGGACCTGAAGCACGACCGGAAGGTGGCGCTCAAAGTCCTGCGCCCGGAGCTGGCCGCCGTCCTCGGCGCCGAACGGTTCGTGGTCGAGATCAAGACCACGGCCGGGCTCCAGCACCCGCACATCCTCCCCCTCTTCGACTCGGGCTCGGCCGACGGCTTCCTCTACTACGTCATGCCCTACATCGAGGGCGAGACGCTGCGCAGCAAGCTCGACCGTGAGACGCAGCTCGGCATCGAGGAGGCGGTGCGGATGACGACCGAGGTAGCCGACGCGCTGGATTACGCGCACCGGCACGGGGTGATCCACCGCGACATCAAGCCGGAAAACATCCTGCTGCACGACGGCCGGCCGATGGTGGCCGATTTCGGGATCGCGCTGGCGCTCTCCGCCGCGGCGGGCGGGCGGATGACCGAGACGGGGATGAGCCTCGGGACGCCGCACTACATGAGCCCGGAGCAGGCGACGGCGGAGAAGGAAATCTCGGGCCGCTCGGACGTCTACTCGCTGGCGAGCGTGCTGTACGAGATGCTGACGGGGCAGCCGCCTCACGTCGGAGGCTCGGCGCAGCAGATCATCATGAAGATCATCGCGGAGCAGGCGGCGCCGGTCACGAGCCTCCGGAAGAGCGTGCCGGTGAACGTGGCCGCGGCGGTGGGGAAGGCGCTGGAGAAGCTGCCAGCCGATCGGTTCGAGAGCGCCCGGGCGTTCGCGGGGGCCCTGCACGATCCCGCGTTCCGGCACGGCGACGGTGCGGGGGAGAGCGTGCCTACGGCCGCCGCCAGGGCGCGGGCGCGAGACCCGGTCTTCCTGGCCGTGGCCGCGGTGGCGCTGCTGGGCGTCGGTGCCGCGCTGTGGGGCTGGCGCCGCGCGGGCCAGGCGGCGGCCGACGCGCCGCGGGTCTACGACGTCGCCCTGCCCGACAGCGCCGCCATGGACTTCGCCGGCTTCACGCCGAGTACGCCGTACGGTTCTCCGCTCGGCGGCCTCGCGCTGTCGCCCGACGGAGCCCTGGCGGTGTACGTGGTGAAGCAGGGCAGCTCGACCAGGCTGTGGCGCCGCAGTCTCCTCGACGCGGCCGCGGCGCCCATCCAGGGCACCGAAGGCGCCAGCGCCCCGCGCATTTCACCCGAGGGATCCCGGCTGGCCTTCGTCTCCCAGGCGAGCCTGATGACGGTTCCGATGGCGGGCGGTCAGCCGCACGCCCTGGCCGATCTCGACGGCGACCCGTACGCGCTGGAATGGATCTCGCCCACCACGCTGATGGTGGTGGACCAGTCGGGGCTCCGGCTGCGTCGGGTCGATCTGGACGCGGGGACGATCGACAGCCGGCCGGTCGCCTGGTGCTTCGACGGCAGCTGGATTCCGGGTGAGGACAGGGTCCTGTGCGACGTGCGCGGGGTGGCGCGGGTCGTCGACCCGGCCACCGGAAGGACCTGGCCGCTGCAGGCGCGGGCCGTCGGAGGGGGGCCCTCGAGTCCGCTGGCGGGCTTCGCGTTCCGCCTCGTCGACGGCCGATACCTGGTCTACGAATCGCCGCAGGGCGAGTTGCGCGCCGCGCCGTACGACCGGTCCACCCACACCGTCGGGCGATCCGTCTCCCTGCTCGCGAGCGTCCGGGTGGCGGGCGTCGGCGCGGCGGACTTCGACCTCTCCCCCACGGGCACGCTGCTGTTCGCGACGGGTGGCACCGGGCACGTCGGCAGGCTGGTGGACCTGCCGGCCGGCGGGGTCCCCCAGCCGCTGCCGGTGAGGGCCGATGCGTACGAGCGCTGGGACGTGAGCCGCGATGGGCGCTGGCTCGCCGCGGTGGTCGGCGGACCGGGCTACTACGAGTTGCGTCTCATCAACCTGCGCAGCGGCCAGTCGTTCACCTGGCTGCGGGCGCCGTACATCGATCAGCCGCTGTGGGGGGCGGGCGCGGACGATTCGACGCTGATCGTGCAGGTTCAGGACTCCACCGGCGCCGCCATCCTGCGCGGGCCACCCTCGTCCGCCGCGGCCCCGGACACCGTCTTCGCATCCCGCGACCCCGGCGCCGTGCCGCTGTTGCTGGATTGGCCCAGCCCGCATCAGGCGCTGGGCGGGAGCGGCACCCCCCGCCGGATCGTGCGCTTCGATCCCCTCGCTCGGGCCGTGCGCTTCGACACCATCGCGAACGACCGGATCTACACCATGCTGTCCCCCGATGGGCGCCACCTCGTGTTCAGCCAGTCCGCGGGGAGCCGCATCCTGCTCACGGCCAACCCTCCCGGCTCGTGGGAGCGCCAGGTCGCCACCAGCGGCGTGGAGCCGCTCTGGCTCTCCGGCTCGGAGGTCCTCTACCGGTCCGGGTTCACGTGGCACATGGTGCGCGTCGACGCGGCCACCGGGGAGCCGGCGGCGACGGCGTCCGTGTGGGGCTCCGACCCCCGCTTCTCCGACACCATCGGGTGGTCCAACCGGCCGGACTGGCGCGGCGGCATCATCTATCTCCAGGGCCCCGAGGAGACCCGCACGACCTCCCTGCGCGTCATTCCCCGCTGGGTCCGGCAGATGGAGCGCGCCGTGGACGGGGCGAACCGATGACGTCCCCCTCCGAGCGCCTCGCCGCCGCCCTGGCCGAGCGCTACCGCATCGAGCGCGAGCTGGGGCAGGGCGGGATGGCCACCGTCTACCTCGCCCACGACCTGCGGCACGACCGGCGGGTCGCGCTCAAGGTGCTGCGCGCCGAGCTGGCGGCGGTGATCGGCGCCGAGCGGTTCCTGGCCGAGATCAAGACCACGGCGAACCTGCAGCACCCGCACATCCTGCCGCTGTTCGATTCGGGCACGGCGGACTCCTTCCTCTACTACGTGATGCCGTACGTCGAGGGCGAATCGCTCCGTGACCGGCTGAACCGCGAGAAGCAGCTGCCGGTGGACGAGGCGGTGAAGGTCGCGACCGAGGTGGCGGGCGCGCTGGACTACGCGCACCGGCACGGGGTGGTGCACCGCGACATCAAGCCGGAGAACATCCTGCTGGCAGAGGGGCAGGCGCTGGTGGCGGACTTCGGCATCGCGCTGGCGGTCTCCACGGCGGGCGGCGGGACGCGGATGACCGAGACCGGGATGAGCCTCGGCACGCCGCACTACATGAGTCCCGAGCAGGCGATGGGTGAGCGGGAGATCACGCCGAAGGCGGACGTGTACGCGCTCGGGTGCGTGCTGTACGAGATGCTGCTGGGGGAGCCGCCGTTCACGGGGCCCACCGCGCAGGCGATCGTGGCCAAGGTGATGACGGAGAAGCCGGCGCCGATCGTGGCGCGGCGGCCGCGGGTGCCCGGGCACGTCGAAGACGCGGTGTTCACGGCGCTGGAGAAGCTGCCGGCCGACCGGTTCGCGACGGCGGCCGAGTTCGCGTCGGCGCTGGCGAACCCAGGCGCCCAGACGCACCGGCGCACGGACGCACCGGGGGCGCAGGCCGGCGGCGGCGGAGCCGCGCGGCCGTGGCTCGGGGACTGGCGCTCGTGGGCGGCGCTCGCACTGGCGACGGCAGGGATCGTCGCGAGCGCCGTATTCGTGAGCCGCCGAGAGAGCGGGCGCGATGCGCTGGCTGGCGTCGCCTTTGCGCAGCAGACCTTCGCGCCGCAGGCGATCTTCAACGCCCGGTTCGCGCCCGACGGGAAGACGATCGTCTACAGCGCCGCGCTGGAAGGCAATACACCGCACCTCTTCGTCATTCGGCCCGATTACCCGGAGCCCAGCCCGATCGGGCCGCCCGACACCCACCTGCTCGCCATCTCGTCGCAGGGGGACCTGGCGCTCCTCGTCGGCGCGCGCTTCGTCCGCCACCGGCTGTTCGAGGGCACCCTGGCCCGTATGCCGCTGGGGGGCGGCGCGCCGCGCGAGATCCAGGCCGGCGTGCGCGAAGCCGACTGGTCCCCGAACGGCTCGGCGTTGGCGATCATTCACGAGGTCGGGGGGAAGGACCGCCTCGAATTCCCGATCGGCCACGTGCTGTACGAATCGCCCGGATACCTCTCCGATCTCCGGGTGTCCCCGACGGGGGAACGCATCGCGCTGTTCGAGCACCCGTACCGATGGGATGACCGCGGCGAGGTGATCGCGGTGGATCTCGCCGGACGCCGGACGGTGCTGACGCAGGGCTACGACGGGCTGGAGGGGCTCGCCTGGGCGCCGGACGGACGCACCGTGCTCTTTGCAGGCAGCTTCCGCGGCTTCGACCTCGAGGTGCGCGCCGCGCGCCTGCACGGGCGCGCACATCTCGTGCTGCCGAGCGCCGGCAGCCTGACGGTGCAGGATGTGGCGCGCGACGGGCGTTGGCTGCTCACCCGTGACGACCAGCAGGACCGCATTTTCGTGCGGGCTCCCGGAGCTACCGCGGACCGTAACCTCTCCTGGCTCGACGCCTCCCAGCAGCCGCTGCTCTCCGCGGACGGGCGCCTGATGGCGTTCACGGACGCGGGGCTGGACGCGGGGCCCAACTACGCCACGATGCTCCGCAAGACGGACGGCTCGCCCGTCGTGCGGCTGGGCGATGGTTACCCGTCCGACCTCTCGGCCGACGGCCGCTGGGTGCTCGCCATCGTGCAGTCGGCGCCGCAGCAGCTCATGCTGTATCCCACCGGTCCGGGGCAGTCGCGCCGGCTCGATCACGGAGAGTTCCAGTCGTTCAGCGCCGCGGCGTTCTTTCCCGATGGACAACGCCTGCTGGTCTGCGGCAACGAGCCGGGCCAGGCGCCGCGGTGCTACGTGCGGCCGCTCGGCGATGGCCCGTTGCACCCGGTGACGCCGGAGGGGACCGACGGGGGCTTCGTCTCGCCCGACGGGCGATCCGTCGTCGCGCACCTGGTGAGTGGGGGCTACCGGATCTATCCCGTGGACGGTGGCGCGCCGCGGGCGATCCCTTCGCTCGAGCCGGACGACCAGATCGTGCGATGGAGTGACGACGGCCGGGCGGTCTTCGTCTGCGACCCCAATGAGATCCCGATGCGAGTCGATCGGGTGGACCTCGCCACCGGTCGGCGCGAGCTGCTCGAGACGATCGCGCCGGCGGATCGCTCCGGGCTGCTCTCGGTGGTGGGATTGTCGCTCGCGCGCGACCCGCACGTGTATGCGTACCAGACCCGCGATTATGTGTCGCACCTGTTCACGGTCGAGGGGATGCGGTGACATCGTGCGACGCTCGGGAGGCATCGCCAGGTGAGTGACACGACTACGAAGGCCATCCAGGACTTCTACCCCGACGATTCCGCCCACTGCTACGGCTGCGGGCGGCTGAACCCGCACGGGCTGCAGCTCAAGACGCGCTGGGAGGGCGAGGAGACCGTGGCGCGCTTCACGCCGCGGCCCGAGCACATGGCGTTCCCGGGCTTCGTGTACGGCGGCCTGATCGCCTCGCTGGTGGACTGCCACGCCATGGGCACGGCCGCGGCGGCCGTGGAGCGGAAAGCCGGCCGCGAGATCGGCGATGCGCCGGCGCCACGGTTCGTCACCGCGTCGCTCAAGGTCGAGTACCTCAAGCCCACGCCCCACGGCTCGGAGCTGGAGGTCCGCGCGCGCGCCGTCGAGGTGGGCGAGCGCAAGGTGGTCGTGCACGCCACGGTGTCGGCGGCGGGCAAGGTCACGGCGACCGGCGAGGTCGTGGCGGTGCGGATGCCGGATTCGATGCTGCCCGCGGCGACCCGCGGAGGTGCCCGATGAACCGCCGCGGCGCCACCTGGCTGGCCGGCTGCGCGCTCCTCGCGGGGCTCGCCGCGCCCGCGCGTGCCCAGCCGGACTCGGCCGTCACCGTTCCGGGCCTCGGCACGTTGACCTTTCCCACATCGGCGCGCGTGCCGGCGGCACGGCAGGCCTTCATCCGCGGCGTGCTCCTGCTCCACGTGTTCGAGTATCCGAGCGCGGCGGCCGCGTTCCGCGACGCGGAGCAGCTCGAGCCCGACTTCGCCCTCGCATACTGGGGCGAAGCGATGACCGACACGCATCCGGTCTGGGACGAGCAGGATCTCGCGGCCGGGCGCGCGGCGCTCGCGAGGCTGGCGCCGACGGCGGCCGCCCGCGCGGCCAAGGCGCCCACGGCCCGGGAGCAGCGCTATCTCGCCGCGGTCGAGATCTTGTACGGCGACGGCCCGAAAGCGCGCCGGGATACCCTCTATTCGGCGGCCATGGGGCGGCTCGCGGCCGCGTATCCGGCCGATGACGAGGCGAAGCTCTTCTACGCGCTCTCCTTGCTCGGCTTGAGCCAGGGCGTGCGCAACGTCCCGACGTACCTGCGGGCGGCGGCGATCGCCGAAAGCGTGTTCGCCCGGAACCCGCGCCATCCCGGGGCCGCCCACTACTGGATCCACGGCATGGACGATCCCGACCACGCCGCCGCGGCGCTCCCGGCGGCGCGGGCGCTGGCCGGCATCGCCCCCGACGCGGGTCACGCGCAGCACATGACGTCGCACATCTTCGTCGCGCTGGGCATGTGGGACGACGTCGTGGCGGCGAACGAGAACGCCAGGCGGGTCGTCAACGCCTCACGGCAGGCGCGGGGCCTCGGGCCGAGCTTCTGCGGCCACTACAACCTCTTCCTCGATTACGGGCTGCTCCAGCAGGGTCGCATTGGCGAGGCGAGGCGACTCCTGCAGGAGTGCCGTGACCAGGCCGCGGGCGAGCGGGCGGGGTCGGGCGATCTCGATCCCGATTCCTACTCCTTCATCACGATGTGGTCTCGCTACGTGCTGGATGTCGGGCGCTGGACGGGCGACGTGGCGCAGTGGCCGGTGGATCCCGGCCCCGCGCCCGCGCCGCGGTTGAGCGTGTGGTTCACGCGGGGATTCGCCGCGTCCCGGCGGGGCGACCTCGACGCGGCCCGACACGCGCTCGCGGCGTACGAGGAGGCGGCGCGGGACCTCGGGGGCGTGATGGACAGCGCCGCCGGAGGGCTGTCGCCCGATGACCGCGAGTTCCTGGCGCGCACGGAAGTCCTGCGCCTGGAGCTCGCAGGCCTCGTGGCCGATCTCGCCGGCGATGGCGCCGCCGGGCTCGACACGCTGCGCCGCGCGGCGGTCGTCGAAGATGGCATGGCGTACGCCTTCGGCCCTCCGTTCGTCAACGAGCCGGCACACGAGCTGCTCGCCGAGCAGCTGCTGGCGGCGGGCCACCCGGGCGTCGCCCGTCGGGAGTTCGAGACCGCGCTGGCGCGAACCCCGGGCCGGACCGCCGTCCTGCTCGGCATCGCCCGCGCCGCGCGGGCCGCCGGGGATTCGGCCGCCGCGTCGCGCGCCGAGGGGCAGCTCGCGGCAATCTGGCACGGTGCGGATGCGGACCTGCCCGGCCTCACCGGGGTGCGACACCCTCACCCCTAGCCCGTAGCCCCTAGCCCCTAATCTCGTTTGCCTCGGCGCGTTATCTTGCCCGGCACCGATGAGCGATCTCGAGCGCCTGACCGCGTCCCTCGCCGAGCACTACCGCATCGAGCGGGAGCTCGGCTCCGGCGGCATGGCCACCGTCTATCTCGGCGAGGACCTGCGCCACCAGCGCCGCGTCGCGGTGAAGGTCCTGCGGCCCGACCTCTCCGCCATCGTCGGCGCCGACCGGTTCCTGAACGAGATTCGCGTCACCGCCAACCTCCAGCACCCGCACATCCTGCCGCTGTACGACTCGGGCAGCGCGGATGGCCTGCTCTTCTACGTCATGCCGTACGTGCAGGGCGAGTCGCTGCGGGACCGGCTCAGCCGCGAGAAGCAGCTGCCGATCGACGAGGCCGTGCGCCTCGCCAAGGAGGTCGCCAGCGCGCTCGACTACGCGCACCGCCAGGGCGTGATCCACCGGGACATCAAGCCCGAGAACATCATGCTGCAGGACGGCACCGCGCTCGTCACCGACTTCGGCATCGCGCTGGCCGTGAGCCAGGCGGGCGGCAAGCGGATGACCGAGACCGGCCTGTCGCTCGGGACGCCGTACTACATGAGCCCGGAGCAGGCCACCGGCGACCGGCAGATCGACGCGCGCAGCGACATCTACGCCCTGGGCGCCGTGCTGTACGAGATGCTGAGCGGCGATCCGCCGCACACGGGCTCGACGTCGCAGGCGATCATCGCGGCCGTCGTGACGGAAGAGCCGCGGGACATCGCGACGCGCCGGCCGCGCCTCGCGCCGCACATCGCCGAGGCGGTGCACCGCGCCCTCGAGAAGCTCCCGGCCGACCGGTTCGCGAGCGCGGCGGAATTCGCCAAGGCGCTCGACGGCGGGGCGGTCACGACCGGCCGCTTCGCGGCGGCGCCGTCGGCCCGGCGGGCGCGGCGCCGGCCGTGGCTGGCGCCCGCGGCGCTGGTGGCGGGCGTCGCGCTCGGCGTGCTGGGCGCGCGCGCCTTGCTCCGGCCGGCGCCGCTCCGCGAGACGCGCACGCGCCTGACGTTCACGGGCGACGCCAGCGCGCCCGCCGCCACGGCCGACGGCCACTGGCTCGCCTACATCCGCGGGCAGTGCCGCGTTTCGGGCGGCGGACAGGCGTGCAACGGCGATGTTGTGGTTCAGGAGTTGCCGCGCGGCGTGCCCAGCGTGGCCGTCAGCGGTGCGATCGGCATCAACGGGCTCACCTGGAGCCCCGACGGGGCGAATCTGGCGCTGGCGATGCGGCCGGCGGGCGGCCAGGCGGGGCTCTACGTCGTGCCGCGGGCCGGGGGCGTGGCGCGGAAGGTGTCCGACGAGATCAGCCAGTTCGACTTCGCGGACGATCACACGGTGGCGGTGAACGAGCGGGGAGAGCCCGCGATCCGGCTCGTGGATGTCGCCACCGGTCAGGTGCGGGACAGCATCGTGCTCGGCAACGGTCACTGGGTGCTGAACAGCCTGAGCTTCAACCCGACCGGGCGACTCATCGCGTTCGGCGGATTCCTGGGCAGCGGGTATTTCGAGGGCATCGGCGACCTCCACGGCCGGATCCTCGACTCACTGAGCGTCCCGCTCGGCGGCGGGGGGTGGCTTCCCGACGGCCGCCACCTCCTCATCTACGAGATCGGCGCCCAGTCGGTCGCCCGCCTGATGCGCGTCGGAGTGAGCCGCTCCGGGCACTTCTCCGGCCGGCCGGTGGAGTACCTAGCGGGCATCCGGCCGAACGAGTGGACCGGGCTCGCGCTGACGCCCACCGGGTACGTATACGGCGACGCGGGTCAGACGACCGACGTGTGGGCGTTCACCGTCGGCGGCGCGGCGCGCCGGCTCACCCACAGCTCCAGCTCGTACGCGGACCCCGCGATTGCGCCGGACGCCTCCCTGATCGCGTACGTGAAGCAGGACGCCTGGGGTGCGAACGTCTACACCATCCCCTTCGCCGGCGGCGCCGAGCGGCCCGTCACGTCCGACTCGGGCTCGCGCCAGCTGCTCCTGTGGCTCCCCGGGCAGCAGCGCATCTCGGATCTCGTGCTGACCGGCGGCGGCGCCAACGCCTTCAGCCAGGAGATCACCGGACTCGCGACGGGGCTGCGGCGGGTGGTGACCACGGCCCCCGGGACCGTCATCATCCGATGGCTGAACGACACCACGGCGCTGACGGAGGAGATCGGGGGCCGGACGGCGGCGCTGGTGGACTCCGCGGGCCGGACCCTGCGCCGCTTTTCCCTCGCCGATTCGCTCGGGGCGCCGACCGCGCTGGCCGTGTCGCCGGATGGCGGCGCGCTGGCCGTGGCCACGGGCCAGCCCGGGGTGGCTCGGATCTTCGTTCTGCGGCTTGCCGATGGCGTGCTGCAGCACGTCGCCGACGTGAACATCGCCCCCGGCGTCCACCTGCTGATGCAGCTCTGGGGCACGGACGGCTACCTCTACTTCTCCCGGGTGGTCGGTCTCGACGCCCCCGAGCTATGGCGACTCCCGGAGCGTGGCGGCGCCCTGCAGCGTTTCGCCTCGCTCCCCGTCGCGTGCAGTCAGGGCACCATTTCGCTCGTGCACGACGCGCGGTCGGGTGCGTGCCTGGTGTACGACAATCGGCCGGACCTGTGGCTGGTTGAGAGGCGTTAGCAGGCGGTGGGTTGTAGGTTGTAGGCGGAAGCGCCGCCCATCGCCGTTCCCACAACCCACAACCTACCGACCACCAACGATCGAGTTGAACATGCGTCTTCGTTCGATCCTCCTTGTGCTTCTGCTCCTCCCGTCCATCGCGACCGCCCAGGTCAAGACCCGCATGCGCGGCCTCGCGGACTGGATCACCGTCTCGCGCGCGCTCTCGGGCAAGTCGGGGCCCCAGAACGTCAACTGGATCGAGGGGGGGCGGCGCTTCTCGTTCACCCAGCGCTCCGATTCCGGCGGCAACGAGATCCGCGCGATGGACCCGGCGACGGGCAAGGACACGCTGCTGTTCACCACGCGCGGCCTGACCTTCCCCGGCACGCAGCAGCCGTTCGAGTACCGCAGCTTCCAGTTCGCGCACGACTCGCGGCACCTGGTCTTCCAGACGCACTTCAACCCCATCTACCGCAATTCCGGCACGGCGGACTACTACGTCTACAACCTCGCCGACCACGCGATGCAGCTCGCGGCGAGCGGGGCGCGGACGGCCGAGCTGTCGCCCGACGGCGCGACGCTAGGCTACGAGCGCGGCGGCGACCTGTTCGCGTACGACATGGCGCAGCGCAAGGAGACGCGCCTGACGAACGACGCGACCGAGCTGGTCTATAACGGCCACTTCGACTGGATGTACGAGGAGGAGTTCGGCATCACCCAGGGCTGGAACTGGTCGCCGGACAGCCGCTACATCGCCTACTGGCGGGTGGACGAGAGTGCCGAGCCCGTCATCCAGCTCACCGACTACTCCGGTGCGCATCCGACCTGGGAGAAGCTCCGCATCCCGCAGCCCGGTGACTCGATCACCAAGGTGCGCATCGGCGTCGTCGCGGTCGGCTCGGGGCAGAAGGTCTGGCTCGATACCGGCGAGAGCGGCGACTTCTACATCCCGCGCATCTACTGGACGAGCCAACCCGACACGCTCGCGGTGCTCACGCTGAACCGGTCCCAGAATCAGCTCAAGGTGTTCTTCTTCGACGTGCGCACCGGCGGCCGGCGTCTGGTTTTCAACGACAGCTCCAAGACCTGGATCGACGTCTACGACTTCTACGCCGGCATCCCGGACATGATGTCGTTTCCCGCCGGGCTCAAGGAGTTCTTCTGGATCTCCGACCGTGACGGCTGGCAGCACGTGTACCGCTACGACTATGCCGGCCGGCTCGTCAACCAGGTCACCCACGGCCCCTGGAGCGTGACGCGCATCGAGGGGATCGATCCGCAGACCCGCACGCTCTACTACAGCGCCACCGAGGCGTCGCCGCTGCAGCGCCAGCTCTATGCGATCCGCTTCGACGGGACGCACGAGCGCCGACTCACGACGGCGGAGGGGACGCACAACATCGACATGTCCCCCGACGCGCACTACTACATCGATCGCTGGTCCTCCCTCGCCCAGCCCCGCCAGGTCGAGCTGTGGGCCACGGCGGGCAACGGCCGGATGCTCCAGAAGATGGAGGACAACGCCGCGGTGACGCAGTGGCTCGGGAGCCACGCGTACGCCCCGACCGGGATCTTCACGTTCACCACGTCCGACGGGCAGCGGCTCGACGGCTCCATCGTCAAGCCGCTGGACTTCGACTCGATGAAGCGCTACCCGGTCATCTTCTCGGTGTACGGGGGCCCGGGCTCCCAGCAGGTTTACGACTCCTGGGCCGCGAGCGGCCTCAACCAGTGGTACGCGCAGGAGGGGTACGTCGTCGTCGGCCTGAACAACCGCGGCTCGAACAACTACGGCAGCGCGTTCGAGAAGGTCGTCTTCCACCACCTCGGCCGCTGGGAGGCGCACGACTTCGCCGAGGCAGCGCGGTACCTCTCCCGCCAGCTCTGGGTGGACAGCACCCACATCGCGATCATGGGGACCAGCTACGGCGGCTACAGCACCCTATACACCATGGCGATGTACCCGCACGTGTTCTCGGTGGGGATCGCGAACTCGCCCGGCACGTCGTGGCGGCTGTACGACGCGATCTACACCGAGCGCTACATGGGCGTGCTGGGCGACAACCCGGGCGGCTACGACAGCAGCGCGGTGATGCCGTACGCCGACAGCCTGAAGGACCACCACCTGCTGCTGATCCACTCGATGATGGACGACAACGTCCACCCGCAGAACACCATGCAGCTCCTGACGGCGCTCACCAACGCGGGCGTGGACGCGAGCCTGCGGATCTACCCGCCGGGCCGCCATGGAGCCGCGTACAACCTGCAGAGCTTCATGCTGATCCAGCGGGTGATGGATGAGTACTTGAAGCGCTGGCTCCATTAAAGGGAGACGTGGGTAGGTGGTAGGTTGTAGGTGGTGGGAGCAGCGGGGCATTCGTCTTTCCTACCACCCACAACCTACAACCCACCAACTTCCAACATGGCACACCGTACTTTCGCTGACTCGAACGGCTCCCGCTGGGAGATCATCCCCACCAGCCGCACCGAGTGGGAATTCACCCCCATCGAGGGCAACCCGGGGCCCGCGCGCGTCGCCACGCCGCCCGGCTACGAGACGGATCCGTACGAGCTGAGCGTCGAGGAGCTGCAGCGGCTGCTGGACTCCGGTCAATCGCGCCGCAAGCCGACGGGGAAGTCGCCGTTTCTGGACTAGGAAGAAGACGTTGGTGGGTTGTAGGTGGTAGGTGGTGGTAGAAGCACGCTGCGGCCAGCGTCGGTGAGGCTTCTCCCACAACCCACAACCCACAACCCAAACCTACCAACCGTCGGTAGGGGTTTCCGGCGCCGCTACCGGCGCTTATCTTGGTCGCTTCATCCCCATGCCAGACACCAGTCGTCTCACGGCCGCCCTGAGCGACCGCTATGCCATCGAGCGCGAGATCGGCTCGGGGGGGATGGCGACGGTGTACCTCGCGCGCGACCTCAAGCACGACCGAGAGGTGGCGCTCAAGGTCCTGCGCGCGGATCTGAGCGCCCTGCTTGGCGCCGGCCGGTTCCTCAAGGAAATCAGCATCACCGCGAAGCTCGACCATCCCCATATCCTGACGCTGATCGATTCGGGCGAGGCCGACGGCATCCTCTACTACGTGCTGCCGCTGGTGCGTGGCGAGTCGCTGCGCGCCAAGCTGGAGCGCGAGAAGCAGCTGCCGATCGAGGAAGCGCTGGCCATCACGCGCCAGGTGGCAAGCGCACTGGACTACGCGCACAAGCAGGGCGTCGTGCACCGGGACATCAAGCCGGAGAACATCCTGCTGCACGAGGGCGAGGCGGTGGTGGCCGATTTCGGCATCGCGCTCGCGCTCCGGGAGGCGGGCGGCTCGCGACTCACCGAGACCGGCCTCAGCCTGGGCACCCCGCAGTACATGAGTCCGGAGCAGGCGACCGGCGACCGGACGCTCGACGCGCGGAGCGACATCTACTCGCTGGGTGCGGTGCTGTACGAGATGCTGGCGGGCGAGCCGCCGGTGACGGGACCGACGGTGCAGGCGGTGATCGCGAAGCTGCTGACCGAGCGGCCCACGCGCCTCAGGACGGTGCGGGACACGATCCCGGACCCGATCGACGCGGCGGTGGCCAAGGCGCTGGCCAAGGTGCCGGCGGACCGGTTCGCCTCGGCGGCGGAGTTCGTGGCGGCGTTGAAGACGCGGGGTTCGGCGGCCGCACTGCCGGCGCCCCGGCGTCTCTTGCCGGCGGCGTGGATGGCCATCGCGGGGGTGGTCGTGCTTGCCGGGATAGGCCTGTGGATCGTCAAGGCGAAGCTGGGCGCGAGCGGCGGCCCGGCAGTCGCGCTCACCGGCCGTACCCAGCTGACCTTCACCGGGAACGTGCAGGCCCCGGCGCTCTCGCCCGACGGCAAGCAGCTGGCCTTCTTCTCACGCACCTGCGTGGAGGGCCGCTGCACCTACGGCGTGGACGTGCAGGACGTCGGCGGCACGGCCACGCACCGCATCCTCGACGGTGCGACGGCGGCGTACAGCCTGTGGTGGAGCCCGGATCGCCGCAACCTGCTCGCGATCGCGACCATCGGCGGGCGCTGGGGCTTCTACCTCCTCTCCGCTCTCGGCGGCGCGCCGCGCTACCTGACCTCGGGCGCCGCGGCGTTCTACGCGGGCGGCGACTCCCTGCTCGTGGGCCCGCAGTTCCGGTCCGACTCCGTCTTCTGGATCAAGGTGACTTCCCTCGAGGGCGCGGTCGCCGACAGCATCCGCGTCGCTGGGGCGGGCATCGGGCTCGGCGAGATCCTGGTCGTGCCGGGATCGCGATGGATCGTGGCGGGGGTCAGCCGGGCCACGGTCACTATGTGGCAGGTGCTGGACCGCCGCGGCCGCGTCGCGGACCAGGTGCTCAACTCGTGCAACTGCTTCGGCCACGCGAGCCGCGACGCGCTTTGGCTCGATCGCCAGGGCGCGGCCGGCGACCGGGCCGTCGTCCGCATCGCGCTCGATCCCGGAAACGGGCGCCTGGCCCGCCGCCAGGATACGGTCCTGACCGGTACCATCACCAGCTTCAGCGTCACGTCGGACGGATCCGCCATCGCGTACGACCAGGGGACCTACGAGTATGGCTCGTGGGCGCTGAACCTGGCCGACGCGTTGAAGGGGCGCTTCCCGGACGCGCGCCGCCTGGCGCAGGCCTCCACGCCGGTGAGCACCCAGGTGTCGCCGGACGGCACGCGGCTGCTCGTGACGCGCACACTGCCGTCGGCGGCCGGCGCACTCGAGCGGCACCTGTCCATCATGCCCTTCGCGGGTGGCGCCGAGGTGCCGTTGCAGACGCCGGGACCGCCCATCGCCACTTACTGGAGGGATTCCGTCTCGGTCCTGGTCGGGACGGGCTCGCGCGGACAGCACGCGGCGCTGATCGACGTACGGACGGGAGCCGTGGAGCGCACGCTGGAGTTATCGGACACCAACATCGTGGACATGACGAGCCTCGCGGACGGTTGGGCATGGATTCCGGGCAGCGACGACCGGATCGTGATCCAGCGGGGGGGCCGGACCACCGAAATCAGGAAGCCGGCCTGGTTCGGCGTGCTGTTCCAGGTGAACGCCGATCCGTCCGGCCGGCGCATCGGCATGTCCGGTTGGAGCGCCAGCACCTTCGATACCCTCGGTGTGGCGGTCGTCTCCTCCGACGGCGGCAGCCCGGTGATATGGGCGAAGCACTTCGCCGAGGGGGGCGGGATGGTGTTTCTCTCTGATGGCAGCTTGGGGTTCGAGGTGTTGCCGTCCGCGGAGACCGTCTCCCTGTACCGCGTTCCTGCACCCGGGCAGCTGGAACTCCTCGGTACCGTGCCGCGTCCTGTCACGGGGGTGACCGGTTCCGACGACCTCAAGCGCGTGTCGGTGGACACCAAGGACTACCACGGCGACGCTTGGATGAGCAGGGTGGTCAAGAGATGAGACGGTTGTGGGTTGTAGGTGGTAGGTGGTGGTAGAGGCACGGCGGGACCGGCCCCGGCGCGGCCCTTCCCACAACCCACAACCTACAACCCGCTAACCCCTCTTCAGCTTCTCGAAGTAGATCTTCCTGAGCTTCGACACCTTCGGCGCGATCACGGCCCGGCAGTAACCCTGTCCCGGATTCCGCCGGTAGTAGTCGCGGTGGTACTCCTCGGCCGGGTAGGACACCTCGAACGGCACTACCTGCGTCACGATCGGCCTCTCCCAGACGCGCTCCGCCCCGAGCGCGGCGATGACCTGCTCGGCCGTGGCCTTCTGCTCGGGCGTGTGGTAGAAGATCGCCGAGCGGTACTGGGTTCCCTCGTCGGCGCCCTGGCGGTTCAGCGTCGTGGGGTCGTGGATCGTGAAGAAGATCTCCAGCAGCTCGCGATAGGAAATCACCGCCGGGTCGAACGTCACCTGCACGACCTCGGCGTGGCCCGTGTTGCCGGTGCACACCTGCTCGTAGCTCGGGTGCGGCACCACGCCGCCGGCGTAGCCCGATGCGACCGTCTCGATGCCGCGAAGCTCGAGGAAGACGGCTTCGAGGCACCAGAAGCAGCCCCCGGCGAGGGTGGCGGTCTGTAGATGTTCGGCTGGCATGGGTGAATGAGTAAATGGTGGTAGGTGGTAGGTGGTAGGTGGCAGGGGAGAGAGAGGCGCCCGGCACCGGCGGTCCGCACGGACGGTTACGAGGTTGTGACGGGAACGTGGAGCCACCGTGGCGCCGCGGCTCTATCGTTGCCGACCATGACGCCCGTGCACTTCAGGGGCCGCTGACCGCGTGACGGTGACCCCGCCGCAGCACCTCGCGGCCGTGGCGTTGGTGGCCCTCGACGCGGTGGCGAGGGGCGCGCGCATCCGCCTGATGGTCCCGATGCCGCTGAGCCGCGCGATCGCCGTGAACGCCGGCAGCGAGGCGGTCGCCGCCGTGACGCCGGCGCGCCTGGGCGGCGACGTGGCCCGCTTCTTCGCCCTGCGGCGGTGGGGCGCTGGCACGTCGGCGCTGTTGGCCGCGTTCACGACCGAAGTGCTCGCCGACGCCGTGGTCCTGCTCGCCATCGGGCTGCCGTGCCTGCTGCTGTTCGCGGGTGCGACCAGGGCGTGGATGGAGCGCCTGGTCGGATTCGCCACGTCGCCGTCCACCCGCTGGATCGCTTTGGGCGTGCTGGCCGTCACGGTCGCCGCCGGTGTCGCCGCCCTCCGCTTCCGCCGCCGACTCCACGTCCCGGTGCACGGCGCCCTGCGCGAAGCGTGGCACATCCTGTGGCGCCGCCCCCGTCCGGTCGTGGCCGCCCTCATGGGCCTAACCCTGGTGAGCGTGGCGGCGCGGGCCGCGATTCTGCCCGTGCTGGCGGCGGGCGTCGTCGGCGTGCGATGGGGGCCGATGGTCCTTGGCTCGGTCGCCCTGCTCGCCGGACAGGCCGTGCTCCCGACGCCCTCGGGTGTCGGCGCATTGGACGCGGGATTCGCGGCGGGATTCGCCGGCGGCGTGACCGGCGGCGATCTGGCGCAGCTGCTGCTCACGTGGCGCCTCTACTCCCTGGTGCTCGCGGCCGTCGCCGGCGCCGTCCTGGCCCGCGCGGGCTGGGCGGGAAGCCGGCGCCGCCGCCACGGGACGCGGGCGCGCTTCGACGACCTCCCGCCCGCCTACCGGCGCCGGGAGTGCATCGCGGCCTCCCTGTTCGGCCGTCGGGTCCGGGGCGGCGGGGGTCTCGGCCCCGAGGGGATGCCCGTCGCCAGTTGAACCGCGGGCGGTCGCCGCAGTATCCTCAATGGCTATGCCCGACGACCGCCTCATCGTTCGCGGCGCCCGCGAACACAACCTCAAGAACATCGACGTCGCCATTCCGCGCGGCTCGCTGACGGTCATCACCGGCCTCAGCGGCTCGGGGAAGTCGTCGCTCGCCTTCGACACCATCTACGCCGAGGGGCAGCGCCGCTACGTCGAGTCGCTCTCCGCCTACGCCCGCCAGTTCCTGGGCCTGATGGAGAAGCCGGACGTGGACGTGATCGAGGGGCTCTCGCCCGCGATCGCCATCGAGCAGAAGAGCGCCGGCCAGAACCCGCGCTCCACGGTCGGCACCGTCACCGAAATCTACGACTACCTGCGGCTGCTGTTCGCGCGCGCGGGGACGCCGCACTGCCCGAACGACGGCTCGCCGATCTCGCGCCAGTCCGCCAGCCAGATCACCGACACCGTCCTGTCGTGGCCGGCGAACACCCGCATCGAGATCCTCGCGCCGCTGGTCCGCGGTCGGAAGGGCGAGTTCCGCGACCTGTTCGAGGAGGCTCGCCGCTCGGGCTTCGTCCGCGCCCGGGTGGACGGCACCGTGTACGAACTGGAGGCGGTGCCCAAGCTCAACCGCCGCCAGAACCACGACATCGCGATCGTGGTGGACCGGCTGACCGTCAAGGCGGACGACCGGCAGCGCCTCGCGGACAGCGTCGAGACGGCGCTGAAGGCGGCCGACGGGGTCGTCGAGGTGGTGCGCACGACGCGCGGGGGCATCGCGGATCGCGTCACCTTCTCCGAAAAGTACGCCTGTCCCGTGTGCGGCCTCTCGCTCCCGGAGCTGGAGCCGCGGCAGTTCTCCTTCAACTCCCCGTTCGGCGCCTGCCCGGACTGCGACGGCCTGGGCACGCGGCGCGAGGTGAGCGAGCAGCTAGCCCTGGGCGGCGACGCCATCTCGATCCTCGAAGGCGTCGTGCTGCCGTGGGGCGAGCCCACCGGGTACCTCCGCAAGGTGATCCTGCCCACGCTGGCCCGGGAGCTGAAGTTCGACCTCAACGCGCCGTGGAAGGACCTGCCGGCGGAGACCCGCCAGGCGCTGCTCTACGGCATCGAGGGGAAGAAGGTCCGGTTCCGCTACGAGAGCGAGAAGTTCCGCGGCGAGTACGAGTCCGGCTGGGAAGGGATCCTGCGGAACGTGGAGCGCCGCTACCACGACACCACGTCCGACGGGGTGCGCGAGCAGCTCGCGGCGTACATGGTCGAGCGGCCGTGCTCCACCTGCAACGGCATGCGGCTCAAGCGCGAGAGCCTCTCGGTCCTGGTCGGCGAGCGCAGCATCGGCGCCGTGATCGAGATGTCGGTCGCGGCCGCGCTCGCCTGGGTCGAGTCGCTGCCGATCCGCGGCGACGGGCGGCCCGGCCTCGATCCCGAGGTGGCCGGCCCGATCCTCAAGGAAGTCCGCGACCGGCTCCGCTTCCTGGTGAACGTCGGCCTCGACTACCTCACCCTCGGCCGCTCGGCGGGCTCGCTCTCGGGCGGCGAGGCGCAGCGCATCCGGCTGGCGACGCAGATCGGCTCCAGGCTGGTCGGCGTGCTGTACATCCTCGACGAGCCCTCGATCGGCCTGCATGCGCGCGACAACGCCCGGCTGCTCGCCACGCTGCGGGAGCTGCGCGACCTCGGGAACACGGTGCTGGTGGTCGAGCACGACGAGGAGACGATCCGCGCCGCCGACCACATCGTGGACCTCGGGCCGCGGGCGGGGCGCCACGGCGGCGAGGTGGTGGTCGAGGGCGGTCTCGATGCGGTGCTGGCCAGCCAGGCGTCGCTCACGGGGCGCTACCTCAGGCGCGAGCTGCGCATCGCCATCCCCGCCGCGCGCCGCACGCCGGAGAAGGGCAAGGCGTTGCGCCTCATCGGCGCGCGCGAGCACAACCTCAAGAACCTCACCGTCGAGTTCCCGCTCGGCCTGTTCATCGCCGTCACCGGCGTGTCGGGCTCGGGCAAGTCCAGCCTCGTGACCGACATCGTCTACCAGGCGCTGGCGCGGCACTTCTTCGGCGCCAAGCTGATTCCCGGCGCGCACGACCGCATCGAGGGGCTCGAGCTGGTGGACAAGGTCATCGACATCGACCAGAGCCCCATCGGCCGCACGCCGCGCTCCAACCCGGCCACCTACACCGGCCTGTTCGGCCCGATCCGGGAGATCTTCACCGAGCTGCCCGAGGCCAAGATGCGCGGCTACGGGCCGGGCCGCTTCTCGTTCAACGTGAAGGGCGGGCGCTGCGAGGCGTGCCAGGGCGACGGCCTGGTGAAGATCGAGATGCACTTCCTGCCCGACGTCTATGTGCCGTGCGACGTGTGCCGCGGGCGGCGCTACAACCGCGAGACGCTCGAAGTCCGCTTCAAGGGGAAGAACATCGCCGACGTCCTGGACCTCACCGTGGCCGAAGGGCTCGAGTACTTCGCCAACCAGCCGCGGGTACACGCCAAGCTCGAGACGCTGAACGACGTCGGCCTCGGCTACATCCACCTGGGCCAGAGCGCGACCACGCTCTCGGGCGGCGAGGCGCAGCGGGTCAAACTCGCCACCGAGCTGACCAAGCGCGATACCGGACGCACGCTCTACATCCTCGACGAGCCGACCACCGGCCTCCACTTCGAGGACGTGCGGCTGCTGCTCGAGGTGCTCCACCGCCTCGTCGAGAAGGGCAACACGGTGGTGGTCATCGAGCACAACCTCGACGTGGTGAAGACGGCGGACTGGATCATCGACCTGGGGCCGGAGGGCGGCGATGCGGGCGGCCGGGTGGTGGCGTCGGGCTCGCCCGAAACGGTGGCGCGCCAGAAAGCGTCGCACACCGGCCGCGCGCTGGCGCCGTTGCTGGCGGCCGGGTCCAAGTCCGCCTAGATTTGCGCCTCACGACCAGCCTGCGCGCCACCTCCACACCCGTTCGCGGAATCGGCTCGGCCTCGGCCCGGGAGCCTCGATGACCGATTTCAGCGACCGCGTCCAAGCCGCCGTCGGCGCCGCCTACCGCATCGAGAAGGAACTCGGCGGCGGGGGGATGAGCCGTGTCTTCCTCGCCGAAGAGACCGGCCTGGAGCGGAAGGTCGTCGTGAAGGTGCTCCCGCCCGAGATGGCCGCCGGCGTCAACGCCGAGCGGTTCCGGCGCGAGATCCTGCTCGCCGCCAAGCTGCAGCACCCGCACATCGTCCCGCTCCTCACCGCGGGCGCGAAGGACGATCTCCTCTACTACGTGATGCCGTACATCCAGGGCGAGTCCCTGCGCACGCGGCTGGCCCGCGAGGGCGAGCTGCCCGTCGGCCAGGCGGCGCGCATCCTGCGCGACGTGGCCGATGCCCTCGCCTACGCGCACCGCCAGGGCGTCGTCCACCGGGACATCAAGCCGGACAACGTGATGCTGGCCGACGGGCACGCCGTGGTGACGGACTTCGGCGTAGCCAAGGCGGTCGAGTCGTCCACCGGGGCCTCGTCGCTCACGTCGCTCGGCGTCGCGCTCGGCACGCCGGCGTATATGTCGCCCGAGCAGGCCGCGGCCGACCCGCACGTGGACCATCGGGCCGACATCTACGCCCTCGGCGCCATGGCGTACGAGCTGCTGACCGGGCGGCCGCCGTTCACCGGCGCGACGCCGCAGTCGGTGCTGGCCGCGCACGTCACGCAGGCCCCGGATCACGTGACGGTGCACCGCGCCACCGTGCCGCCGGCGCTCGCCGAGGCCGTGATGCGCTGCCTGGCCAAGAAGCCGGCCGACCGGTTTCAGCAGGCGGGCGAGCTGGTACCGCTGCTCGATGCCCTGCTGACCCCGAGCGGCGGGATGACGCCGACGGGCACCCAGCCCGTGCCGGCGGTGGATTACCAGGCGCTCGCGCGGCGCGCGAACCCGCTGCGCGTCGGCGGCCTGTTCGTCCTCGCGGGCGTCGGCGTCGCCGCCATCGTGTACGCGCTGGTGCGCGCGCTCGGCCTGCCCAACTGGGTCTTCGTGGCCGGCGTCGGACTGCTGCTCGCCGGGCTCCCGATCATGCTTCTCACCGGCGTGCAGGAGCGCCGCCGTGCGCAGGCCCGCGCGACCGGCATGCACACGCTGACGCCGACGGGGATGAAGAAGCTGTTCACCTGGCGACGCGCGTTGTGGGGCGGAGGCACGGCGTTCGGCGGTCTCGCGGTGCTGGCCGGTGGTTTCATGACGCTGCGCACGCTCGGCGTCGGGCCGTTCGGCACGCTGGTGACGTCGGGCAAGCTGGCCAACCGCGCCCGCATCCTGGTGGCGGACTTCACCAACCGGAGCACCGACCCCACGCTCGGACGCTCGCTGACCGAGGCGTTCCGGATCGACCTGTCCCAATCGCCCGTCGTCCGCGTCCTGACCGGGGACGAGATCGGCGCCGTCCTCAAGCGCATGGAGCGCCCCGAGACCACCGCGGTCACGCAGGACGCGGCGCAGGAGATCGCCGAACGCGAGGGGATCCCGGCGATCATCACGGGCGACGTCGCCGCGGTGGGACAGGGTTACCTGCTGTCGGCGCGCGTGCTCTCGACCGGCGACGGCTCAGAGCTGGCGGCCGACCGGGAGACGGCCGAGAGCGAGACGGGCATCCTCACCGCCCTGGGGCGGCTGTCGTCCAGCATCCGCGCGAAGATCGGCGAATCCTACCGCTCGCTCCGCGACACCAGGCCGCTCGAGGACGTCACCACCAGCTCCCTCGAGGCGCTGCGGCTCTACACGCGCGGGAACCAGACCGAGCTGGCCGGCGACATGGCCCAGGCGGCGGAGTTCTACCGGCAGGCGGTCGCCGCCGATTCCTCCTTCGCCATGGCGTACCGCAAGCTGGCGGTGATGCTGCAGAACACCCGTGCGCCGCTGAGCGCGGTGGGCGCGGCCGCGAGCGCGGCCTTCCGCCACAGCGACCGGCTGCCGCCGATCGAGCGCGGCTTGGCGGCCGGGTACTACTACGACGTCGTGGTGGACGACCCGGGGCGGTCCATCGCCGCCTATCAGGCCGCCCTGTCGCTCGATCCGGACCAGGACGTGGCGCTCAACAACCTCGCGGTGGAATACCTCCAGCTCGCCCAGTGGGCGCGCGCGGTGCCGCTGCTGGAGCGCGCGCTGAAGGTGGGAGACAGCACGGTCTTCCAGAACTTTCAGAACCTGGCCCTGGCCCAGTACAACCTGGGCCAGGCCGACAGTGCCCGGCGCACCCTCGCCGCTTTCCACCGGAAGCTGCCGGCGGTCCGGGCGGCGGCGCTGTACGACGCGGCGTTCGACTACGCCGACGGGAAATGGGACTCGGCGGCCGCCCGCGCCAGGCGGCTCTCCGCCGACCCCGAGGCGTCGGCCTTCCTGCAGCGGTTCGCGGACGACGTGCTCCTCGCCACCCTCACCGTGCAGGGCAGGCTCGCGGAAGCGGACGCACTGTCGTTGCGCCGCGAGGCGATCGCGGCCCAGGCGCGCGACAGCGGCACCGCGCTCGGCTACGCGGCCGACCGTGCCCTCGACGAAGCCCTGCTGGGGGGCCACGCGGATGCGGCAGGGCGGATGCTCGACTCCGCCTTGCGGCGCTATCCCCTCGACGCCATGGATCCCCAGAATCGCCCGTGGCGCCGGCTCATCGACGCGGCGGCGATGGCGGGGAGGATCGCCCTGGCCCAGTCGCTCGCCGAACAGTGGGGCCGCGACGTCCCCGCCGGGCAGCGGGGCCCGAACTATCGGCCGGCGCTCGCCCTCGTCGCCGCGGCGGAGCATCATCCCGCGGACGCCCGCACCGCCTTCCAGGTGGCGGCCGAGAGCCTCAACTGCAACGCCTGCCTGGAGCCGTGGACCGCGCGCGCGTGGGAGGCGCAGAGCGCCCCCGACTCGGCGCTGGCCCACTACCGGCGCTACCTCGAGCAACCGGACGCACTCGGCTGGGACTGGGACGCTCACCTTCGGCCGTGGGTCCTCCAGCGCGCCGGGGATCTGGCCGCCCAGCTCGGCCACCGCCAGGACGCGGCCCGCTACTACGCCCGGTTCGTCGAGCTGTGGAGGAACGCCGACCCCGAGCTGCAGCCCGTCGTCCGGGACGTGCGGGCGAAGCTGTCGCGCCTTGCCGGAGCCCACTAGCCGCGCGCCCACCTCCCGGCGGCACGCTCACCCTCCCGCCTGTGCGTCCGTGTGTCTGGGCGTCCGCGCGTCCGCCGTTGCTGGCATCCCTCCCCAAGTCGGTCTAGATTGGCGCTTTAGGCGAAACTTTCGGGACTGTCGGCCCGTCATGGCGGACATCCACCCTCACCGCGGGGGACCGATTCTCGCACCGGGTGAAATCGCGGGTCTGGTCATGACCGGCGTCGTCGGACTCTCCGTCTTGACGCTGGTCGCCGCGTACGCCAAACGCATCGGCGGAGGTCGCGGTCGGCCCGCGGTCGGTCCCGGCGCCACCGACCCCGGCGCGCAGGACGCCGTGCGACAGCTGGCCGCCGAGCTCGACGCGTTGCGCGACGAGATGGCGGGGTTGCGGCGGGAGATGGACGAGTCCCAGAACCGCCTCGACTTCACCGAGCGGCTGCTCGCGCAGGCGAAGGAGCGCGGGCTGCTGGGCGCGCCGAAGGAGCGCTGAGCGTGCCGCACGACCTCGTCCCGATCGTCGTCTTCGTGATGCTGGGCCTGGTGGGGATGTCGTTCAGCCCGATGGGCCGGGCCCTCGCGCGGCGGATCGGCGGCGAAGCGGGGACGCTGCAGGGCGCGCAGCGCGACACGGCCGAGCTGGAGGCGCTGCACGGCGACGTGTCGGACCTGCGCCGGGAGCTGGACGAGGTGCAGAACCGGCTCGACTTCACCGAGCGGCTGCTGGCGCAGGCGAAGGAGCGCGGACTGCTCGGCGCCCCGAAGGAACGGTGACGGTGAGCCCGGACGCGGCCGCCTGAGATGAGCGGCCCCGACGCGATCGTGGCGGTCGTCGTGTTCGCCGGCGCCGGCAGCGTGCTGCTGACGCTCGCGAAGGGCGTGGCCAGGCGCATCGGCGGGGGCGCACCCGACTCCAGGGAATTCGAGGCCCTGCACGAGGAGATCGCGCAGCTGCGGGCCGAGGTGGACGCGCTGCACGGCCGGGTGGAGCCCATGGACGAGATCCAGAACCGGCTCGACTTCACGGAGCGGATGCTGGCGCAGGCGCGCGAGCGCGGGGCACTGGGCGTGCCGAAGGAGCGGTGATGGGCGATCCCGGACCGGTCATCGCGAGCGTGGCCTTCTTCATCACGATTCTCGCCAGCATCGTGCTCATCGGTCCGATCGGGCGCGCCTTCGCCGAACGGCTGCGCGGGAGGGGCAAGGAGCATGGTCTGGACAGCGGGGAGGTCGAGGCGCTCCGCGACGAGCTGTACACCCTCCGGCAGCAGGTGGCGGAGTTGGCGGAGCGGCAGGATTTCTCGGAGCGGCTGCTCGCCCAGACGCGCGAGAAGGGCCTGCTGCCGGGACCGAAGGAGAAATAGGGGCGCCCTATGGACTGGACGGGCCTCGTCGCGGTCGTGATGATCTTCGGCACGGGGATGGTGGGCGTCGTCGCCTTCAGCCCCATCGGCCGCGCCATCTCCAACGCGATCCAGAAGAAGAGCGGCGTGGGAATGTCGCAGGACACCCGCGACGCGCTCGACGATCTGGCCGACCGCTTCGAGGCGCTGACGCGTCAGGTGGGCGAACTGGCCGAGCGTCAGGATTTCGCTGAGCGGCTGCTGGCGCAGGCGCGGGAGAAGGGTGCGCTGCCGGCGCCCAAGGCGACCTAGGCGATGGAAGACGTCCTCGCGATCGTTATGGTGTTCGGCACCGGCATGGTCGCGATCGTCGCGTTCAGCCCGATCGGCCGCGCCATCGCGAACGCGATCAACCGCAAGAGCGGGGCGGGCGCCGCACCCGAGCTGGCGGCCGCCGTGGACGAGCTGGCCGACCGCGTCGAGGGGTTGCAGCGCCAGGTGGGCGAGCTGGCCGAGCGGCAGGATTTCGCCGAGCGGCTGTTGGCCAAGGCGCGGGAGAAGGGCCTGCCGGCGGGAGGTGCGGCGTGATGCAGGGACCGACGCCCCAGGAGATGGTCCCGATCGTCGTCCCGATCTTCGGAATGATCACCGGCATCGTGATCACCGGCTTCGTGGTGATGGGCCCGGTGGGCAAGGCGATCGGCCGGGTGATCCTGCACCTGTTCGGCGTCGAGCGGCAGGGATCGTTGGCGTCCGGCGACGCCGCGCAGTTGCGCGCCTTGCTCGACGACCAGGCGGACCGCCTCGAGGCGCAGCAGCGGCAGATCGCGGAGCTGGCCGAGCGGCAGGATTTCGCCGAGCGGCTGCTGGCCCAGGCGCGGGAGAAGGGCCTGCCGGCGGGCGGCGCGCCGTGAGCCAGGTCGTCAATCTGCCGACCCCGCACGACTTGGTGAACGCGATCATGCCGCTGGTGGGCGTGGCGTCGTCACGGTGGTGACCGGCCTGGTGGTGCTCGGCCCCGTGGGCCGCGCGATCGGTCGGGTCATCATGCACCGGCTCGGCGGCGAGAAGGATCAGGCGCTGCCGGCGGGCGAGCTGCGGGACGTGCGGGGCCTGCTCGGCCGAGCAGGGCGAGCGCCTCGAGGCCGGTGCAGCGGCAGGTCTCGGAGTTGGCCGAGCGCCAGGATTTCAGCGAGCGCCTGCTGGCGCAGGCGCGCGGCCAGGGACGGCTCCCTGGCGCCAAGGACGTCGCCGGGTGAAACATTGAGGGCGGCGCGGATCGGCCGCCGTCGCTAAGGAGCGGTTATGGTCAGTCGGGAGGACGTGGAGGGCTTCATCGCGCGGCTGGAAGCCGAAGGCGTCCACGCGCGCGAGATCGAGCCCGGTCTGTGGGTGCTCAACGCCAACGGCGACGGGCCGGACGTGGCGGTGCACTACGCGCCGCCGGTCGTGGTGCTGCGCGTCAAGGTGATGACGCTGCCCAAGAAGGCGAAGAAGCCGGACCTGTACCTGCACCTGCTGGAGCTCAACGCGAAGGACCTGGTGCACGGCTCCTACGGTGTGGACGGCAGCGACATCGTCCTCTCCGACACGCTCGAGCTGGAGAACCTCGACTTCAACGAGTTCCAGGCGAGCTTCGAGTCCATGACGCTGGCGCTGGCATCGCACCTGGCGACGCTGGCCCCGTATCGGGAAGCGTGAGGCCATATGGGAATCTTTGACCGTCTGTCCACGCTCGTCCGGTCGAACCTCAACGACCTGATCTCCAGCGCCGAGAACCCCGAGAAGATGCTGAACCAGCTGATTCTCGACATGCGGAGCCAGCTGGCCAAGGCGAAGCAGCAGGTGGCGGCGGCGATCGCGGACGAGAAGAAGCTCCAGGCCCAGGCCGAGCAGGAGAAGAAGCAAGCCGAGGACTGGGAGAAGCGGGCGATGCTCGCGGTGCAGGAGGGCCGGGACGACCTCGCCAAGCAGGCGCTGCTGCGGCACTCGGAGCACATGGAGGGCGCCGTCCAGCTCGACGACACGTGGCGGAAGCACGCCGCGGAGACCGAGGCGCTGAAGAACTCGCTGCGCGCGCTCAACGACAAGATCGAGGAAGCCAAGCGCAAGAAGAACATCCTGGTCGCGCGGCAGCGCCGGGCGGAGGCGCAGAAGCGCATCCACGAGACGATGGGCTCGATCAGCGACAAGAGCGCGTTCGAGACGTTCGAGCGCATGGCCGATCGCATCGAGCAGAACGAGCGGCGGGCCCTGGCGGCGGCGGAGCTGTCGGAGGAGCTGTCGGGCGATTCCCTCGCCAAGCAGTTCGAGCAGCTCGAGTACAAGGCCGACGCCGACACGCAGCTGCTGGCGCTGAAGCAGAAGATGGGGCTGCTCGGCGCCGGCAAGGCCGAGCCGCCGAAGCAGCTCGGGACCGGGAAGGTCACCGACGTGCACGACGCGGAGGTGGTGGACGACGCGGAGGACGAGGGGCCGCCGGCCAAGCGCGGCTGAGCGACGATGAGCGACGCCGTCCCCATCGCGCGGCGGGCGGCGCCGCTCCTGCTGGTGCTGTTGGCCGCCGCGATCGTCCTGTTCCTGTACCGGGTCGCGGACCTCCTGATGTTGGTCTTCATGGCCACCCTGGTCGCCGTCTATCTCTCGGCCGTCACCGACGCGGCCGTGCGGTGGGCACGCCTGCCGCGGCCCGTGGCCCTGGCCCTGGCGATCCTCGTGACCCTGATGGCGCTCGCGGCGGTCGCGACGCTGGTGGCGCCCCCGGTGGCCGTGCAGACCGCCGATCTGATCGCGGCGGTGCCGCGGTATCTCACGCAGCTCGACGCGACCATCGCCTCCTGGACGCAGCGCCTGCCCATCCTGCGGCGCGCGGGCCTGGGGGCGGGCGAGAGCGGGCTGGTGTCCACGGCGCTCAAGGACGGCGTCGTGTTCGTGCGCGGCGCCATCATCCCCACCGCGACGGCGACCGGTCTGGTGGTGGTCGGGGCGGTGGCCGTGCTGGTGATGGCCATCTACCTGGCCGTGAAGCCGGCACTGTACCAGGAGGGCGTGCTCGCGCTGGTGCCGCCGCGCCACCGCAGCTTCGCGCGCGCCATCCTCCTCGACGTCGCCGCGACCCTGCGGGCGTGGGTCGGTGCGCAGCTGCTGGCCATGGTGCTCCTCGCCACGCTCACCGGCATCGGGCTGTGGCTGCTCGGCGTCCCCTACTGGCTCGCCTTCGGCATCTTCGCCGGGGTGGCCGCGCTCATTCCCTTCTTCGGCACGCTGTTCTCCACCCTGCTGCCCGCGCTGCTCGTCCTGCCGGACCGCGGCGTCCTGGCGGCGCTCCTCGTGGCGTCGCTGGGTGTGGTCGTCCACCTGATCGAGGCGAACCTGGTGAGCCCGATCGTGATGCAGCGCCGGGTCGCGCTGCCGCCGGTGCTCACGATCCTCAGCGTGCTGGTCGCGGCGGAGCTGGCGGGCCTGCTCGGCATGCTGGTGGCCGTGCCGACGCTGGCCACCACGATCGTGCTGGTCCGCCACATCCTCATCGACCACGCCTACGGCGAGAGCGGCGCGGCCGTGGTGCTGCCGCCCGCCGTGCTGCGCACCACCCGCGAGATGCCCGTGCCCGCCACCATGCGCGCGCCCGTCGGCTGACGATGCCGGCCGCGCCCCGGTTCCTGATCCTCGCCGAGGGCGCCTTCGGGCCCCAGACGTCGAAGACCGCCAACTGTGCCATCCGGTACATCCCGGCCCAGGTGGCCGCGGTGCTCGACGGCACGGCCGCGGGCCGCACGGCCCAGGAGGTGCTGGGCTTCGGCGGTCCCATTCCGGTCGTCGGCACGCTCGAGGAGGGGCTGCGCCTCGATCCCACGGCGCTGCTCATCGGCATCGCGCCGCGCGGCGGCCGGCTGCCGGAGGCGTGGCGCGGCTGGATCGCCACCGCGATCGAGCGTGGGCTCGAGGTGTGGAGCGGGCTGCATACCCGCCTCGCGGACGATCCCGACCTCGCGGCCCGCGCCCGGGCGCGGGGCGTGCAGTTGCGGGAGCTGCGCGTCCCGCCGCCCGACCTGCCGGTGTCGAACGGGCGCGCACGCGACGTGGACGCGCTGGTGGTCCTCACGGTCGGCAGCGACTGCAACACGGGCAAGATGACGGCCCAGCTCGAGATCCTGCGGGCGCTGGAGGCGCGCGGCGTGCGCACGCGCTTCGTCGCCACCGGGCAGACGGGGATCCTCATCGCCGGCGCCGGCATCGCCGTGGACGCGGTCGTGGCCGACTTCATCGGGGGCGCCGCCGAGCAGATGGTCCTGGCGGCGGCGCCGGGCGCGGACGTCGTGCTGGTCGAGGGCCAGGGGAGCCTCGTGCATCCCGGGTACTCCGGCGTGACCCTGGGGCTGCTCCACGGAACGTGCCCGGCGGCGATGATCCTCTGCCACAATGCGTCGCGCCGCCTGATCGGGGAGTACCATCCGGACGAGGCGTGGCGCGCGATCCCGCCGCTGGCGCAGCTGGTGCGCGTGTACGAAGAAGCCGCCGCGTGGGTGCACCCGTCGCCGGTGGTCGGCGTCGCCCTCAACACCTACGATCTTCCGGCCGACGCGGCCGCCGCGGCGGTCGAGCACGCCGCGCGCGAGACCGGCCTGCCGGCCGCCGATCCGGTGCGCTTCGGCGCCGCCCCCCTGGTCGAAGCGATCGTGCGGGCCGCGGCGCAACGCCGCGCGGCGCGCCGGCTCGCATCCGCGTAGGATCGCGCCCTCCGCGGGCGCTTCCGGTACCACCACTCGCCCCGTCCCGCATTAGGTTCGCGCCGCCTCGAAACACGAGGCGGTGCGGCCGTCGCCGGCCCCTCCTGCATCCTCGCACAAGGAGCGTGACCATGAAGAAGGCGATCTACTCCCTGGTGGCGGCGCTGGCCCTGGTGGGCCGGCCCACGCCGGCCACGGCGACGAGCGTGATCAAGTGCATGATCGAGTCGGTCCAGGAGTGCGACGCACGGTTCCCGCCGAGCGACTACCGCAACATCAGCATCCGGGGGTGGTGCTACATGATCACCACCGGCATCTGCGCGGCGAGCTGAGCGACGCGGACCTCCCGGACGGAGCGCTGAGCAACCTGTGTTCACGGGGCGCGCGGCACGCCGCACCCACCGCCGGGGCCCGGCCTGCGCCGTCGCCCTGGCGGTGCTCGTCGGCGCCGGCTGCGCGCCGGGACCGCGGCAGCCGGCCGCCTCGGACGTCGCGTTGCGGCGCGTGGCTGAGGTCGTGCGGCGCGACGTGTACGGCCGGCCCGTGTCCCTCGCGCCGCTGCTCGAGGGCCGGGTGCTGCTCTACTTCTTCCGCACCGACTGCCCGCACTGCGCGGCCGGCGCCGCGGTCGCCCTCGCGGCGCGCCCGGGGGCGCCGGCCCTGGTGCTCGTCTCCCGCGAGGGGCCGGCGCGGTTGCGCGCCGCCCTGGGCCCTTCGCCGCAGCCGGGCGTGACGGTCGTCTCCGACAGCGACGGCGCGGTCATGGCGCGGGCGCTGCCGACGCTGTTCGTGCCCAGGATCGTGGCCGTCGAGGGGTTCGCGGTCCGGCTCGACGTCACGGGAGACGGGCTCCGCCTGGCCGACGCCGCCGCCGCGCTGGCGCGGAGGCCGCGGTGACGCCGCTCCTCGAGGAGGCGTGCTGCACGCTGCGGCGGATCGCGCGGCGGCGCACCGCCCGGGGCGCGGCTTTGCTCGACGCGGCCCTGCTCGGTTACGCGGCCGTCGTGCGGCCGGTCGCCACTGCCCGCGACGCCGTGTCGGCGGCATCGGCCGTCGCGGCCTTGACGGTGCTCGTCGTGGCGGCGGGCGTCATCGCCGACGACCGGGAGCGGGGGCGCCTGGCGCTCGCGGCCACGCATCCCGTATCGCCGGGCGTCTGGGTGGCGGGCCGATGGCTGGCCGTGACCTCGCTCGCCGGCGCCGTGCTGGTGGCCGCCTCCCTCGTGCTGCTGGGCGTCGCGGGCGCGTGGCGCCCGCCGGCCGGCGTGGCGCTGGCGCTGGCGGCCTCGCTGGCGCACCTCGCCGCCCTGGCCGCCGTCGCCGTCGGCCTGTCGTGCCGGGTCGGAGCCACCGCGCAGGTGCTCGCGCTGCTCGCCGTCCTGATCGTCGGCGCGGTGCCGCCGGACGTCGCGGCGACGTCCGTTCCGGTCGCGTGGGCGGGCGCGGCGGTCCGGCTGCTGTGGGCCGCGCTGCCGACCTCGTGGGCGCTCGGCCGTCTGCACGCGTGGTCGCTGGCGGGCGGCGAGCCGGCGCCGTTCGTCGCCGCCGCGCTGGCGCTGCAGACGGCGGCGTGGCTGGCAGCCGGCACGCGCGACCTGGGCCGCGCCGAGCTCGCGGGCCGGGGCGTCTGATGCGCGCGGCGCTGCTGGCATGGCAGGTCCGGCGGACCTTCGCCGCCGGACGGGGGCGACCGCCGGTGCGCGCGCTCGACGGTGCCGACCTCGTCGTGCTGGCCGGGGAGTGCGTCGGCCTGGTCGGCCCCAACGGCGCCGGGAAGACGACCTTGTTCGGCGTCGCCGCCGGGCTCCTCGCGCCCGACGGCGGCGACGTCTGGGTGTGCGGGTACCGGCCCCGCGCGCGGGAGGCGCGGCGCCGCGCCGGCTTCGCACCCGAGCACCCGGCCTTCTATCCCGAGCTGTCGGTGCGCGAGGTCCTCGCGCACTTCGCCACCGCCCACGCGCGGGGACGCCCGGAGCGCCGCGCGCTGGTGGAGGAGGCGCTCGCGGTGGGCGGACTGGGCGACTGGGCGGACCGGCGCGCGGGGGGGCTGTCGCGCGGCCTCGCCCTGCGCCTGGCCTTCGCGCAGGCCGCCCTGGGCCGGCGCGAGCTGGTGCTGCTCGACGAGACGCTGTCGGGGATGGATCCCCTGGCGCAGCGCGACGCGCGGGAGCGCATCCGCGGGCTGGTGGAGCGCGGCGTCGCGGTGGTGGTCGCCTCGCACGACCTGGGCGCGGTCGAACGCTTGGCCACCCGCGTTGCCGTCCTGCACCGGGGGCGCACGGTGCGCGTGCTCGAGGCGAGCGACCTGGCCCGCGAGCGCTCGCTGGTGCTCGTGGTAGAGGGATCCCCGCGCGGTGCCGCCGAAATCCTCGCCCGGCGCTACGCCCAGGTGGCGTGCGAGCCGGCCGGCGCCCGCATCGCGCTCGGGTCGTGCGAGACACCCGAGGGGATCCTCGCCTACTGCCGCGAGCACCGGATCGGCGTGCGGGCGTCGCGCGTCGTCTCGCGCAGCCTCGAGGAAGTGGCCGTCGCCACCCTCCGCGCGGCGGGAGCGCGATGAACGGCCGGCTGCGGGACGCGCTCGTGCCGCTCGAGGCGATGTGGGACCCGGCGGCGGCCATGGACGTCGCCGGGGCGCGCCATCCGCTGCTCGCCGCCGCGGGACTGGCGCTGCTCGTCGCCGGGCTGGGTGCGGCCGCGCTCCCGCGGCTCCTGGGCCTTCTCGCAGCGAGCCTCGAGCCCGGCGGCGCCGAGGCGCTGGCCCGCCACGCCATGGTGCTGCACGCGGGGCTGGCGCGCTATCTCGTGGCCGACCGCATCGTGCCGCCGCTGCCGTTCGTCGTCGCCGGCGTCCTGACGGCGGCCGTCGCCGTGCCCGTGCTGGGCACGCGGCGGGTGGCCGCGCGCGCCGTCGTCGGCGTGCTCGCGGCCGGCGCGGCACCGCTCCTCGTCCAGCGGCTGGGCGAGCTGGCGGTGGTCTGGGCCACGCCGGGCGCGGGACTCGCCGCCGGCGACGTCGTCGGGCTCCCGGTGCGCTTCAACGTCGGCGTCGCCGGCATCCTCTCGGCGGCGGGCGTGATGCCGCAGGGGGCCATGAGCGTGGCGGCCGAAGCGGCCAACGCCGTCGGCCTGTGGGTCGTGGCCCTGTGGGGCTGGGGTCTGGCGCGCCTCGACGCCGGCGCCGCCCGGTGCGCGCGCCGGCCGCGCTGGCCCTTCGCCCTCGCCGCGGCGGCGTACGCCGCCGGCTACGCGCTCTACGCCGTGCTGTTCCCGGCCTACCTGATGGTGGTGATGGGGCGGCCGTAGCCGCCGAGCGGGCCCCACTCGCGACGGCGGCCGAACGGCCGCGACCGGACGGGCCGGTTGAACGCCGCGGCTCGCCTGGCTAGCTTCGCTGCGCCGTGATCGGTTCCGCCCGTTTCCTCGCCGCATTCGCCGCCGCCTCCTCCAGCGGCGTCGCCATCCGCTTCCCGCGCTGGGAAGTGGACCTGGATCTCGTGTTGCGGGGCGCCGTCAAGGCCGTCGTGATCCTCGTCGTCGCGTACCTGGCCCACGGGGCGCTCAAGCGGCTGGCGCGGCGGATCGAGACGCGGGCCGCGGCGGGCGAGGCCAGAGCCGGCCTGCGCGTGGAGCGCGCGGCGACCCTGGCCGGGCTCCTCACCCACGTCGGCAACGCCGTGATCATCATCGTCGCCGGGCTGCTGTTCCTCGGCATCTTCATCGATATCGGTCCGCTGCTGGCCGGCGCCGGAGTGCTGGGGTTGGCGCTCTCGCTCGGGGGACAGGCCGTGATGAAGGACATCGTGACCGGCTTTCTCATCGTGCTCGAGGACCAGTATGCCGTCGGCGAACGGGTCAGGATCGAGGCGGTGGAAGGCACGGTGCACCAGCTGACGTTGCGGGCCACCGTGGTGCGGGCCGACGACGGCACGCTGCACCACCTCGCCAACGGGAGCATCACCGCCGTGGCGAACCTGTCGCGCCTCCGGGCGGGGCAGCCGCGGCCGGCGCCGTCACCCGACCAGGCCGGCGGCACGGCGGGTGCCGCGTGAGCCTGCGCCTGTTCAACACGCTGACGCGCGCGGTCGAGCCGTTCGCTCCCTCGGCCCCGCCCCGGGTCACGCTCTACACCTGCGGCCCCACGGTGTGGAACTACGCCCACATCGGGAACTTCCGGACCTTCGTGTTCGAGGACGCGCTGCGCCGCTGGCTCGAGGTCTCGGGCTACCGCGTGGACCACGTCATGAACATCACCGACGTGGACGACCGCACCATCAACGCGGCCAACGCCGCCGGCGTGAAGCTCCACGAGCACACGGCCAGGTACCTGCAGGCGTTTCTCGACGACTGCAGCTGGCTGGGCCTGGAGCGCGCCGGGCATTACCCGCGCGCCACGGAGCACGTCCCGCAGATGGTGGCCCTGGTCGAGCGGCTGCTCCAGCGGGGTGTGGCGTACGCGGGCGACGACGGCTCGGTGTACTTCGCCATCGGCCGCTTCCCGACCTACGGCCGGCTGTCACGCATCGACACCCGGGAGATCAGGACCGGGGCGCGCGTCAGCTCCGACGAGTACGCCAAGGAGGACGCGCGCGACTTCGTGCTCTGGAAGGCCGCCAGGCCCGAAGACGAGGGCGCGGGCGCGGCGTGGGACGCGCCGTTCGGCCGCGGGCGGCCCGGGTGGCACCTCGAGTGCTCGGCCATGTCGCAACACTACCTCGGCGAGACCCTCGACCTGCACGCGGGCGGCGTGGACCTGATCTTCCCCCACCACGAGGACGAAATCGCGCAGTCGGAGGCGGCGACCGGGAAGCCGTTCGTCCGCACCTGGCTGCACGGGGAGTTCCTCCTCGTGGAGGGGACCAAGATGTCGAAGCGCTACGGGAACTTCCTCACCGTGCGCGACCTGAGCGACGCCGGCAAGGACCCGGCGGCCCTCCGCTTCCTGTTCGCCGGCACGCAGTACCGCAAGCAGCTCAACTTCACCGACGCCGCGCTGGAGGCGGCGCACGCGGGCACGGCGCGCCTGGCCGAGCTGCGCGCGCGCCTGGCCCGCGCGGGGGCGTCGGGCACGGCCGAGCCCCTGGCGCCGCTGGGCGAGCGGCTGACGATCGAGTTCGCGGCGGCGATGGACGACGACCTCGACACGCCCCGGGCGCTGGCGGCGCTGATGGAGTACGCGCGCGCGGCCAACGCCGCGCTCGACGCCGGCGGGGAGAGCGCCGCCGACCGCGCGCGCGCCCTCGACCTGTTCGACCGGACGGCCGGCGTGCTGCAGGTGGTGGGGGCCTCGAGGGCGATCCCCGCCGCCGGGCAGCTGTCCGTGCCGGCCCCGACGATGGGCGCTTCCGGGACCGTCTCGCCGGCCCCGCTGGTCCCTCCCGCCGCCGGCGAGGACCTCGACGCCTGGGCCGCCCGGGTCGCCGACGCGCGCCAGGCCGCGCGGATGGCGAAGGACTGGCCCCGGGCCGACTTGGCTCGCCAGCTCCTGGCGGCCCAGGGCTATGAAGTGCGCGACGCCAAGGATGGCTCTCCGTTGCTGCTCCGAAAGCGGCCTCCCACCTCGACTTGACCCCCTGCGTGGCCCCGATTAAGCTTGGAGGCTGGCGCAAACTCGACTGTTGGGCGTGCTGACGTAGCTCAACCGGTAGAGCAGCTGATTTGTAATCAGCAGGTTAAGGGTTCGAGTCCCTTCGTCAGCTCCAGTGATGGTTTGAGGACGAGGAGTTTCCGGCTATGGCTCCACATGCCACCCCGCGGAACAGCACGCGGGGTGGTCTGTTCAGCGGGTATAGGGGGCCCGGAGCGGCAT
The DNA here is from genome assembly GCA_963806755.1 of uncultured Gemmatimonadales bacterium. GTDB lineage: Bacteria > Gemmatimonadota > Gemmatimonadetes > Gemmatimonadales > JACORV01 > Fen-1245. The sequence goes on from CAWDZR010000015.1 coordinate 62,189, forward strand.
AGGGGTGGGGTGCCCGAGTGGCTAAAGGGAGCAGACTGTAAATCTGCCGGCTTATGCCTACGAAGGTTCGAATCCTTCCCCCACCACTGCGGGCGTAGCTCAGTTGGTAGAGCGTCAGCCTTCCAAGCTGAGGGTCGCGGGTTCGAGTCCCGTCGCCCGCTCGCTCGCGTAGCTCAGTCGGTAGAGCGCATCCTTGGTAAGGATGAGGTCACCGGTTCAATCCCGGTCGCGAGCTTGAGAGAAGACGGTTGATGGGTTGCAGGTGGTGGGTGGTGGTGTGTGGTGGGCCTTGGCGGCCCCGATGACTACGGCGACTGACGAAAGACCGATAGACACATGGCGCGCGAAAAGATCATCCTGGCCTGCGGCGATTGTAAGGAGCGGAACTACTTCACCACCAAGAACCGCCGGAAGCATCCCGAGCGGGTCGAGTGGCGGAAGTACTGCTCGCGCTGCAACAAGCACACGCTGCACAAGGAGACGAAGTGAGCCCGCTCGCGCTCGCGGGCGTCGTCGCCATCATCGCGGTGATGGCGGCGATGGTCGTGTGGCGCGAGCAGGTGCGGGCCGCGGCCCGCAGCACCGCCGTGTTCGTGGGCGAGGTCCAGGCCGAGGTGAAGAAGGTCACCTGGCCCGACCGGCAGCAGCTGAAGAGCATGACGGGGGTCATCATCCTGTTCGTGATCGTGGTCGCGATCCTGATCGGGCTGATGGACGTGATCCTCCAGCTGATCTTCACCAACTGGCTGCCGCGGTGGTTCCGGTGACGCAGGGAACCGCCATGGACCATCGGTGGTACGCCATCCAGACGACGGCGGGGCACGAGAACAAGGTGCGCTCGCTGATCGACCGGCGCATCCAGGAGGACGCGCGCCCGACGGAGGAGAAGCCGATCCGCCAGGCGCTGGTCCCGGTCCAGGACGTGGTCGAGATCAAGAACGGCAAGAAGGTCAACGTCGAGCGGAAGCTGTACCCGGGGTACGTGCTCGTGGAGATGGTCGCCAACCAGGAGACCCTCCACGTGATCAACAACCTCCAGGGCGTGATCAAGTTCGTGGGCACCGGCCGCGACCCGATGCCGCTCCGGCAGGAAGAGGTCAACCGGCTCCTCGGCGTGGCCGAGGCGGTGACCGAGAACGAGCCGAAGGAAGAGATCCCGTTCATGACGGGACAGGTCGTGGAGATCATCGAGGGGCCGTTCTCCGACTTCAGCGGCACGGTCGAGGAAGTGCTCCCGGACAAGGGCAAGGTGCGCGTGTCGGTGAGCCTGTTCGGCCGGCCGACGAGCGTGGAGCTGGATTATTTGCAGCTGAGGGCGCACTAGCTGAGCGGTGGTAGGTCGTAGGTGGTAGGTGGTGGAAAGGCGCTGCAGAGCGCGCCACAACCTACAACCCACAACCCACCACCTACAAACCCGCGACCGCGCGGGTCATCGCGGCAGCTGGCGGCCGGCTCCGAGGCCGCAGCGAACGATTGAGGGACACATGCCACCCAAGAAGGTCCAAGCCGTCGTCAAGCTCCAGGTGTCGGCCGGAGCGGCGACCCCGGCGCCGCCGGTCGGTTCGGCGCTGGGCCCGCACGGCATCAACATCATGGGCTTCTGCAAGGAGTTCAACGCCCGCACGGCGAGCCAGCCGGGGATGATCATCCCCGTGGTGGTGACGATCTACGCCGACCGGTCGTTCACGTTCATCACCAAGACGCCGCCGGCGGCGATCCTGCTCCTCCGGGAGCTGGGCATCGAGAAGGGCTCGGCGACGCCGAACCGGGAGAAGGTCGGCAAGGTCACGCGGGCGCAGGTCAAGAAGATCGCGGAGATCAAGATGCCGGACCTCAACGCCAACACCGTCGAGCAGGCGATGGCGATGGTGGCGGGCACCGCGCGGTCCATGGGGATCGAGGTGGTGGACTGATGGCGACCCGGGGCAAGAAGTTCCGGAGCGCGGTGGAGCGGTTCGACCAGGCGGCCCGGTTCCAGCCGCGCGAGGCGCTCGAGCACGTCAAGAAGTCGGCGTACGCGAAGTTCGACGAGACCGTGGACGTCGCGCTGCGCCTCGGCGTGGACCCGCGCCACGCCGACCAGATCGTCCGCGGCACGGTGGTTTTGCCGCACGGAACGGGGAAGAAGATCCGGGTGCTGGTGCTGGCCCAGGGCGACAAGGTGCGCGAGGCGGAGCAGGCCGGCGCCGACTTCGTGGGCGTCGAGTACATCGCCAAGATCAAGGAAGGCTGGCTCGACGTGGACGCCATCGTGGCGACGCCCGACGTCATGGGCCAGCTCGGCCCCCTCGGCCGCATCCTCGGCCCCCGCGGCCTGATGCCGAACCCCAAGGCGGGCACGGTCTCGATGGACGTCGCCAAGGCGGTGCGCGACATCAAGGCCGGCAAGATCGAGTTCCGCGTGGACAAGACCGGCAACGTCCACGCGCCGATCGGCAAGGTGAGTTTCAGCGTGGAGCAGCTGGAGGCGAACTTCACCGCCTTCATGGACACGATCGTGCGCTCGAAGCCTTCGGCGGCCAAGGGCACCTACATCCGGACCGTGGCGCTGTCGAGCACGATGGGCCCCGGCGTCCGGGTTGACCCGGGGTTGTACCGATGAACCGCACCGAGAAGCAGTCCGCCGTGGACGCGCTGGCCGTCAAGCTGCAGGGCGCCAGCAGCATCTACGTGACCGACTACGCCGGGCTCAACGTCCGCCACGCCACCGAGCTGCGGCGGCGGCTGCGGCGCGCCGGCGTCGAGTACCTCGTCGTCAAGAACACCCTCGCCCTGCGCGCGCTGCAGAGCTCGCGCATCGCCGGGCTCGACCAGCACTTCGCCGGCCCCACGGCGCTGGCCCTCACGGCCACCGACGCGGCCGCCGCCGCCAAGGTGCTGAGCGAGTTCGCCAAGGAGTTCCAGAAGCCCACCGTGAAGGCCGCGGTGGTGGATGGACGCGAGGTGACCCCGGAGCAGGTCAAGCGGCTGGCGCAGCTCCCGCCGCGCGACGTGCTCCTGGGCCAGCTGGCCGGCACCCTGCAGGCGCCGTTGGCCGGTTTCGTCGGGGCCCTGACCGGGCTCCTGTCCACATTCGTCGGCGCCGTGGAGGCGCTTCGTACGCAGCGCGACCACGCTGCCTGAACCTGAGGGACGCACCGCAATGACAACGACGACCCTGTCGAAGGACGCGATTCTCGAGGCGATCGGCCAGATGTCCGTGGTGGAGCTGGCCGACCTGATCGAGGCGTTCAAGACCAAGTTCAACGTGACGATCGCCGCCGCCGCCCCCGCGGCCGCCGCGGCCCCGGCCGCCGCCGCCGAGGTCGAGGAGCAGACCGAGTTCACCGTGCTCCTCAAGGAGGCCGGCGCGAAGAAGATCCAGGTCATCAAGGTGGTCCGCGAAGTCACCAGCCTGGGCCTCAAGGAGGCCAAGGACCTGGTGGACGGCGCGCCGAGCACCGTGAAGGAAGGCGTGAACAAGGCCGAAGCCCAGGCCATCAAGGCGAAGCTCGAAGAGCAGGGCGCCACGGTCGAGATGAAGTAGGCAGACGATTACGTCCGTCGTTCGGTACCGAAGGCTGATGCCCCTCGCACTCGGGGCCTTTTGCGCTGCCCGAAGGAATGGCAATGGCTGAGACGCTGCCCATGATCTCGTTCGGCAAGCTGGAGGAGGGGATGGAGATGCCCCACCTCCTCGACATCCAGACGCGGGCCTTCCAGGCGCTGCTCGCCCAGGACGGGGCCCCCGAACGGGAAGACGTCGGCCTGGACCGGGTCTTCCGCGACCTGTTCCCGATCACCGACGTGAACGAGAACTACTCGCTGGAGTTCGTGAAGTACGCCATCGGCGAGCCGAAGTACTCCGTCGAGGAGTGCATCGAGCGCGACATGACGTACTCCGCGCCGCTCAAGGCGACGCTGCGCTTGCTGATCATGGAAGAGGTCGGCGGCGTGCGCCGGCCCAAGAACATCCTCGAGAAGGAAGTCTACCTCGGGGAGCTGCCGCTGCTGACCCCGCTCGGCACGTTCGTCATCAACGGCGCCGAGCGCGTGATCGTCTCGCAGCTGCATCGCTCGCCGGGCGTGGTGTTCGAGGAGACGATCCACCCCAACGGGCAGCGGCTGTTCTCGGCGCGCATCATCCCGTTCCGCGGCTCGTGGGTCGAGTTCACGCTCGACATCCACGACGTGGTGTACGTGCACATCGACAAGAAGAAGAAGTTCCCGGCCACCGCGCTGCTGCGCGCGTTCGGGTACTCGACCAACTCCGAGATCCTGGGGCTGTTCTTCGCCAAGAAGGAGCTCGACATCACGGGGAACCTCCAGGCGCGCAGCCAGCGCCGCGAGATCCTCGGCACCCTGCTCGCCGCCGACGTCGCCAACCCCGAGGAGCCCAAGGGAGAGCCCCTGGCGAAGGAGGGGGACGAGCTGACGCTGGAGACGCTGCACGCCCTGCGGCGCGCGGGCGTGAGCACCGTCACCGTGTTCGCCGGCTACACCCAGGTCAACCTGCGCGACGACGACGAGCTGCCGCAGGCCCAGCGCGAGCGCGACCAGAAGCAGATCCTCGCGTTCGACGTGGCCGACCCCGCGACCGGCGAGGTGCTCGCCGAGCGCGGCAAGGACATGAGCGACACGCTGCGCAAGCGGCTGCGCAAGGCCGGCGTCACCCGCGTGGACGTCTTCCTGCCCAGCGGGCGCGGCGAATCGCCGCTGATCAAGAACACCCTGGCCAAGGACCCGACCGCCACTGAGGCGGAGGCCCTGGCGCAGATCTACTCGCTGCTCCGGCCGGGCGAGGCGCCCAACGTCGAGACCGCGCGCTCCGCGCTGGAGCGGCTGTTCTTCTCGCCCAAGCGCTACGACCTCGGGCGGGTGGGCCGCTACAAGATCAACCAGCGCCTGGGCGTCGGCCTGCCGCCCGGGCACACCGTGCTCACGCAGGACGACTTCATCGCGATCATCCGCTACCTCATCGAGCTGCACGAGGGGCGCGGCCACACGGACGACATCGACCACCTCGGCAACCGCCGGGTGCGCTCGGTCGGCGAGCTGATCGCCAACCAGCTCTCGGTCGGCCTGTCGCGCATGGCGCGGCTCATCAAGGAACGGATGAGCATCAACAACGACCCGGAGAAGATCACCCTCGACGACCTGGTCAACGCGCGCACCGTGAGCGCCGTCATCCAGGCCTTCTTCGGCTCGTCGCAGCTGTCGCAGTTCATGGACCAGACCAACCCGCTGGCCGAGCTCACTCACAAGCGCCGCCTCAGCGCGCTCGGGCCGGGCGGCCTCACGCGGGAGCGCGCCGGCTTCGAGGTGCGCGACGTCCACTACTCGCAGTACGGCCGGATGTGCCCCATCGAGACGCCGGAAGGCCCGAACATCGGGCTCATCACCAGCCTCTCGACCTTCGCCCGCGTCAACGACCTCGGCTTCATCGAGACGCCGCTGCGGGTGGTGAAGGACGGCAAGGTGACCGGCGAGATCCGCTGGCTGTCGGCCTCGGAGGAGGAGGACTTCGCGGTCGCGCAGGCCAACACGGCCCTGAACCCCGACGGGACGTTCCGCGACGCGATGGTGCTGTGCCGCAAGCGCGACGACTACCCCATGCTGACGCCCGAGCGGGTGGACTACATGGACGTCGCACCCGAGCAGCTGGTCTCGATCGCGGCGGCGCTGATCCCGTTCCTCGAGCACGACGACGCCAACCGCGCCCTGATGGGCTCGAACATGCAGCGCCAGTCGGTGCCGCTGCTGGCGCCGCAGGCGCCGCTCGTGGGCACCGGCCTCGAAGCCAAGGTCGCCGCCGACTCCGGCGCCGTCGTGGTCGCCAAGCGCGCCGGCGTCGTCAAGCGCGTGACGGCCGACGAGATCATCATCGACACCGGCTCGGAGGACGGGCACCGCATCGAGCACCCGCTGGCGCGGCTCACGCAGCACGACCGCTACCGGCTGAAGAAGTTCTGGCGCACCAACCAGGACACCGCCATCAACCAGCGCCCCGTGGTGCGGCTCGGCCAGAAGGTCGCGGCCGGCGAGGTGGTGGCCGACGGCGCGGGCACCGACAACGGCGAGCTGGCGCTCGGCGCCAACGTGCTCGTGGCCTTCATGCCCTGGTACGGCCACAACTTCGAGGACGCCATCGTGCTCTCGGAGCGCCTGGTGAAGGAGGACGTGTACTCCTCCATCCACATCCAGGAGCTGGAGCTGCACGTCCGCGACACCAAGCGCGGCCAGGAGGAGATCACCCGCGAGATCCCGAACGTCGCCGAGGAGTCCCTCGTGGACCTCGACGAGCGCGGCATCGTCCGCATCGGGGCGCACGTCAAGCCGGGCGACATCCTCGTCGGCAAGATCACGCCCAAGGGCGAGACCGAGCTGTCGCCGGAAGAGAAGCTGCTGACGGCGATCTTCGGCGAGAAGGCCAAGGACGTGAAGGACTCGTCCCTCAAGGTGCCCCCGGGCATGGAGGGCGTGGTCATCGACGTGAAGATCTTCTCGCGCGTCGAGGACCAGGTGGTGGAGAAGGACCGCGGCGAGCGCATCGGCGACGTGCGCCGGCTCGAGGCGGAGGAGAAGGCCCGCGTCACGGCGGCGCTGCACGAGGACCTGTTGCACGAGCTGCTCGGCCAGGAAGTGGCCCTGTGCCTCAAGGCCGGCACGGTCGAGGAGTACCTCGCCGCCAGCACCAAGCTGACCAAGCCCGTGCTCGAGGGCATCAACCTCGCCGACGTGGACCTCAAGACGCTGCGCGTCGTGTCCAAGCCGGCCAACGAGCGGATCCGGCAGATCATCGACGCCGCGACCGCCGAGCGGGCCAAGCTCGAGGAGAAGGCCGAAGGACAGATCGACAACATCCTGCAGCCCGACGAGCTGCCGCCCGGCGTGATCCAGCTGGTGAAGGTTTACATCGCCGAGAAGCGCAAGATCTCGGTCGGCGACAAGATGGCGGGGCGCCACGGGAACAAGGGCATCATCGCGCGCATCGTCCCCGAGGAGGACATGCCGTTCCTCCCCGACGGCCGGCCGGTGGACATCGTCCTCAATCCGCTCGGCGTGCCGAGCCGGATGAACGTGGGGCAGATCCTCGAGACGCATCTCGGCTGGTGCGCCTCGATCCTGGGCTTCGCCGCCAAGACGCCCGTCTTCCAGGGCGCCAACGAGAACGAGATCGGGCTGCTGCTGCGCCTGGCGGGGCTGCAGTGGTCGGCGCAGGCGCTCGGGCTCAAGGCCCGGCCGCCCGAGCTGGGCCCGGAACGGGTGCGGCAGCTGCTGGCGGACCTCCCCAGGGCGTCCAGCCACAACGGCGACCGGCCCGACCTCACCGCGGTGCGCATCAGCTGGCTGGGGGCCCGCACGGCCAGCTCGGAAACCCGCGAGCTGTTCCGCGGCGTGCGCGACTTCGTGTCGGCGGCGGCGCAGGAGCTGGGCGAGCGCGAGCTGGCCCGCTGGAAGGCGGAGGCCGAGGTGCAGGAGCGGCTCGGCGCCGACGAAGAGATCACCAAGGTGCAGAAGTCGGAGCTCAAGAAGGGGCTCAAGGCGATCGAGTCGCAGCTGGCCAAGCACGCCACCCCCGACGCGGCTCTCGAGGCCGCGGGCCACCCGGCCCTCGCGGCCATGGCCCTCCGCAAGTCCGAGGCGGACTTCGACGCGGCCGTGCGCGAGCTGCACGTCCTCGCCGGGCTCACGCCGACGGGCAAGGCGCGGCTCAGGGACGGACGCAGCGGCCAGCCGTTCCAGAGCGAGGTGACGGTCGGCTCCATCTACATGATGAAGCTGTCGCACCTGGTGGACGACAAGATCCACGCCCGCTCGATCGGGCCGTACTCGCTGGTCACGCAGCAGCCGCTCGCCGGCAAGGCGCAGTTCGGCGGCCAGCGCTTCGGCGAGATGGAAGTGTGGGCGCTCGAGGCCTACGGCGCGGCGCACACGCTGCAGGAGATCCTGACGGTCAAGTCCGACGACGTGAACGGCCGCAGCCGGGTGTACGAGGCGATCGTGAAGGGGCAGAACCTGCCCGAGCCCGGCATCCCCGAGTCGTTCAACGTCCTCGTGAAGGAATTGCAGGCGCTCGGCATCCGCGTGATGCTCGGGACCACCGAAGACGGTGAGGAGTAGCCGATGATCGACTTCCGCAGTCCCCGCGAGCGCACCGGGTCCAGCTTCGACTTCATCCAGGTCCGCATCGCCTCCCCGGAGGAGATCCGCGGGCCCAAGGACCCCAAGGAGCGCGAGCG